>NZ_LMNB01000001.1:0-821756 GCF_001422895.1 Methylobacterium sp. Leaf106
GGTCACCTTCGGCGGCACCTCCGTTTCCGGAAGTGGGTCCCGGCCCTGGGCCTACCCCTCATCCCGCCGACTGGGCCAGAAGCTTGGGCAGACGTACGAGGTTGTAGGCCGCCGCCGCGAAGGTGAAGACGGCCTCGACCTTGGGCTTCGAGCGGACCTTCACCTTGGCGAGCCCGGCCTGAGCCTTGATCCAGCCGAAGACCTCCTCCACGCGCTTGCGGCACCGCAGACTGATCGCGTAGCCGGGATGGCGCGTGGTGCGACCGTCGATGGCCGTTTTGCGCGGCTTGCCGGATTTGGACACCGCCCCGTTGATGGCGATGTGGGGCGTGACGCGGCGCGCCCGCAGGTCGCCGACGAAGGCCCGGACATCGTAGGCCTTGTCCGCCCCCAGGGTGATCCGATGCCGGCGCGGACGCCGGTCGAGCATCGTCAGCGTCGCCTCGCGCTCGGCGGTCCCCGTGGCATGGGTCAGCGTCGCGTCCACCACCAGCCCGTTGCGGTTCTCCATCAGGGCATGGCCCATGAAACACAGCCGGCTCTCCTGGCCGGCGCTCTTGCGATAGAGCCGGGCGTCCGGATCGGTGGTCGAGGCATGGGTCTCGTTCGAACGCGTCTCCTTGCGGAAGTCGCGCTCGCCGTTGCGGCCCGGTCCCGGCGGTTCGCCCGAGCCGTCCTTGGGCCGGAAGCTCTTCATGCTCGCCCAGGCCTCGATCAGCGTGCCGTCCACCGAGAAGTGGTCGCTCGACAGGAGCCGCTCGACCGGCTTCAGGGCCATCAGGCCCGACAGGAAGGCGCGGGCGACATCCGCCTCCAGCAGCCGGTCGCGGTTGTGCGTGAACACCGTCGGATGCCAGACGGCRGCATCGATCTCCAGGCCGACAAACCACCGGAAYAGCAGGTTGTAATCGATCTGTTCCATCAGCATCCGCTCGGAGCGTACCGAGAAGAAGGCCTGCAGCAGCGTCGCCCGGAGCAGCATCTCCGGCGGGATCGAGGGCYGCCCCATCCCAGAATACAGCGCCTCGAAGCGTCCGTTCAGCCCGGCCAGGACTTCATCGGCCAGCGCCCGGATCGGCCGAAGGGGATGATCGGCCGGAACGCGCTCCTCCAGACGAACATAGCTGAACAAGCTCTCCGACCGATCCTCACGCCCACGCATCGCCCGACCTCACACTGTCTCGGACAGAGTGAATCATCTCCGGGACAAGCCCGCCAGCGACTTCTTCAGCAGCCTGCTAGAGCTGTGTCCCGACCCAACGTGGTCGGGCACAGCTTTGGGGATCGCGCNCGATCCTCACGCCCACGCATCGCCCGACCTCACACTGTCTCGGACAGAGTGAATCATCTCCGGGACAAGCCCGCCAGCGACTTCTTCAGCAGCCTGCTAGTGGCCGTCAGCCACGCTCCCGAACGCCTTCTCCCGCCATCCGTGGTGGCCAGCGCGGATATGAGGATCCGGACGGGGCACCCGACGGCGGCGGTGATCCGCAAGGCCATCCGTGACGCGACCGGAACATGGCCAAGGCCGAGCTCCGACAAGCTCGGGGCCAGGCTCGATTACTTCGACTTCGTGAGCGCCATCAGGGTCGGCAGCGACGCCCGGTCATGCCTGGATCGACTGGCGCGGGCCACGGCCGGCATGACGGTAGTCGCCCAATTCCAGACGCATGTCCCACCACTGGAGGACTTGTACGGTTACGGCCAGGCCGGTGAATGGGCAAAGAGGCTGGTCGACGACGTTGATGCTTGGCGCAGGGGCGAAATATCTGATTTCTCTTCAATTGATAGGCAGGTGGTATTTGCTGGTCCTCCCGGAACTGGCAAGACAACAATTGTTGCAAGCATTGCCAAGTCATCTGGCTTGCCACTTATAACAACCAGCGTTGCCAAGTGGTTCATCGATGGGACCGGCTATTTGGACAGCGTACTGAAGCAGGCTGAGGCGACCTTCTTGAAGGCTGCGGATGCCGCCCCGGCGATCCTGTTCTTAGACGAGATCGACGCCATTCCCAATCGGGCAACCACCAGTTCGCGGAATGCGGATTACTGGGCACCTATCGTCGGGTACATCCTACAGTTCCTCGACGGTATCTCATCCGGCGGGCCATCGTCCTCCAATCTTGTCATCATCGGTGCGACGAATTTCGGTGATGCCCTCGATCCGGCCTTGGTACGCCCGGGCCGGCTGTCGAGGGTCATCAAGATCCTGCCGCCCGATGAGAAGGCCATTCCCGGGATCCTTCGCGAGCACTTGGGCAAGGATCTTGAAGGCGTCCACCTGGACCACATCGGAGGTATCGCCCTCGGTGCCACGGGGGCGGTCATCGCGGGGTGGGCGAAGGGGGCAAGGCGACGGGCTCGCGTGGCACGGCGACCTATGGAGATCGGCGACCTCATGGTCGAGATCCTCGCCCTGGATAACCGGTCACCGGGGGCGATATGGCGATGTGCCGTCCATGAGGCTTCGCACGCTGTAGTCGCCTTTAAGACCGGGGCGTGCGTCATCCGGTCAATCTCGATCTTATCCAGCCCCACCCAGGGCGGTCGCATGATCGGGGCCTACCCCGACGGAGAGGTCGCGCGTACCCGCGCCGACATCGAGAGCGTGATCATCACTGCCCTGGCCGGGCGTGCTGGCGAAATCGTATTCGGAATGGAGCCCTCCACCGGGTCGTATAGCGACCTGACAACCGCCACGAACCTCGCGGCCTCCATCCATGCAAGTTTTGGCATGGGCGAAGGACTGGTGCAGCGACGGCCGGCAGATAAGGCTGCCTCGCTGCTCGACGAGGATGCGAACTTCCGCCGCCTCATCGAGATGTCGCTCAAGGCCTTTAGCGCCCAGGCGGTGGAGATCGTCACCCGCTACCGCGACCTTGTCGAGATCCTTGCCAATCGCCTGGTCAAGGACCGCCAGATCGACGGCGCCGCCTTTCGCCAACTCGTCGACGGCTATGAACGCAAGCTCGTCCAGGGCCCGGCTACCCAGAATGGGGGACCGCGTCATGGATGAGGCGGTGATGGCACTCCTTGAGACCTTCATGGAGATCGAGCGCGAGCTCGGCCGCAAGGTGTTCGAGGACGTGGTGGAGCGAGCACGGATCGCCGTCGCCGCCGAGGTCATGGTCGAGGCTGAGCGGCGGGCCATCCGGAACCGACGAACGATGGTTACCCAGAGCCACGCCCCGGGGGTTGTCATCGCATTCCCGGGCAATCCTGGTCATGCCTGAAACTAACCGTCCATGAGGTCACAGATTGGATCGTACCCTCGAAAAACGCTCGACCGTTCCATCATTCCCTGGGCTTTCATCAATCGCCCAGGGTTTTGTTAACCTGATGGCAGGGGAACTCTGGCAGTATAAAACTCCCGACCAACAGACGCGAACCCGGCCATGACCTGGTCCCAACCGCAGGAGGCAGGCATGATTGACATTACCTTCGACGCCCCCCGTTCCGGCGGTTTCTCCTTGTTGGTGATGCTCCCCCCTTCGGAAATGATCCGAGGTGCCTGAAGGCGCACCGGATCCTGAACTACCGCAATGCGCCCCCGACCATGGGGTGCGGTGTCATGCACGGTCCCAGAAACCCCATCATCGCTGATCTCGGTTTCATGCTCGCCCATCAGCGCGCCTGTGATCGGTGCGGCCCCTTCTCCATGCCGACTCTTTAGCCAAAAGGCTGCAGGGCGGTCCTGGTCGAGGAGAATGCTGGGTATTCCGCCATGACTATCCTCGACGAGGACGCGCTTGAACTCGTCCATCAAGATGGCGGACGCCTCCGTCTTAATCTCATCGATAGATTCCTCGGGCTTAGCGCGCTGGTGAGCTACCTCGCCGAGATGTTGGCAGGCGTGGCACAGTTCTCGATGTACCCGTTTCAGAAGATCGTCTTGTCCGGAACATTGGGCATGACGCGAGGAGGTCTCATGTCGAAACGACTTGCCGAATTGGGGCCATTGTCCACGCCCTTCACCGCTAAGGTGGTTGGGACCAAGATAAGACGCCAAAATCGTTCGTCCGAGCTGACGCTGATTTCCGCGGCTCCTGCTACCCCCTACCCGAGCGCAAGCTTGGGTATCCACCAATTCGAAGGCATCTCAATGACTCGCCTGTCCATTCACCGAAAACCTCCGATCCGGCCTCTCGGCCGGTCTGCGACGACCGTCGGCCGCATCGGCCCGCGTCGCACCCCTCGCCCATTCCCGATACCTCCCGAGGTCTAGTCGAGCCGCGATAGCGGTCGGCTGCCTCGTGATTGGAGGCAGCCATGTCCAAGTCCCCTCCGTCCGGCCGTCCCGTTCCGCCTCCCTTCGTCCCGCCCAGAGCGTCGGACGCATCCCGCAAGATCGTCGTCCCCGACAAGGGATCGCTTCGCGGTGCCCTCGTGACCCGCGGGTCGAATTCGAAGATCATCCGCTACGAGAGCAACCTTGAGAAGCGGGTGCTTCTCGTGCTCCTCGCCCGACGCGACATCGTCGATGTCCGTGAGCAGATTGAACCTATCTCATACGTCGATGAGGATGGCGCGAAGCGAAGGCACTGGTTCGATTTCCTGGCCCTTCGCAGCGATGGGCTGAGGGCGCTCATTCCCGTCAAGACCGAGGACTGGGCCCGGAGGCATGACCTCGCCGGACTGTGCGCCCGGATCGCCCGGTACGTCCCTCGGTCGATCGCCGACGTCGTCGTACCGATGACCGAGCGGGATGCACCGCGCGATCTCGTCCGTGACGCCGAACTGTTCCATTGCGTCAGGGACGACGACCGGCCGGATCACGACCGGATCGTGTTCGAGATCGCGTCGTCCCTGCAGGGGACGACCACGGTCGCCTGCCTCGTTGAGGCCAGCGGGCTAGGGGGTGATGGCTTCCGTGCCGTCGCACGGCTTATCCATGCCGGAACACTTCGGGTCCTGAGCTGCATAAGCATCGACTACGCGAGCCGCGTCTCGTTGGTCGCCAACGAAGGCCGCGTGTCATGAGCGCCGGTCTCGCCCACCTCACCCGCACGGCGCTCGTGCCGGCTCCGCACGTCCTGCGCCTGCGGTTCGGCCAGCACGACCGCATCACGATCGGGGGGCTGCACTACACCCACGCCCGGTATACCGATGGTGGCCATATCCTCAACCGCGTCGACCTCCCGGCCGTCTTCGAGGACGTCTCGCATGACGAGATGTGGATGCTCAGCAACCGAAGAGATTGGAGGATCGATCCCGAATTCTATTCGCCAAAGAAGGTTATTGCCCGGTCGGAGGTCGGTACTGAGGAACTGAGTGATCTTGTCGCGAAGGAGATCCCTGACGTCGTCTGGAAGTGGGAGTGGTGCTGCCGCATCATCAGGCTTTTCGAGTCCGGCGAGATCCTCAAGAACGAAGAGGGGATGGCGCTCGCAATCAAGCGTATCAACGAGGACATGAGGCACCTCGATGTCTCCTGGGCTCCCCCCAAGCCCAAGAAGGGAGACAATGCGAAGCCGCGAAAGCGGGCGGCTGGTTCGAAGATCAAGACGGTCCTTCGTGAGCCGCCCGGAGAGCGGACCCTGTTCCGATGGCTGGCCATCCTTGAGGAGCGCGGTCACTCGCCCGTGCACCTGCGCGACGGTCGCTACCGCAGCGGCTGCCGTACGCCTCAGATCGTCGGCGAGGCCCTGCTCGCCCTCGTCAAGCATGGTCAGCGATATGCGTCCGATGCGCGGCCGAAGATCAGGGACCTCCATCGCAACATGAAGGCCGAGATCGACGGTGCCAATCTCTGTAGATCGCCCGATGCCCAAATCGCATGCCCATCAAAGGCTGCCCTGGGCCTGTACATCGCTGGATTAGGCAAGTTCTACGTCTATTCACGCCGCTACACCCTGGAACGCGCAAAGCGGAAGTTCGCGATCATCACCTCGGGTGTCGTGGTCACGCGACCCTTCGAGCGCATCGAGATCGACAGTTGGAAGGTCGACCTCCAATCGATTTTAACGGTCATCGGCCTTTGGGATCGTCTCGACGGCAAGACCCGCCATAAGGTCAAGCGGATGCATTTCTGTGCCGCCATCGACGTTGCCAGCAAGGTCATCGTCGGTGCCAGGCTCTCGGCATCCGCGGATACCGCGGCCGCCGTGGCCGTGGTGCGGATGGCCGTCACGGACAAGCGCGCCTACGCCGATGCGGCGGGTGCCGTACTGCCCTGGAATCAGTGCGCCAGACTTGAGGGCATCAATTCCGACGGGGGCAGTCAGTTCAACAATCCTATTTTCATCGGCAAGGTCGCCGCGCTTGGCGTTTCGCCGAACTTCCCGTCGGGAGGCGTGCCGAGCCTTAGGGGAACGATGGAAAGTTTCTTCAGGACGGTCGGTCATCAGCTGATCGCGCGTCTGCCCGGCAAGACCTTCGAGAACGTCATCGCCAGGGGAGATTACGACTCCAAGGCCAATGCGTGCATCGATACGGAGACGCTCGCCCGCCTCCTGACACGCTGGATCGTCGATGCCTACCACGGCCAGCCGCACGACGGCCTCGCCGGTGAGACGCCGCATGACGCATGGATCCGGCTGACGGGCATGTTCGGCGTCAGCAAGGCCCCCGATCGGCATAAGATCCGTTCGATTTTCGGCATTCCGCTCGAACGTACCCTCGGCAACGGCGGTATTCGCGTCCTGGGCCTTCGTTACTGGTGCGAGCCGCTGGTCGAGCATTTCAAGCATCACGGCAACGTGGACATGGAGGTCAAGCTCGATCCCGAGGACCTGGGCGAGGTCGCCGTGCGCATTGGAAACGCCTGGCACGTGGCCACCTGCGTCAGGGAGGGCTTTGAGGACGTCACCCTGGAGACCTGGATCCGCGCGAGCCGGGACCTCGCGCACAAGCACGCGGCCGGTGCGGCGCTGACCCAGCACGCGGTGTCCGCCGCCATTCGGGAAGCCGGCATCCTGACACGGGAGGCAATGGACAGGGCGGGGATTTCCGCTGTCCAGGCGACCGTGGAGGACATCGATCGCGCCGAACGCGAGATCATGCAGGGCTGGACGATGCCGGACGCCGATGCCGCGGAGCCGGCGTCGGAAAGAGGTGATCCCCTCGATCGGGGCATTCCCGTCACTGGTCCGGACGACCGCCCCCCGACCCTTCCCGAATTCGACGACTTCGAGATCGAGCTATGACCTCCACCTTCGACCAGGAAATCGATCTCGACCCCGCAGCCGTCGTTCGTGCATCGCTGCCTGAAGAGGCGCGACGGCGGTCCGAACTCATGGAGAAGGTCCGGCACGTCTACCTTCGCACCGATCGCGACACGCTTCTGGCGAAGCACTTCGATCGTCTCCTTGAGGATCTGACCGAGCGTAGGGATCCCGACGCGCACGAGGATGCCGATGGGTTCGCCGAACGTCTGGAGGGCAACATCGTCGTGGTGCTCGGCCCCAGCGGGGCCGGCAAGACCAGCGCGGTACGCCGGCTGCTGTCCAAGCATGCCCGTGTGCCCAACTATGGGAAGAAGGGAGTCCGTTGCCCCGTCATCACCGTTCGTGTCCCTTCGCCCTGCAGCGTGGGCGAGCTCGGCAGGGTCGTCCTTCGTGCCACCGGGTACCCCCTCCGGCGCACGAGGGTTCCAAGCCCCGAGATCTGGGGAACGGTGCGCGAGCGTATCCAGTCCCTCGGCATCCTCGTGCTTCACCTGGATGAATTCCAGGATGCCCACGTCACGCTCCGCGCCGACGAGCAGGTGAAGCTGCGGCATCTCCTGCGGTCGCTCCTCGTCGACGAGGATTACCCCATCGGCTTGATCATCTCGGGTCAGCCCGAGTTCGAGGACTTCCTGCGTCCCGACCGGTCATCCGTCCGACGAGGCAGCTGGCAGATGTTCGAGAGGATCGCGCTGACCAAGGACAGGGAGGCAATTAGGACGGCCTTGAAGGAACTCCCGAGGATCGCCTGTCTAGGCATCAAGGAAGCCGCCGTGCTCGCCATCCTGCCGAGGCTCGTCCATGCCGGCTGCAACCTGCTCGGAATCACCATCGAAGAGATCCACAACGCGATCCGTTGGGCCCTCGAAGCCAAGGCCAACGAACTCACCATCGAGCATTTCGAGGCGGCGTATGCCTTCCGGACTGGCTGTCTCGCACCCTGGAACCCTTACGTCGCAGCCGACTATCGCGACATTGACTGCACGCGGGTCCTTGCGCGCAGCGAACCCCTTCCGCCGCCAGATGGCAACAAGTCCAAGGGGAAGAAGGGATCCAAGGCATGACCGTCACGAACCTGCTCCTGACGATCCTGCTGCAACCCGACGAAGGTGCGCTGGCCTATCTCTCACGCCTCGCGGCAAGGAACGGCGTTCCGTCCGCGAGGTCCTTCTGTACGGACTGGGCATTGAATTTCAGCCGTCTCGTCGATGGATGCCCCAGCGAACTGGGCCGGTTGGCCGAGCTCTCGGACGTGCCCGTCGCTCGGCTCATCGCCGCGAGCATCAGGAAGGAGGGTAAGGCGTTCCACGTCCGCGGCGATCGTATGAACGCATCATCACTGAGGCTGAACCGGTTCCACGTCTGCCCGGCATGCCTGAAGGCCGATATCGCGGGCAACCAGCAACTCCTGCCTCATGCCGCCGCCTTCGGAAGGCTTGCCTGGCAGGTCGAGGGGGTCAGGACCTGCACCACGCATGGCATCGCCCTTGTCGATCTCGGGGCCGGTACCGGGCCCACGAAGCACGACTTCACAGGTGTAACGCGCCCGCACCTGAAGCGCCTGGACGACCTGATCGTAACATCGCTCCGGCGGGCCCCCTCGGAGCTTGAGCGCTATGTCGTTTGTCGTCTCGATGGCCAAGCCTGCAATGCGACCTTTCTCGACAGCTTGGACCTGTATGTCGCCATCCGCTTCTGTGAGGTCATAGGCACGCTGGCCGTCCACGGACGGGGTGTCCACCTTAAGCAGGGCGACGAGGCGGAACTCCACCTGGCAGGATCCGTCGGCATCGGGATCGCCGGCGGGGGTGAGCATGCCTTGCAGGACTTCCTGACGAACCTGCGGCGCGAATATCCATACGGGTGCCGCGTTCGGGCTGGGCCGAGACCGCCGTTCACGGAACTGCAGGCATGGGTGAACGCGCACTCCCACGTGGAGGCCTACGAACCCGTGCGGGCGCTGCTGCGGCGCCATCTCGCGCAGCCGGTACCCGTCGACATCGCGGAGAAACCCAGCGTCCTCACTGGATCGGCCGCTGCGTCCAAGTACGCCGCGATCATGAATGGGCGACCTCGCATCATCCGAGATCGCCTCCACCAGGGCACCCCGGACAACCATGTTATGACAAACCTATCGATCGCTGATCCTGCACCGCGACCCACGCTCGCACTTCCCCTCGCGGAAACGGCGTGTCGCCTCGCTTGCGACCTACCCCTGCTCCTTGCACTGGTCGCCCACAGGATCCTGATCCCAGTGTTCGACGGGGGTGTAGCGGGCTGGCGACATGCCTTCTCGAACGACGACGTAAATGATCTGCTCGGTCGAGTGATGGTCGGGACCACCCGCGTCGAGGAGGATGCCGAAGGAACGGTCGGCCTTTACGAAGGGGCGGACCGCCTGCTCCGTGCACCGATCGAGATCTTGCGGCTTGTCCTTGGGCGCTGCGTTGCGTGGGTCGGCCGTCGCGAGGGAGCGCATGGCGTCGGCTCGCTGCTTTTCCGTCTCGATGAGCTCCGCTCGTTGGTTGACGAGCATGAGCTCAGCGGTCCCACCATGTCGGAGGCGGCCGCCTTGCTCGGGAGGGATACCGAACAGGTCGGGGCGTTGATCGACCGGGGGGCGATGACGAGCGAGAAAGGGCTTTACGCTGAAACCGGAATTGCGATTGATGTCATCCCCGCTCTGTCCTTCGACGGGTTCATCGCGGCGAACATCGATCTCCGGCTCATCGCCCGAGGGATGGGATCGAAACCGAACACCGCGATGGCTTTCCTCTCAGCGTCGGGATTGCAGCCAACATTCGCAGATGCGGATTTGGGGGTTACCTACTACCGGCGGGCCGATGTGGCCGAAATCCAATCCGACCTTCACATTAATCGCCCGATCCTATGGAGATCCCGGCCTCGTAAGAAACCCAAAAACTGAGATGGCGTCTCGATCACTCCCCCATATGCCAAGCCGCAGCCCCGTCCCCAACGGGGCTTTTTTTATGCCGCAACTCATCCCGACCTGGACCCAGCTGCCACATATACACTTATCCACTGCCATCTATTTGAAAGCCGTCAAGATCCGGGTGAATGGAAACAATGACTTAGCGGGCGATTCGCTGACAACTATCGCCTTTCACGGCAGCGTGGGACTGGACTGCGAGGCGTGTCGTGAGCACTCGCGTTTGGGGATGTCGACCAACTGTTCTCGTCAAACGAGACATGCGTGGACCGACAGACCGTTCAGGCCAAAGCGGCTCCGGCCCGGCCGGTTCGTGCCGGCCCGTGGACCCTCGAACGTCGTCCGGCTCTCTCGCCCGATGCCGCTCGCTGGCGTATAACGGGCAGCGAACGGCTCGGAGACCGATCTTGTACAAAGTTAAGGCAAACGATCACGCCGGACGCGCGCTGGTTTTCGCGTGCGGCACCGCTGATCAGGCTCTGGAGAAGACCTGGGAGCTGGCAGGCCGGGGCTTCAAGGATATCTGCGTGGCCGATCCGAAAGGCCGCGAAATGAAAGCGGCCGCCTTCGAACGCGCCATGGATCTCGATGTCGACTGGAGCTGAGGACGCGAGGGTATCCCAAGCTTTCGCAACGTCATCGATAGCCGTCGATTGCGTGGAGGCGCAGGCCCGATCGATCCGTCGAACACAGATATCGAGCGGCGTCGTGCACGCATCGTTGCGCGACCGACAATCAGCCGCGATTTGTCGGGAAAGACTGAGCATGACGACATAGCGAGTCGTTCGATTTGAGTGCCGGCTATGGTGGCGGGCCATCGATCCTGTGGGCGTAAATCTGGGCATCCGCCTCCCCGGCCATTTGGATCGATCGCCCCTTGGCTGGTAAGTGAAGCCGTTCATTCGAAAAGGGTCACGGCGATTTCCGAAGATGCATGGTCGACCGTGCTGGGGCTGGTGGCGGTCCTGGTGCTGGTGTTCGCGAACGGGTTCTTCGTTGCCGCTGAATTTGCCCTCGTTTCCGTGCGCCGCTCGCGGGTCGCGGAACTCGTCATCGAACGTCGCGCGCATGCGAGTGCCCTGCAGCGGGCGACCGACCGGCTCGATGCCCATCTCGCCGCGACGCAGTTCGGCATCACCTTGTCGTCCCTCGCGTTGGGCTGGGTCGGCGAACCCGCCCTCGCTCACCTCGTCGAGCCAGCGCTGACATGGCTGCCGATCGGGCTCAGCTCGGTCGCCTCGCACACCGTCGCGGTCGTCGTCGCGTTTTCCATCATCACGTCCCTGCACATCGTGCTCGGCGAGCTCGCCCCGAAGAGCCTCGCCCTCCAGCGCAGCGAGCGCACGGCACTGGCGGTCGTCCGCCCCCTCAGCCTGTTCCTCCTCGTCTTCCGCCCTGCGATCCTCTTCCTCAACGCCCTCGGCAACGGGGTGCTGCGCCTCTGCGGACTTCAGCCGGGACATGGCGAGGGCTCCCTTCATTCGACGGCCGAGCTCAACCTGCTGATCCAGGCGAGCCAGGAGGCGGGCCTCATCCGGGAGGTTCAGCAGGAGGCCGTCGAGCGCATCTTCGCCATCGGGGAACGAAAGGTGCGGGACATCATGACCCCACGCCACGAGGTGTTCTGGGTCGATCTCGACGACCCGCGAGAGGTGGTTCTCAAGGCGATCCGCGAATGCGACCACGCTCAGGTGGTCATCAGTCGCGGAGAGGTCGACGAGCTCGTGGGCATCGTGCGCAAGCAGGACCTGCTCGACCAGGTCCTCGACGGCAAGGAGATCGACCTCGCCGTGGCCACGCAGCCGCCCATCGTCGTGCACGAGAGCATGACCATCCTGGCCGTCCTCGAGACCTTCCAGAGCCAGCCCATGCGCATGGCCGTGGTGGTGGACGAATACGGGACGTTGGAGGGCATCGTCACTCAGACGGACCTCCTGGAAGCGATTGCGGGTGACATCCCCGAGGTGGGCGAGGAGCCCGACGTCGTCGAACGCGCAGACGGATCGCTCCTCATCGACGGCATGATGCCGGCCCGGCAGGCCTTCGAACGTCTCGCCTTCTCCGAAACGCCCGACAGCGACGACTTCACCACCCTGGCCGGCTACGTCATCTTCCAGCTCGGACGGATCCCCGGCGTCGGCGATGCCTTCGATGCGGGAGGATGGCGCTTCGAGGTGGTCGACATGGACGGGCGTCGCATCGACAAGGTGCTCGCCAGCCGGAGGCACTGACCTCGCGACGGCCTCCGACGTGACCCCCGGCTTCATCCAGCCGGATGAAAAGCCGGGCCGCTCATCCGTCAGGTCGCCAGCCCGAGGGCGGTGCGAGCCTCGGCCGGGGTGGCGACCCGCCTGCCATGGCGGGTCACCGCGTCCACGGCGCGGCCGACGAGTTCGGCGTTGCTGGCCGCCAGGCGGTCCTTCGTGATGCGGATGTTGTCCTCCAGGCCGGTGCGCACCGCGTCGGCCCCGCGCGCCAGGGCCCATTCCATCACGACCGCCTGATTGCGGCCGATGCCGGCCGCCGTCCAGGTCGCTTCGGGCAGGATGCGCCGCATCTCGCCGAGCAGGATGTCGAGCAGGCGCTCGTCCGCCGGCATGGCGTTCTGCACGCCCATGACGAACTGCACATGCGGGCGCGCGTCCATGAGGCCCGCCTCCACGAGGCGCCTGGCGCCGTGCAGGTGCGAGAGGTCGAAGATCTCGATCTCCGGCCGGACGCCGTATTCTTGCATCTGGCTGGCGAGAGCGGTCACGAGGCTCGCAGGGTTCTCGTAGACGATGGTGGGGAAGTTCACCGAGCCGGTGGAGAGCGACGCCATGTCGGGCCGATGCTTCAGCGACAGGCCGCGCCCGGCCGGGTCACGCCCGCGTCCTCCGGTGGAGAACTGCACGATCATCCCGGGGCAGTGCCTGCGCACGCCCTCCTGCACGGCGGCGAACTTGTCCGGATCGGAAGACGGGCTCTCGTCGTCGTTGCGGACGTGGATATGGGCGAGCGTCGCGCCGGCCTCGAAGGCCCGGTGCGTGGATTCGATCTGCTCCGCGATCGTCACCGGCACGGCCGGGTTGTCTTTCTTGCGCGGCACCGAACCGGTGATCGCCACGGCGACGACGACGGGGTTGCGACTCATGGCTCTGTCCTCCCGCGGCAGGTCGAAGAACGCGGTTCCGGCCCTGCCGAACACCGCGATGTCGACCATGTATACAAGGGCGCGATGGGGTCGTCTCGATGTCGCGGTGGGTGACCGTCCGGTTCCGGCAGGGACATCGGCTCGGCATCGGCCACCGGATCGCTCTCGATCGGCGTGTCGCCGGCGAGGGAAAGCCGCGTCCCTGAACCGGTTTCGCAAACGTCGTCACCGGTCCTGCATCCTGAAACCGGCGACCCACGAACGACCCGAGCAAAATCGATCGCCGACTTGTGGATGCGAACCCGCGTCGGCGTCAGGCGATGCCCGGAGTGTCGTCGTCCTCGTCGATCAGGCTCAGCGTGCGCAGGATCGCGAGGGCGACCATCTCGGCATCCACCTCGCCCTCGGCCGTGGCCGGCAGGATCGCCACGGTGCTGACTTCCTGTCCGGAGAGACGCCCGACGACGACCTTGTAGACCTCGCCACCGGGCGCGTCGTCGTCGCGCACGAGGCAGACCCGGTGATCGCCGGCCTCCCCGTAGACGCGCTGCGTCGTCACCTCGACCCGGTCGTCGTCACTGACGGGCTCGGGCCGACGCGGCTGACCGAAGGTCGGACGGATGATGTTGCTCATGTCGACCCTCCCGGCCGCATTCATTCAGACGTCGAGATTGGCGACGCTGAGGGCGTTTTCCTGGATGAACTCGCGGCGCGGCTCCACCACGTCGCCCATCAGCTTCACGAACAGGTCGTCGGCATCCTGGGTGTCCTTGATCCGAACCTGGAGGAGCGAGCGCACCTCGCTGTCGAGGGTGGTCTCCCAGAGCTGCTGCGGGTTCATCTCGCCGAGCCCCTTGTAGCGCTGGAGCTGCAGGCCCTTGCGCCCGAAGGCCATCACCGCCTCGAACAGGCCGACCGGCCCGTGTAGCACGGTCTCCTCGCCCTTGCGGGCATAGGTCACCGGCTCGCCGTAGATCTCGCGCAGGGCCTCGGCCCGGTCGGACAGGCGGCGCGCCTCCTGCGAGGCGATGAGCGAGGCATCCAAGGTCACCACCTGGCGCACCCCGCGCAGGGTCCGGCTGAGGACGTAGCCGCCTTCGCTGACGGAGCCTTCCCAGCCCTGCTCGATG
The DNA here is from genome assembly GCF_001422895.1 of Methylobacterium sp. Leaf106. NCBI lineage: Bacteria > Pseudomonadati > Pseudomonadota > Alphaproteobacteria > Hyphomicrobiales > Methylobacteriaceae > Methylobacterium > Methylobacterium sp. Leaf106. The sequence goes on from NZ_LMNB01000001.1 coordinate 14,380, forward strand.
TCGTCGGCAATGACGTCCATGCGCCGGGCGATCTCGGCGGCGCGCTTCGTCGCCTCGTCGGGGTTCTCGTCCACGTTGGTGCGGAAGGCCCCGGCGATCATCGCCTGTTCCACCGTGGCGCGGTCGTAGCGCGTGTGCAGCGCCTGCATCAGGCCGCGGAACTGGCGCGCCTCCTCCACAAGGACCTTCAATTGCGGCCCGCCGAACTCGGCGCCGGAGGCGAGGCGCAGCACGGCCCCGTCGACGCCGGCATCGATGAGGTAATCCTCCAGCGCCCGCTCGTCCTTGAGGTAGATCGCGGTCTTGCCCTTTGCGGCCTTATAGAGCGGCGGCTGGGCGATGTAGACGTAGCCGCGCTCGATCAGCTCCGGCATCTGCCGGAAGAAGAAGGTCAGCAGCAGGGTGCGGATGTGGGAGCCGTCCACGTCCGCATCGGTCATGATGATGATGCGGTGATAGCGCAGCTTGTCCGGGTTGAAGCCCTCGCGGTCGGTGGAGGAGCGGCCGATGCCGGCGCCGAGCGCCGTGATCAGCGTGCCGATCTCGGCCGAGGACAGCATCCGGTCCGCCCGCACGCGCTCGACGTTGAGGATCTTGCCGCGCAGGGGGAGCACGGCCTGGAAGTGGCGGTCGCGGCCCTGCTTGGCCGAACCGCCGGCGGAATCGCCCTCTACCAGGAGGATCTCGCATTTCGACGGGTCGCGCTCCTGGCAATCGGCGAGCTTGCCCGGCAGGGAGGCGATGTCGAGCACGCCCTTGCGGGTCACGGTCTCGCGGGCCTTGCGCGCCGCCTCGCGGGCGGAGGCCGCGAGGATGACCTTGCCCATCACGGATTTGGCCTGGGCCGGGTTCTCCTCGAGCCAGTTGGAGAGGCCCTCGTTGAGGACGTTCTCCACGGCCGGGCGGACTTCCGACGAGACCAGCTTGTCCTTGGTCTGCGACGAGAATTTCGGGTCGGGCACCTGCACCGAGATCACGGCGGTGAGGCCCTCGCGGCAATCCTCGCCGGTGAGGGTGATCTTCTCGCGCTTGGTGATGCCGGTGGATTCGGCATAGCCGGTGATCTGCCGGGTCATGGCGGCGCGGAAGCCCGCCATGTGGGTGCCGCCGTCACGCTGCGGGATGTTGTTGGTGAAGGGCAGCACGGTCTCGTTGAACGAGTCGTTCCACCACAGGGCGACCTCGACGCGGATGTTGTCGCGCTCGGCCCGCACGAAGACCGGCTTCGTCATGCCCTCGATCGGTTTGCGCGAGCGGTCGAGATAGCGCACGAAAGCCTCGATCCCGCCCTCGTAGAACAGCTCCTCGCGCTTGTGCTCGGCATGGCGCGCGTCGGTGAGCACGATGCGCACGCCGGAATTGAGGAAGGCGAGTTCGCGCAGGCGCTTTTCCAGCGTCGCGTAGTCGAACTCGATCATCGTGAACGTGTCGGTGGAGGGCAGGAACGACACTTCCGTGCCGCGCCGTCCGTTGCCGTCGCCCACCACCACCAGCGGCGAGACCGCGTCGCCGTGGCGGAACTCCATCGCGTGCTCCTTGCCGTTGCGCCAGATGCGCAGGCGGAGCCATTGCGACAGGGCGTTGACCACGGAGACGCCGACGCCGTGCAGGCCGCCGGAGACCTTGTAGGAATTCTGGTCGAACTTACCGCCTGCATGGAGCTGGGTCATGATGACCTCGGCGGCCGAGACCCCCTCCTCCTTGTGGATGTCGGTGGGGATGCCGCGGCCGTTATCGGACACCGTCACCGAGCCGTCGGCGTTGAGGGTACAGGTGACGATGTCGGCATGGCCCGCCAGCGCCTCGTCGATGGCGTTGTCCACCACCTCGTAGACCATGTGATGCAGGCCCGACCCGTCGTCGGTGTCGCCGATATACATGCCGGGCCGCTTGCGCACGGCATCCAGGCCCTTGAGCACGCGGATCGATTCCGCGCCATAGGCCGTGGCCGCCAGGTTGCGGGAGGTGTCGTCGTCGGTCATGTCGGACATCAAGTTCCCCAGGCAGGCGGGTCTTTGCTTGATTTTCGTGCCCCGGCTCGGTCCCCGGGTACGCCTGCGATTCGTTCAGTGGGCTATATATAAGCGGTGCGTCTTGAAAATGCACCGCATGAGCACACGCGGTCCCCGTGTCTTCCCGCCCACTCGGAGGCTTGCCGCCAAGCTTGATCTCACCCTAATCTCACTCTGCGTCGAGGGTCGCGCCGACCCTTTCGAAAACATACCGTGCAGGGTATGAAGAATGGGCTGGCGGGTCGAGCTTCACCATGAATTCCAGCGCGAGTTCGATGAGCTGCAGGAGGCGGTTCAGGACGAGTTGCTGGCCATGATCGAGCTTCTGAAGGTCGCGGGCCCTGGATTGAGACGGCCCGGGGCGGATACGCTCAATGGTTCCAAGCATGCCAACATGAAAGAGCTTCGCTTCGAGGCGGACGATGGTGTCTGGCGGGTGGCCTTCGCCTTCGATCCTGTACGAACGGGCATTCTCCTCGTCGCCGGGGACAAGTCCGGTGTTTCCGGAAAACGTTTCTACAGCGCCTTGATCAAGCGGGCCGATGCCCGTTTCGACCAGCATCTGAAGGCCATGCGCAAGGATGGGAGCTCCCGGTGACCGATGACCATCGCCCTGTTTCGGCGGACGACATCCTCGCGTCGCTCACGCCGGCGCGACAGGCACGGATCAGAGCGCGCGGCGCCGAACTGATCGCCGAAGAGTTCGCGTTGAGGGACCTGCGACGCGCCGAAGAGCTCACCCAGGCAACCGTCGCCGAACGGCTGGGTGGCCGTCAGGTCTATGTCTCGCGCCTCGAGAAGCGCGCGGACATGAAGCTATCGACCTTGCGTGCCTATGTGCGGGCGATCGGCGGCGATCTCCAACTCCTGGTGACGTTTCCGGAAGGCCGCGCCGTCCGTCTGAAAGACATCGGCGCGGCCGTTCCTCGTGCCCGCAGAAATCCGGCCCGGAAGATCAAGACCGCCGAATGACATCACCGACCGGTCTTCGGCCTCACTCCTGCAGGAACGGGTTCGTCATCCGCTCTTCGCCCAGCGTGCTCGTCGGGCCGTGGCCTGGGATGAAGGCGATGTCGTCGCCCAGCGGCAGGACCTTCTCCTTGATGGCGCGGATGAGCTGGTCGTGGTTGCCGCCGGGCAGGTCGGTGCGGCCCACCGAGCCCTTGAACACCACGTCTCCCACCAGGGCGAAGCGCGCGTCGCGGCTGACGAAGACCACGCTGCCGGGCGAGTGGCCGGGCGCATGCAGGATGTCGAAGGCGAGATCGCCCACGCTCACCGCGTCGCCCTCGGCGAGCCAGCGGTCGGGCGTCACCGCGCGAGCCCCGTCGATGCCGTAATTCGCCCCCGTCTCGGGAAGGCTGTCGAGGAGGTAGCGGTCGGCCTCGTGCGGGCCCTCGATGGGGACGCCGAGCCGTTCGCGCAGTTCGTCCGCGCCGCCGGCATGGTCGATATGGCCGTGGGTGAGCAGGATCTTCTCGATGGTGATGCCCTGGTCGCGGATCGCGGCCTCGATCCGGTCGAGGTCGCCGCCGGGATCGACGACGGCGCCGATCTTGGTCTCGTCGGACCAGATCAGGGTGCAGTTCTGCTGGAAGGGCGTCACCGGGATGATGCCGGCGCGGGGCGTACCTGCCATCGGGACCGTCTCTCCGTCGATTGGGCGCGAGGATCGCGCGGGAGCCGCCTGTCTAAGCGGGTTCGCGCCGGCACGCCAACGCTTCCGCTCCCTCGGGCTTCTGACGCGTCGCGGGTCCTGGCTCGTCGAGCCGTCCGCTGTGCCGCGTGCCGACGATTGCCGCTGCGCCGCCAAAATTCGGCCTCGCCGGCTTCCTAGACGTGGCCTATCTGGACACCGGCACCGTCCAGGACAGGCCCGCCGGCCTGAGACGACGACACGGCCATCCTCACGCCAGCCGGGGCAGTCCCTTGAGCACATGCTGAAAACCGCCTTCGTCGCCGCTCGCGACAGGCAACGCCTGAGCGAGATCGCCGCCGTCCTGATCGGCTACGGCGTCACCAAGGTGGTGGAGCGCCTCGGCCTCGGCCATCTGGCGCGGTTCGCCAAGCGCCGCCGGCCGCAGGTGGACGTGGCGCGCCTGTCCCAGCCGCAGCGCGTGCGCCGGGCGATCGAGGCCCTGGGGCCGACCTTCATCAAGCTCGGGCAGATCCTGGCGAGCCGGCCGGACCTGCTGACGCCGGAATGGACCGAGGAGCTGGAGAAGCTCCACAGCCAGGTCCGGCCCATCGCCTGGGACAAGATCCGCCCGCAGCTGGAGGCCGATCTCGGCGCGCCGCCCTCGGAGATCTTCGCCGAGTTCGACACCGTTCCCCTGGCCGCGGCCTCCATCGCCCAGGTCTACCGGGCGCGGCTGATGTCCGGCGAGGAGGTGGTGGTGAAGGTCCTTCGTCCGGGCCTGCGCAAGATCATCGAGGCGGATCTGCGCCTCCTGGCGCATGCGACCCGGATCGTGGTTCAGGAATGGCCGGAATTCGGGCGCTACCAGCCCCACGAGCAGATGCGCCATCTCGCCAGCGGCCTCTACGGCGAGCTCGACCTCATCAACGAGGCGCGCAACTGCGAGACCATCGCGGCGATCTTCGCCGACCGGGACGACATCGTCATTCCGAAGATCCACTGGGAGTTCACCTCCGAGCGCGTCCTCGTCCAGGAATTCATCCACGGCATCCCGCCCAACGACCATGCCCGCTTGGACGCGGCCGGGATCGACAAGGTCAAGGTCGCTCAGAAGGGCACCGACGCCTTCCTCAACATGGCGCTGATCGAGGGCGTGTTCCACGCCGACCCGCATCCCGGCAACATGCTGGTGATGCCGGGCGACCGCATCGGCTTCATCGATTTCGGCATCATCGGCCGCCTCTCCGAGCGCCGCCGCACGCAGCTCCTGATGCTCATCGGCGCGATGCTGAAGGAGGATTCCGACGGGCTGATGGCCGTGCTGCTGGACTGGACCGGATCGAGCAATCCCGACCTCACCAAGCTCGAATCCTCGTCGCAGGCCTTCATCAACCGCCATGCCGGCTCGGTGCTGAACTTCGGCGACCTGCTCACCGACTTCATGACCATGGCCCGCGAGAACGATCTCGCCATGCCCACCGATCTCGCCATCCTGTTCAAGGGGCTGGTGACGGCGGACGGGGTGATGCGCCATCTCGACCCGAAATTCGACCTCTTCACCGCTGCCGGCCCCACGGTGAAGAGCAAGCTCGCCTCGCAATTCTCGATCAAGGGCATCACGCGCAAGGTCGAGGCGGTGGGCGCCGGGTTGTTCGGCGCGGCCTCCGAACTGCCGACCCTGATCCATCTCATGCTGGTGCGCCTGAAGCAGGGCCGCGTCACCGTCGAGATCGAGCTGAAGGGCATCGAGAAGCTCACCCGCGGCATCGAGCGCGCCGCCGCCCGCATCGCCGTGGCGCTCATCGTCGCCGCCTTCGCGACGCAGCTCGCTCCCCGCTTCATGGACCTCGGCACCCCGGCCTTCGTGACGGTGGGCGCGATGGTCTGCGTGATCGGAATCGGCTGGCTCGTGCTGCTGGGGCGGAACAAGTAGGGGCGGGCCCCGGCGTAAGTTTCCCTTAGGTTGAAAATTAGCGTGGTGTAACTACCTCAAGTTTGCCGTCTGATGAGAGCGGCAAACGGAAAGGATTCATGCATCATGGCTGATCGTGCGGTCAGAAAGACGGGAAAGAATTCTCAGGGAGATATCACCTCCCTTTGCAATGATGGCGATTTCTGGTCGCCTCGTTCGAAGCAGGATGCCATCAACGACATCGAACGAGGGATTCATACCTATCACGTCCCCTGGACGAGCGGGCGGACCGAGATACGGGTCGTACAGGGATCGAACGGGAAATACCTGCGCACGGATCGCGATCAGACCACCCGAAACAACCTGGACGATCTTCCGGATTGCTGATCCGAGCTCAGCCTTCTATAGGGCATTCTCGCCGAGCGCGGCAGGCAGGATCGATGGTGTCCGCCGCGCTCTCGGCCCGAGACAGCTCTTCACCCCACCCGTCGCTTCAGCGGCGCGTCGAGGCCGCCGAGCCGGAACCAGTGGTAGCCGTAGCGCTCCATCATCAGGCAATGCCGGCCATCGTCATCCGCCTCGCTGCGACGGCCAGTGAGGAGATCGACCAGGACACGGCCCTCTGGTCCCTCCACCTCCGGTGACAGGGACACCTCCATCGGCGTTCCCGAGAGGTTGTGGACGCAGAGCACCGAGTTGCCCTCCCAGTCGTAGCGGATCGCCAGGATCGCGGGCGAGGCCGTCTCGATCACCACGAAATCGCCCCAGCCGATCTCCGGCACCTCCTTGCGGGTGCGGATGACGCTCTCCATCCAGTTGAGCAGCGAGCCGCGGTCATGGCGCTGGCTCGCCACGTTCACGTGGTCGAAGCCGTAGGCGCCGCTCCCGATCACCGGCAGGGTCGGGGTTTCGCTCTTGGTGAAGCCTCCTTGCGCCTCCGCATTCCACTGCATCGGCGTGCGGGTGCATTCGCGCTCCTTGAGCGAGAGGTCGTCGCCCATGCCGATCTCGTCGCCGTAGCGCAGCACCGGCGTGCCCGGCAGGGTGAACATCAGGGAATAGGCGAGCTCGATGCGCTGCTGGTCGCCGCCCAGCATCGGGGCGAGACGGCGCCGGATTCCGCGGTCGTAGAGTTGCATCCCCTTCTCCGGCCCGAACGCGGCGAAGACCGCCTGGCGTTGGCTCTCGGTGAGGCGTCCGAGATCGAGTTCGTCGTGATTGCGCAGGAACACCGCCCATTGCGCCGAATCCGGTCGATTCCAGGTCTTGCGCATGGCCTTGGCGAGCGGGCGCCCGTCGCCGGAAGCCAACCCGTAGAAGAGCGCCTGGTTGACTTGGAAGTTGAACAGCATGTGGAGCCGGTCGGCATCGTCGCCGAAATAGTCGAGATCCTTCTTCGGCAGGATGTTGGCCTCGCCGAGAATGATGGCGTCGCCCTGGCGCCATTGCAGGAACTCGCGAAAATCCCGGAGCATGTCGAATTGCTCTTCGGGCTCGCCCGTGACTTCGGGCCCCTTCTTGGCGATGACGAAGGGCACCGCATCCATGCGGAAGCCCGAGACGCCGAGCTGGATCCAGAACCCCATGATCTTCTGGATTTCGGCCCGCACCGCCGGATGGGCCGTGTTGAGATCGGGCTGGAACGGCATGAAACGGTGGAAGTAATAGGCTCCCGCCTTGGCGTCGCGAGTCCAGGTCGTGGTCTGTACGCCGGGGAACACCATGCCCTCGTCCGCACGCGGCGGCTTGGATTTCGACCAGACGTACCAGTCGCGGTAGGGGGAATCCGGGTCCGATCGTGCCGACTGGAACCAGGGATGCTGGTCCGAGGTGTGGTTGACCACCAGATCGATGAGGACGCGCAGGCCCTTCTGCTTGGCCGCATGGGTGAAGGCGACGAAGTCGCCGAGCGAGCCGTAATCCGGGTCGACGCCATAGTAATCGGTGATGTCGTAGCCGCCGTCGCGCTTCGGCGAAGGCTGGAAAGGCATCAGCCAGATCGCCGTGATGCCCATGCCCTGCAGGTAATCGAGCCGGCGCTCCAGTCCGACGAAGTCACCGATGCCGTCGCCATTGCCGTCGAGGAAGGTCCGGACGGACAGGCAGTAGACGACCGCGTTCTTGTACCAAAGGTCCTTGATCATGCGACGCAGATCTCCCGAGGGCCGCGCCGGCCGGCGCATCCGCCTGCAACGTCGCCGGGGACGGAAGCGTTGCGGGAGGCCGGTCCCGCGCCGGTCTCCTTAAATCAGCCGCCTTGTGCATCCCATCTCGGGCCGTGTGCGTTGCGGCTGCCGATCCTGTCGTCCGTGCCCTGTGACGCGTCCTGGATTTCGGTGCCCGCTCCTCGATGAACATCATCCTGATCAAGCTGTTCGCGACGGCGCTGACGCTCAGTCAGGTGACGACGCGGCCGGATGCCGTGAAGACGCAGTTCGATCCGGTGGCCGACAAGGCCCAGGTGGTGCAGATCCTGCGCGACGGCTGCGCCCATATGCGGAAAGCCTTCGACATCGAGGACATCAACCTCGACGAGCTGATCTCCACCGCCATGGAGGACCCCTCGGCCATCGCCGGTGCCTCCGCGCCCAAGCTCCTGCACGGGCTCGATATCGGCGAGCTCAACACGAGCTACCGCCAGTTCTGCAAGGGCGAGAACCCGGCGAACTCGCCCTTCGACGCGGCCGAGGTCATCGCCTTCTACAACAAGGCCGTGTCCGATCTGCCCTCGGCCCAGGACCTCAAGGACCGCAAGCTGCCCGGCGCCAGCCTGATCCTCGACGGGGCGGGCAAGCGCTACGCCGAGGCGTTCGAGGCCAACGGGCGCCGCCTCAGCGTGCCGATCTCCGACGTGCCGGTGATGGTGCAAAAGGCGTTCGTGGCGGCCGAGGACAAGCGCTTCGAGACCCACAAGGGCATCGACGAGCGTGGCGTCATCCGGGCCTTCATCGGCAACCTCGCCTCGCCGGGGCGGCCGGCCGGCGGCTCCACCATCACCCAGCAGGTGGTCAAGAACCTGTCGGTGGGCGACGACGTCACCTACGAGCGCAAGATCCGCGAGATGATCGTGGCCTCGCGCCTGGAGCGGATCCTTGGCAAACCGCAGATCCTCGAACTCTACCTCAACGGGATCTATCTCGGCCGCGGCTCCTACGGGATCGAGATGGCCGCGCGCAGCTATTTCGGCAAATCCGTGGGCCAGCTCACGGTGCCCGAGGCGGCATTGCTCGGCGGCATGCCGAAGGGGCCGAACTTCTACAACCCGGACAAGTATCCCGACCGCGCCAAGGAGCGCCGCGCCTATGTGCTGGCGCGGATGAAGGACGAGGGCGTCATCACCGAGGCGCAGCTGACCGAGGCGGCCAACGCGCCCCTCGGGTTGAAGCCGATCGAGACCACGCGGCGGGATTCGGGGTTCTACTTCGTCGATCACCTCACCCGCGAGGCGCGCACCTTCGCGGGCATCGACTCGCTCACCTCCGCCTCCCACGTGGTCCGCTCCACCATCAATGCCGGCCTCCAGACCGCCGTGGAATCCGCCCTGCAGGACGGGCTCGCCACTTACGAGCGCGCCACCGGGCGCCAGCGTTACGAGGGGCCGGAATTCAACCTCGCCGACAGCATCGCCAAGCTCGGCGGGGCGACGCCCGCCGTGGAAGGATCGGTCCAGTCGGTCCCGCTCGTCGTCGGCGGCGAGGCGAGACCGAAGTCCGCGCCCGTCAAGCCCACGCCGGCGGCCGCTACCGGCCCGAAGCCGGTGGCGCAGAAACCCGTCTGGCAGCGCGCCCTGGAGAGCGCGCGGCCCGTGCTCTACGACGTGCATTGGCCGCTGGCCGTGGTACTCGAATCCGGGCGCGGACCGGTGAAGGCGGGGCTCGCCGACGGGCGCATCGTCAACCTCGATCCCGGCATCGCCAAGGGCCGTTTGCAGACCTACGACGTGGTGCGGGTGAAGCTGCGCGACCCGAAGGCCAAGGCTCTCCGCGCGGATCTGCGCGTGCGTCCCTCCGTCCAGGGCGCGGCCCTGGTGCTGGAGAACCGCACCGGGCGCATCCTGGCCATGGACGGGGGCTTCTCCTACCCGTTGAGCCAGCTCAACCGGGTGACGCAGACCGTGCGCCAGCCCGGCTCGACCCTGAAGCCGCTGACCTATCTCGCCGCGCTGAATACCGGCCTGCAGCCCAATACCCTGGTGATGGACGCCAGCGTCACCCTGCCGCCCATCGGCGGCGTCGGCCAGTCCTGGAGCCCGAAGAACTACGATGGCGGCGGGTCGGGCGCGACGACCCTTCGGCGCGGCCTTGAATTCTCGAAGAACCTCGTCACCGCGCGCCTGCTCCAGGGCGGCATCGCCGACACCGCACCGGCGAGCCTCACCCGCATCTGCGACCTCGCGCTCGAAGCGCAGCTCTACGCCGAATGCGAGCGCTACTATCCCTTCGTCCTCGGCTCGCAGCCGGTCCGCATGGTCGATCTCGCCGCCTTCTACGCGGCCGTGGCCAACGAGGGCGCGCGGCCGGCGCCCTACGCCCTGGAAGCGGTCGAACGCGACGGCAAGGTTCTCTACAAACGCGAGCCGAAGGAGCCCGTCCGTATCGGCTCGGCCGACAGGGTGGCGTTCTACCAGCTGAAGACCATGCTGCAGGGCGTCACCAACCACGGCACGGCGGCGGCCCTCGCCCGCTTCTCGGGTTCCATCGCCGGCAAGACCGGCACGTCCGAGAACGAGAACGACGCCTGGTTCGCCGGCTTCACCAACGAGATCACCATCGTGGTCTGGGTCGGCTACGACAATGCCGACGGCACCCGCCGGACCCTGGGACGCGGCCAGACCGGCGGGCATCTCGCGGTGCCGATCGCCGGCACGATCCTCCAGGCCGCCTGGGCCAACGGCGTGGCGCGCACCCCCCTCGCCCCGCCCTCCCCGGAGGCGAAACGCCTGCTCGCCGACCTGCCCATCGACCCTCGCAGCGGCGCGCGCGTCTCCGGCGGCGGCTTCATCGAGCATTTCCGGCTGAGCGACGGCCGCGTGGCCGACACGCAGTACCAGTTGCTGCCGCGCGAGGTGCAGACCGCCATGCGGCCGGATTCCGAGGACGGCGACACCAGCGGCCTCGACGACGGCGCCGACGTCGTGGGCGACCTGTACGGCAACCTCACCACGCGGCGCGAACCCGAGCCGGATCTCTTCGACCCCTTCGGCGAGCGGCCGGCCCAGCCGCGCGGCCGCCGTGCTCAGGGGGAGGGCTACGAAGGGTCGCGGAGCCCGTCATGGCCGGGCACCCAGCGCTCGCCCTTCGGCGAGGACGAGCCGCCCCGCGCCCGGCGCCGCGATCCCGACTACCTGTTCGGCGACGACCCGCGCTACTGAGGCGCGGATCCACTCCCCTCATCAGCAAACCGAGGCCCCGACGTGAAGACGCAGCTTCCGGCGACACGTGTACTTGCCCAGATCATCGCTCTCCTGCCCGTGCTGGCGCTCGGCTTCCCCGCCTCCGCGCAGGAGGGAACGAAGGTCCAGGTTCCCGCCGACCGGATCAAGGAGGTTCCCGCCATCGAGCCGTCGGGCCTTTCCGCCCTCAAGCCCGGCACGATCCTGTTCACCGACCACCGGGACAATCCGGCCAACCCTGAGAGCGGCCTGACGCCCTATCTCGAATGGCGAAAGCTGCGCCCGGCCGAGCAGGCGGCCCTGGCGCCCTACCCCGCCTATGCCGAGCCCGATTACAGCGTGACGCTCAACGGCGTCTCGAAGCAGCGGCACGAGACCCTGAAGGTCTATGTGGCGCAGGGGCGATTCGTGGTGGGAAAGCCCGCGGAGTCCATCGATCTGTCGGCCTTCGCCAATCTCGGCTTCGTGTCCAAGATGGACCCCGTCATCAAGCACAAGACCCTGAGCCCCGCCGAGGTGACGCCCACCAAGGACCCGGCCGCCGCCTTCGCCCGCCGCCCGGACCGGGCTTGGTGCGAGGGGGCGGCCGCCTGCATCGAATCCCGGTACGATCTCGAGGGCAAGCTGCCGCTGGGGGTCAAGCTCGCCAACAAGCTGGAGGACGGCGCCTCGAAGAAGGTGGCCGAGTTCGTCTCGTTCCAGAGCGAGTTGCGGACCCTGCCGGCGGCCGAGGCGGCCTCGCTCGCGGCGCTCACGCGGGTCGACACGCCGGTGGCCGGCGGCCTCGAACAGACGATCTTCTGGGTCAACCAGATCCTGCGCTTCGGCAAGTTCCTCGCCGTGTTCCAGCCAATGCCGAACGATCCCGGCAAGACGGTGGTGACGACCTACATGGCGCTGGCGATCAAGGCCGATGTCCTCGACCGCAAGCAGGAATACGCCCGCGTGCCGGTGCTGAAGAACCTGCTTCCGGCGCAGGTGCTCATGGGCAATTCGTCCTTCAACACCGGCACGTCGATCAGTGCCGGCCTGCCCACCTACGCCCGCAACCGCATGATCGCCTTCGCGGACGCCCTGGCGAAGAACTGAAGCAGGAGCCTCAGTTGCCGCGGCTGACGATGGAGGGCATCGACGGGGCGGTGTAGGCGCGGTTCACGTCGCGGCGGGTCTGGGTGCCGTTGGTGTCGTTGGAGCGGCGGTAATTCTCGGTGCTGAAGCTGTCCGAGAAGCCGCTGCGGTCGGCGCTGTTGCAGGCCCCGAGGGCACAGAACAGGCCGGCGGCGACGAGGAAGGCGGTGGGACGCATCGGGCTGTTCCTGGTGTGCTGATCCTGCTGGACCGATCGCGCCTGTCGTGGTGCCGGGGAGGTCGCCGCGTCAAGCACAAGGATAACGAAACGTCACGGCTTACCGGCAGAGTGATGTTCCCGCGCCACGAAAACGCTCACTACGCTTGACGACATTCGGGCATCGGAGGCGCAATCCTGCGGAATCGCCGCCCCTGGATCTGGTGCTCCGGCCCACCTTGGGCGACACATTGTCCGACATGAGCAACGTAGTCCCCTTCTCCCGCCCCCGCGCCGTTCCGGCGCCACAGATCAGCGACGTGGTTGCGGTCGCAGACGATCTGTTCGCCGCCCTGGAGCTGCTTCAGGGCGTCACCCATCGTGCCGCAGCCATGGGCCGTCCCCGCAGGGAGATGGAGCTCACCGTCCGCAACCTGCGCGAGGCCGTCAGTTCCGTGGAGCGCGCGCTCGACTGCATCGGCGAAGGCGACGAGGCCGGCCAGGGCTGAGCCGAAACCGCTTCGGAGCGTGACGCGCTCGGGTGCCTCTTCGACCTGACGGGCGGGGCTGCGGAATTCACGCATGTCGCGGGATGCGCCGTCCTACCCTCCTCCCCAGCGGATCTCGGGCCTGCCCGAGATCCGTCGAGCTTGTGGGGAGGAGTTGGAGGTGGGGGTGGTTGGGTGACCCTCGGGTGCGGAGGCAAGCGGAGCCACCCCCACTCCTGACCTCTCCCCACAAGGGGGAGAGGGACGCGCTCTGCCTGCAAATGCAGATGAATGCAGATGTAGGAATGCCGTAGCGCGCGCCGAATTCCGCCGGGACGGGATATTTCTCTTCGCCTTCGTGCACTTGTGGACAGACGCTCCATTGATGATACGCTATGGCGCGAGACAGAAGGTGAACACCGCGTGTCCCATGCTCTCGACGACTGAGTCCTTCTTCGAAGGCAATCTCCTGCTGAAGGCTCTGTCCCCGGAGGATCGGGGACTGCTCGCACCTCATTTCGAGCGTGCCGACGTTCGGCGTGGCGAGACCCTGTTCACCGTCGGAGCCAAGGTCTCGTTCATCTCGTTTCCCTGCGAGCAGACGGTCATCAACCTGATCGTCTCCATGCGTGATGGGCGGAGCGCGGAAACCGCCACGATCGGGCGGGAGGGCGCCGTGGGCGGCGTCGTCAGCCACGGCAGCCTCCCGGCCTTCAGCACGGCCCTGGTGCAGATCGGCGGGCCGGTCCTGAGGCTCGATGCCGCCAAGCTGCAGGACGCCAAGCTCCGCTCGACCACCCTGCGCAACCTCTTCACCCGCTACGCGGACTGCCTGCTGGGACAGGTGCTGCAATCCGTGGCCTGCAACGCCCTCCACCCGATCGAGGAGCGCTGCCTGCGCTGGCTGCTGACGCTGCAGGACAGGATCGGCACGGAAACGCTGCCCGTCACCCACGAACTCCTGGCCAACATGCTGGGCGTCCAGCGGACCTATCTCACCCGGATCCTGCGGACCCTGCAGATCCAGGGGCTGATCGAGGTCGGGCGCGGCCGCATCACCATCCTCGACCGGGCCAGGATCCAGGAGGCGGCCTGCGAGTGCCACGGCGCCGTGGTGAGCCATTTCGAGACCGTGCTGGGGGCCGTCTACGATGCGGAGGGGCGGATGCTCTCCGTCGATCCTCCGACACAGCCGCGCCAGGACGATTCCGCCCGTGCGGCCGAAGCCGTCTGATTCCGGGATGGTCGAGCGCCGTGGGAGTGGACGAGGCGTGCCGCTCCGGTGGAGACTTGCCGGGCTCAGTCTCCAATCTCATATCCGTGACGGAAAGCGTGGGGGCAACTTGCGAAATCTGACGGCGAGACTTGTTCGCCGCAAGATCTGACGGCATCTGATGGGACGGCGACCGACCGAGTCTGACGCGAATACGATGACCATTGCGAAAGTCCCGTCACCCCTCCGGGGGAGCCGTCGCGATCCTTCATCGCCGGCGCCGGCTATGGCCGTCGGCGACAGGCGGGACGGCGTCGGTGCGAATGCCGACGGCGACAAGCCGTGCCGTGAGCGGAACTCCATCGACGAGCGCTACCGGCTGGTGGCCAAGGCGACCAACGACGTCGTCTGGGACTGGGATCTGGAGCACGACGCCATCGTGTGGAACGAGGCGCTCGAGACGTCCTATGGCTGGCCGCCCGGCCATGTCGGCCCGGGCTCCGCCTGGTGGCTCGGCAACATCCATCCCGACGACAGGGGCGCGGTCTCCGCCGGCCTGAACGCCGTCTTCGAAGGGCGCTCGGACCTGTGGAGCCATCAATACCGCTTCCTGAAGGGCGGCGGTGGCTACGCGGACGTGCTGGATCGCGCGTATCTCGTGCGTGACGCTTTGGGCATCCCGCTGCGGATGGTCGGTGCGATGCTCGACATCACCGTGCGAACCCAGTTGGAGGCACAGTTCCGCGCGGTGTTCGAGGGCGCGAATATCGGGATCGTCCAGTTCGATCCCCGCAGCGTCCTGGCGCTCCGGGTCAACGCCAAGCTCTGCGAGATCTGGGGCGCGCCGGAATCCGAGATCGTCGGGTGCTCCCTCGCCCAATGGACGCCCGCGGAGGATGCGGGCGAGCGCGAGGCCCTGCACCGGCGCCTGGCCACCGGCGAGACCCTGCAGGACCGCTTCGAGAAGCGCTATCGCCGGCGGGACGGGCGGCTCATCTGGGCGCGGGTCAACCTGGTCTCGCAGACCCTCGGCGACGAAGTCCACGCCATGGCGATGATCGAGGACATCACCGAGGAGAAACGCGCGGATGCACGCCGTGACGCGCTCCTGAGCCTCGGCGACCGCCTGCGCGAGCTGCGCTCGAACGCCGAAGTCGTGGCGATGACGGCGGAGATCCTGGGCCGGACCCTGGCCACGACGCGGGCCGGCTACGGCATGGTCGACCTGCCGGCCGGACTGGTGACGGTGGCGCATTCGTGGTCGTCCGACGGACAGGTCTTTCCGAGCCAGACCCTGCCGCTGGACGAGTATCCCGCCAGCATCGCCAGCCTGCGGCGCGGAGAGGTGCTCGCGGTGCCCGACCTCGCCTCCGCGCCCGAACTGGATACGGATGCGGCCCTCTACATCGCCCAGGGCGTCCGGGCGGTGATCTCCGTCCCCCTGCTCCGGCGCGGCCGCCTCGTCGGCGTGCTCTACGCGACGGAGGCGTCGCCGCGCGCCTGGACCCAGAACGAGATCGATTTCGTCCGTGACGTGGCGGAGCGGGCCTGGAGCGGGCTGACCCGGATCGAGGCGGACGAGCAGCAGCGCATCCTCAACCGCGAACTCAGCCATCGCATGAAGAACACCCTGGCGATGGTTCAGGCGATCGCCTCGCAGAGCCTGCGCAACGTCACCGACATCGAGGCCGCCAAGCATGCGCTCGCCGCGCGCCTGATCGCCCTGGGCAAGGCCCACGACATCCTGCTGACCGGACAGCGGGAGAGCGCGGAGATGGAGGCGGTGCTGACGAGCGCCCTGTCGCTGCACGACGACCAGCAGCCCGGCCGGTTCCACCTGTCGGGTCCCGACATCGTCATCGGCTCGAAGGCGGCGTTGTCCCTCGCCCTGATGATGCACGAACTCGCCACCAATGCCGCCAAGTACGGCGCCCTCTCCCGGCCTGACGGCCGCGTCACCGTGACGTGGAGCGTGGTCGCGGCGGACGAGGACGACACGATCCACCTCACCTGGTCCGAGCGCGGCGGCCCGCCCGTGCAGCCCCCGACCCGGAAGGGCTTCGGCTCGCGCCTCATCGAGCGCGGCCTCGCCGGCGCGGTGGGCGGCGAGGTCTCCCTCGCCTACGAACCGGACGGCCTGGTGTGCCGGGTCATGGCGCCTCTGTCGGGTTTCCAGGGAAATTTCTAGCGGCGGAAAGCGTCCCGCTCGCGTGGCCGTTTCAATCGTGAAAGCTTCGCCGGGTTCCGGCCGGGGGCAAAATCCGACGCCGATATTGTAGCTGTACGCTTTTTGTTCTAGCTGGGTGACGGATATGCGTGGCGTGCGTCTTGCCCGCCCGGCCCGTGCGCCCGACATGGCGACCGGTGGCGGGGCCGTCGTCGTCGACCTCGCCGCATGACGTCTCGGAGACGATCGCCGCCGAGCGTCGTTGTCGACTGCCCGTTCCTGCAAGCCCTGCCGCCCAAGTCCTGCCGCTCAAGTCCTGCCGCCGAAGAGACCCAATGGCCAAAGCAAAAGCCGCCGCCAAGACACCACGGGGCCTGAAGACCCAAGCCGCGCAGGCGCAGGAGGAGAGCGTCGAGGCACGGATCGAGAAGCTGTTCGAGGGAAGCCCCGACCGTCGCGTCATCGCCGTGCGCGGCGCGCGCGAGCACAACCTCAAGAACATCGATCTCACGATCCCGCGCGACAAGCTCGTGGTCTTCACCGGCCTGTCGGGCTCGGGCAAGTCGTCGCTGGCCTTCGATACGATCTACGCCGAAGGCCAGCGCCGCTACGTCGAATCGCTCTCGGCCTATGCCCGCCAGTTCCTCGAGATGATGTCGAAACCCGATGTCGATCAGATCGACGGGCTTTCGCCGGCCATTTCCATCGAGCAGAAGACGACGTCGAAGAACCCGCGCTCCACCGTGGGGACCGTCACCGAGATCTACGATTACATGCGCCTCCTCTGGGCGCGTGTCGGCATCCCCTACTCGCCCGCCACCGGCCTGCCGATCGAGAGCCAGACCGTGAGCCAGATGGTCGACCGGGTGCTGGCCCTGCCCGAGAAGAGCCGGCTCTATCTCCTCGCCCCCGTCGTCCGGGGTCGCAAGGGCGAGTACCGCAAGGAGATCGCCGAGTTCCAGAAGAAGGGCTTCCAGCGTCTTCGCATCGACGGCGAATACTACCCGATCGACGACGCGCCCAAGCTCGACAAGAAGCTCAAGCACGACATCGACGTGGTGGTGGACCGGCTCGTGGTCCGGGCCGACATCGCCGCGCGGCTGGCCGATTCCTTCGAGACCGCCCTGGAACTGGCCGACGGCATCGCACTGATCGAATTCGCCGACCCGGCCGAGGGTGAGACCATCACCTTCTCGTCGCGCTTCGCCTGCCCGGTCTCCGGCTTCACCATCGCCGAGATCGAGCCGCGCCTGTTCTCGTTCAACAACCCGTTCGGCGCCTGCCCGACCTGCGGCGGCATCGGCCACGAGATGCGGATCGACCCCGAACTGGTGATCTCCGACGTCAAGCTCAGCCTCAAGCGCGGTGCCGTCGGCCCCTGGGCAAAATCCACCTCGCCCTATTACGGCCAGACCCTGGACGCCCTGGCCAAACATTACGGCTTCAAGACCAGCGTGCCCTGGTCGGACCTTCCCGAGACCGCGCACAAGGTCATCCTCTACGGCTCCGGCCGCGAGTCGATCCGCTTTGCCTACAATGACGGCATGCGTGCCTACGAGGTGAACAAGCCGTTCGAGGGCGTCATCCCGAACCTGGAGCGGCGCTACAAGGAGACCGAGAGCGATGCGTCCCGCGACGACATCGCCCGTTTCATGAGCGAGACGCCCTGCGCCTCCTGCGGCGGCAAGCGCCTCAAGATCGAGGCCCTGGCGGTGAAGGTCGCCATGCAGGACATCGGCGACGTCACCGCGCTCTCCGTGCGCGAGGCGCATCGCTGGTTCTCCGAACTGTCGGAGAAGCTGACGCCGAAGCAGAACGAGATCGCCTTCCGCATCCTCAAGGAGATCCGCGACCGGCTCACCTTCCTCGTCGATGTCGGCCTCGACTATCTCACTCTCGCGCGCGGTTCGGGCTCGCTCTCCGGCGGCGAGAGCCAGCGTATCCGCCTCGCCTCGCAGATCGGCTCCGGTCTGACGGGGGTGCTCTACGTCCTCGACGAGCCCTCCATCGGCCTGCACCAGCGCGACAACGAGCGCCTGCTCGGCACGTTGAAGCGCCTGCGCGACCTCGGCAATTCGGTGATCGTGGTCGAGCACGACGAGGACGCGATCCTCCAGGCCGATTACGTGGTCGATGTCGGCCCCGGTGCCGGCATCCATGGCGGCCGGATCATCGCCCAGGGCACGCCGGAGGAGGTGCTGAAGAGCCCCGACTCCCTCACGGCGAAATACCTCACCGGCGAGATGAGCGTGCGGGTGCCCACCGCCCGGCGGAAGGGACGGAAGGGCAAGCTCACCCTCGTCGGCGCGCGGGGCAACAACCTGAAGGACGTGAGCGTCGAGATCCCTCTCGGAACCTTCACCTGCGTCTCGGGTGTCTCGGGCGGCGGCAAGTCCACCCTCATCATCGACACGCTCTACAAGTCGGTGGCCAAATCCCTCAACGGCGCCATGGAGCACCCTGCCCCGTTCGAGCGCCTCGACGGGCTCGAGAATCTCGACAAGGTCATCGACATCGACCAGTCGCCCATCGGGCGCACGCCGCGCTCCAACCCGGCGACCTATACCGGGGCCTTCACGCCGATCCGCGACTGGTTCGCCGGATTGCCGGAGGCGAAGGCGCGCGGCTACCAGGCCGGCCGCTTCTCCTTCAACGTGAAGGGCGGGCGCTGCGAGGCCTGTTCGGGCGACGGCGTCATCAAGATCGAGATGCACTTCCTGCCGGACGTCTACGTCACCTGCGACGTGTGCAAGGGCCGCCGCTACGACCGCGAGACCCTGGAGGTGAAGTACCGCAACCATTCCATCGCCGACGTGCTCGACATGACCGTCGAGGAGGCGGCCGACCTGTTCAAGGCGGTGCCGACGATCCGCGAGAAGATGGAGACCCTGGCGCGGGTCGGCCTCGGCTACGTCAAGGTCGGCCAGCAGGCCACCACCCTGTCGGGCGGCGAGGCGCAGCGGGTGAAGCTGTCCAAGGAGCTCTCCAAGCGCGCCACCGGCCGCACGCTCTACATCCTCGACGAGCCGACCACCGGCCTTCACTTCCACGATGTCGCCAAGCTCATGGAGGTGCTCCACGAACTCGTGGACCAGGGCAACACCGTCGTCGTGATCGAGCACAACCTCGAGGTCATCAAGACCGCCGACTGGGTCATCGACATGGGACCCGAGGGCGGCGATGGCGGCGGCGTCGTGGTGGCCGAGGGGACGCCGGAGCAGATCGCCAAGTCGAAGGCGAGCCATACCGGCCGGTTCCTGCGCGATGTGCTGGCCCGCCGTCCCCTCGCCGAGGTCACCGCCAAGGGCCGGGACGCGGCGGAATAAGCTGCCCGCCCGGCCAAGGCCAAGCTCGATTCGACGGCACCTGGGAACGATGGCCCTGCTGCGGTGCACAGGCACCGGGCATGCGGGGATCGTGGTCCGCTGGCGATGCGCAAACTCCCGCCGTCGATTGCGCAATCGTCCTGCCACATGGATCGGTCGCAACGGTTTGACCGATCAGCGTTATTTTGCCGACGCGTTGCCCGTTGCGGCGTCATGCCCGCCGGAATTCTGCTGAAAAAGTTAACAAAACCTTGCGCTGCACCGCGTCGAAATTGCGGCTTTTCCGCAACGGTTCGTTTGGAACTGCCTCGATCCGAAGCATTGGACTGTCAATCCGATCCGACCTGTAGAATAGTTCTCAGCGTTGAGACACGAATTCGGGCCGCAAGGGGGGCCCTACGCACTGGATGTCAGCAAGCCGCAACAATGCGGCACTCGGCACGATGGTTCGTAGGTCTGCGCGGCGAATGCCTGAAATCCTTGGGAAGGACGAGACAATGACGAAGAACTGGCTGGCCACCGGCGCACTGGCGCTGACCATGGGCATGAGCGCCACGGCTTCCTACGCACAGACCACCACGATCCCCGGCGAGCAGGTCGGCCTCGCCACCGGCGCGCCGCTGCCCGAGGGCATCTACGCCCTGAACACCTTCGTCTACCAGTCGCGTGACAACTCGGCTCTGGACGTCGGGATCAACATTCCCGTGCTGGTCTGGTCGACCCCGCTGGTTCCGCTCGGCGGCCGCATCGAGCTCCTCGTGGCTCCCCCGACCGTGTTCACCTTCGGCAAGAGCGGCGCGAACGGCCTGCGTGACACCTCGATCAACGTTGGTACCTTCGTCGGCGGCATCTGGGCCTTCGACCTCGGCAACAACTTCGGCGTCAGCTTGCTCGGCGGTGTCTACCTGAACGAGCTGAACGGTGACCGTGGTGTCCTGCGCACGAATGCCGGCGCTCTCGCCAACACTGCCGTGCTGCCCCAGCTTTCGTCGAACACCTACCGCGTCGGCGTTGCCGCCAGCTACACCGGCGATGGCTACAATCTGACCGCAAACCTCACCGCCAACATCTACGATTCGCCGTCCTCCTTCGGCAGCGGCCGTGACTTCGGCACGGTCTACTCTCTCTCTGACTCCCTCAACCTCGACCTGACCGCGACCAAGAAGTTCGGCAAGTTCGAGATCGGCGCCATCGCCTACGGCACCGTCAACTTCGACACCGGCGCCAAGGCTGGCGGCATCATCAACGCCGCCCTCAACGATCGTGGCCGGTTCCTGATGGGTGGCCTCGTCGGCTACGACTTCGGCTTCGCCACCGCGCAGGTCTACGTCGCCCGCACCGTCGCGACCACCAGCTTCGACAGCACCGAGATCTCGGGCCGCCTGATCGTGCCGCTGTACTCGCCGACCCCGGTCGCCGCTGCTCCGGCCCCGATCATCCGCAAGTATTGATCTCGAGCACGGCGGCGAGGGTCGTCCTCGCCGTCGCTCAGATCGCGAAAGCCCGTCCGACCTTCAGGTCGGGCGGGCTTTTGCTTTGGAGGAGGCGCTCGCGTCCCGCCATATCTCGCGCGAACACGACTTTTCGCAGCGTTCCCGAAACTTTCCTCTTCCGGGCTCCGTAACGAGCGATGACCCCCGCGAAGGGGATAGCTCAAGAGGAACGCCCCATGACCAACACCCGTCGCCCCGTGGCCTCCACGTTCGCCGCCGTCGCCCTCGCCTTCACCATGGGCGCCGCTTTCCCGGTGGCCGCTCTCGCCAAGAACCCGATGGTCGGCGGCGCTCCGATGTATGCGTCCAAGAACATCGTCGAGAACGCGGTCAACTCGAAGGATCACACCACCCTCGTCGCCGCCGTGAAGGCCGCCGGCCTCGTCGACACCCTCGCCGGCCCCGGCCCCTTCACCGTCTTCGCGCCCACCAACGCGGCCTTCGCCAAGCTGCCGGCCGGCACCGTCGAGACCCTGGTGAAGCCCGAGAACAAGGCGACGCTGACCGCGATCCTCACCTATCACGTCGTCCCCGGCACCCTGACCGCCAAGGACCTCATGAAGATCGCCAAGGACGGCGGCGGTGAAGGCCAGATCAAGACCGTGCAGGGCACCCCGCTCGTGGTCCAGACCAAGGGCAAGGCCGTGTACCTCACCGATACCAAGGGCAACACAGCCAAGGTGACCATCGCCAACGTGATGCAGTCGAACGGCGTGATCCACGTCATCAACGGCGTTCTGCAGCCGTAAGACGTCTTTCCGGACCCGAAACTCATCCCCCGGCTCCCTTGGAGCCGGGGTTTTTTGTTGGGCCTTCGAAGCCCCCGCGGTCGCGGATGGACGATCGCCCTTCCGCTGCCCCACCGGAAGGCTTCTCCTCTCTCAGTCCGCGCGGCTGAGCTTGCGTGCGCTGGCGAAGCGGTTGAGGAAGCGCGGCTCCTTCTCCGGCGCCACGCGGATGGCGAGGTGGATCGTGCCCGCCTCTTCGGCACGGCGGTCGAGAACCTCGGCATTCTCGTAGAGCCAGTTGAGCGCCGCACCGTCCTCTGGCGCGAGGGTGACGGCGAAGGTGGAGCGTCGCTTGGCGATCCGTGCCTCGATCCGGCCCGACAGGGCCGCCAGGCCCTCGCCCGTGAGGGCCGAGACCAGGATCGGCACGTCACTGTCCCGGTCGTTGCGCCCCTGGGCACTCAGGTTGAGGAGGCGCGTGCGCTCCGAATCGTCGAGCAGGTCGGCCTTGTTCCAGACCTCGATGATTCGCTCTGCCGTGGTTTCGATCCCGAGTTCACGCAGCACGTCGCCGACATCCTCCGCCTGCGCCTCCGAATCGACGTGGCTGACGTCGCGGACATGGAGCAGGATATCCGCCTCGATCACGTCCTCCAGCGTGGCGCGGAAGGCGGCGATGAGGGCCGTGGGCAGCTCCGAGATGAAGCCCACCGTGTCCGAGAGGATCACCGTCTCCCCATGCGGCAGCTTCGTCGCGCGCGCGGTCGGGTCGAGGGTGGCGAACAGCATGTCCTTGGCCATCACCTCGGCCTTGGTCAGGGCGTTGAACAGCGTCGACTTGCCGGCATTGGTATAGCCGACGAGGGCGACGATCGGGTACGGCACCCGCGCCCGGCTCTCCCGGTGCAGGCCGCGCGTGCGGGTGACGCTGTCGAGCTCGCGCTCGATCTTCGTCATCCGCTCCTGGATCATCCGGCGATCGGCCTCGATCTGGGTCTCGCCGGGGCCGCCGAGGAAGCCGAAGCCGCCGCGCTGACGTTCGAGGTGGGTCCAGGACCGCACCAGGCGGCTGCGCTGGTAGGCGAGATGGGCGTGCTCGACCTGCAGCGTGCCCTCTCGGGTGGAGGCGCGCCGGCCGAAGATCTCCAGGATGAGGCCGGTGCGGTCGATGACCTTGCAGCCGAACGCTTTCTCCAGGTTGCGCTGCTGCACCGGCGACAGGGCGCAATCCATGACGACGAGGCCGATCTCCTCGGCCTTGATCCGGCCGGCGAGCTCTTCGACCCGGCCCTTGCCGAGATAGGTGGAGGGGCGGATGCGCGAGACCGGCGCGATGATCGCCTCGGTGACGTCCAGCTCGATGGCCACGGCGAGACCCGCCGCCTCGTCGATCCGCGCCTCGCTCGAGCGCGAGACGTCGGCCGGTCCGCCGCCTGTCCGGGGAGCGGCGGACCGGGTGAGATAGGGGCCGATCACCAGCGTATGGGTCGCGGCCGCGATCTCACCTTCGGGAGCGGCCATCGCCTGGAGCCGGGCTTCGCCCGGCGTTGTCATTTGCGTCATGAAATTCGGTTCGACCCTGTCCCCTGAAGATGAGGAGAATGGGCTTTTGCCGACGTCAAACAAGGGCAGTCTTCGGTCCTCGTCCGATGTTCGGCGTCAAACGTCTCTCAACGTCTCGTCATGGGCAAGACTGCCGACGTCGCTTCACGCCTTATCGGGCGCCGTCTCGTCCGGCTCGAACAACTGAACCGGGTGGCCGGGCATGATCGTCGAGATCGCGTGTTTGTAGACGAGCTGCGAATGCCCGTCCCGTCGCAGGAGGACGCAGAAGTTGTCGAACCAGGTCACGACGCCCTGGAGCTTGACGCCGTTGACGAGGAAGATCGTGAGCGGGATCTTGTTCTTGCGGACATGATTGAGAAACGTGTCCTGCAGGTTCTGAGCGCGTTCGCCCGCCATTTTTTATTAATCCTTCTTAAGAACCTGCCGCCCGCCGTGACTGGCGGGTTCTTGTTGGTTCGAATGCGTAGCAGACCGGTGAAAACAGACAACCTCGACTATTACACGGTCATTGTCACGCACATGCAAGGGGCACGCACATGTAAGGCGAAGGTCGCCCAGGCCCTCAGGGGCCGATGCCGAGCGACTTCAGCTTGCGGTGGAGGGCCGAGCGTTCCATGCCGATGAACTCGGCGGTGCGCGATATGTTTCCGGAGAATCGTGCGATCTGCGCGATCAGGTATTCGCGCTCGAAGATTTCCCTCGCCTCGCGCAGGGCCAGGCTCATCAGCTTCTCGCCCCCCGCGCCGTTCGGCGTCGTCGGAACCAGGGCGCCGATCTCGGTGGGCAGCATCTCCGAGGTCACCTCCTGCTCCGGGTCGGTATGGGTGAGGATCATCAGCCGCTCGACGTTGTTGCGCAGCTGGCGGATGTTGCCCGGCCAATCGTGCGATTGCAGCACCGCCATGGCGTCCTCGGCGATGCGCCGGCGGGCGAGGCCGGTGGCGGCCGAGATCTGCTCCATGAAGAAGTTGATGAGTTCGGGCACGTCCTCGCGCCGCTCGGACAGGGACGGCACCCGGATCGGCACCACCGAGAGGCGGTGGAACAGATCCTCGCGGAATCGGCCGGCGGCGATCTCCTCGGCGAGGTCGCGCGAGGAGGAGGAGATGATGCGCACGTCCACATGGACGCGGGTGGTGCCGCCGACACGTTGGAAGTTCTGGTCCACCAGCACGCGCAGGATGCGGTTCTGGGTCTCGCGCGGCATGTCGGCGATCTCGTCGATATAGAGGGAGCCGCCATGGGCCTCCTCCAGGGCGCCGACCCGGCGGGCGCGGCCCTCGCCGGCCTCGACGCCGAACAGTTCCGCTTCCATGGTCTCGGGCGTGATCATCGCCGCGTTGATGACGACGAAGGGACCGCTGGCGCGGGACGAGGAGGCGTGGAGGGTCCGCGCCGAGAGTTCCTTGCCGGAGCCCGGCGCGCCGAGGATCATCACCCGCGCATTGGTGGGGGCGACCCGCTCCACCGTCTGGCGCAGCTGGTTGACCGCCACGGACCCGCCGACGAGCCGGCTCGCCTGGCCGGAGCGCGCCTTGAGGTCGCGCACCTCGCGCTTGAGGCGGGAGGCTTCGAGGGCGCGTTCGGCCACCAGCACCAGCCGGTCGGCCTTGAACGGCTTCTCGATGAAGTCGTAGGCGCCCGCCTTGATGGCGGCCACCGCCGTCTCGATGTTGCCGTGGCCCGAGATCATCACCACCGGCAGGTCGGGATGCCCGAGCTTGATCTGGTCGAGCACCTGCAGCCCGTCGAGGCGCGAGCCCTGCAGCCAGATGTCGAGGAACACGAGGTGGGGGCGGCGCGACTCGATGGCGGCCAGCGCCTCGTCGGAGCCTCCGGCCGTGCGGGTGCGGTGACCTTCGTCGTCGAGGATGCCGGCGACGAGGTCGCGGATGTCGGCCTCATCGTCGACGATCAGGATATCGGCGCTCATGACGTCATCTCCGCGATTGGGGGTGCCGTCGGTGCGGCAACCTTCTCAGCCTGCGCGGAGGGTTTCCCCTCCGTCGTCTTGTCCCGGGTATCGAGGGGAACGCGCATCCGCACGCATCCGCCCCTACCCGAAGGGTTGTCGTTCAGTTCGATGCCGCCGCCATGCTCTTCGAGCACCTTGCTGACGATGGCGAGTCCGAGCCCGGTGCCGCCCTCGCGGGTGGTCATATAGGGCTCGAGCAGCCGCTGGCGCCCCTCCACAGGGAAGCCTTTGCCGTTGTCGGTGATCTCGATCACCGCGAACCCCTCTTCGACGAGGAGGCGCAGGTCGACCCGGCCCTTGCCCAGTTCGGACTCGGGCACGGCGGAGACGGCCTCCACCGCATTCTTGAGGATGTTGGTGATCGCCTGCGACAGGAGCCGGATGTCGAAGGCGGCGTGCAGGCGGTCCTGCCCGGCCTCGGTGAAGGCGAAATCCATGTCCGGATGCGCCACCCGCATCATGAACAGGTTCTGCTTGGCGATCTCGCTCAGGTCGTTCCGGGCGATGGCCGGTTTCGGCATCCGCGCGAAGGACGAGAACTCGTCCACCATGCGCTTGATCTCGTCCACCTGGCGGATGATCGTCGCCGTGCACTGGTCGAACACGTCCTTGTCCGCGACGATGACCTTGCCGTATTTGCGCCGGATGCGCTCGGCCGAGAGCTGGATCGGGGTCAGCGGGTTCTTGATCTCGTGGGCGATGCGACGGGCGACGTCCGCCCAGGCCGAGGTGCGCTGGGCCGTGACGAGGTCGGTGATGTCGTCCAGCGTCACCACGAAGCCGCGGGCGCCGCCTTGCGCCTGCTCGCTGGTGACGCGCACGGTGACCGTGCGCTCGCGCCCGTCGCGGGTCAGCTGGATCTGCTGCTGGAGGGCGCGCAGGCGCCCCTCTCCGCCCTCGGGCAGGATGGCCTGGAGCTCGGGCACCGCCTGGACCAGCGGCTTGCCGATGATCGCATCCGCCTTGAGCCCCAATGTGCGCTCGATGGAGGGGTTGGCGATGGTGACGAGCCCGGCCGCGTCGACGCCGATGACGCCCGGCGAGACCCCGGCCAGGACCGCTTCGGTGAACCGGCGGCGCCGGTCGATGAGTTCGCTCGCCGCCGTCAGCCCATCGTGTTGGCGGCGCAGCTCCTGGGTCATCTTGTTGAAGCTCTCGCCGAGATGGGCGAGGTCGCCGTCGCTCTTCCGGGCCGGGACCTGGGCGTAGAAATTGCCCGAGGCGACCTGATCGGCCGCGTTGATCAGCCGGCGGATCGGCGCCACGAACCGGTTGGCGAAGTTGAGTCCGAACCAGACCGCCGAGAGCAGGGCGATCAGCGCGATCAGCACGAAGATCGAGGCGAAGCTGATCTGGATCGAGCGCTTGAGGGAATCGTAGGTGAGGTACTCGGCGGCCGCCGCCCGCGAGACGCCGGGGAAGTCGACGGCGAGCTGGCTGACCTCGCGCTGCACCAGCAGCACGGCCCCGTCATAGGCGGGCATCCGCAGCAGGGCGGCGAAGACCCTCCCCTCGCTCGGCCTCAGACAGATCGTCTCGTTGGATTTGGCGGCCTCCTCGAAGGCCGCGGCGGAGGGCAGCCTGCGCTCCTTGAGGACGTCGATCTTCGCCCGTGCCACGAGCTCGTTCGGTCCGCGCATGATCTCGGCGACCGGCAGTCCCAGCGCGGTCGCCCGCGTGGTGAGGAAGTTCTCGAACCACTCCCTGTTCACGTCGAAATTCGGCCGTGCCCGCGTGAGGTCGTCCGTGAGGATGCGGATCTCGCGGGCGAGCGACTGGCACTGGTTCTCCTGGTAGGCGTCGGCCACCTCGACGGATTTCAGCACCACGTCGCGGACGCGGTCGGTGAAGCCCAGCGAGAGCCCGCGATCGATCGTCACCGCCGCCACGACGGCCAGCAGCACGGTGGGCAGGATCGCGATGAGGCTGAACAGGCCGACGATGCGGGTGTGCAGGCGCGCCACCGCCGCATTGGCCCGGCGCGCATGCAGGAAGACCCGCGCCTCCCAGGCGATGATGACGAACAGGCTGAGGACCAGGAAGACGTTGATGCCCAGCAGCGTCAGGCCGATCGTCGGCGTCGG
The DNA here is from genome assembly GCF_001422895.1 of Methylobacterium sp. Leaf106. Taxonomy (NCBI): domain Bacteria; kingdom Pseudomonadati; phylum Pseudomonadota; class Alphaproteobacteria; order Hyphomicrobiales; family Methylobacteriaceae; genus Methylobacterium; species Methylobacterium sp. Leaf106. Next base: position 41,660 of record NZ_LMNB01000001.1, read on the forward strand.
CGTCACCCGGATCACGCCGGCGAGGATCAGGAAGGTCGCGATGGCCGAGATCAGGGCCGTGGCGACGACGAGCGCGCCGATCCAGCCGGGGCCGCGCGGTGCCGCCCGGATGGTATGAGGTTCGGCCTCGCCCTCCGGTGAGACATCGTCTCCCGGGGCGGCCGATTGTTTGGAACGTCGAAGCCACGCCATGGCTGATGCGTCGCCACAACAGTGTGGCGAAATTAATACGAATCGGGCCATCGAGTCGGTGGACACCATGGGCGCGGCACGCGCCGCGACGGCGCCTCACGCCGTGAAACCGATGGCACCGCAGCGATCTGCGACCGTTTCTTGCTTGGAAATCTCTCGGTCGACCGGCCGAGAAAATACATTATTCTCCAAGCCTCTCCTCAATCCTCCAAGCCTCCTCACACCGAGTTCGCGATGCCCGAGACGCCCGTCTATTCCTCCGCCGCCGTTGCCGCGCCTCACCATCTGGCCGCCACCGCCGGGCAGACCGTGCTGGCGCAGGGCGGCAACGCCATCGAGGCGATGGCGGCCATGGCGGCCACCATCGCCGTGGTCTACCCGCATATGAACGGCATCGGCGGCGACGGGTTCTGGCTGGTTCGCGAACCGGGCGGGCGGGTGCGCGGCATCGAGGCCTGCGGCCCGGCCGGGTCCCTCGCCACGGTCGAGCGCTATCGCAGCCAGGGCCACGAGACGATCCCCTCGCGCGGGCCGGATGCGGCGCTCACCGTGGCCGGCGCCATCGGTGGCTGGCGTCTCGCCCTCGACCTCGCCAGGGCGCTGGGCGGCCGGCTCCCCCTCGAGACGCTGCTGGCCGATGCGATCCGCCATGCGCGACAGGGCTGCGCGGTGTCGCCTTCCGAGGCCCGCTACGTGCCGAAGGAGATCGACACGCTTCACGACCAGCCCGGTTTCGCGCAGACCTTCCTCGACGGGGGCAAGCCCTTCGCCGCCGGCGCCACCCGCCGCCTGCCGGCCCTGGCCGATACGCTCGAACAACTGGCCCATGCCGGGCTCGACGATTTCTACCGGGGCGACCTCGGCCGCGAGATCGCCGCCGACCTCGACCGTCTCGGCGCGCCGGTGACGCGGGCCGACCTCGAAGCCTATGCGCCGCGGGAGCGGGCGGCCCTGTCGCTGCGCCGTCGCGACGCGGTGCTCTACAACTTCCCGCCGCCCACCCAGGGCCTCGCCGCGCTCATCATCCTCGGCATCTTCGACCGGCTGAACGTGTCGCGGCCCGAGAGCACGGCGCAGTATCACGGGCTGATCGAGGCGACGAAGCGCGCTTTCGCCATCCGAGACCGCACGGTCACCGATTACGACCGGCTGAGCGTCGATCCGGCGAGCTTCCTCACCCCGGAGTGCCTCGACCGCGAGGCGGCCCAGATCGACATGCGCCGCGCCGCCTCCGTGCCCCTCCGGGGACCGGGCGATGGCGACACCGTCTGGATGGGCGCCATCGACAAGGACGGTCTGGCCGTCTCCTACATCCAGTCGATCTACTGGGAATACGGTTCGGGGATCGTCCTGCCGAAGACCGGCATCCATTGGCAGAACCGCGGCACTTCGTTCTCGCTGGAGAAGGGCGCGGTGAACCCCCTGGAGCCGGGGCGCAGGCCGTTCCACACCCTGATCCCCGGACTGGCCGCCTTCGACGACGGCCGCGTGATGTCCTACGGCAGCATGGGCGGCGACGGGCAGCCGCAATTCCAGGCCCAGATTTTTTCGCGGTATGCCGATTACGGCATGAGCCCGGCCGAGGCGGTGGACGCGCCGCGCCTGCTCTACGGCCGTACCTGGGGTGCCGAATCCCTCAGCGTGAAGGTGGAGGACCGGTTCGATCCGGCCTGCATCGCCGAGTTGCGCTCCATGGGCCACGAGATCGAGGAACTGGGCGGTTCCTACATCGATTCCCTCGGCCATGCCGGCATGCTGGTCCGTCATCCCGGCAACGGGCGGATCGAGGCGGTCCACGATCCGCGTTCGGATGGCGGCTCGTCCGGCCTGTGAAACGGGTCCCCGCCGGGGGCCGGACGATCGATGTTCAGAGACCGGAAGGTTCATGATGGCGGATGGCGCGATCACCCAGCGCGACTACTGGAACGGCGAGGTCGGTGCGCGCTGGGCGCGCAACCAGCGCAGGATCGACGCGGTCTTCGCGCCCCTCACCGCCGCCCTGTTCGAGGCGGCGCGCCTTCGGGTGGACGGCTCGGCGCTGGATATCGGCTGCGGCGCCGGTGACTGCGCCATCGCCGCCGCGCGCCGGCTCGGCCCCAGGGGGCGTGTGGTGGCGGCCGACCTCTCGGCCCCCCTGCTCTCGGTGGCGCGCGAGCGGGCCGCCATCGAGGCCCCCGCCCTGGCGCCGATCGCGTTCATCGAAGCGGACGCCCAGACCCACGATTTCGGCGATGCCGCCTTCGAGCAGGCGATCTCCCGCTTCGGGGTGATGTTCTTCGACGATTCCGGCGCCGCCTTCGCCAATATCCGCAAGGCCCTGGTCCCCGGCGGACGCCTGACCTTCCTGTGCTGGCGGCGGATCGAGGACAATCCCTGGATCACGGTGCCGAGGAACCTCGTCCTGCCCCTGGTGCCGGAGCCCGAACCCGGCCCCGCCGACGCGCCGGGGCCGTTCCGCTTCGCCGAGGCGGAGACCCTCCATGCGGTGCTGGCGCAGGCCGGCTTCCTCGACATCACGCTCGAGGCGATCGACCGGCCCCTCACCCTCGCGAGGTCCGGCGACGGCACCGCCCGAGATGCGGCGGAGGCCGCCGCGGATTTCGCCACCGAGCTCGGCCCGGTTTCCCGGCTCCTGCGCGATCAGCCCGCTTCGGTCCGTGCGGACGCCCTGAAGCGGGTGAGCGACGACTTCGCGGAACGGGCCGTCTCCGGCGCCGTGTCCCTGGATGCCGGCTGCTGGCTGGTTTCCGCGCGGCGCTGACGGCGAGCCCGCGCCGTCTGGTATACACTTTGCGTCTCGGTGCCGGCAGCATGGAGTGCATAATGGATACGAATCTTTCCCGGCAGCGCTGGATACAGCTCGGCCTCGGCCTCGTCGCCATGATGGCGATTTCCAGCCCGCAATACGTCTGGACCCTGTTCACCAAACCGCTGATCGCGACGACGGGCGCGAGCCTGCCGCAGCTGCAATGGACCTTCACGATCCTGATCGTGCTGCAGACCTTCTTCTCACCGGTCCAGGGCTACCTGATCGACCGGTTCAGCCCCAAGCTGATGATCGCGCTGGGCGCCATCCTCTCGGGCCTCGGCTGGGTGCTCGCCGCCCGCGTCGACACGCTCTGGGGCGTCTACGCCACCTACGGCCTGTTCTGCGGTCTCGGCACCGGCATCGTCTATGTCGGCATCGTCGGCCTGATGGTGAAATGGTTTCCCGATCGCCGGGGCTTCGCCGTGGGCGTGGTCGCCGCCGGCTACGGCATGGGCGCGATGCTGAGCACCTTCCCCATCAGCGACATGCTCACCGCCTCGGGCTACCGCCACACGCTGACGGTGTTCGGCATCATCCTCGGCGTCGTCGGCGCACTGGCCGCCCTCGGCCTGCGGGCTCCCCGCGCCGACGAGGTCCTGCCGGCCCCGGCCCGCAACCTCTCGACCTGCGTCCACGACACCGCCCCGAAGGACATGCTGAAGACGCCGCTCTTCTGGCTGATGTTCGCGATGATGACGATGATGTCCACCGGCGGCCTGATGGTGGTGGCGAACTTCGCCTCCTTCGCCCGCGACTTCGGTGTGGCCGACGCGATCATCTTCGGCTTTGTGGCCCTGCCCTTCGCCCTGACCTTCGACCGCATCACCAACGGCCTCACCCGGCCCTTCTTCGGCTGGGTCTCGGACAAGATCGGCCGCGAGAACACGATGGGCATCGCGTTTGCCGCCGAGGCGGCGGCCATCGCCCTCCTGCTGGTCTTCCGCGAGAATCCGTATGCCTTCGCCCTGCTCTCCGGCGTCGTCTTCTTCGCCTGGGGCGAGATCTTCTCGCTGTTCCCCTCGATCCTCACCGACACGTTCGGTACCAAGCACGCCACCACCAATTACGGCTTCCTCTACATGGCGCAGGGCATCGGCTCGCTCTTCGGCGGACCGATCGCCGCCTGGATCTACCTGGTCCAGGGCTCCTGGCTCCCGGTCTTCGCGATCATCATCACCCTCGACGTGCTGACCGCGATCCTCGCCTATTTCGTCCTCAAGCCCATGCGCCGGAACTGGCTCGGTCTCGGCGAGACGCGCGCCATGTCGGCCAAACCCGCCATGGCCTGACGTTTCCGGCTAGATCGATTCTGCGAAGCGCGGACGGGGAAACCCGTCCGCGTTTTGCTGTGAGGTGCTGTCGGCGATGAAGGCTGGGTGCGTGATGGCAATCGGGCCACCAGTCTCTCATCGACCCCGAGCAGGCCCCGGGACGATCCGCGCTCGGGCGCTCGGCGATACGGGGAGTACGACCCGGTTGGGTCGAGCCCTCGCCGAGGGACATAAAGAAGCTATTCGGCCGCGACGCGAAGATGCGCCTGTGGGCTGGCCTGCACTTCGCGGTCGGCACGCCAGCCCGATTGAACCGGGGCGATCGCGACTTGGTTTCGTCCGCCGTGCTTGGCGCGATAGAGGGCCGTGTCGGCGGCCTTGACGAGGTCGGCGCTGTTGCTCGACGTGCTCGGCAGGGAGGACACGCCCAGCGATGCGGAGACCTTCGCACCATGGCCCCCGGACAGAGCCTCTATCCGTTCCCGGATCTGTTCTGCCTTGAGCGCCGCGTCCTCGAGGCTGCAATCGGGGAGAAACACGATCATTTCCTCGCCACCGTAGCGACAGGCGACATCGGTCTCCCGGAGCGCTCCGACGATCGCCGCCGCCGCCTCCCTCAGAACCGCGTCCCCCGTCGCATGGCCGTGCTCGTCGTTGAGGCGCTTGAAGTGGTCGAGGTCGATCATGATCACCGAGACCTTCCGCCCCTCGCGCTCGGCGATGCGGACATATCGGTCGAGACTGTCTTCCATGTAGCGTCGGTTGTAGAGGCCCGTCAGCGGATCGCGGAGCGCCTGGTTGCGCAGCTTCTCGCGCAGAGCGATGTTCGACAGGGCGAGCGACATCGCGTCCCCGAGCGCCGAACTCAGCGGCAGGATGGCGGCGAGGCGTTGCTCCGCCTCCAAACCCTGCCCGAAGATTTGGAGAAGGCCGAGGTTCTCGCCCCGCGCGACCATCGGGATTTCGAGGGCGGCGAGACCGGAGGCATGGTGCTCACAGCAGAGGGCTCTGGAGCCGCTGCGGTTGATGTGCGGCTTGCCGCGCTTCATGGCCCAGCACTGGTTGATCGCGATCACCTCCGGCGGGGGCGATCCATCCTCGCACGCCCAGGAGGTCGAGAGGACGAGGCGGTCCCGTGAGTTGTTGAAGACGTAGAGCGCGCCGCTGAACCCGCCGATCAGTTCGCCGGCGGTGGCTCGGAGGACCGCGTTCGCATCGTGATGATCGGCGGCGCTCTGGAGCATGTCCGTCATCTCGAACAGATGGCCGATCTGCGTTCTGGACGCGTCCATGTCCGCGATGGCCGTCGCCCGGGCCTGGGCATCTCGCGCGCTCGATCGGAATGCGAAGATCATGACTCCGGCAATCAGAATCTGCGAGAGCAACACGATGCTCTTGCCGATCTCGATGCGGGTCTCGTGATCGGCGAAGTGCGAGTTCCAGTCCGCCAGGAAGGCATCGAACGCGCGACGCATCGTGCCGAGCAGAGCTGCACTCCTGCGTTCCTTGAGCAGGGTCTCAGCCGCCTCCAGCTTTCCGGCGCGGACGAGTTCGAGAGCGTCCGTCCAGATGGCTTCGAGCGACTTGATGCTGGCGTCGGCGGAGACGCTGGTCCCGTCGGGCATCCTGAGGAATGGATCGAGTCGAGCCAGATACGTATCGCGACGGCTATGGAGCGCTTCGAAGGCGCGGCTGTACTCGCTGTATTCGGTATCCCGGTCGCCGAGGACTCTGTTGAGGACGTAGGCTTCCGCGTCCATGAGCGCTTCCTGGGCGATGCGCATCTGCCGCCCGCCCTCGCGCAGGTCGATGAGGGCCTGCTGGTGCCGGTTGGTGTAGAAGAAGCCCGAGAGCACGATCGTGATCATGACCACGACGAGACCGACCTGAGCGGCAAGGCGATGCCGGACATTGCCGCGCCGGGTGCTTGCCGTTGCAACTCCCGCTTCGCGCTCACTCAGTGCCATTGCCGGTCCTACGATATCGGAACCGACACGGATCGGCACGCGGGAGACAGAAAGGCACCAACCTCCTGTCTCCGCGTGAACGAAGATGGCTAAGAGATTGGTTTTTTGAGCCTCTGCATTTCGGGGGACCGTCCGCGGTTCGCTCCCGCTCGGCCATGGCGGAGCGTCCCCTCACCGCACACGAGCATCCGTGATCGGCCTCGGCGGCCCCCCTTCCGGCGTCACCCAGTCCTGCGCGTTCCTGAGGCGGATGCCGCTGGCGTGCAGGGTGGAGCGCCAGATCGGCGCGAGCGGCGTGAGGCGCGGCAGGGTGCGGAGTTCGACGCCCTGCGCCGCCATCGCACCGGGCAGGTCCCGGATCGTGTCGTGGCCGGTGGGGAGGACCGGGCTCTTCGACACCCAGGTGCCGGGCTCGCCGGTGGGTTCGAAGGTCTCGGGCGGCATGCGGTAGCGCTCGATCGCGGCGGTCGCGATCCTCTCCGCCCAGGCCTCCTCCACATAGGCGACGGCGCGGCCGGTGACGTCGCCGAACCAGGCGCGCCGATCCTCCGGCGTGGTCCGTTCGGTGGGCCAGATCACGATCCGGGGGCAGTCGCGCGGAAAGAGGTAGAGCAGGCTGTGGGCGTCCTCGATCGCCCAGACCAGGGAGCCGTTCAGCCAGGCTCCCTCCGGCCCGCGATCCACGCCGACACGGACGGGGCGCGGCGCGAAGACCCGGATCGTCGGGTCCTCGCTGAAATGGAACAGGTCCCCTGGTTCGCCGGACGTGTCGCGCGGGCTCACCGTGCGTTGCGGAAGACCTGAAGGTCGAGGTCCCGCACCTTCTTGCGCAGGGTGTTGCGGTTGACGCCGAGCAGTTCCGCCGCGCGGATCTGGTTGCCCCGGGTGGCGGCGAGCGCCGCGCCTATGAGCGGGCCTTCGATCTCACGCAGGATTCGGTGGTAGAGGCCGGGAGGGGGCAGCGTGTCGCGATAACCGCTGAAATACTCGGCGAGATGCCGTTCCACCGCCGCCGACAGGGTCTCGTTGTCCGCGGCGCCCGCCTTGCGCGCGCCGGAGCCGTTGGCCTGCGGCTGGGCGAGGGGCAGCGTATCGAGCTCGGCCTCGATCACCGGGCCGGTGATCGTTTCCTGCGGATACAGGGCGGCGAGGCGGCGCACGAGGTTCTCGAGTTCGCGCACGTTGCCGGGCCAGCGATAGCGCTTCAGGCGCTCCATCGCCTCGCCGTCGAGCTGCTTGCGGCTCAGGCCCTCCTTCTCCACCAGGATGAAGAAGTGGCGGATCAGGTCCGGCACGTCCTCCGAACGCTCGCGGAGCGCCGGCAGGCGCAGTGGCACGACGTTGAGCCGGAAGAACAGATCCTCGCGGAAGATGCCCTGCTGGATCGAGACGCGCAGGTCCTTGTTGGTGGCCGCGATGATGCGGACATTGGTCTTGATCGGGACCCGGCCGCCTACCGTGGTGTATTCGCCCTGCTGCAGCACGCGCAGGAGGCGGGTCTGGGCCTCCATCGGCATGTCGCCGATCTCGTCGAGGAAGAGCGTGCCGCCCTCCGCCTGCTCGAACCGGCCGGCCGAGCGCGAGAGCGCGCCGGTGAAGGCGCCCTTCTCATGGCCGAACAGCTCGGATTCGATGAGGTCGCGCGGGATCGCCGCCATGTTCACCGGCACGAACGGCCCGGAGCGGCGACGGCCGTAATCGTGCAGCGCGCGGGCCACCAGCTCCTTGCCGGTGCCCGACTCGCCGGTGATCATCACCGTGAGGTCGGTGGGCATGAGGCGGGCGAGCGCCCGGTAGATCTCCTGCATGGCCGGCGAGCGGCCCACCAGCGGGATGTCCTCGTTGCCGGGATCGGCGCCGGGGGCGGGCGTGCCACGCGGCCGCGACAGTGCCCGGCCGACGATGGCGATGAGTTCCTTCAGGTCGAAGGGCTTGGGCAGGTATTCGTAGGCCCCGCGCTCGGAGGCGCGGATCGCGGTCATGAACGTGTTCTGCGCGCTCATGACGATGATCGGCAGTTCCGGCCGCACGCGCTTGATGCGCGGCAGCAGGTCGAACACGTTCTCGTCCGGCATCATCACGTCGGTGATGACGAGGTCGCCCTCCCCTTGCGCGACCCAGCGCCAGAGGGTGGCGCAGTTGCCGGTGGAGCGGACCTCGTAGCCGGCCCGCGACAGGGCCTGGTTGAGGACGGTGCGGATGGCGGCGTCGTCGTCCGCGACGATGATGTGGCCGTTGGGCATGACGCGACTCTATTGCTCCGCGGCCGACTCGCGCCCGTCACGGGCGCTCGACATGGGAAGGAGGAGACGGAAAGTGGTGCGGCGCGGCACGGGATCGCATTCGACGATGCCACCGTGATCGCCGATGATCTTGGCCGCCAGTGCAAGTCCGAGGCCGGACCCCTGGGCTTTGGTGGTCACGAACGGGTCGAACAGGTCGGGCAGGAGCTCGGCCGAGACCCCCGGCCCGTTGTCCCGCACCGCCACTTCGATGGGCAGGCTCACCCGTTCCCGCGTGCCGGGCACCTGCATCTTCAGCCCCGTGCGGAAGGCGGTGGAGAGGGTGATCTCGCCATCCACCGCATCGGCGCCGATGGCCTCGGCGGCGTTCTTCACCAGGTTGAGGATGACCTGGATCAGCTGGTCGCGATTGCCGAGGACCGGGGGCAGCGACGGGTCGTAGGTCTCGACGAAGCGGATGTGCCGGGCAAAGCCCGACTGGGCCGAGCGCTTTACCTGATCGAGTACGCCGTGGACGTTGACCGGTCCGCGCTCCACCGGGCGCTCGTCGCCGAACAGTTCCATCCGCTCGACGATGCGGACGATCCGGTCGGATTCGTCGCAGATCAGCCGGGTGAGCAGGCGGTCGTCCTCGGTGCCCGATTGTTCGAGGAGCTGGGCCGCCCCTCGGATGCCCGCGAGCGGGTTCTTGATCTCGTGCGCCAGCATGGCGCCCAGCGCGATCATCGAGCGCGCGGCGCCGCGATGGGTGAGCTGCCGGTTCATCTTGTCGGCGATGGTGCGCTCCTGGAGCATCATCACCACCGCATCCTCCTCGTCGCCGAGGGGGGTCGCGAAGACGTCGACGTTGCGCTCCAGGCCGGAGCGCGGCTGGACCAGTTCGACGCCGTATTCGCTGACGCTCGCCTTGCGGCGGCGCACTTCGGCCACGAGGGCGCTGATCGGGGACGAGAACGGGATGATGTCGCGCAGGTGCCGGCGCTGCATCAACCGCGCGGAATGATCGAAAAACGTCTCCGCCGCGTGGTTCACATGGAGGATGCGGTCGTCGGCGCCGATGGTGATGACCGGCAGCGGCAGGGCGTTGATCACCGCCTCGCTCGTGGGCGGGGCGATGGTCCGGCCGCCATGTTCCTTGTCCGCGCTCACGCTGCCTCCTCGGTGACGAATGGTACGCGCGGGTGCCGAATCGCCCTCGACAGGAGGTCCGCTGCGATGGCCGGATCGGTGGTGGTGAGGAGCCGCGTCCGGTCGTCGGGGCCGAGCGCGCCGGACCCGTCCACGTAGGCCGCCAGGTGCTTGCGCGCGTGGCGCACGCCCATGGCGGGGCCGTAGAGCGCGAGGAGCCCCTGGTAATGCTCCAGGGCGAGGGCGGCCTTCTCCTCGGCGTCGAGGGAACGCGGTGCCCGGCCGGCGAGACCGGCGGCGATCTCGCCCACCAGCCAGGGACGACCCAGGGCCGCGCGGCCGATCATCAGCCCGGCGGCGCCCGAGGCGGCGAGGCAGGCCCGCGCACCGGCGAGATCGACGACGTCGCCATTGGCGATGACCGGGATCGAGACCGCATCCACCACGGCGCGGATGGCGGCCCAATCGGCCTGGCCCTTGTAGAATTGCTGCCGGGTGCGGCCATGGACCGTCACCGCCGCGAGGCCGAGCCCCTCGGCGCGCCGGGCGAGATCGGGGGCATTGAGGCTCGCATGATCCCAGCCGAGGCGCATCTTGACCGTGACCGGGATCGCCACCGCCGCGCGGACGGCGGCGAGGATGCGCGTGGCCCCCTCGATGTCGCGCATCAGGGCGGAGCCCGCCTCCCCGCCGGTGACGGTCTTGGCCGGGCAGCCCATGTTGATGTCGATCACATCGGCGCCATTCGCCTCGGCCAGCCGTGCGGCCTCCGCCATCGATTCGGGCACGCAGCCGGCGAGCTGGACCACGTGGGGATCGACTCCGCCGCCCTCGGCCCGCAGGCGCGCCTCCTCCGCCCCACGGGCGAATTCGGCCGCCGCCACCATTTCCGAGACGACGGCGCTTGCACCCAGACGCCGCGCGATGCGACGCATGTGCAGGTCGGTGACGCCCGACAGGGGGGCGAGCAGGACCGGCACCGAAGCCGCGGCGCCTGCCTTCTCGCCGGCCTGCCCCTGGCCATCGCCCGAGCGCAGAACGCTCAAATAATCATCAGCTTTCATTGTGCCCAACAAATAGACAATCGCCGGGGCGACGCAAGCGCCTTGCGCGATTTGATTTCAGGCTATGCCCCGCTTAAACGACAGACCACCCCAGCCATCCACGCTACCTCGAACTGATGCGGGAGCACTTTTCCATGTCCGGCACCGCCTGGAACGCCGCGGTGGTCGTCGCAGCCGGCCGCGGGATCCGCATCGGCGGTGACGTTCCCAAGCAATATCGCAGCGTCGGCGGACGCGCGGTCCTCACGCGGACCCTCGCCGCACTTGCGGCCCATCCCGACCTCGCGGTGATCCAGCCCGTGATCGCTGCGGACGCGGCCTCGTTCTACCACGCCTGCGTCGCGGAACTCGACCCCGTTCTGCGCGCCAAGCTCGCGGCCCCCGTCGAGGGCGGCGCCACGCGCCAGCAATCCGTCAGGTCCGGTCTCGAAGCCTTGGCCGGTCTCGAAGCCTTGGCCGCATCGTCGGCGGTGACGGGCGCGCCGGGCCTCGTCCTCGTTCACGACGCGGCCCGTCCGCATGTGGACACGGCCTTGATCGACCGCGCCCTCGTCGCCGGCCGGGACCATGGCGCGGCGGTGCCCGGCATCGCCGTCACCGATACGATCAAGATCGTCGAGGATCTCGGGACGGGGATCGGCCGGGTGCGCGAGACCCCTGCCCGCGAATCCCTGCGCGCCGTCCAGACCCCTCAGGCCTTCGCCTTCGCGCCCCTCCTCGCCGCCCACCGCAAGGCGGCGGAGGCGGACCTCCACGGCTTTACCGATGACGGGGCTTTGGCCGAATGGGCCGGGCTCGACGTGGTGGTGTTCGAGGGCGACCCGCGCAACCGCAAGATCACCCAGCCCTCGGACCTGATCGAGGCCGACCGCGGCTTTTCCGGCAGCGATGTGCTGCCCTCCGAACCAGAGACCGATTCCATGACGACCTACGTGACCCGCCTCGGGACCGGCTTCGACGTCCATGCCTTCACCGAGGGCGACCATGTCTGGCTCGGCGGCGTGAAGATCCCCGCCGATCGCGGCGTGCTGGCCCATTCCGACGGGGACGTGGCGCTGCACGCCCTCACCGACGCCCTCCTCGGGGCGATCGCGGATGGCGATATCGGCACGCATTTCCCGCCGAGCGACGAGCAATGGCGCGGCGCCTCGTCCGACCGCTTCCTGGCCCATGCGGTGAAGCTCGTCCGCGACCGGGGCGGCCGGATCGACCATCTCGACATCACCGTCCTGGCCGAAGCCCCGCGCATCGGCGCCCATCGCGAGGCCATCCGCGCCCGCATCGCCGAGATCTGCGGCGTGAAGCTGAGCTCGGTCTCCATAAAGGCGACGACCACCGAGAAGCTCGGCTTCGTCGGCCGCGCCGAGGGGCTCGCGGCCCAGGCGGCGGCGACGATCCGCCTGCCGGAAGACGACGCGGCGTGATCGACGACCCGGCGCTCCTCGCCCGCGCCGAGGCGCTGGTGGCGGCCTATGCCGCCGCCGGGCTTCGCGCGGCCTGCGCCGAATCCTGCACCGGCGGCCTCGTCGCCGGGCTGCTCACGGCCGTTCCCGGCTCCTCGGCGGTGGTCGAGCGCGGCTTCGTCACCTATTCCAACGACGCCAAATCCGAAATGCTCGGTGTGCCCGCCGACCTCATCGCGACCCACGGGGCGGTGAGCAAATCCGTGGCCCGCGCCATGGCGGAGGGGGCGCTCGCCCATTCGCACGCGGATGTGGCGGTCTCGATCACCGGCATCGCCGGCCCTGGCGGCGGCAGCGAGGCCAAGCCCGTGGGCCTCGTGCATTTCGGCCTCGCCCGCCGGGGTGCCGCGACCCGGCATATCGAGCGCCGTTTCGGCAATCTCGGCCGCACCGAGATCCGCCGCCTCGCCGTGGCGGAGGCGCTGGACCTGTTCGGCCGGGCCGTGGAGCCCGTCGGGACGGATTGAGGCCTATGTCCGTTGCTTTTTTTCCAGGCTTCACCTCAGCCTGAGGTGCTGCGGAGCGGCCTCGAAGGAGGCTTCCAGCCAGCATCGCGCGATCTGGAGGGCTCCTTCGAGGCCGCCGCTGTGCGGCGTCACCTCAGGATGAGGTGGTTGGCTAGGATGATCGACTTCGGTCTCGCCATCCGCTGAGACATCCGATCAAGCCGGCTCTCACTCGGCGACTTCACCGAGGATCGCGCCCGTCTTCGGATCGGCATCGAACTTCATCTTGTGGCCGTTCTTGATGCCCTCGCCGTCCCAATGGCCGTCATCGGCCTCGAGCTTCGTGATCTCGGTGTAGCCCTCGGCCATCAGCGCCTTCCTGACCTGATCGACCGGCAGCCAGTCGGGGCCGGGTTGGTCCGCCACGGCGAAGCCGGAGAGGCCCGCATTCAAGGCGAGGGCGAGGGCGAGAGTCGGGATCGGTCTCACGGGGGTGTTCTCCGGTGGCGTTGCGCCCCGGTATCTAGGGCCCCGAGCGGCATCCGTCCGCCTATCCCGCCAGAGAACGGGACCGGCGCGTCAGGCGACGCCGTACACTCGGTCCGCCCTGCCCTCGAACGCATCGGTGAACTTGCGGAAGGCGCGGTCGAACATCGTGCCCATGAGGAGGCCGAGGGTGCGGCTCTTGAACTCGTAGGTGATGAAGAAGTCCACGTCGCAGCCGGCGGGAGCCCTTTCCTTGAAACCCCAGCGGTTCTCGAGGTGCCGGAACGGCCCGTCGATATATTCGGCGACGATCTTCAGGTTCTGCGGGTCGAGGGTGACGCGGGTGGTGAAGCGCTCGCGGATCGCCTTGTAGCCCACCCCCATCTCGGCGACGAGGATCTCGGTGCCGTCCGGGCCGGGCTGGCGGCGCAGGACGCGCAGGGATTCGCAGAGCGGCAGGAATTCCGGATAGCGTTCCACGTCGGCCACGAGGTCGTACATCTGCTGCGGCGAGTGGCGCACCGCGCGGTTGATCCGGAAGGAAGGCATCGGCCCTCAGGCGTTGGCAGGCGCGAGCCGAGCGAGCCGGGCGGCCTTCAATCGTGAAAAATCCTCGCCCGCATGGTGCGAGGAGCGGGTCAGGGGCGTCGCCGAGACGAGGAGGAAACCCTTGGAATAGGCGGTGGTTTCAAGGGTCTTGAATTCGTCGGGCGGGACGAAGCGCTTCACCTCGTGGTGTTTCTTCGTCGGCTGCAGGTACTGGCCGATGGTGAGGAAGTCCACATCCGCCGAGCGCAGGTCGTCCATGAGCTGGACGATCTCGTTCCGCTCCTCGCCGAGGCCGACCATGATGCCGGACTTGGTGAAGATGGTGGGGTCGAGCTCCTTCACCCGCTGCAGCAGCCGCACCGAATGGAAGTAGCGCGCGCCGGGGCGGACGGTGAGATAGTTGCCCGGCACCGTCTCCATGTTGTGGTTGAACACGTCGGGCCGCGCCTCCACCACCAGTTCCAGCGCGCCGTCCTTGCGCAGGAAATCGGGGGTCAGCACCTCGATCGTGGTGGCGGGGCTGCGCTCGCGGATGGCCCGGATGGTGCGGAAGAAATGCATGGCCCCGCCATCGGCGAGGTCGTCGCGGTCCACCGAGGTGATGACCACGTGGTGCAGGCCGAGCTTGGCCACGGAATCGGCGATCTTGGCCGGCTCGTCCCCGTCGAGGGCGTTGGGCAGGCCGGTGCGCACGTTGCAGAAGGCGCAGGCCCGCGTGCAGGTGTCGCCCATGATCATGAAGGTGGCGTGCTTCTTCTCCCAGCACTCGCCGATATTGGGGCAGCTCGCCTCCTCGCAGACCGTGACCAGGCCATGCTCCTTCACGATGGCGCGGGTGGCGTTCCAGCCGGGCGAACCCGGTGCCTTCACCCGGATCCAGTCGGGCTTGCGCTGGATCGGGTTGTCCGGGCGATGCGCCTTTTCCGGGTGCCGGGGGCGCTGGTCGTTTCGCAGGAGGTCGAGGACGACGGCCATGGCATACCGGGCAAGCTGCGCCGGCAACGGGCCGGCGCTCGGTTCGAAACGTAATGACTCGGCTCCCGCATCGCAAACGATCGGGAAACGATCCGCCGAACCTGTCAGTAGCTCATGCCGCGTCCGCGGATGGCCCTGTAGATGGTGATGATGATCACCGCCCCCGCCGTGGCCGAGAGCAGATTGCGCCAGAAGCCGTAGACCGGGATGTGGAGCTTGGCGGCCAGATAGTTGCCGAGAAGACCTCCGAGGATGCCCATCGCGATGTTGGCGAAGAGGCCCATATTCGCCGAGGTGAACTGTTCCGCGAGCCAGCCCGCCAGGGCGCCGATGACGATCGCCATGAACAATCCCACGCCCGGTTGCCCCAGCGCACCGTAGACTTCTCCATTCATACCCGTCGCTCCTTCGCAAGGAGCGGGGCGTGCCGGTCGCCCCGCTATGGGTCCTACCTGTGACGCTCTCCCCCGCAGCGCAAGTCGCGGCGGCATGGAACTGGGCGGGGACTGCGGCGCCGGATGGGCCGCGACGGTGCCGACCGTTCGGCATGGGGAACGTCCGCTCCTGGCGCGATACCCGGCCTGAGCAAGGACGAGACAGAAAATTAATTATTAATTTTAACTATATTCCGAACAAGCTTCGTATAGATCCGTAAAACTCTACGTATTAATTTCCGTCGACTTGTCAGCGTCTCGTTAACGTTCTCTTAACTCTCTTTGGGTTGCCGCGACGTCGTCCCGGATGCGCGGCCATTGGAGCGAGTGCCGTGAGTCGAATTCTTTTGACGGGTGCGACGGGGCTCATCGGCGGTGCCGTCCTGCACCGTGCCCTGGCGATGAAGACGGATACCGAATGGGTCTGCCTGGTGCGGGCCTCGGACGAGGAGGCCGGGCGTCAGCGCATCGCGGCGCGTCTCGGCCGCTTCACCAGTGTCCTGAACGCCCAGCGTCTCGCGCAGCGCGTGGAGATCGTGGCGGGGGATTTCACCCATGCCGACACGCTCGCCGATCCGCGCCTCGATGCGGTGACGCAGGTTCTGCATCTGGCCGCCGACACGTCGTGGTGGGCGCAGGAAAAGGTCCACCGGACCAACCATGACGGCACCCTGGCCCTGGCCCGGCGCGCGGCGCGGATGCCGCGGCTCGACCGTTTCCTCCATGTGAGCACGGCGATGATCTGCGGAGGCCAGCCGCCCGCGACTGTGGACGAGACCCTCTACCCCGACGCGGAGGCCATCCATCTCGTGCCCTACAGCGCCTCGAAAGCCGCGGCCGAAATGTCGTTGGCGGCCCGCTTCGCGGACCTGCCCCTGGTCGTGGCGCGCCCCTCCATCGTGCTCGGCCACACCACGCTGGGCGCCCGGCCGGGTTCGAGCATCCTCTGGGTGATCCGCGCCTGCGACCGGCTGAGGCTCGTCGCCGGTTCCCGCGACGGGACCGTCGACATCGTCCCCACCGACTGGGTGGCCGACACCCTGGTGGAGATGCTCGCGAGGCCCGCCCTCGCCCACCGGACCTACCACCTCTCCGCCGGCACCTCGAGCCGCACCCGCTGGAGCGAACTCGGCCGCATTCTCGACCGCGTCGACCCGGCCGAGGGTCCGCGCCACTACGAGGAATTCTCCGCCCGCGACCGGGCGACCCTCCACAGGCGCTTCACCGAGGTCTTCGGCATGGACGAGGCGATCAAGGTGGCGATGTTCCGGGCGCTGCAGGCCTATTACCGGTTCTGCGAACTCGACGTGACCTTCGACAACACGCGCCTTCTGGCGGAGGGCTTCGCCTCTCCCCCCTCCCTTGCGCAGTATATCGGCCGCTGCATCGAGACCTCCGGCGAGATCGTCGACCAGTTCCGGGAGGATTTCGGGCAGTTCGCGGTCGGGTCTACGCCGCGGCGAGACGCGGCCCGCCCTGCGCCTGCGCTGCCCGAGACGATGCCGGCGCGGGAGATCAACACGCGACCGCCTTCCCAACGTCGCGGATCGATCTCCTCGTGACGTGCCCGTAATGGTCGGCCCGGCCCGGCGCGCGCCGGGCCGCGATGTCTCGCGGCGGACACTTGAGGTGAAAGACGGTGTTCCGAACGCGTGGAAGGTGCCATGAGCGGCGGTGACGCGGAACGTCTCGGCGCAGAAGGGAGCACCCGGCCAATGACAATGATCGAGTTCGTCCAGGACGGTGTTCTGAAAAAAACCTCCGGCAGTTACTTCCGCGGCGAGAATCCGAGCTTCTATCCGACCGACTCATCGCTGCAGCGCGACGACGCCGTAGCCGAGTATCTCGTGAAAGGCCTGATGCCCGAGCGGCCGTTCATCGACAAATCGGCGCCGATCGTCGCCTTCGGCTCCTGCTTTGCTTCGCACGTGGCGGATTATCTCCACGAGGCCGGCTACAACGTCACAAGTAAGAAGCGCAGCAAGGCCTATGTGACACAGATGGCGGATGGGATGGTCCATACCCACGCGATCCGCCAACAATTCGAATGGGCCTGGCTCGATCGCGTGCCGAGGCAGGCGCTCTGGCACGGCTACAAGTCGGAAAATTTCGGCTACGACGAGACAGCCCGGCTCGAGACGAAGCAATTGTTCGATGAGGCCGATGTCTTCATCATTACTTTCGGTTTGAGCGAGATCTGGTACGACGACGTCACCAAGGAAGTCTTCTGGCGGGCACCGCCGCGGGAGGTCTTCGATGGGACGAGACACAAATTCCGCGTCAGCGAGTTCGGGGAAAGTCTCGACAACATTCGAGCCATCCACGCGCTCATCCGGCGCTTCCGGCCTTCTGCGACGGTCATCTTCACCCTGTCGCCGGTGGCGTTGGCGGCGACGTTCCGTCCCCTTGCCTGCGAAGCCGCGAACTCCGTCTCAAAGGCGATCCTGCGCGCCGCGATCGACCAGCATTATCGCGAGACGAAGCCGGAGGACGACAAGCTGTTCTATTTTCCGAGCTACGAGATCGTCACGAGCAATTTTCTCAGACCGTTTCGGTCGGATCGGCGTCACGTCTGCCTGCCGGTGGTCGATCTCAATATGAAGATCTTCGAGAACTACTTCTGCCTGAACGACTTTCCTCAGGATTTCGTCGATGAGGCGTTCCGCGCGGCACTCCGCGAAGACAAGGGCATGGCCGGCAGCGATCGGACCTGGGACGAGATCGATCAGGGCAGGATCGACGACATCATCGAGCGGCGCCGAGCGCTGAGGATCGAGCTTAGGGCAGCCGAAGCCCAGCAGCGACGGGCCAAACGGATTCAGGAACGTCAGGCCGCCCGGCGCAAAGCTCCATGACCACCGCATGGCGAGCCGGAGCAGGTCGGTTCGACGGCTCGTCGATCCCGGGGTAATCGCTCCACCGCGCTCCCCCCCCCCCGTTTCTCGTGCCGGCCTCGATCTCCCGCGCCCGCCTCCGCGGCCTCAGGGCTTTCGTTTCCCTCGACGCGCGAGCCCCTCAGCGTTCGCTCTCCTCTCCCTTTGACGTAGCCAATGGGCCGGTCGGCCATTAACCTGAGCGAAGGGCGTCCGGCTCGGGCGCGGATCCAGGGTCACCACCATGCGGAAACGATCGAAGCTCGGCCTTGCGGCTCTGGCGGTGGTGCTTCTCGGCGGAGCGGCGTTCCTCCGCTTCGTCATCTACCCCGAGAAGGCCAGTCTCGAAGCCTCGGCCGGCATAGGACCCAACCCCACCCTGCCCGCGCCGAACCCGACGCTGATGCCCACCGTGAACATCGCCCGCGTCGCCCGCTGGGAGAACGGCGCCAAGCCGAAGGCGGCGGCGGGGCTTCAGGTCGCGGCCTACGCGGACGGGTTCGACCATCCGCGCTGGATGTACCTCCTGCCCAATGGCGACGTGCTGGTGGCGGAGGCGAACAAGCCCAAGACCGACGACCCCTCCACCGGCATCGCCGACTGGGTCGCCGACAAGGTGAAGAGCATGGCCGGCGCCGGCGTGCCGAGCCCGGACCGGATCGTCCTGCTGCGCGACAAGGACGGCGACGGTGTCGCCGAGGAGCGCCACGTCTTCCTCTCCGGCCTGCATTCGCCCTTCGGCATGGCCCTGGTGGGCGGCGACCTCTACGTGGCCAATGCCGATGCCCTGGTGAAAGTGCCCTATGCGCCGGGCCAGACCGAGATCGCGGCCAAGCCCGAGACCGTGGTCGCGCTGCCGTCCGGCATCAACCACCATTGGACGAAGAACGTCATCGCGAGCCCGGACGGCACCAAGCTCTTCGTCACCGTGGGCTCGAACAGCAATGTCGGCGAGAACGGTCTCGACAGGGAGACGGGCCGCGCCGCGATCTGGGAATACACGATCGCGACGAAGCAGATGCGCGAGTTCGCCACGGGGCTTCGCAACCCCAACGGCCTCGCCTTCGCGCCCAACGGCGGTGCCCTCTGGACGGCGGTGAACGAGCGCGACGAGATCGGCAGCGACCTCGTGCCCGACTACGTCACCTCGGTGAAGGAAGGCGGCTTCTATGGCTGGCCCTACAGCTACTGGGGCAAAAACGTCGACGAACGGGTGTCGCTGCAGAAGCCCGACCTCGTCGCCAAGGCCATCGCGCCGGACTACGCTGTCGGCACCCACACCGCGTCTCTGGGCATCGCCTTCTCCAACGGCTCGGCCCTGCCGGAGGCGTGGACAAGCGGCCTCTTCGTGGCCCAGCACGGCTCATGGAACCGCCGCCCGAAGAGCGGATACAAGGTGATCTACGTCCCCTTCAAGGACGGCAAACCCACAGGGCAGCCGGTGGACGCGCTCACCGGCTTCCTCGATGCCGACGAGAAGGCGCAGGGGCGCCCGGTGGGCGTGATCCTCGACAAGACCGGGGCGCTGCTCGTGTCGGACGATGTGGGGAAGGTGATCTGGCGGGTGAGCGGGGTGTCGCGGACGCAGTGATGGCGGCTAATGTAAAGAGCAACGACCGCTGTTTCAGACCTCGTAACTTGGTTGATTGAACTTACTAGCGGATGCTCGTGCCAGAGCGGGTCATCCCAGCATACCACCTCATCCTGAGGTGCCCTTTGCTTGAGCAAGGGGCCTCGAAGGAGCCTCCAGATGCCGATGCGATACCTGGAAGCCTCCTTCGAGGCCGCTACGCGGCACCTCAGGATGAGGTAAGGCTTTGGAAATACAAATCAAACAGGCTCTCAAAGCCCTCCGTTGCAGCGGGGGAGCACCATGGAGGCCGGCCAGACATGCCGAGTCGCCCTGCCCCTGCCCTACGCATCCTTATCGTGGGTCAATCGCAACTCGGCCGAGGCTGACAGGCGGGGAATGCACCGGCGGGGGCGCGCTTCGAGCGATGTGGTCTGCTTAACCCGCGTTTCAGCCCCTGAGGGCGGAGCGGACATAACCCCGCGAAATCAACCGGCTGGTCTCGCGCGCCCGGCGCTCGGCCTGCATCAGGTCGGACAGGGCGTCGGTGATGGCGCAGCGGAGGGCGATCTGCGCGTCCCCCGCCGTGCTGGTGAGATAGGCCTGGGCGATCTCCTCCACCGGGCAGTGAAGGCCCAGCGCCGCCTCATCCTCGTTCCTGATCCTGGTCAGCGTCTTCGGCATGGCCCGTCTCCGACTCGCGTTGAGAACGAAGACAGAACACGCCACGAGGGTTAACGGATCCTTAACGGGATCGATAGAAGCCTGTGGACATCCGCGAGACGGGTGTCCGAGCTCAGCTGTGGATCACCTTGCCGTAGGCATCGAGCACGCTCTCGTGCATCATTTCGCTCAGGGTCGGGTGTGGGAAGACCGTGTGCATCAGGTCTTCCTCGGTGGTCTCAAGGTTCATGGCGACGACGTAGCCCTGGATCAGTTCGGTGACTTCCGCTCCCACCATGTGGGCGCCGAGCAGCTGGCCGGTCTTGGCGTCGAACACCGTCTTCACCAGCCCGTCCGGCTCGCCGAGCGCAATGGCCTTGCCGTTGCCGGCGAAGGGGAAGCGGCCGACCTTCACGGAGAAACCCTGCTCCTTGGCCTTGGCCTCGGTGAGGCCGACGCTGGCGATCTGCGGCTGACAATAGGTGCAGCCGGGGATCTTGGCCTTGTCCATGGCGTGGGTGTGGAGACCCTTGATCGTCTCGACGCAGAGCACGCCCTCGTGCTCGGCCTTGTGGGCCAGCATCGGCGGTCCGGCGACGTCGCCGATGGCGTAGATGCCCGGCACGTTGGTCCGGCCGAGGCCGTCGGTGACGACGATCCCGCGCTCGATACCGATTCCGAGTTTCTCGAGGCCGAGATTCTCGATGTTGCCGACGACGCCCACCGCCGAGATCAGCTTCTCCGCCGTCAGCTGCTGGCTCTTGCCGTCCGTGGTCTCGATGGTGGCGGTGACGGAATCGGCCGCCTTCTCCACCTTCGTCACCTTGGCGCCCGTGAGGATCTTGATGCCCTGCTTCTCGAAGCGCTTGCGGGCGAGGCCGGCGATCTCGGCATCCTCCACCGGCAGGATCTGGGGCAGCAGCTCGATCACCGTCACCTCGGCGCCCATGGTGCGGTAGAACGAGGCGAATTCGATGCCGATGGCGCCCGAGCCCATGACGAGCAGGCTTTTCGGCATCGTTTCCGGCACCATGGCCTCGTAATAGGTCCAGATCTGCTTCTTGTCCGGCTCGATGCCGGGGATCGCGCGGGGGCGGGCGCCCGTGGCGACGATGATGTGCTTGGCCGAATAGGAGCCGGCGGCGAGCGCGCCCTTCGGCGCGGGCGCGCGGCTCGTCTCCTTCACCGTGACCGTGCCGGGCTCGTTACCCTTGGCGGCCGATTCGATGACGGCCTCGCCCCAGATCACATCGACCTTGTTCTTCTTGAGCAGCATGCCGACGCCGCCGTTGAGCCGGGTCGAGACCCCGCGCGAGCGCTTGACGATGGCGGCCGTGTCGAACCCGACCTTCTCGGCCGACAGCCCGTAATCCGAGGCGTGCTGCATGTAATGGTAGATCTCGGCCGAGCGCAGCAGCGCCTTCGTCGGGATGCAGCCCCAGTTCAGGCAGATGCCGCCGAGATGTTCGCGGTCCACCACCGCGGTCTTGAACCCGAGCTGCGCCGCCCGGATCGCGGCGACGTAGCCCCCGGGGCCGGCGCCGATGACGAGGATGTCGTAGGTGTTGGACATGGCGCGCTCCTACTCCCCTCCCCCTTGTGGGGAGGGGCCGGGGGTGGGGGTGGTTCCGCCAGACTGGCGGGCGACGGACGAGGCAGTGGCGAGGGCGGCGAAGACCGTGTCGAGGACGGTGTCGATCCGCTGCATCACATCGGCATTGGTGAATCTGAGAACGCGGAAACCTTGATCTTCGAGAGCGAGCGTGCGGGTCTCATCGTAAGCGGCAGCGTGGTCGTGGCTATGCTGCCCGCCATCGACTTCGACGATCAACCGTGCCGACAAGCAGCAAAAATCGGCGACGTACCGCCCCAGTGCAACCTGACGACGGAAATGCGAACCTTCGATCGGAAGGCGATCCCTCAGGTGCCGCCACAATCGCCTCTCCGCATCTGTCGACGTTCGGCGGAGGCTCTTCGCATTCAGTGCGGCGCGCGGAGAGACAGAGTGCCGAGGCGGTTCCTTCCATGGCATCGGCCGTCGCCTCCCGTGAACCCCACCAAGCTCGCGCACCTCCCTCCCCCTTGTGGGGAGGGATCGAGGGTGGGGGTGGTTCCACCGGACTCCGCAGTGGGTCACCCAGTCACCCCCACCTCCAACTCCTCCCCACAAGGGGGAGGAGGGCCAGTTCAGCCTTCCACAACGGTCACACCAGCATCCCCATCGGGTTCTCGATCAGGTTCTTGAAGGCCGAGATGAGTTCGGCGCCCAGAGCCCCGTCGAGCACACGGTGGTCGCAGGACAGGGTGGCGGTCATCACCTGAACCACCGCAGGCGCGCCGTCCTTCACCACGACGCGCTTCTCACCGGCGCCCACCGCCAGGATCGAGGATTGCGGCGGGTTGATCACCGCCGTGAAGTGCTTGATGCCGAACATGCCGAGGTTCGACACCGAGGTGACGCCGCCCTGGTACTCTTCCGGCTTCAGCTTCTTGGCCCGCGCCCGGCCGGCAAAGTCCTTCATCTCGTTGGAGATGGTGGACAGCGTCTTCTGGTCGGCCTTGCGGATGACGGGCGTGAACAACCCGCCGTCGATGGCCACCGCCACGCCGACCTCGGCATTGTTGAAGCGCAGGATCCGGTCCTCTGCCCAGACCGCGTTGGCGGCCGGCACGCGCATCAACGCGAGGCCCATCGCCTTGATGACGAAGTCGTTCACCGACAGCTTGAACAGCGGCTTGCCGTCCTTGGTGGTGCCAGCGCTCTTGTTGAGCTGTTCGCGCAGGGCCATCAGCGCGTCGAGCTCGCAATCCACCGTGAGGTAGAAATGCGGGGCCACCTGCATCGCCTCGGTGAGGCGCTTGGCGATGGTCTTGCGCATGCCATCGAGGGGAACCTCCTCGAAGGTACCCTTCTGGTAGAATCCGCGTACCTGATCGGTGGTGAGCCCCTGTGCGGCGGCCTTTGGTGCGGGCGCTGGCGCAGCGGGAGCCGGAGCGGTCGCAGGCGCTGCGGCGGGGGCGGTTGCCTTCGGCGCGCCGGCCTTGGCCGAGCCGCTGGCGATGGCGGCGCGGACGTCGCGCTCGATCACGCGGCCATGCGGGCCGGAGCCCGAGACGGCGGACAGGTCGATGCCTTCGAGCTTGGCGATGCGGCGCGCCAGCGGCGAGGCGACGATGCGGCCGCCCTGCCCGGCCTGCGGCGCGCTGTCCGGCTTGGCGCCGTCCGGCGCCGCGTCGACCCGCGCGTAGGATTTGTGGCCGTCGCCCGGAGTGGTGTTCAGCGCGGGCGTGTCGCTTTTGGGCGCATCGGCCTTGGGAGCCTCCGCTTTTGCGCCGCCATCGCCCGCGGTCCCTACGGTCTTCGGGTCTTCGCCCTCGGAGGCGATGATGGCGATGAGATCGTTCACCGGCACGTCGGCCGTGCCCTCGGCCACGACGATCTTGGCCAGAATGCCCTCGTCGATGGCCTCGACCTCCATCGTGGCCTTGTCGGTCTCGATCTCGGCGAGGACGTCGCCGGATTTGACGGCGTCGCCCTCCTTCTTGAGCCACTTGGCGAGGTTGCCCTTCTCCATCGTCGGCGACAGGGCGGGCATCAGGACGTTGATGGGCATCGTTGTGAATCCTGATCGTCAGCGGATGGGCGTGGCGGGGCGGTCAGTTGAGTGTGCCGCCGGGCGGCAGGTCGGGGTCGAAGCTCTCGGAATCGAGACCGGCGCGGATGCGCTCGAACGCCTCTTCCTCCGACATCTCTGTCTCCAGCGCGTAGACCCGGGCGGCCTGACGGGCGAGGTCGATGAGAAGGCGGCCCCAGGTATAGGGATCGTCGAAGGAGCGGCGCAGGGCCACGCTCACCGCGCCGTCCACCACGCTGGCACGCACGACCTCGATGCCGCCATTGTTCAGGGCGTCGGGGGGAGCGGAGAGTTCCTGGAACTTGTCGGTCATGGTGCTGCTCTACTCTCCTCCCCCTTGTGGGGAGGAGTTGGAGGTGGGGGTGGTTGGGCGATCCTCGACGTGCGGAGGCTGGCGGAAGCACCCCCACCCTCGATCCCTCCCCACAAGGGGGAGGGAAGTTGGCGTGGTAGGCTCACCGATAGCAAACCGCCTTCACCGCCTGGATCACCTCGGCGACGTTGGGCAAGGCAAGCTTTTCGAGGTTGGCGGCGTAGGGCATCGGCACGTCCTTGCCGGTGACCCGCAGGACGGGGGCGTCGAGGAAATCGAAGGCGTCAGCCATGAGGCGGGCGATGATCTCCGCGCCGATGCCCGATTGCGGGAAGCCCTCCTCGACGGTGACGCAGCGGCCGGTCTTCTTCACCGATTCCACGATCGTGTCGGTATCCATCGGGCGGAGCGTGCGCAGGTCAATGACCTCCGCGTCGATCCCCTCTTCGGCCAAAGCCTGCGCCGCCTTCAGCGCGTAGGTCATGCCGATGGAGAAGGAGACGATGGTCACGTCCTTGCCAGTGCGGTGGATGCGCGCCTTGCCGATGGGGAGCACGAAATCGTCGAGCTTCGGCACCGGGAAGCTCTGGCCGTAGAGGATTTCGTTCTCGAGGAAGATCACCGGGTTCGGGTCGCGGATCGCGGCCTTGAGCAGGCCCTTGGCGTCCGAGGCGGTATAGGGGGCGATGACCTTGAGGCCGGGCACGTTGGAGTACCAGGCCGAGTAATCGTGGCTGTGCTGGGCACCGACGCGAGCGGCGGCGCCGTTGGGACCGCGGAACACGATGGGACAGCCGAGCTGACCGCCGGACATGTAGAGGGTCTTGGCCGCCGAATTGATGATGTGGTCTATCGCCTGCATGGCGAAGTTGAAGGTCATGAACTCGACGATGGGGCGCAGGCCGGTGAAGGCGGCACCGGCCGCGATGCCGGCGAAGCCATGCTCGGTGATCGGCGTGTCGACCACGCGGCGGGCGCCGAATTCCTGCAGCAGGCCCTGGGTCACCTTGTAGGCGCCCTGGTACTCGGCGACTTCCTCGCCCATCACGAAGACGGAATCCTCGCGGCGCATCTCCTCGGCCATGGCGTCGCGGAGCGACTCGCGCACGGTCATGGTGACCATCTCGGTGCCGGCGGGGAACTCTTCCATCACCGGCGCGGGCGCCTTGTTGGTGATGACGGCCGGGGCGGCGGGAGCGTTCGCCTTGTCGTCGCCGGATTTCGCCGTGGCGGCCGGTGCCGAGGCCTGGCCCTCTGCCTGCATCGTCGGCGTGGGGGCCGATTGCGCCGGGGCCGAAGCCTCGGGCTTCGAGCCTCCGCCCGCCGCCGCCGCGGCCACGTCCTCGCCCTCACCGGCGATGATGGCGATCGGCGTGTTCACCTTCACGCCCTCGGTGCCTTCCTCGATGAGGATCTTGGCGAGGATGCCCTCGTCGATGGCCTCGACTTCCATCGTCGCCTTGTCGGTCTCGATCTCGGCGAGGACATCGCCGGATTTGACCGCGTCGCCCTCCTTCTTGAGCCACTTGGCGAGCTTGCCTTCCTCCATCGTCGGAGACAGCGCGGGCATGAGGATGTCGGTCGCCATGAGGTTTTTGATCCGTAGGTTGGCGGGCGGCCTTCTGGAGAGGAAGCGGCGGCTTCTCGGTCCCTCGCTGCGGCTCTCCCCGTGCCGTCATGGCACGGGAGATGTCCCGGGTGGGGGGAGCGTCGCGAGGTCGGCCTTAAGCGCGGGCTTCCAGCAGGATGTCGGTCCAGAGCTCGGACGGATCCGGCTCGGGATCGTGCGTGGCGAACTCGGCCGCGTCGTTGACGGTCTCGCGGACCTTGGCGTCCGTGGCCTTGAGGTCGGCTTCCGGCACCCCGTGCATCTCGATCAGGCGCTTGCGCACCATCTCGATCGGGTCGTGCTCGTCGCGCATCTTGGAGACTTCGTCCTTGGTCCGGTATTTCGCCGGATCGGACATCGAGTGGCCGCGATAGCGGTAGGTCTGCATCTCGAGGATGTAGGGGCCCTGGCCGGAGCGGGCATGCTCCACCGCGCGGCTCGCCGCCTCGCGGACGGTGCGGACGTCCATGCCGTCCACCTGCTCGCCGGGGATGCCGAACGAGATGCCCCGCTTGGAGAAGTCGGTCTGCGCCGAGGCGCGTGCCACCGACGTGCCCATGGCATAGCGGTTGTTCTCGATCACGTAGACCACAGGCAGCTTCCACAGCTGAGCCATGTTGAAGCTCTCGTAGACCTGGCCCTGATTGGCCGCGCCGTCACCCATATAGGTCAGGCTGACCTTGCCGTTCTTCTTGTAGGCGTCTGCGAAACCGAGGCCGGTTCCAAGCGAGACCTGTGCGCCGACGATGCCGTGGCCGCCGAAGAACTGCTTCTCCTTGGAGAACATGTGCATCGAGCCGCCCTTGCCGCGGGAATACCCGCCGCGCCGGCCGGTCAGCTCGGCCATCACGCCCTTCGGGTCCATGCCGCAGGCGAGCATGTGGCCGTGGTCGCGGTATCCGGTGATGGTCTGGTCGCCCTCGACCGAGGCCATCTGCATGCCGATGACGACCGCTTCCTGGCCGATATAGAGGTGGCAGAACCCGCCGATGAGGCCCATCCCGTAGAGCTGGCCGGCCTTCTCCTCGAAACGCCGGATCAGCAGCATCTCGTGATAGGCGTGGAGGTCTTCCTCCCGGGTGAACTGGGGCGTGTTCGGTGCGGGAGCATGCGTCGGGGCGTCTCCGCCCCCCGTCCCCAACTGAGCCGAACCCTGGGCCGAATCGGCTTTCGCCTGACCCGCTTCGTTGGCGGCATCCATCGGCTTTCCTCCCGTGAACGGCTTTTCTGGAACCGTTTCTAGGACAGGGTTTTGCGGAAAGCGAGGCCGTCCCGTCGACAGATCGGCCGAGTTGTCAGGCAGAATGCGACGGGAAAAACGCGATCGGGGTACGATCAGGGATTGATGATGACGACATCGTTCGCGTGGACGCGGCCGAGGACGATGCGGGCGCGTTCCTCCAGGAGATCCCGGTCGATCTGCTCGCTGCGCAGGAGCGCCACCCGGTGCTCCCAGATCGCCCGGTCGGCCTTGGCGGCGTTCAGTTCCTGCTTCAGACCGTAGGCCTGAATTTTCAGAGCGCGCTTGGCCTCCAGGCCGCGGTTGCCGCTCTCGGCCTGATGCACGAAATAGCCGACCACGAGCGCGGACACGGCGTAGAGGCCGAGCGGCATGAGGACGGAACGGACGCGGCGACGGACAACCATGTCCGAACCATCGCGCCACAGGGTTAAGGATGTGTTGCCGATGCCGGTCTCTTTCCCCATGCCCGCCTGCCCCATGCCCGCCTGCCCCATGCCCGCCCGATGATGCGGTTCGACCTCGTCGATCTCGGCCTGTTCCGCCATGTGGCCGAGGCGGGGTCGATCACGCACGGGGCGGCGCGCGCCAACCTCGCGCTCGCGGCCGCGTCGAGCCGGATCCGGGCGATGGAGGTGTCCCTCGGGGCGGCCCTCCTCGGCCGGAGCCGCCAGGGCGTCGTCCTGACGCCGGCCGGGCGGGCGCTCCTCGCCCATGCCCGCTCCCTGCTGGAGGGCGTCGACCGGATGCAGGGGGATCTCGCCGCCTATGCGGGCGGCGCGATCGGCCAGATCAAGGTGCTGTCGAACACCCACGCGCTCACCGAATTCCTGCCGGAGGCCCTGAGCGCCTATCTCGCCCTCCATACCGGCGTGAGCGTCGATATCGTCGAGCGGACCTCGGACGAGATCGTCGGTCTCGTGGCGGAGGGAGCCGCCGATCTCGGCATCGTCTCCGGCACGGTGGATACCGGCACCCTGGAGACCCACCCGTTCCGCCAGGACAGGTTCGTGGCGGTGATGCCCTCCGGCCATCCGCTGGGGGAGCGGGACGGCGTGCTGTTCGCCGATGTGCTGGATTACGACCTCGTCGGCCTCGATCGGGCGAGCGCCATCACCCGCTTCCTCGCCGACAAGGCCATGCGCACCGGGCGGCCGCTCATGCGGCTGCGGGTCCAGCTGCGCGGCTTCGATGCGGTGTGCCGGCTGGTGGAATGCGGCGTCGGGCTTGGGATCGTCCCCGAAACCACCGCCCGGCGCGCCGCGCGCTCCATGGGCCTCGATATCGTGCCGCTCCTCGACCCTTGGGCGGCGCGCGACCTCACCATCTGCCTGCGATCCCTCGAAGCGCTGCCGGTTTTCGCCCGGGAATTCGTCGCTCACCTGCGCGTGGGCGCATCACGGACCGGTTTAGGGCTCCCCTCGGGGGCCGGCCTTGGCTAAACACGGCTCGGGAACGGAATGGTCCGTGTCCGTGACACCGATGAAGCAAGGGGTGCCCGGCATCATGCAGGATTCGTCGCGATCCATGCCCGACGCCCCTCTGGTCGATCCGGACGTCCATGTGGAGAGCTTCCGGCAGGCCCGCGAGGCGCGCCGCCTCGAACTCGTGGAAGATTATGTGGAGCTGATCGCCGATCTGATCGGCGATGGCGGCGAGGCGCGGCAGGTGGATATCGCCGCGCGCCTGGGCGTCGCCCAGCCCACCGTCGCCAAGATGCTCAAGCGCCTCGCCGAGGACGGCCTCGTGCAGCAGCGCCCCTATCGCGGCGTGTTCCTCACCGAGAGCGGGCGCATGCTCGCGGTCCAGAGCCGCGAGCGCCATCGCATCGTCGAGCACTTCCTCTGCGCCCTCGGCGTCAGCGCCGAGACCGCGCGGCGCGATGCGGAGGGGATCGAGCATCACGTCAGCGCCGAGACCCTCGAGGCATTTCGCGACTTCACGGAACGCAAGGGCTGAGCGGAACGAGGCCCTGAGCAGGTTCGCGGTGGCACTCCACCGCGTCGGGCCGCTTGGCGCCTCGATGTGTCGCAGGTTTCTATCGTAGAACCGGGGACCGCTTCTGCGAAACCCGCTCAGGGTTTTCGCGCCGAGACATGCCGCGTCGAACGGCTCGACGGCAGCGACAAGGTCGTCTCGCGTTCGCGCGAGGGACGGGCGAGCCCGCCGATGTCCCCCCATCCGCCCAATCCGGTCGACCTCTTAAGGAGCGGGGATGCCTGGATGACGCCATCCGCCACGGAGAGGTGGCCGGTGGCGACGCCGCGGATCATCTCGGGGGCGTGTTGCCGGGCGGCGATCCCGTATAGGGAGATGCCTTTGCTGCCGGGCGCCAGGAGCGTGGCGAGGGCGCCCTCCGGCGGGTCACCGGCGAGACGCGTGATCCCCCTGCCGGAATCGAGCACGGCCGCCGCCGCCTCGATCTCGCCGAACGCCAGGAGCTTGCCGGCGCGGGTGATGCGCACCTCGTAGCCGTATCCGTCCCGGTCCCGATACAGGCGGGTCAGGCCGAGCTGAAGCGATTCGCAGATCATCTGGACGTGGTCGCGCGCATAGTCGTCGCTCGTCATGACGGTCGAGAAGACCTCCGGGCCCGACTGCGTGCTGGCGACGATGTGCTTGAGAAACTCGAGCTTGGTCGATTTATGCCTGACGGCGAGACCCCGTCTCAATCGGTCACCTCCCGCACCGCGTCCGAACGCTGCGGATTCTAATGGGGCGAGGGTTTCCGTTCCGTTGCGAAACTCGGCGGCTCTCGGCGGATCGGCATGCCGATGCCAGCCTGCTTCGGTCATGTTCGAATCGATTCCTCAACGGATGCCGATGCCTACGTGGATCATCCAATCCGACCACCTCATCCTGAGGCGCCCGCGTCAGCGGGCCTCGAAGGAGGTCTCCAGAACCCGGCGCGCGAACTGGACCCCTCCTTCGAGGCCTCCGCTTCGCTGCGGCGCCTCAGGATGAGGATTCTGCCGGGATGAGAATGGCTTGACGAGGCCGAAGTTCGCCTTCTCCCACCCGACCACCTCAGGATGAGGTCAGCCACTGGAGATACAATTCAAAATGGATTTGGGGCGATGCCGTGGCTCGTCAGGAGCCGGCTGTCCCATGAAGGCTTGCCGCGTCGTCAGTCCGCCGGCCGCCGCGCCGCGCCGCATTCGCGCGCCCTGCCCTCGTCCACCAGGAGCTCCGCCGGTGGCGGATGGCTGAGAAAGCCGGTGGGGCTCGCCGTCAGCCCGTAGGCGCCCGATTGCAGGACGGCCACGAGGTCGCCCGCCGCGAGGTCCGGCAGCGGCGTCGTGCGGGCCAACATGTCGAGGGGCGTGCAGAGCGGGCCGACCACGGCGCAGGGCGAACGCGGGCCGCCCCGGTCCACCACGCTCGTCACGGGGTAATCGCGTTTGACCACCTGTCCGAGATTGCCGGACGCCGCGAGATGGTGGTGCATGCCGCCATCGGTGATGACGAAGCGGCTGCCCCGCGAGAGTTTCACCGCCCTCACCCGCGCCACGTAGGCACCCGCCGGCCCGGCGAGGAAGCGTCCGGGTTCGAGCACGATCCGCGCCGCCCTGAGGCGGGGGTCGGACTTCACACGGGCGATGAGCGCCGGCATTCCGTCGCGGATGGCGTCGAGGTCGAGGGCGGTGTCGGTGGAGAAATAGGGGATGCCGAGGCCGCCGCCGAGGTCGATCGTCTCCAGCGGGCGGGCGATCCGGTCGGCCACCCGCTCCGCTAGGGAGAGACCGTAGGCCCATTGCGACAGAAGGGTCGCGGCGACGAGCCCCTGCGTCCCGGCAAAGAGGTGGATGCCGGAGAGATGCAGGCGCGGCTCGGCCTCCACCGCATCGACGACGGCCTCGAGTTCCTCCTCGTCGAAGCCGAAGGGCGAGGGCTTGCCGCCCATCCGCATGGCGCCTCCCTGTGCGTCGGGCCCCGGATTGATCCGGATCGCCACCCGCTGGACGGTGCCGTGGCGCTCCGCGGCCTCGGCCACGCGCCTCATCTCCTCGCCGTTCTCCAGATGGATCTCGCCGATCCCGCCGGCGACGGTGGCCTCGATGTCGGCGTCGCTCTTGCCCGGACCGGCGAACAGGATGTGGCGCGGATCGACACCGGCCGCCCAGGACGCGGCGAATTCCGCAGCCGATGCGATCTCGGCCCCCGCCCCCTCGTCGCGGAAGACGCGGATGATTGCGGGGGCCGGGTTGGCCTTCACCGAGTAATCCACCACCGCGAAGCCGGCGACCGCCCCCGCGAGGTCGCGATAGGCGCGGCGCAAGAGGTCGGCGTCGTAGACGAAGAACGGCGTGCCGTGGGTCTCGGCGAGGCCGCGAAGATCGAGGCCGCCCACATGGAGCACGCCGTCGCATCGCGAAAAATTCGCGGCGACGAGGCGGTCCGCGAGGCTGTCGCCGATCGGGTCAGACATAGCTCGTCCGTTCCGCCACCAGGCGCTTGTAATCGACCTTGCCGTTGGGCGTCGTGGGCAGGGCCGGGACGGTCTCGACGGCGCGCGGAACCATGTGCGGAGGCAGCGTCCGCCGCACGGCCTGCAGCACCTCGTCCGGAGCGGGGCCGCTCCCGGCCGGCACGGCGACGGCGTGGATGCGCTGCCCGAGGCCGGGATCGGCCAGACCGATCACCGCCACCGCCCGGAACGCGCCGGTCTCCATCAGCGCCTCCTCCACCTCGGTGGGGCTCACGCGGAAGCCGGCGCTCTTGATCATCGCGTCCTCGCGGCCGAGGAAGCGGAAATAGCCGTCCTCGTCCTCCACCACGAGGTCGCCGGAGCGGCAGACGAGGGTGCCGTCCTGCGGGGAACGCGGGTCAGGCACCAGGACGCGTGCCGTATCCTCCGGCCGGTTCCAGTAGCCGAGGGACACGGTGGGGCCGCGATGGTGGAGGATGCCGGGCTCGCCGGGCCGGGTCCGCCGCCCGTCGGCGTCCACGGCGAAGATCTCGGTCTCGGGGATGGCGCGGCCCATGGAGCCCGGCCGCGCGTCGATCTCGCCCGGAGGCAGGTAGGTGGAGCGGAAGGCCTCGGTGAGGCCGTACATCAGCACGATGTCGGTGTGCGGGAGCGCCCGGCGCAGGCGCGCCACGGTCTCCTGCGGCACCGCGCCGCCCGAATTGGTGAGGATGCGCAGGCTCGCCAGATCCGCCTTGCCGAGCCTCGGCGCCGCGCGGGTCAGCAGGGTCCACAGGGTCGGGACGCCGGCCAGGATCGTGATCCGGTGATGTTCGATGGCCTGCACCACCTCGTCGCCGAAGCGGAACTCGAGGAGGACGAGACAGGCGCCCTGCTCGACGCTCGTGAGGAGCTGGTTCAGGCCGTAATCGAACGAGAACGGCAGGACCGACAGGATGCGGTCCTCGGGCGCGATGGCGAGATAGCTGCGCACGATCCGCGTGCCGGCCAGGAGATTGGCGTGGCTCAGCATCACGCCCTTCGGCAGCCCGGTGGAGCCGGACGTGTAGAGGATCGCCGCGAGGCCGGGCGGCGGAGCGGTGACGGTGTCGGGGGCGAGCCTGACGATCAGCGGGTGGGCGAGCCCTCCCCCCTCTGCGGGGGGAGGGTCGAGGGCGGGGAGCAGGGTGGCGTCGGTGACGAGGAACCGTGCCCCGCAATCGGCGAGGATATGCCGGACCTGACGCGGGCGCAGGCTCGGATGGATCGGCACGACGACCGCCCCGACCCGGCCGACGGCGAAGATCGCCACGCATTCGGCGATGGATTTCGGAAGCAGGATGGCGATCCGGTCGCCGGGTCCGGCGCCGTCCTCGCGCAGCCTCCGGGCCAGCCGCTCGACCTCGGCCCGCAACCCGCCATAGCTCAGCCGTTGGTCGCCGGAGACCAGGGCGATCCGCTCGGACGCGCAGGCCGGACCGTCGAGGAGATCGTGAAGCAGGGCGGGCGCCGGCATGGTGCTAAGCGGGTTCGGCAAAAGGGGTCACCGGTCTTGCGTCCTCGGACCCGCTCAGGGCTGCGCCCCGACCCGCTTGGCCTCGACGAAGGCGGCCAGGGCGTCGACGCTCTCGAAATGCGCGAGGGCGAAGGCGTCCTCCTCGATCTCGAAGCCGAACCGGTCGCCGAGCTCCATCATCAGGTCGAGCACGCCGATGGAATCGAGGGCATCGCTGGTGACGAGGGAGGTCGATCCGGTCACCGCACCCGGCGCGAGGCCGGGATTGCGACCGGCGATGAAGGCGAGGATCGCCTCGCGCGCGGCGGCATGTGTCTCGACCACGTTCCGGTCCCCCATCGGCCGTCCCGTCGGCCGTCGCCGCCCATAGCGATGTCGGCCGGGCAAGTCCATGAGCCCCTCCCCGGCGCGGCCTTCGGGCGGTAAGCAACCTGCACAATAACGGCGTCGCCCATCGGCCGGTCCGATCGGATACGCCCAATGAGCGATTGCCAGGGGGCGTGGCGAAATCTAGGTTCCGTGCGTCAAGACCAAGGATAAAGCCGATTCTCGTGGTGTGAATACATGAGAATTTCTCCTGCATTCGAGCGGGGCTGCCATGACACATGACACGATCCGGCGATCGACGGCCGAGTTTTTCGGGACGTTCTGGCTCACCTTCGGAGGCTGCGGCGCGGCCATCGTCTCCGCATCCTACCCCGCCCTCGGCATCGGCTTTCTCGGCGTGGCCCTCGCCTTCGGGCTCACGGTGCTGACCATGGCCTATGCGGTGGGGCATATCTCAGGCGGCCATTTCAACCCGGCCGTCACCCTCGGCCTGTGGTCGGCCGGACGCTGCGCCGACCATCACGTGGTCCCCTACATCGTGGCGCAGGTCGTCGGAGCGGTGTTCGGCGCGGGCGTGCTCTACCTCATCGCCTCCGGCAAGGCCGGATGGGTGCCGGGCGGTTTCGCCTCGAACGGCTACGGCGACCTCAGCCCGGGCAAGTACGGATTGCTTTCCTGCTTCCTGGTGGAGGCCCTCGCCACCTTCTTCTTCCTGTTCATCATCATCGGAACGACGTCGAAGGGCGCGGCCACCGGGTTCGCCGGCATTCCCATCGGCTTCGCCCTGGTCCTGATCCACCTGATCTCGATTCCGATCACCAACACCTCCGTCAACCCGGCGCGCAGCAGCGGCCCGGCCCTGTTCGCGGGCGCGGAGGCCATGGGGCAGCTCTGGCTGTTCTGGCTGGCGCCGATCCTCGGTGCCGTCACGGCGGGCGCCATGGCGCGCTGGCTCTACGAGCCGGACACGCTCATCGAGACCACCATCGTGGAGAAACGGTCGGCGGCGTGAGGGTCGACCGGCCGAGCGGTTGGGCCTCGGGGCCGAGGTCCGCCCTCTCCCACCCGACGACCTCATCCCGGGGCGCCGCGAAGCGGCCTCCAGAACCCGGAGTGCCAGTTGGAGCCCTCCTTCGAGGCCTCCGCTTCGCTCCGGCGCCTCAGGATGAGGATTCTGGTGGGATGAGAATAGGATGACCGAGGCCGACATTCTCCTCTTCCCACCCATCCACCTCATCCTGAGGCGCCGCGAAGCGGCCTCGAAGGAGGCCTCCAGAATCCACGGCGCGAACGGGAAGCTCCCTCCCCTCTAACTCTGCCAGACCCGCGGCATCGGCATGCCCCGGTAAGCCACGAGGAGGCGCGCGGCCGTCGCCCGCAGGGCGTCGGGGGCGGCGCTCAGGAATCGGGCAACGAGGTGCCCGTTCCAGGCACTGGCGGCGACGTCGACCCCCGGTGACGCGAGCGCGTCCACGTGGGTGCGGAACGCCTCCAGCCGCGCCTCGGCATCGGGCGAGACGTCGAGGAGGGTCGCCATGGCCCGGGCGCCGCCGCCGAGGGCGGTCCGCTCCAGCAGGGCCGTGATCGGACCGTCGAAGGCGAGGGATTCGGCATAGGCCAGACGCCCGCCCCGGCGGATACGCCACGCATCCCGGAACAGGCCAGAGTCCAGGCGCTCGTGGCGGGCGGTGCGCCCGAAGACGACGGCCTCGAAAACGAGCAGGCGCGCATCCGCGGCGAGATCGGCCTCGAACCGCCGCTCCAGCCGCGCCCGGTCGAACAGGATGGTCTCCTGCGGCAGCCAGTCGAGGCGTGCCCCCTCGGCGAGCACCGCCCGCGTGCCCACGTGACTCGACGGTCCGTCGGATTTGTAGATCTTCTCGGCGGCGGTGGTGGTGAGGACGAGATGGGCGCCCGGGCCGATCTCCGCCTCGACCTGGAACCCGTCGCCGCAGGCGATGCCGCCCGCCGTGTTCAGGAGGACCGCCTCGCAGGCCCCCGCGGCGTGGCGCGGAAGCCGCAGGCGCAGGGGCCCGGCCTCGGAGAGGTCGGCCACATGCGTGCCGATTCCGTGGCGGACGACGCGCACGCGGACGCGCCCGTCGGAACGTTGCCGCGCCGGCGCCGCGTCGGGGGACGGCACGGCGATACGCGATCCGTCGATGCTCGATTCGTCTTGGGCCACGCGCGTGCGGGCTCGGTCGTTCGCCGCCTCAGGCCGGTCCCGTGGCGACGGGCCGCGCGGGGTCGACGCCCCATTCGGACCAGGAGCCGTCATAGAGCGCGCGGGGGGGATGACCGAGGGTCTCGAGGGCCAGGGCGACGATGGCCGCCGTCACGCCCGAGCCGCAGGTGGTGATCACGGGTCGGGCCGGATCGACGCCGGCATCGGCGAAGACCTTGCGCAGGGCCTCCGCGTCCTTCAGCCGGCCGTCGGCCTGGAGCGCGGAATAATGGACGTTGCGCGCGCCCGGCATGTGGCCGGGGCGCACGCCGGGGCGCGGCTCGGCCTCCTCGCCGCGAAAACGCGGGGCGGAGCGGGCATCGACCACCTGGGCCGAGCCGGTCTCGAGGGCGCGGGCGACGTCGGCGGCATCGGCCACGGCCCCGTGGTCGAGGCGCGCGGAGAAATGGCGCCGGTCGCGGCGGGGACCGTCGCCATCCTCGGTGGGACCGCCGGCGGCGAGCCAGGCCGGAAAGCCGCCCTCCAGGATCTGCACGTCGCGCACGCCGAAGGTGCGCAGCATCCACCAGACGCGGGGCGCCGAGAACAGGCCCATCCCGTCATAGACGACGATGTGCATGCCGTCGCCGATCCCGAGCTCGCGCATGCGCGAGGCGAAGACCTCCGGCCGGGGCAGCATGTGCGGCAGGGGCGAGGTCTCGTCGCTCATGGCGTCGATGTCGAAGCGGATCGCGCCGGGGATATGGGCGGCCTCGTATTCGGCTGCGGCATCGCGTCCCTGGGCGGGCAGGTACCACGACGCATCGAGCACGATGATGCCCGGTGCGCCGAGACGCTCCTTGAGCCAGCCGGTCGTGACGAAATGCGAAGGCGCCATGTCTGCTCTGTCCGATCATAAGGAGGTCGACGCCACTCAACCACATCCGCCCCCGGCTTGCCCAGTCGCCGGCTCGCCGGGGCGGCACCTTGCGCACGCCCCATCTTGCACAGGCGCCACGTTGAGGCGAAAGCTCCCCGCAATGACCAGCCATCGCCACAGACGTCATCCGGAGGCCGCCCGATCGTGACTCCGCGCGAGACGTTCCACATCGAGATCCTCGGCTCCGAGGACGAGGGCGAGGACCGCGTGCGCCAGCGCCTGTCGATCCGCACGAGCGGGGCGGAGAGCGCCACGGAGCGCGCGCTCCTGCTGTTCGCGCGGGCACGGGCGCCGCAGCGCTCCGGCGGACCGGCCGAGGCGGTGCGCGTCATCGACGGGGCCGGGACGGAGGTGTTCCACCGGACCCGCTTCGACGAGACCGCCTGACCATGCGCCTCCTCGCGGCCCTCGGCGCGATGCTGCTGTTCGCCGGCCTGTTCGTGCGCAGCTACACCGTGCCTCCGGCTCCCGACCGGCGGGGCGGCACCACCCTGGCCCTGGCCTATCCGAACCGCGCCCTGTTCGGCAGCCCGCGCGGCGATTGCGTCGGCACGCCCCCGGACGAGGTGGTCATCGCCTGCCTGATCGGCTCCGTATCCCGGTTCCGCGCCGAATCGATGCCCCTCGTCCAGCTCCCCTTCTGCGGCACCTGCTACGGCCTGTCCCAGAGCCTCGCCGCCCTCGGCCGCGACGAGAATGCGGTCCGGGCCAAGCTCGATCAGATGGCGCGATACGGCTGGTAAACCCCCGCGCCCGGCGAATGGCTCGGGCACCACGTTGACTTCGCAGGCGCGAAAGCGCATATCGCAGTTGCAGCGTCAGCGGCCGTGACAGGTTCGCTTGAGAGGGCTGCGTGACGGATCGCCGATTGCGCGTCAGCGCGGCCCAAGCGACCTGAGCCCCTCTCTTCAACGTGCATGCACCCGGATCGCCCCATCACGCGGGCGGCCTCCAGCTCAACGGACCAGCCCCTTCGACAAGACGGCCATCGTTTCGGTGGTGTCCGGCCGGTCCCGCTGCCTGAAAGTCTACCCTTGACCCAATTCACCGATTTCGGCCTCGCAGAGCCCGTTCTGCGCGCCCTGGATGAGGCCGGCTACAAGACCCCGACCCCGATCCAGGCCCAGGCCCTCCGCCCCGCCATGGAAGGCCGCGACCTCTGCGGCATCGCCCAGACCGGCACCGGCAAGACCGCGGCCTTCGCGCTGCCGATCCTCCACCGCCTCGCCCAGAACCCGCGCAAGGCCATCCGTCGCGGCTGCCGCGTGCTGGTGCTCTCGCCCACCCGCGAGCTCGCCAACCAGATCGCCGAGAGCTTTTCCGACTACGGGAAATACCTGTCGTTCACCAACACCGTGGTGTTCGGCGGCGTCACCATCTCCCGCCAGGAGAAGGCGCTCGCCAACGGCGTCGACATCCTCGTCGCCACGCCGGGCCGCCTCATGGACCTCATCGAGCGCCGCTCGCTGACCCTCGAAGCCGTCGAGATCCTCGTCCTCGACGAGGCCGACCAGATGCTCGACCTCGGCTTCATCCACGCCCTCAAGCGCATCGTGAAGATGCTGCCGAAGGAGCGCCAGAGCCTGTTCTTCTCGGCCACCATGCCGAAGAACATCGCCGGCCTCGCCGACCAGTATCTCCGCGACCCGGTGCAGGTCGCCGTCACCCCCGTGGCGACCACCGCCGAGCGCGTCACCCAGGAAGTCATCTTCGCCCATACCGGGGCGAAGCAGGCCCTGCTCAACCACATCCTGCGCGACCCGAAGATCGAGCGCGTGCTCGTCTTCACGCGGACCAAGCACGGCGCCGACCGCGTCGTGCGCGGCCTGGAGAAGGTCGGGATCAACGCCTCCGCCATCCACGGCAACAAGTCCCAGCCGCAGCGTGAGCGGGCTCTCGCCGCGTTCAAGGACGGGTCCTGCCGGGTGCTGGTCGCCACCGACATCGCCGCCCGCGGCATCGATGTCGAGGCGGTGAGCCACGTCATCAACTACGACCTGCCCAACGTGCCCGAGAGCTACGTCCACCGCATCGGCCGCACCGCGCGCGCCGGGGCGAACGGGCTCGCCATCTCGTTCTGCAACGACGAGGAGAAGGCCTACCTGCGGGATATCGAGCGCACCACGCGCCAGAAGATTCCCGTCGGCGCCTTCCCCGAAGGCTTCAACCCGCCGACCCGCCAGGAGGCCGCCGAGGCCGCCCAGGCCGAGGAGCGCCGTCCGGCGCCCCAGGGCCAGCGTCCCGGCCAGCGCCAGGGCCAGCGTCCCGGCGGCGGTCGTCCCGGCGCCGGTGCCCGTCCGGGCGGCGGTCGCGGTGGTCAGCCCGCCGGGCAGGCCAGGTCCGGCCGTCCCCAGGAGGGCCGCGGCGATCGCCCGTCGGACGGACAGGGCCGCGGCCCCCGTCCCGACCAGCGCGGCGACAACCGCGCTCCGCGCCAGGGCGAGCGCCCGCGCAGCGGCGGCGCCGGCAGCAATGCCGGCGGCGAAGGCCGTGCCATCGGCTGGCTCGATCGCTTCCCGCGTTCCTGATCTCACTTAACGCTTCGACGGTCGGGTTCGCCCGGCCAAGCAGGTTCGCGTTGGTAAGCCAACGCGAACCTGCTTGGTTTTCTGGTGTGGCGCAGGTTTTGGTCGCAGAACCGGCGGCCACTTCCGCGAAACCTGCTTAGACGCCGCCCCGGATCATCCGGGGCGGCGTTGTCGTGTCCGGGCTCGCTGCCGGGACGGGATTGCCGACGGGCGATTCCGCGCCATCTGACCCTATGGCGGTCATCGCCGCGAGGGAGGCGTGGACATGCGTTTCGAACTCTACCGGGATTCGGGTGGCGAGTGGCGCTGGCGCCTCCGGGTCACGAACGGCAACGTCATCGCCGATTCGGCCGAGGGTTATGCCCGCCGGGAAGATTGCGAGCGCGGCATCACCCTGGTGAAGGGCTCGGCCGAGGCCAGCGTGGTCGACATGACGCTGAAGATCGCCTGACCCATCCACGCGGTCCCGCTCGGGCGAAGGCCGTTCGCCACAAGGCTAACCGTTAAGCGTGCCGGCAGGGGGCATGAAACGGTTTGCCGATTCCGTGCGTTCGGCTGACGGCCAAGCATGCATTCCCGCGCATGCCGTCGTATCATCACCGTCGTTCGATCATCCGAGGAGTCATGAACGTGTTGAGGAAACTCCTTCTGGCCGCATTGCTGGCCCTGGGCTTCGCCGCCCTGGCCCCCCAGGGCGCTTCGGCCGCGCCCATCGGCCCGGTTTCCGCCCTTCAGAGCGAGGCCGCACCGGCCGTCGTCGAGAAGGCGCAGTATTACTACCGCCGGCCGTATTACCGTCGCCCGTTCTACCGTCGCCCCTATTACGCCCGCCCGTATTACCGTCGTCCGTACTTCGCGCCGCGTCCGTTCTACCGTCGCCCGTACTACGCCCCGCGCCGGTTCTACGGCCCGCGTCGCTTCTACTACTGAGTCGGCCACGCCGGCCGGTTTCGAGGCCCGGTCGTCCCCTTCGGGACGGCCGGGCTTTTTCTTGACCTGACGCCACCTCTCGGCCGATGCAGGAGGCCAAGCCGCGCCTCGGACGAACCAAGGCCGCGCCTCGGACGAACCAAGGCCGCGCCTCGGACGAACCAAGGCCGGCGGCGATCAGGGGGGAGACCGCAATGGGCGAGACCAGCGACCCGCGTGGGGACCTCACGGTGCGCACCATCGCGATGCCGGCCGACACCAACGCCAACGGCGACATCTTCGGCGGCTGGGTGATGTCGCAGATGGACCAGGCCGGGGGCATCGCGGGCGTCGACCAGGCGCAGGGCCGCGTGGTCACGGTGGCGGTCGATGCGATGACCTTCATCCGCCCGGTGCGGGTGGGCGACGTGCTCTGCGTCTACACCCGGGTCGAGAGCGTCGGCCGCACCTCCATGAAGATCCAGGTCGAGGCCTGGGCCCGGCGCTTCCGCACCAAGCTGCGCGAGAAGGTGACCGAGGCCACCTTCACCTTCGTGGCCATCGACGACGACGGCCGCCCGCGCCGGCTTCCCAAGCCGGAGCCGGAGAGTTCTTCGCCGGAGCCGTGAGGCCCTGAGAGGCGGGCATCAAACGTTCGGAGGGGCCACGCGCTGGCGCAGGCCGGTGATGACGGCCTTCAGGACGTCGGAATCGACCTGATGCCCCGTGGCCGAACGGACGGCGTCGACCCGGTCGTGGACGAAGGCGAGCTTGGCGATGACGGCCGGGGTCAGCTTGAAGGGATAGAGCGCCGGCTGCCCCATGCTCCGGCTGAGGGAATTCACCGCGTAGGTCAGCGGCAGCCAGACCGAGACCAGCCGGTCGAGGTCGGGGGACTGGTATGGATCGAAATCGATCACCACGGCCTCCGGCGCGCTGCTGCGCAGGCGCGGCCGCAGGTGGAGCTCGAAGGCGCTCGCCGTCTCCACCGTGTCGACGATGTGGAGGTAATGCGCCCAGGTCTCGGCGAAATCCTCCCACGGGTGGCTGGTGGCGTAGGCGCTGACGTAGGATTCCTGCCAGTCCGGCGGCGCGCCCTGGGCGTAGTAGCGCTGCAGCGCCATGCCGTAGCTGGCGCGCTCGTCGCCGAACAGGTCGCGGAACGCCCAGATGCTCGGGTCGTAGCGGACCAGGACGTTCCAGAAATAATGCCCTATCTCGTGGCGGAAATGCCCGAGCAGCGTGCGGTAATACTCGCCGAACAGCATCCGCCGGCGTTCGCGCTCGACGTCGTCGGCCTCGGCGATGTTGAGGGTGATCAGGCCGCTGCGATGCCCGGTGAGGACGGGCGGGCCGACGCTGTAGCTCTCGGCCGGATCCACCAGGAAATCGAAGGCGAGGCCCGTGGCCGGGTTCTCCTCCCGCGTCATCAGGGGCAGGTCCAGGCGCAGGAGCGAGTAGAACAACCGGTGCTTGGCCGCCTCGATCTGGCGCCAGCGGGTGAGGTTCCAGTCGAGGGTCAGGTCCGGGACAACGCGGTTGTGCCGGCAGGAGGTACAGTAGCGGTCCTGGCTGTCCTCCGGCACCAGCCAGTTGCACGCGTGGTAATCGGCATTCGCGCAGAAGCGGTATTTTTGGGCCGGGTCGGCATAGGCATGCCAGACCGAACCCGAGGGTTCGAGGGCCGACATCTCATGCGACTGGCAGACATAGCCGAGCCGCCGCTGGCAGCTGTCGCATTCCGTGCTCTCGAAGCTCACCGGCTGGTCGCAGGCCTGGCACTGAAAGACCTTCATCGGGCGGCCGCGCCCGCCGGACGGACGCCGCGGAGGGCGAGCGGGAGCGTGTCGCGGCGGCGTCCCGCGCCACGATGCACGGAATTTGCTTCGTGCCCGGCGACGGGCCGCATCGCCACGCCGTATGTCTGAACTGCCAGGGCCAAGATCCTCACGCGATGAACGTCTTCGCCTTCCACCACCCGGTCGGGCAACGTCGCTGTAGACTAGCACCGAATTCGACTGCCGTCGGCGCTGTTCCCGGCCTATGGTCATTCGGCCTCGAAACGCCGATGACAGCCGGGATGCGCTTCGGCGATGCGCTCCGGCTTCCCGCCGCCGGCGCGCGTTCATCGCGCGCCCGGCACCACGTCTGAACCAGCGGGAGTCCCCGTGTCCATCAAAGCCGCCCTCCACCACGTCACCCACTACAAGTACGATCGGCCGATCCAGCTCGGACCACAGGTGATCCGCCTGCGCCCCGCGCCGCATACGCGCTCGTCCGTGCCGGCCTATTCCCTGAAGATCCTGCCGGAGAACCACTTCATCAACTGGCAGCAGGACCCGAACGGGAACTGGCTCGCCCGTCTGGTCTTCCCCGAGCGGACCACCGAGCTGAAGATCGAGGTCGATCTGATCGCCGAGATGGCGGTGATCAATCCGTTCGACTTCTTCGTGGAGGACTACGCCCAGACCCGCCCCTTCGCCTACGAGAGCGACCTCACGGCGGAGCTGAAGCCCTATCTCGTCACCGACGACGCCACGGGACCGGAGATCGACGCGCTGCTCGAGCGGCTGCCGGAACAGCCCAACACCGTGCTCTTCCTCGTGGCCCTCAACGCCATGATCGCCTCCGAGGTGACCTACGGCGTGCGTATGGAGCCGGGCGTCCAGACGCCGGCCGAGACGCTAACCCTGAAGAGCGGCTCCTGCCGCGACTCCGCCTGGCTCCTCGTCCAGGTGCTGCGCCGCATCGGTCTCGCAGCACGGTTCGTCTCCGGCTACCTGATCCAGCTCATTCCCGACACGACGGCGGTGGACGGCCCGGCCGGCACCTCCACCGACTTCACCGACCTGCATGCCTGGGCCGAGGTCTACCTGCCGGGCGCCGGCTGGATCGGCCTCGACGCCACCTCCGGCCTCCTCTGCGGCGAGGGTCACATCCCGCTCGCCGCCACCCCGCACTACCAGTCCGCCGCGCCGATCTCGGGCCTCGCCGAGCCCGCCGAAGTGGAGTTCGGCTTCGAGATGACGGTGACCCGCGTGGCCGAGGCGCCGCGCATCACCAAGCCCTTCTCCGAGGAGGTCTGGGCCAAGATGGATGCCCTGGGCGAACGGATCGACGTCGATCTCGCCGAGCAGGACGTGCGCCTGACCATGGGCGGCGAGCCGACCTTCGTCTCCATCGACGATTTCGAATCGGCCGAGTGGAACGCCGCCGCCGTGGGGCCGACCAAGCGCGGCCTCGCCGACAAGCTGATCCGGCGCCTGCGCACCCGCTTCGGGCCGGGCGGCATGCTGCATTACGGCCAGGGCAAGTGGTATCCGGGCGAGAGCCTGCCGCGCTGGGCCTTCGCCCTGTACTGGCGCCGGGACGGCAAGCCGATCTGGAGCAATCCGGACCTCGTCGCCAAGGAGGATGGCCCGCGTGACGCCACCTCCAGCAAGGCGAAGGCGCTGATCGACGGTGTCGCCAAGCGCCTCGGCCTCGAAACCTACGTGTTCCCCGCCTTCGAGGACCCGATCTACTGGGAGGAGAAGCGGGAGGAGCTGCCGATCAACGTCACCACCTCGGACGCCAAGTTCCCGAACCCGGAGACCAATGCCCGCATCGCGCGGGTGTTCGACCGCGGCCTCGGCGAGGCCGCCGGCTATGCCCTCCCCCTGGCGAGCCTGCCGCTCGGCAAGGACGATCCCGACGACCGCCGCTGGATCTCGGAACCCTGGCAGTTCCGCCGCACCCACGCCTTCCTGACGCCGGGCGATTCACCGGTGGGGTATCGCCTGCCCCTGAGCTCGCTGCCCTTCGTGCCGCCGGAGCACTACCCCTACTACCAGCCCCAGGATCCGCTTGAGGAGCGGGGCGCCCTCCCCGAGGGTCATCCCGGCACGAAGACCGAGAACGGATCGGGCGTCACCGGCGTCGCCGTGCGCACGGCCCTCGCCGTCGAGCCGCGGGACGGGGTGCTGCGGGTGTTCATGCCGCCACTGCAGCGGGTGGACGAGTATCTCGAACTCATCGGCCATCTCGAGGCCGTCGCCGCCGAGCTGAAGCAGCCCCTGCATATCGAGGGCTACGAGCCGCCGTTCGATCCGCGCCTGAACGTCATCAAGGTCACGCCCGATCCCGGCGTCATCGAGGTCAACGTGCATCCCGCC
Organism: Methylobacterium sp. Leaf106; assembly: GCF_001422895.1. Classification (NCBI taxonomy): domain Bacteria; kingdom Pseudomonadati; phylum Pseudomonadota; class Alphaproteobacteria; order Hyphomicrobiales; family Methylobacteriaceae; genus Methylobacterium; species Methylobacterium sp. Leaf106. Next base: position 85,536 of record NZ_LMNB01000001.1, read on the forward strand.
ACCTCCTGGCGCGAGGCCGTGACCATCACGAGCGAGCTCTACGAGGATGCCCGCCAGATCCGCCTGGGCGCGCAGAAGTTCATGACCGACGGCCGCCATACCGGCACCGGCGGCGGCAACCACGTGGTGCTGGGCGGCGCGACGCCCAACGATTCGCCGTTCCTGCGCCGGCCCGACCTGCTCAAGAGCCTCGTGCTCTACTGGCAGCGCCACCCCTCGCTCTCCTACCTGTTCGCCGGCCTCTATATCGGCCCGACGAGTCAGGCGCCGCGCATGGACGAGGCCCGGCACGACGGGCTCTACGAGCTCGAGATCGCCATGGCGCAGGTGCCCAAACCCGACGAGCCCAACATCCCGCGCTGGCTGGTGGACCGGATCTTCCGCAACATCCTCGTGGACGTCACCGGCAACACCCACCGCTCCGAGATCTGCATCGACAAGCTCTACTCGCCGGACGGCCCCACCGGCCGCCTCGGCCTCTTGGAGTTCCGCTCCTTCGAGATGCCGCCGGACCCGCGCATGAGTCTGGCCCAGCAACTCCTGCTACGGGCCATCGTCGCCTGGGCCTGGCGCGAACCGCAGGAAGGCGGCTGTGTCCGTTGGGGCACGGGCCTGCACGATCGCTTCATGCTGCCCCACTTCCTCTGGACGGACTTCCTCGGCGTGCTGGAAGACCTCCGCCAAGCCGGTTACGACTTCGATCCGGCGGCGTTCCAGGCGCAGTACGAGTTCCGCTTCCCCGTCTTCGGGACGGTGGAGCAGGGCGGCGTCAAGCTGGAACTGCGGCAGGCATTGGAGCCCTGGCACGTGCTGGGCGAAGAGGGGACGATCGGTGGAACGGTGCGGTACGTGGACAGCTCGGTGGAGCGTCTGCAGGTCAAGGTCCAGGGCTTCGTCCCCGGCCGCCACATCATCAGCTGCAACGGCCGGCGCCTCCCGATGACGAGCACCGGCACGGTGGGCGAAGCGGTGGCGGGCCTGCGCTTCAAGGCGTGGCAGCCGGCCTCCTCGATGCATCCGACGATCCCCGCGCATTCGCCCCTCACCATCGACATCCTCGATGCGTGGAGCGGACGCTCGATCGGCGGCTGCCGCTACCATGTCAGCCATCCCGGCGGGCGCAACTACGAGACCTTCCCGGTGAACACCTACGAGGCCGAGGGGCGCCGTCTCGCGCGCTTCCAGGCCCACGGCCACACCCCCGGCAAGGTCGAGATGCCGGCCGAGGAGATCAGCCGCGAGTTCCCGCTCACCCTCGATCTCAGAACGCCAGCACCCCGATGACCCAAATGGCCGAGGCGCAAGCCGGAGGATCGGCGTCGCATGTCGCGCGCTGGACCTCGGACTACCGACCCCGGCCAGGAATCCCGGACGAGTTCGCGGGGCCCGACGGCCCTCGCGAAGGGCCTTGCAAAGGGGCCTGGCCGCGCCTGCTCGACCGCCTCGGCGCCCTGAGCGGCGCCGAGATCACCGCCCGCTTCGCCTCGGCCGAGCGGCACATCCGCGATACCGGCATCTCGTATCGGATCTACGGCGACCAGCGCGAGCATGCCTGGCCGCTCAGTTCCCTGCCCCTGGTGATCGAGGGCGCCGAATGGCGCGCCCTCAGCGCCGGCATCGTCCAGCGGGCCGGGCTGATGGAATCCATCGTCTCCGACATCTACGGCCCCGGCCGGATGGTGTCGGAAGGGGTGCTGCCGGCCGCCCTCGTGGCCGGTGCGCCGGAATTCCTGCGCCCGCTCTCGGGGGTGACGCCGCCGGGCGGGCGCTGGCTCAAGCTCTATGCCGCCGATATCGGCCGGGGGCCGGACGGGCGCTGGCGGGTGCTCGCCGACCGGACCCAGGCTCCCTCCGGCCCCGGCTACGCGCTGGAGAACCGGATGGTGCTGACCCGCGCCTTCCCGGACCTCTATGCCGACCTTCATGTCGAGCGCCTCGCCCCGTTCTTCCAGGCGTTTCGCGACGGCCTGGTCATGGGCGCGCAGCGCAGCGACCCGCGCATCGGCCTGCTGACGTCCGGCCCCTTGAGCTCGACCTATGTGGAGCAGGCGGCGTTGGCGCGCTATCTCGGCCTGCTGCTGGTGGAGGGCGACGACCTCGTGATGCAGGACGGGGTGCTGCATGTGCGCACCGTCTCCGGCCTCAAGCGCATCGACGCCCTGTGGCGGCGCATCGACTCCGACTATCTCGACCCGCTCGAACTCAACCCGGCCTCGCGCCTCGGCGTGTCCGGCGTGCTGGAGGCCCTGCGCGACGGAAGCTTGGTCGTCGGCAACATGCCGGGTTCCGGCATCCTCGAATCGGGGGCGCTCGGGGCCTACCTGCCGCGCATCGCACGCTACTTCCTCGGCACCGACCTCAGCCTCCAGGGGCCGAAGAGCTGGTGGTGCGGCGATCCCGAATCCCTCGCCCATGTGCGCGACAACCTCGAACGGCTGGACCTGCGGCCGGTGGCGACCCCGACCAAGGGCATGGGGCGCGACGCCATCCTCGGGCCGCACGCCATCGTCGCCGAGCGCGAGCGCGTGGTGGCCGCCCTGCGCGACCGTCCGTTCGACTACGTGGCTCAGGAGCACGCCCCCCTCTCCACCATGCCGGGCTGGGAGCCCGGCCCCGACGGGATGCGCCTCGTGCCCCGCCCCTTCGTGCTGCGCGTCTTCGCGGCGGCGACGCCCGACGGCTGGCGGGTGATGCCCGGCGGCTTCTGCCGCATCTCCGAGCGGCCCGACGTGAACCCGATCGAGATGCGGGCCGGGATCAAGTCGGCGGATGTGTGGGTGCTCTCGGACGGCCCGGTGGAGCCCGTCTCGCTGATGCATCCGGGCGCGCCCCGCGTGCGCCGCATCGCCGGCCACCTGCCGTCCAGGGCGGCCGACAACCTGTTCTGGTTCGGCCGCTACGTGGAGCGGGCGGAGGCGGTGATCCGCCTCGTCATCGCCCATCTCGGCAGCGTCGGGAACGCGGTGATCGCCGACATGGCCGGCACCGAGAGCGCGCCCACCGCGCTCCGCATCCGCGCCCTGCTGGACGAATGGGGCGCCATCGAAGCGCCCGACCTGCCGACGGCGAAACTCGCACAGGAGGCCCTGAGCGGGCGGGCGACCTACGGGTCCGCCCTATCGCACAGCCTGTCGGCGCGCCACAACGCGGCGTCCCTGCGCGAGCGGCTGTCGAGCGAGGCCTGGCGTGCATTGGCCGACCTCAAAGACCTCCTCGACCTCGACGAGGCCAGGGAACTGGCCGAGGCCGAGCTCCTCGGGCTGGCGGAGCGGGCGCTCGGCCATATCGCCGCCCTGGCGGGGCTGGCGCAGGAGAACATGAACCGCACGGCGGGCTGGCACTTCGTCGATCTCGGCCGCCGGATCGAGCGGGCGATCAACACCTGCTCCTTCGCCGCCCGGTTCGCGGGGGACGAGGCGACGGCCGAGGACCTCGGCGTCATGCTGTCCCTCTGCGATTCGCACGTCTCCTTCGGCGCGCGCTACATGCAGGGCGTGGCCATCGACCCGGTGCGCGACATGGTGCTCCTCGATCCCTTCAACCCGCGCTCCGTCGCCTTCCAGATCGAGGCGATCTGCCGGCATCTCGCCGACCTGCCGGCACTGCGCGTCGACGGCCTGCCCGAGTCGCACCGGCGCCTCGCCCAGAAGCTCGCCGCGGAATTCACCACGGCCGAGGCGTCGGAGCTCGACGGGGCGGCCCTGTCCCGCCTCGAGAACACCTTCGAGGGCCTGGCCGACGCGATCGTCACCCGCTACTTCCCCAACGGACCGCATGCCATGCGGCCGGAAAAGCTGGTGGGGCTCGCGTGATCTATACGCTGCGCCACCTCACCACCTACCGCTACGGCAAGCCCGTCCGCTACGCCCGCTGCGCCCTCAGGCTGCAGCCGCGCGACGGGGAGGGGCAGAGCGTCCTGTCGAGCGAGCTCACCATCTCGCCGACGCCGCGCACCCGCACCGTGCGGCGCGACTATTTCGGCCTCGACGTGGTGACCTTCCTGATCGACTCCCCGCACAGCGAATTGCGGGTCGAAGCCCTGTCGCGGGTGGAGGTGAAGCGGCCGCCGCTGCCGGAGCCCGAATCCGGCATGCCCTGGGAGACGGTGCGCGACACGGCGATCTCCGGCCGCTCGATGGCGCCCGACGCGCCCGTGCATTTCGTGTTCCCGAGCGTCAGGGTTCCCCTCGATCCGGACGTGACCGACTATGCCCGGGCCAGTTTCACCCCCGGCCGGAGCGCGTATGGCGGCGCCGTCGACCTGATGCGGCGCATCCGCACCGACTTCACCTTCGACGCCAAGGCGACCACCGTCCACACGCCGCTGGCCGAGGCCTTCGCCCTCAGGGCGGGGGTGTGCCAGGATTTCGCGCATATCATGATCGCCGGCCTGCGCGGCCTCGGCCTGCCCGCCGCCTATGTCAGCGGCTACATCCGCACCATCCCGCCCGCCGGCCGGCCGCGCCTGCGGGGCGCCGATGCCAGCCATGCCTGGGTCTCGGTCTGGTGCGGGGATGGCTGGATCGGCCTCGATCCCACCAACAACATCGGCGCCTGCGACGACCACATCGTGGTGGCGCGGGGCCGCGACTACACCGACGTCTCCCCCATCGACGGCATCGTCTCCTCCTCCGGGCCGCAGAAGCTCAAGGTCGAGGTGGACGTGATCCCCGACGGCGAGGCGATGCCGGAGGCGGCGGGCGAGCCGGAGGCCGAAACGGCCTGAATCCGGGCCTCGAAGGAGAGGTCCACTTCGCGCTCCGAGTTCTGGAGGCCTCCTTCGAGGCCGCTTCGCGGCGCCTCAGGATGAGGTGGTCGGGTTAGGAGAAGCCAAACCTCGGCCCCGGCAACCAATTCTCATCCCACCAGACTCCTCATCCTGAGGTGCTGCAGCGAAGCGAAGGCCTCGAAGGAGGCATCCAGCCCGCACAACGGTGCTGGAAGCCTCCGTCGAGGCGGTACCGCCGGGCGAAGCCTCAGCCGCCCTCCCCCTGGAACGGATGGATCGGCGGGATCAGCGCCGCGGCGAGTTCCAGCCGGCCGGAGATGACGCCGCGCTCGGTGATCATCGTGTCGGCGATGGTCTGCAGCGTAGCCGCCGGCCCCTGGACCAGGACCACTTCGAGGGTCTGGTTGTTCATCAGGTGGACGTGGAGCGAGGAGATCACCTCGGCGATGTAGCGCCGCTGCAGGTCGGCCAGACGCTGCTGCACGCCCGGCGCGAGATGATCGTAGAACAGCGTGATCGTGCCCACCATCACCCGGTCGCCGACCTTGTGTCGGTGCTCCACGAGCGAGCGGTGGAGGATCGTCGCCACTGCCTGGGAGCGGCTGGCGAAGCCCCGCTCACCCACCATGGTGTCGAGTTCGCAGAGCAGGTCCTCGGACAGCGACAGGCTGATCCGGCTCACCGGCTTGCGCCGCCCGCCCGCGCCCTCCTCCGGGACCGCCCCGTCATCGGCACCCATCTCGGTCTCGTCGCCACCGGCCATCGGGCCTCTCCTCCATGCCGGGCCGAACCTGGCACGTCTCTTGTATGGGTGAAACGCAATCGGTATTACGATTTCCAGCGATCGTACTACGCGGTTCGGAGAATGCAGATGCACCTTTCCACGATCCTGACCGCCGGACGCAAGGCCGTCACGGGCTGCGCCCTCGCCCTGGGCCTCCTCACGGCCTCCGCCTCCATCCCCGTGGCGCACGCCGCCGAGCCCCTGCGCATCGGATACAGCGATTGGCCCGGCTGGGTGGCCTGGCAGGTCGCCATCGAGAAGGGCTGGCTGAAGGAAGCCGGTGTCGACGCGAAGTTCGAGTGGTTCGACTACTCGGCCTCCATGGACGCGTTCTCCGCCGGCAAGCTCGACGCCGTCACCTGCACCAACGGCGATGCCCTGGTGATGGGCGGCAACGGCGCCAAGAACGTCATGATCATGCTCACGGATTACTCCAACGGCAACGACATGATCGTCGGCAAGCCCGGCGTGAAGGCACTGGCCGACCTCAAGGGCAAGAAGGTCGGCCTCGAAGTCGGCCTCGTGGAGCATCTCCTCCTCATCAACGGCCTGACCAAGCTCGGCCTCAAGGAGACGGACGTCACCCTGGTCAACGCCAAGACCAACGAGACCCCGCAGGTGCTCGCCTCCGGCGACGTCTCGGCCATCGGCGCGTGGCAGCCCGTCGCCGGGCAGGCGATGAAGGGCGCGGCCGGCGCCAAGCCGCTCTACACCTCCGCCGACGAGCCGGGCCTGATCTACGACGTGGTCACCGTCTCGCCGGCCAGCCTGTCGGGACGCCGGTCCGAGTGGATCAAGTTCGTCGGCGTCTGGAACAAGGTCGTCGCCTATATCCAGGACCCGAAGACGCAACCCGACGCGGTGGCGATCATGGCGGCCAAGGTCGGCATCGACGCGCCCACCTTCACGCGCTTCCTCAAGGGCACCAAGCTCCTCACCCTGGCCGAGGGCGCCAAGGTGATGAAGGATGCCGACGGGTTCGGCTCCCTCTACGGCTCCAGCCGCTACGCCGACGCCTTCAACGTCAAGTACGAGGTCTACAAGACCGCCCAGGACGTGAAGAGCTACATCGACCCCGCGCTGACCGACGGCAAATGAGCGCGGAGATGCGCCAGGGCGTGGAGCGAGCGCCCCTTCTCCCCCCTGCGGGAGAAGGTGGCCCGCGCAGCGGGTCGGATGAGGGGAGCGCCATTTCCGGAGAGGTCACCCCCTCTCCCGGTCGCTCCGCGACCACCCTCCCCCGCGAAGGGGGGAGGGACGCGCCGGCCCTGCGGCCGTCCCCGCGCCGTCGCTCCTGGGTCGGCGTGGCCCGGCCGCTCTCGCCGCGCCGGCGGACGAGCCTCGCCATCCTGTCGTTCCTGATCCCGCTCCTCGCCTGGGCGGCGGTCTCCTACGTGCCGTTCCTGTGGCATCCCCTGGTGGAAGTGACCGAGCCCGGCGACATCGCCTGGATGGAACCGGGGATGCGCGTGCCGAAGGCCGCCTTCGCGGAGGAGGTCGCCTCGGCCAAGGCCGCCGGCACCGCGGAGCCCGCGGGCAGGCCCGCCAACCCGGTCTACCTCCCCGCCCCGCACGAGGTGGCCACCGCGTTCTGGACCTCGCTGACGGCCCAGCCGACCCAGCGCGACGCCATCCGCCTGCCCTTGAGCCTGTGGCACTCGATCCAGATCATCGCCCTCGGCTTCCTGCTGTCGTCGCTGATCGGCGTGCCGCTGGGAATCCTCTGCGGCGCCCAGCCGACTTTGGCGCGCCTCACCGAGCCGGTCATCGAGTTCGTGCGCTACATGCCGGCCCCCGCCTTCGGTGCGCTGATGGTGGCGATCCTCGGCATCTATGACGGGCCGAAGATCGCGATCATCGTCATCGGCACCTTCTTCCAGCAGGTGCTGGTCATCGCCAACACCACCCGGCGGATCGAGCCGCTGCTGATCGAGGCGGCCCTGACGCTCGGCGCGCGGAATCTCCGCCTCATCCGCCGGGTGATCGTGCCGGCGATGCTGCCGCAGCTCTACCGCGACCAGCGCATCCTCCTCGGCTGGGCCTGGACCTACCTCATCGTCGCCGAACTCATCGGCACCTCGTCGGGCATCACCTTCTTCATCACGCAGCAGGCCCGCTACCAGCATTTCGACAACGTCTACGCCGCGATCCTCATCATCGGCCTCGTCGGTTCGGCCACCGATCTCGCCCTCGCCTGGCTCGGCCGCCGGCTGTTCCCCTACGACAGGAGCGAAGCGTGAACTCGGTCTCTCCCGTCTCCTCGCCCGTCGCCTCTCCCGTCGTCCTGCCGATCGAGGCCTGCGACTACCGCACCCAGTGCGAGCCGGTCCGTGCCCGGTTCGAGAAGCTGAAGAGCCGCGAGGTCGCCCTCCGGGTCGAGAAGCTGACGAAGACCTTCCGCAAGCCGGACGGCGGCACCACGGTGGCCCTGAAGGACATCGACCTCGTCACCCACCGGCGCGAGTTCCTCTGCGTCGTCGGGCCTTCGGGCTGCGGCAAGTCCACCTTCGTGCGCATCCTCGCCGGGCTCGAGACTTCCACCTCGGGCGTGGTCAGCGTCGAGGGCGTGCCGGTCTCGGGGCCGGGGGCCGACCGGGGCATGGTGTTCCAGGGCTACACCCTGTTCCCCTGGCTCAGCGTGCTGCGCAACGTCGCCTTCGGGCTCGAAGAGAACGGGACGCCGCGTCGGGAAGCGGAGCGCGAGGCCCGGCAATGGCTGGCGCTGATCGGGCTGGAGGCCTTCGCCGACAGCTACCCGCACCAGCTCTCCGGCGGCATGAAGCAGCGCGTGGCCATCGCCCGGGCGCTGGCCACCCGGCCGCGCATCCTGCTCATGGACGAGCCGTTCTCGGCCCTCGACACCCAGTCGCGCGCCCGGATGCAGGCCTATCTCATCGAGATCTGGAAGAAGATCGACATCACCATCGTCTTCATCACCCACGATCTCGACGAGGCGGTGCATCTGGCCGACCGCATCCTCGTCCTCAGCGCCCATCCGGGCGAGGTGGCCGAACTCATCGAAGTCCCGGTGCCGCGCCCGCGCAGCCACAACCAGGCGCTCACCCCCGAATTCCGCGCCACCCGCGCCCGCCTCGATGCGCTGATCCACCCGCCGAAGGACGAGGCCGAAGACAGCGTCGCCCCCGACGTGGTGACGCGCATGACGTCTGCCGGGGACGAGGTGGAATGATGTATCGCGCTCATTCTCCCGGTGTCGTGCGCATCCCCCTCTCCCCGCGTGCGGGGAGAGGGCTTCCTGCCCCCTTGTCGGGGCAGGAAGCGAGGCGGCAGCCGACGGTGAGGGGGCGGTTCCGGTTGAGCCACATCCGTCGACACCCCCTCACCCTCGCTTCGGCTTCGCCTGCGCTACCCGCCGGCACGACGGGGTGCCTGCGGGCCTCTCCCCCCGTCGACACCCCCTCACCCTCGCTTCGGCTTCGCCTGCGCTACCCGCCGGCACGACGGGGTGCCTGCGGGCCTCTCCCCGCCCGGCGGGGAGAGGGGAGCGCGCCTGTGTCGTCGATCTTCGGGCATCTCGGACATGACCACACCCTCCCCCCTCCTCTGGGCGAACCGCATCTGGGACGAGATCCCCGGCGACCTCGCCGCCGTCTCGCGTGCGGCTGAGCGCATCCCCCTCTCCCCGCGTGCGGGGAGAGGGCTTCCTGCCCCCTTGTCGGGGCAGGAAGCGAGGCGGCAGCCGACGGTGAGGGGGTGGTTCCGGTTGAGCCACATCCGTCGACACCCCCTCACCCTCGCTTCGGCTTCGCCTGCGCTACCCGCCGGCACGACGGGGTGCCTGCGGGCCTCTCCCNGGTTCCGGTTGAGCCACATCCGTCGACACCCCCTCACCCTCGCTTCGGCTTCGCCTGCGCTACCCGCCGGCACGACGGGGTGCCTGCGGGCCTCTCCCCGCCCGGCGGGGAGAGGGGGTCGCGCCTGCGTCGTCGACCTTCAGGCATCCCGGCCATGACCACACCCTCCCCCCTCCTCTGGGCGAACCGCACCTGGGACGAGATCCCCGGCGACCTCGCCGCCGTCGCCTATGCCGCCATCCTGCCGGTGGGGGCCACCGAGCAGCACGGGCCGCATCTCGGCACGGGCATGGATTTCGTCCTGGCCGAGGCCCTGACGCATGCGGTCTCGGCGCGGACCCGCGTGCCGGTGCTCCCCACCCTGCCCTATGGCTGTTCCCTCGGGCACAGCCGGCGCTGGCCGGGCACCATCACCCTCGATCCCGTGATGATGACGCGGCTCGTGGCCCAGATCGGCACCTCGGCCTACCAGTCGGGCGTCCGCCGGCTGTTCATCGTCAACGCCCACGTCACCAACGCCGCGCCCCTGCGCTGCGCCCTGGAGATGCTGCGCGCCGCCCATGACGACCTCATGGTCGCCCTGGTGAACTCCGCCACGGTGAGCGAGCGCGTCCGCGCCGCGCATTTCGCCGACGCCGACGACTGGCACGCCAACGCCGCCGAGACCGCGCTGATGATGGCGACGGCGCCCGATCTCGTGCGCCCGGACCGCATCGCCGATGCGGACGATCCCGACCGGACGGAGGGGCTCGTCTTCTCCCATCCGGTCAACCGGACGAGCCTGAACGGCGTCACCGGACGCCCCTCGCAGGCGAGCCTCGAAGACGGGGAGCGTCTGTTCGGCTGGATGGTCGAGGACCTGTCCGCCCTCGTCCTGCGGGGCCTCTCCGAGACCCCGCCGCTGCCCCATTCCTTCTCCGTTTCCGCTTAAAACCAAGGAGCCGCCCGATGGCGCATGCCACCGAAATCGATCCCGCCATTGCCAAGCTGCAGGACGACCTGCGCGCCAAGGGCGTGAAATACGTCATCGGCGCCTATGTCGACATCCATGGCGCGCAGAAGGCCAAGGTGGTGCCCGTCGACCACCTGCCGCAGATGGCGGCGGGGTCCGAGCGCTATACCGGCTATGCCCTCGACGGGCTCGGCCAGGCCCCGAACGAGGACGAGCTCGCCTCGGTGCCGGACTTCTCGCAGCTGATCCAGCTGCCCTGGGAATCGAAACTGGCCTGGTGCCCGGCCGACCTCACCTTCCAGGGCCAGCCCTACCCGCTCTCCACCCGCGTCGCCCTGAAGACCGTGCTGAAGGATGCCGAGGCCATGGGCTTCGGCTTCAACCTCGGCATCGAATGCGAGATCTTCCTGCTCAAGCAGGAGGCGGACGGCTCGCTGCACACGCCGATCCCCGACGATAAGCTGGTGAAGCCCTGCTACGACGTGCGCGGCTTCGTCGACAACTTCACCTGGCTCGACAAGGTCGCCACCACGATCAACGATCTTGGATGGGACTTGTATTCCTTCGACCACGAGGATGCCTGCGGCCAGTTCGAGTTCGATTTCAACTATGCCGACGCCCTGACCATGTGCGACCGGCTCACCTTCTTCCGCATGATGGCCAAGCACTATGCCAAGGAAGAAGGCCTCATCGCCACGATGATGCCCAAACCCTTTGCAGATCGCACCGGCAATGGCGCGCATTTCAACATGTCCCTCTCCGACAAGGAGACGGGCAAGAACGCCTTCGCCTGCGACCCATCGGCCGATCCGCGCGGCCTCGGCCTCACCGAGACCGGCTACCACTTCATCGGCGGCGTGCTGAAGCACGGGCGGGCGCTCTGCGCCGCCTTCGCGCCGACCGTGAACAGCTACAAGCGCCTCGTGCGCCAGGGCTCCATGGCCGGCTTCTCCTGGGCGCCGGTGTTCAACTCCTACGGTTCGAACAACCGCACCAATTCGGTGCGCGTGCCGGCCGGCGGCGGACGCTGCGAGAGCCGCAACGCCGACGGCGCGGTGAACCCCTACCTCGCCGCCGCCCTGGTCCTGGCGGCGGGTCTGGAGGGCGTGCGCGAGCGGATCGATCCGGGGGCTCCCAACGAGGACAACCTCTACGACCTCACCGACGCCCAGCGCGCCGAGCGCGGCATCGAGTTCCTGCCCCAGACCCTCGCCGAGGCGGTGGACGCCTTCGCCGCCGACCCGCTGGTGGAGAAGACCCTGGGCAAGGCGCTCCGCGACGAGTTCATCCGCTACAAGCGCGCCGAGTGGGAGGAGTATCACCTCACGGTCAGTGCCTGGGAGATCGAGCGCTACAGCCATCTGTTCTAGGCAGGCTCAACAAACGTGGTCGCCGGTTTTGCATCGTGACACCGGCGACACGTCAAAGGCCCGGGCGAGGTGAAGCATTGGCGGGCCGATACGAACCTCGCTTGTCGTTAACCCTCGCTCGAAGCGGATTCTCAACACACTCATGCTTCTCTCCCGCTGTCATTATTGGTATTCGCAAGGGTGGCCGGGATTCGGCCGGCCGCGGATGCGGTTGCGGGGGAGATGGTCCGGTGGAGATTGCGCGACTGCTTCATACGTTCGGCGGTCCGTTGCTCGCCCTGTTCGGCGGAATTGGCGCGCGGTCGATGGGGACGCTCGTGACCGGCATGGGCAGCGGCGTCCGGACCGTGGATTTCGCCGGGTCGCCCCGCCCCTGCAAGCCCTACCGGCCGGACCCGGGCCGGATCGTCTCGGGCGATCCGGCTCAGACGGTGAGCGTCGCCTACCAGAGCGACGACGGTCTCTTCTCGGCCGGAACCTGGACCTGCCAGCCGGGCAAATGGCACATCGAGTTCGCCCAGAACGAGTTCGTGCACATCCTCGAAGGGGTGGTGGTGGTCACGGACGGGGACGGGCTCGCCAAGACCTACCGGGCGGGGGACGCCTTCGTCTCTCCCGCCGGTTTCTCCGGCACCTGGGACGTCAGGGAGCCGGTGCGCAAGTACTTCACACTCGGTGGTCCGCCGGGTTAAGCAGCACCCCTAACGACGCATGCCCGCCGGGACGACCCGGCCGCGCCAGGGCTGTTTTTCCGGGACGACCCGGAGAACAGCCTTGAGGAGACGGGCATGACCGACACAGCCAGCATCATCGCCGAGAACCGGCGCCGCTACGAGGAACTGAAGGCGCAAGGGCAGGGGCATGCCCCGCGCACCCTGCCGCCGCCCTCCGCGCGGGACTTGCCCCTCGACGAGGCGGCGATCCTCCACACCGAGACCATTCCCGGCGGCTGGTATCGCACCTTCGAGCTCAATGCCGGCGAAGCCCTGCGGATCGGCCTCGAACATGGCCCGTCGAGCGTCGCCCTCGTCGCCTGGAACGCCGCCGAGACCTCGGAACGCCTGAACTACGCCGACACCGTGAAGGTGCAGTGGACCGCCGCCCTCCAGCGCGGCCGGGTGCTGTTCTCCGACATGGGCCGGGTGATGCTCTCGCTGATCGAGGATTCCTGCGGCGCGCACGACGCGCTCGTCGGTGGTTCCAACGCCGCCTCCAATGCTGCGCGCTACGCGGGCGGCCCCCATCGCAACACCCGCGACAACCTCGTCCTCGCAGCCCTCAAGGCCGGGCTCGACCGGCGCGACATCCCCGCCTGCATCACGCTGTTCGCCCCCGTCTCCGTGGGCGCGGAGGGGCGCTTCGCCTGGAACGAGGCCGGCCGCCGCGCGGGCGACTTCGTCGATCTGCGCGCCGAGCTCGACCTCCTCGTCACCCTCTCGAACTGCCCCCACCCCCTCGACCCGAACCCGGATTACGCGCCCAACCCCGTGGTGGTCACCCGCTTCCGGGCGCCCGTCCCGGCGGTGGACGATCTCTGCCGCAACGCCACGATCGAGGCCGTGCGCGGCTTCGAGAACAACGCCGCCATCGGCTTCTGACGGGAGGACGCACCATGACCGACGACACCACGCTTCTCCTCGACGAGGTCGTGCCCGCCCAGGCGCCCTGGTCCGGCCTCGTGCGCAAGGGCCAGATTCTGCGCATCACCGATACCGACGGCTGCCAGGCGGTGGACACCCTGTTCTACCGCGCCGGCGACATGGGCGAGCGCTATTCCTCGCAGGACACCCTGCGCGTCCAGGGCTCGGCCTATGTGACGACGGGCACGCGCCTCGTCTCCAACGAGGGCCGGGTGATGGCCACCGTCACCGCCGATTCCTGCGGCCGGCACGATACCTCGGCCGGGGCCTGCTCCTGCGAGGCGAACACCGTCCGCTTCGGCCACGCCACCCGCTATCTCCATGCCTGCCGCGAGAATTTCGCCCTGGAAGTCGCCAAATACGGCCTCTCGAAGCGCGACATCCCGCCCAACATCAACTTCTTCATGAACGTGCCCATCGAGCAGAACGGCGAGCTCGCCATCGTCGACGGCGTCTCCGCTCCCGGCGACTACGTCGAGGTCACGGCGGAGATGGACGTGATCTGCGTGATCTCGAACTGCCCGCAGATCAACAACCCCTGCAACGGCTTCAACCCGACGCCGATCCACGTCTCCATTCGGGACGCGCGCTGATGTTCGGCAAGATCCTCATCGCCAATCGCGGCGAGATCGCCCGGCGGATCGCCCGCACCTGCCGGCGCATGGGTGTCGCGTCCGTGGCCGTCTACTCGGATGCCGACCGGTTCACCCGCGGCGTGCTGGAGGCGGACGAAGCCGTCCGCCTCGGCCCCGCGCCGGCCGCCGAGAGCTACCTGAACGTCGAGGCCGTGATCGCCGCCTGCAAGGCGACGGGGGCGCAGGCCGTCCATCCCGGCTACGGCTTCCTGTCGGAGAACGTGGCCTTCGCCGAGCGTCTGGCGGCCGACGGCATCGTCTTCATCGGCCCGAAACCCGAGCACCTGCGCGCCTTCGGCCTCAAGCACACCGCCCGCGACCTCGCGCGGGCCAGCGGCGTGCCCCTCCTGCCCGGCACCGGCCTGCTGCCGGATCTCGACGCCGCGATCGCAGCCGCCGAGACCATCGGCTACCCGGTGATGCTCAAGAGCACCGCCGGCGGCGGCGGCATCGGCATGCGCCTCTGCGCCTCGGCCGACGAGCTCCGCGAGCACTATACCAGCGTGGAGCGCACGGCCCGCGCCAGCTTCGGCGATGCCCGCGTCTATCTCGAACGCTTCGTCGGCGAGGCGCGCCATGTGGAGGTGCAGATCTTCGGCGACGGCGCGGGCCGCGTGGTGGCGCTGGGCGAGCGCGACTGCTCGCTCCAGCGCCGCAACCAGAAGGTCATCGAGGAAACGCCGGCGCCGGGCCTGTCGGACGCCGTGCGCGAACGCCTCCACGCGGCCTCGGTGGCCCTGGGGACGAGCGTCGCCTACGCCTCGGCGGGGACGGTGGAGTATATCTACGATCCCGTCCGCGAGGATTTCTCCTTCCTCGAAGTGAACACCCGGCTCCAGGTCGAGCATCCGGTCACCGAGGCGGTGTTCGGCATCGATCTCGTCGAATGGATGATCCGCCAGGCGGCGGGCGAGGACGTGATCGCTGCCGCCGGCCCCCTGGTCCCGCAGGGTGCCGCCATGGAAGCGCGGCTCTATGCCGAGATCCCCCACGCCAACTTTGCCCCGAGCGCCGGCCTCCTCACCGAGGTGCGGTTCCCCGCCGAGGCCCGGATCGACGGCTGGATCGAGACCGGCACCGAGGTCACCACCAACTACGACCCGATGCTCGCCAAGATCATCGTGACCGGGCAGGACCGCCCGGCGGCGCTCGCCGCCTTGCGCCAGGCCCTCGACGACAGCGCGGTCTCGGGGATCGAGACCAATCTCGATTATCTGCGCGCCATCGCCGGTTCCGAGCTCTTCGCCTCGGGCCGGGTCGCGACCACGGCGTTGCGCGACTTTCCCTATGCGCCGCGCAGCATCGAGGTGCTGGTCCCCGGCGCGCAATCGAGCCTGCAGGAACTGCCCGGCCGCATCGGGCTCTGGCATGTGGGCGTGCCGCCGAGCGGGCCGATGGATGCGCGCTCGTTCCGCGACGCCAACGCCCTCGTGGGCAACCCGCCCGACACCTGCGCCCTCGAACTCACCGTGTCCGGGCCGACCCTGCGCTTCCATGCCGCCGCCACCGTGGCGCTCGCCGGGGCCGCGATGACCACGCGCCTCGACGGGGTCGAGCAGCCTCACGGGAAGGCTTTCGCGGTCGAGCCCGGCCAGACCCTGAGCGTCGGCGCCATCGCCGGCCCCGGCCAGCGCAGTTACCTCGCCCTGCGCGGCGGTTTCGCCGCGCCGGTCGTCCTCGGCTCGCGGGCGACCTTCGCGCTCGGCGCCTTTGGCGGCCACGCCACCGGCGTGCTCAAGGCCGGCGACGTCCTCCACCTCGGCGATGCGCCCGAGGTCGAAGCCTCGATGCCCGAGCCCGCGCCGCTGACCCATGCCTGGGAGATCGGCGTGGTCTACGGGCCGCACGGCGCGCCGGACTTCTTCCGGGACGAGGACATTTCGGACCTGTTCTCAGCCTCTTACGAGGTTCACTTCAACTCGGCCCGCACCGGCGTGCGCCTCGTCGGCCCGACCCCGCTCTGGGCACGCAGCGACGGCGGCGAGGCGGGGCTGCACCCGTCGAACCTCCACGACAACGCCTACGCCATCGGCTCCATCGACTTCACCGGCGACATGCCGATCCTCCTGGGGCCGGACGGCCCGAGTCTCGGCGGCTTCGTCTGCCCGGCGGTGATCGCCCGCGACGAGCAGTGGAAGATGGGGCAATTGCGGCCGGGGGATACGGTGCGGTTCAGGGCGGTGGCGCGGGTGGGGGACGATTCCTTCGTCCTGTCCCAACCACATCCTCATCCTGAGGCGCCGGAGCGTAGCGGAGGCCTCGAAGGAGGGCTCCAGAGAACGCCGCGCCCCCTGGAGGCCTCCTTCGAGGCCGCTTGCGCGGCACCTCAGGATGAGGTCGTTGGATTGGGGGGAGGGAAAGATCGCGCCGGCTCGCCTATCCTCGCCACCGACTCCTCCGGCCCCGTGCCGGTGGTCTACCGCCGCCAGGGCGACGACAACCTGCTGGTCGAATACGGGCCGATGGCCCTCGATATCGGCATCCGTCTGCGGGTCCACCTCCTGGCAGAGGCGGTGGCCGAGGCGCGGTTGCCCGGTCTCATCGACCTGACGCCCGGCATCCGCTCGCTCCAGATCCATTACGACGGCACCACGCTGCCGCGATCCCGTCTCCTCGGGCAGTTGCGCGAGATCGAGGCCGCCCTGCCCGCCGTCGAGGACGTCACGGTGCCGAGCCGCGTGGTCCATCTGCCCCTGTCCTGGAACGACCCCCAGGCCGAACTCGCCATGCGCAAGTACCAGGAGCTTGTGCGCCCCAACGCGCCCTGGTGCCCGTCGAACATCGAGTTCATCCGCCGCATCAACGGCTTGGAGTCGGAAGCTGACGTAAAACGCATCATCTTCGATGCGAGCTATCTCGTGATGGGGCTGGGCGACGTCTATCTCGGCGCGCCGGTGGCGACGCCGGTGGACCCGCGCCACCGCCTCGTCACCACCAAGTACAACCCCGCCCGCACCTGGACGCCGGAGAACGCGGTGGGCATCGGCGGCGCTTATATGTGCATCTACGGCATGGAGGGGCCGGGCGGGTACCAGCTCTTCGGCCGCACCATCCAGATCTGGAACACCTGGCGGATGACGAAGGAATTCGTCCCCGGCCATCCCTGGCTGCTGCGCCCGTTCGACCGCATCCGCTTCTTCCCCGTGAGCCACGACGAGCTGACGGAGGCGCGCGCCGCCTTCCCGCACGGGGCCTACCCGCTGAGGATCGAGGAGGGCACGTTCTCCTATGCCGAGCACCGGGCCGAGCTCGCCCGCAACGCCGTCGAGATCACGGCCGCGAAACTGCGCCAGCAGACCGCCTTCGAGGCCGAGCGGCAGCGCTGGCAGGATGAGGGGCTCGACAGTTTCGTCGCCGACGAGGGCGCGCCCGTGGGCGAGGAGGATGCGGTGCCGGCCGGCCATGTGGGCGTGCCGACCACCGTGCCGGGCAATGTCTGGAAGGTGCTGGTCGAGGAAGGCCAGAGCGTCGCGGCCGGCGAGACGGTGGCGATCCTCGAATCGATGAAGATGGAGATCGCCGTGTCCGCCCCGGTGGCGGGAATCGTGCGTGAGGTCCGGGTGAAGCCGGGCCGCACCCTGCGCGGCGGCGATCTCGTCGCCATCCTCGAAGAGATCTGAGCAGGTGAGAGAGCCGACCGACATGCTGCCGACCATCCTCGACCTGTCGACCCTGCGCGCCCTTTACGCGTCGGGCCGTGCCACCCCCGTCACCGTCGCTGAGGCCGTCGCCGAAAGGATGGAGGCGTCGACGGACCCCGCCATCTTCATCACCGCCCTCGACCGGGAAGCGTTGGTGAACGCGGCGCGGGATCTGATGGCGCGCTACCCCGAGCCGAACTCCCTGCCGCTCTGGGGCGTGCCCTTCGCGGTGAAGGACAATATCGACGTCGCCGGCCTGCCGACGACGGCGGCCTGCCCGGCCTTCGCCTACGATGCGAAAGCCGATGCCGAGGTGGTGGCGCGCCTGAAGGCGGCGGGTGCGTTCTGCACGGGCAAGACCAATCTCGACCAGTTCGCCACCGGCCTCAACGGCACCCGCTCGCCCTACGGCGCGCCGCGCAGCGTGTTCAGTGCCGCCCATGTCTCGGGCGGGTCGAGCTCCGGCTCGGCGGTCGCCGTGGCGGCGGGGCTCGCGAGCTTTTCGCTGGGCACCGACACGGCCGGCTCCGGCCGCGTGCCGGCGATGTTCAACAACCTCGTGGGGATCAAGCCGACGCCGGGCCTGTTCAGCACGACGGGCCTCGTCCCCGCTTGCCGCAGCCTCGACTGCATCAGCATCTTCGCGGCGACGGTCGGCGACGGTCTCGCGATCCGCCGCATCGCGGAAGGTTACGATGCCGCCGATCCGTTCTCGCGGCGGGCGGTGCCGCATTCCCTCCCTGCCCAGGGCCTGCGCTTCGGCGTCCCGACCCCGGCCGAGCGCGAGTTCTACGGCGATGCCGAGCGCGAGGCGCTCTACGATGCGGCCATCGCCCGCCTCGAAGCGCTGGGCGCCGTGGCGGTGCCGTTCGATTACGCGCCGTTCCGCGAGATCGCGACCCTGCTCTATAACGGGCCGTGGGTCGCCGAGCGCCTGGCCGCCATCGCCGGGTTCTTCGCCGGGAATGCCGACGCCCTCGACCCGAGCGTGAGGAGCATCGTCGAGTCCGCCAAGGGCTACAGCGCCGTCGATGCGTTCGAGGGCCGCTACGCGTTCGAGGCCCTGCGACGGCGCACCGAGGCGACCTGGGCGGAGGTCGACATCCTGCTCCTGCCGACCTCGCCCACCACCTACACGGTGGAAGAGATGCTGGCCGACCCGATCCGCCTCAACAGCCATTTCGGGCATTACACCAACTTCGCCAACCTTCTCGGCCTCGCCGCGATCGCGGTGCCCGGAGGCTTCGGCGCCGATGGATTGCCCGGCGGCGTGACGCTCGTCGGCCCCGGCTTCAGCGACGAGGCTTTGGGCCACTGGGCCGACGCGCTCCACCGCGCGGCGGCGTGCGGAATGGGCATCGCGCGCGACGCGGTTCTGCCCGAGGCCAGCCGGGTGCCGGCCCCGGAGGCGGACGAGATCGCCATCGCGGTGGTGGGCGCCCATCTCACGGGCCTGCCCCTCAACCACCAGCTCATCGATCTCGGCGGCAGGAAGGTGCGGGCGGCGCGGACCTCGGGCGCGTACCGCCTCTACGCCCTGCCCGGCACCCGGCCGGCCAAGCCCGGCCTGGTCCACGAGCCGGGCTTTGCCGGCGGCGGGCTGGAGGTCGAGATCTGGGCTCTGCCCCCGGCGGGCTTCGGCCGCTTCACCGCCGCGATCCCCGCCCCCCTCGGCATCGGCAAGCTCACCCTGGAGGACGGCTCGGACGTCTCCGGATTCCTGTGCGAGTCCCATGCGGTGGCGGGCGCCGAGGACATCACAGTCCACGGCGGCTGGCGCGCCTACCTCGCCTCCCGCTGACGCGGCCCGTCAGGGCGCGGGCTGCGATCCGGTCTCCGGCGAAGCGGGAATCCCGCCCGCCGGCGACCACAGCCTTTCGCAGAAGAAGCGCTCGCGCAGGAGCATCACCAGAGCCGCGCGCTTGTGCGGGAAATCGAAGGTCTTGATCCGCGCGAAGCCCGACCGTTCCAGGTTGCGCAATTGCTGGACATGGTCGGCCTTGGGCTCGCCGACGATCCGCTCCGTGCGCGGGTCGTCGAGGAAGAGCGCGTGCATCAGCGAGGGCAGCCAGGCCGAGATGTAGGCCTTGCCGCGAAACCGGCTCTCGCCGATCAGGACATGCCAGCCGCGATCGTAATCCTGCACGTCGTAGAACGGGGCGAGGCGGTTCTCCTTGGCCCAGTAGATCTCGAAATAGCCGAACGGCTCGCCGCCGATCGTCCCGATCAACGGGACCATGTGCGGATCGGCGATGAGGCCGGCGAGATAGGCCTCGTGCTTGTCGCGCGCGCCGGCCTCGCCCCAGGCGGCATCGACCACCGGATCGTTGAACCAGCGATGCAGGCTATCGACGTCGTCGATCGTGGCGGCGCGGAACGCCACGGCCTGGCCGAGCCAGGGGATGAAGCGGGAATAGATCACGCCCTTGGGCTTCGGCGGCCGCTGCGGATGGCGCTTGCCGGCGCTCATCACCGGCCGCGCCGGAAAATCGCGCGCGGCCAGGTTGGCGAGCCAGGGCTCGGGGCGCTGCCACAGCATCGTCGGATCGACGCCGAGGCCGTCTCCCTCCCGCACGGCGAGGCCGCGTTCCATCAGCGGATCGGCGAGGCCGGCGAAGCTCGCGGGATCGAGCCCGATCCACCCGGCCTCGGGATGGGTCGCCGAGACCATCTCGAAGGCTGCCGTGACACCGGCGAGGACGTCTCGCGGGTCGGGTCTCACCGGCTCCTCGATGGAGAGATGCGGGCCGGCTCCCCCCTGGAGGCGCAGGCGGAGACCGACCCGGCCTTCCGCCACGACGCTGAGCCGGTCGCCGTCGCGATAGACTTCGAGGGGACGGCCCATCGCCTCGCCGCATCGAAAGGGTGCTGTCGTCCGGAGCATCGCGTCTCGTCGTTGGCTGGAACAGGCATCCGCGAAGCGGGACGCCCTTTTGGGAGAGGACGACCGGCGGCGCGGTAAATTTAGTGGCGTGCACGAAACTCCCGCCGATCGCCCGCGGCCCGGCCGGACGACCCGGCACCTGCCGGTCCACGTCCTCACCTCACACGACCTATCTAACGCTCTGCGGGTAAGATATTCTCGATACAACCGATCACGATCCGAAGATGTCGCCGCTCATGCAATGGACGATCCGCGGCCATGCAAAGCCGCGATTCGGGCGGGTGCGGTGTCTTGCGGCAGCATAAGTCCTTCCCAGTGAGCCTAAATCTCCACCAAACCGTGATTATCGACTATCCGATACGAGTTTAGAAGACTTCTAATTCAAATATTTTCTGACAAAAGCGCCCTTGTAAGTCTGTGAAATTTCCCACTTTAGCCTCGTTATCTGAGGTGGGGGTGGCACTTGCCCGGCTGTTTGGCGCGGCGGGGTGGCTTCGCCCGGTTTCGTCCTGGCCTGCACATTCGAAGAAGGTCGTCCATGGGACAACGTCATACGCACGAGACGCGCCGCGACATCGACGCTCCGCTCCTGGCCGTTCTCGTCGCCGAACAATCGGGCCTGGTCGCCTACGCGACGCAGATCCTGCACGATCGCTCGGCGGCCGAGGACGTGGTGCAGGAGGTGGTGCTCAAGCTTTGCGAGGAGCCGGCCGCCGACCTGCGGCAGGGCCGCCGCATCGAGGCGCCGGTGCCTTACCTGCGGCGGATGGTGCGGAACGCCGCCATCGACTGGGCGCGCCGGACCTTGCGCGAGCGCTGCCGCTTCGTGCCGGACGAACTGGCCGAGGCCGTCGCCGCTCCCTGCGCCTGCCCTCAGGATCGTCTCGAACAATGCCAGGCCCTGAAGGCCGCCCTGGCCGCACTGGAGACGACGTCGGAGCGCACCCGCCGGGTCTTCCTCGCCCACAGGATCGACGGCGTGCCGCAGACCGTCCTCGCCCGCGAGAACGGCGTCTCCCCGACGCTGGTGAATTTCATGATCCGCGACGGCACTGCCCTGTGCCGATCCGCGGCGTCCTGAGCAGGTCTCGCACCGGTACGGGCCACCGCCATCCGGCAGGGGACGCTTTCAGGGAAAGGAGGGTCGGATGGCGCTCGAAGCGACGTCCGATGGCGCTCGAAAGCACCGTCTCGTGGCGGTGGCGATGACGCGCGCCACGATCGTCACAAGATCGTTGTTCACCAGGGACTTGAAAGAAACCTGGTGGAGCTGAGCGGGATCGAACCGCTGACCTCCGCAGTGCGATTGCGGCGCTCTCCCATCTGAGCTACAGCCCCGTTCCGAGGTGCCGGCCTTGTAGGCGCGCGTACCTCGACCTGTCAATTCCGGAATTCCCGACGTTAGACCCGAGCCTGACAAGGCGGGGCGAACGAGGACATCAGACCGCGCATGTATGCTCTTCTCTGGCTCTTCGACACCGTCGTGCAGCTCTTCATCTATGTGCTCATCGCCAGCGCCGTGCTGAGCTGGCTCGTGGCCTTCAACGTGGTCAACGTGCGCAACCCGATCGTCTCCCAGATCGGTGAGGTGCTGTATCGGCTGACCGAGCCGGTCCTTCGCCCGATCCGCAGCATCCTGCCCAATCTGGGCGGCATCGACCTGTCGCCGATCGTCCTCGTGCTCCTGCTGCTCTTCGTGAGCCGCCTCCTGCACGAGGTCATTCCGCCCCAGACCGTCGTCTATGGCGGCTGAGGCCGCGCCGCGCTGAAGGCACAAGAAACACTCCGAGGGACGACCAAGAGATGAAGACCAATCCCGGCCGATTCTTCGAGGATTACCGCCTCGGCGAGACCATCCGCCATGCCACGCCGCGCACGGTGACGAGCGGTGACGTCGCGCTCTATACCTCGCTCTACGGGCCACGCTTCGCGGTGCAGTCCTCGGATGCTTTCGCCAAGGCGATCGGCTACCCGCAGAGCCCGCTCGACGACCTCCTCACCTTCCACGTCGTGTTCGGCAAGACGGTGCCGGACATCTCCTTGAACGCACTCGCCAATCTCGGCTACGCCGAGGGCGGCTTCCGCCGGCCGGTCTATCCCGGCGAGACCCTGTCCACGGTCTCCGAGGTGATCGGCCTCAAGGAAAGCTCGAACCGCCAGACCGGCGTGGTCTACGTCCGCTCCACCGGGTCCGACGCCAACGGCGAGACGGTTCTGAGCTATTGCCGCTGGGTGCTGGTCAAGAAGCGCGATCCGGAAGCGAAGATCGAGCAGGAGCACGTCCCGACCTTCGCCAAGGTTGTCGACCCGGCCGATCTCGCCGGCGCCCTGCCGCCGCTGAACGTCGGCGCCTACGATCTCGACCTTGCCGGCTCTCCGCACCGGTTCGGCGACTACGTGGTCGGCGAGAAGATCGACCATGTCGATGGCATGACCGTCGAGGAGGCCGAGCACCAGATCGCCACGCGCCTCTACCAGAACACCGCCAAGGTGCATTTCGACGGCTTCGCCGCCAAGGATACCCGGTTCGGCCGTCGCCTGATCTATGGCGGCGTGGTGATCTCGCTGGCCCGCGCGCTGAGCTTCAACGGCCTCGGCAACGCCTTCGCGCTGGCCGGCATCAATGCCGGTCGCCACGTGGCGCCGCTCTTTGCCGGTGATACGGTCTATGCCTGGAGTGAAGTGCTTGAAGCCGCAGAGCTTCCCGGCCGTTCCGATATCGGCGCCCTGCGCCTGCGTACCGTGGCTACCAAGAACCAGCCCTGCGGCGCCCATCCGGACAAGACCGGCGACGGCTACGACCCCGCCGTGATCCTGGACTTGGATTACTGGGCCTTCATGCCGCGCTGACGCCCGCTCTCAGCTCCCGGCGAACAGGCCCATCACGGCTTGCCGCAGCGGGTTCTCGGGGTTCGACAGCAACCGGATCGCCATCGCGCAGGCGATGGTGACCAGCAGCGGCCGGATCAGCTTCGCACCGAGGCGGATCGCCAGGATCGAGCCGATCTGGGCCCCGATGAAGGCTCCGAAGGCCATGGCGATGCCGATGGTCCAGACCACATGGCCCGAGGCCGCGAACAGGGCGAGGCTGCCGAGGTTGCTGGCGGCATTGGCGAGCTTGGTATGGGCGGTGGCGCGCACCACGCCGAGGCCGAGGAGCGTCACGAACCCGATCATGTAGAACGCGCCGGCGCCCGGGCCGAACACACCGTCGTAGAAGCCGACGGCGGGCGCCCAAGTGAGCGCGAACAGGCCGGGCCGCATCCGCGCCGCCGCGTCCTCGCTGCTCATCCGCCGGGCGAAAGCGAAATAGAACGCGATCCCGATCAGCAGCACAGGAACGGCCGCGTCGAGGACCGGTCGCGGCAGTAGGCTGACGCAAAGCGCACCGCCGATCGAGGCAAGACCGGCGGCGAGCGCGATCTTCCAGGCCGCCGGCCAATGGATGTGGCCCCGCCGCGCGAAAGCGATGGTCGATGAGACCGCGCCGGCGCTGCCCTGAAGCTTGTTGGTGGCGATGGCGCTCACCGGATCGAGTCCGGAGAGGAGCAGGGCCGGCACCGTGATGAGGCCGCCGCCGCCCGCGATGGCATCGACACACCCGGCCGCCACGGCCACCGCGAACAGGCCCGCGACGAGGCTGATGTCGACACCCAAGATCATTCCGCTCTCTCCTCCGTCCGGTCGCGACCGACCGAATGCCGGCTGGAGGCGGATGGGTCTTTTAGTTGCGCACGATCACCTTCGTGCCGACCTTCACCCGGTCGTAGAGGTCGACTACATCCTTGTTGGTCATGCGGATACAGCCCGACGAGACGGCGGCGCCCATGGTCTCCGGCTCGTTGGAGCCGTGGATACGGTAGAGCGAGGAGCCGAGATACATCGCCCGTGCGCCAAGGGGGTTGTCCTGGCCGCCGGCCATGAAGCGAGGCAGGTCGGGCCGCCGCGCCAGCATCTGCGCCGGAGGGCGCCAAGCCGGCCATTCCTTCTTCATCGTCACCGACTTCTGGCCGGACCAGGAGAAGCCCTGACGGCCCACGCCGACCCCGTAGCGCACAGCCTGGCCACCGCCGAGCACATAGTAGAGCCGCCGCTGACTCGTCGAAACCACGATGGTGCCGGGCTGCTCCGCCCCCTTCCACGCAACCGTCTCGCGCGGGATCGCCTGCTCCTTGAAAATGTTCATGAAGTCGGCGATCGGCCCGCTGTCGAACGGGTTGCCGGCGCTGGCGCCGCCGCACGTGGCGAAGCCCATGCCCATCGCGAGAATTGTGGCGGCGAAAAGGGAGCGCGTGCCCATTGTAATCGTCTCCGTCCGGACCTGGACAGGCGGCGCGTTGCACCCCGTCTCCCATTCCGGCGAGGTCCAGCCTCGATGAGCCGGACTTCAGATGATCGGGCCGGCAGACTTGGCCGGATGGTTAAGGACGGTCAACCCGCTGCGATGCGAACGGAATATGCTGTGGGATTGGAGCAACGGCTGTGATTCGAACTGCCATTCGACTGTTTGACAGAATGTCGCAGGTTATTGCGTTGCGGGAACTTCCGCACCACCCTCAGTTTCGTGACCTCATCGCCGACCAGTTCCGCCGCTGCCCCTCTGGAGGCAGGATGCTTCGCTTCGACCGCCCCGCAAGGGCGGGCGGTCGTCCGTCTGCGCTCGGCGCTGTCGACCATGCTGGTGTTGCTCTCCCTGCTCGTGATGGTGCTGTCGAGCCTCCCGCAAGGGTTGTGGGCCGGTGGCGTCGGGGCGCCGGTCTCGAGCCAGTGGCCCGATGGTTTCACGAGCCAGGGCGAAGCGCCTTCGACCGGTTCCGCATCGCATCTGGAGATCGACGACGCTGTGACGCCGTCCTCCCTGTCTGGATCGCGGCTCCTCGGTGAAGCCTTGGAGCCGGCCTTGCGAGGCCGTTCCGCCCTGTCGCTCGGGATCAGCGCGGATGCACCGCTCTACCGCCCTCCCAGGACTACGGCGTGAGAGCTTGGCCGCGGCGTTTTGACCACCCGGCCGCGTAGATCGTCCTTTTACCGGCTCGCGTCGCGCGATCGCCAAGATTGTGAACGATTTCTGAAGCCGTGATGTGTGTGGTCGGCCCCTAGTCGGCCGACGCATGCCCAATGACGCCATGGCCGCCTCGCGTGGCCCAGCGATTGCCACGGTGCCGAAGTCGCTTCGCGGATCTTCGCCCGGGACTTGAGTGTCAGAGCTGCCAATCCGCCGGGCGGGTTGCGATCGACCGCGTATCGCACAGGAGCGAAATCATCGTGACGTCTACTGCCCTCCGTACCCGACGTGTCTGGCCGGCCTCCCTGGCTGCTGCCTCCGTCATGGTCGCCCTGTCCGCCTGCAATCAGAAGCAGCAGGCCGCAGCTCCGGTTCCGAGCCCACCCGCCGAAGTGAGCATCGTCACCGTCCGCGAGCAGCCGATCCCTTATCTCCGCGACCTCCCCGGCCGCGTCGCGCCCCTGCGCATCGCCGAAGTGCGTTCCCGCGTCTCCGGTCTCGTGGTCAAGCGCACGTTCGAACAGGGCAGCTTGGTCAAGGAAGGCGACATCCTCTACAAGATCGATCCCGCCCCGTTCGAGGCGGAACTCGCCAGCGCAGAGGCAGCGCTCGCCCGCACGGAGGCCGCCCAGGTTCTCGCCGGCCAGCAGGCAGACCGACTCGAGCAGCTCCTGTCCCGCCAGACCGCGAGCCAGGCGCAGTACGATAGCGCCTATGCCGGCCTGAAACAGGCCCAGGCCGAAGTCGCCGGCGCCAAAGCCGCCCGCGACCGGGCCAAGCTGAACCTCAACTATACCGACGTCCGCGCCCCGATCTCTGGCCGGATCGGCCGCGCCCTTCTCACCGAGGGTACGCTGGTGGAACAGGGGGCCACCGCCAACCTCGCCACGATCCAGCAACTCGATCCGATCTACGTGGACATCACCCAGTCCGTCGGCGAGCTGAACAAGCTCCGCAGGGACCTCGCCAGCGGCGAACTCTCCCGCCTGTCCAACGACACCGCCAACGCGCATCTGATCATGGATGACGGTTCTCTCTACGGCTCGGCCGGCAAGGTGCTGTTCTCCGATGTCACCGCCGATCCGAGTACCGGACAGGTCACCCTGCGCGTGCTCTTCCCGAACCCGCATGACGAGCTGTTCCCGGGCATGTATGTCCGCGCCCGCATCAAGCAGGGCATCGACGTCGATGCCATCGCGGTGCCTCAGCAGGCGATCCAGCGCACCAATGACGGCAAGGCCGAGGTCTGGGTGGTCGGCAAGGACGACAAGGTGATGCTCCAGCCTGTGGAGGTCGGACCCGTCGTCGATTCCCAGTGGGTCATTCGCGACGGGCTCAAGTCCGGCGACCGCGTCGTCGTGGAGGGCGTCCAGAAGATATCGGTCGGTTCGTCGGTCAAGACCGTCGAGATGAAGGTGGCTGCCCAGGCGGAGGCCAAACCCTACGATACCGATCTCGACGACAAGTCGGCCGCTGCGCAGCCCGCTTCCGCTCAGGTGCGCTGACCCATGGCCCGCTTCTTCATCGATCGCCCGATCTTCGCATGGGTCGTTGCGCTTTTCATCTGCCTCGGCGGGATCCTGTCGATTCCGAGCTTGCCCGTGGCGCAGTATCCCGTCATCGCTCCGCCCTCGATCGCCCTCTCCACATCCTATCCCGGAGCGTCGGTCGAGAACCTCTATACCGGCACCACCCGCCTCATCGAGGATGAGCTCAACGGCGCGGCCAACATCCTCAGTTTCGAATCCGCGAGCGATGCGTTCGGCGTCATCGAAATCACGGCGCAGTTTCAGCCGGGCACGGATTCGAGTCTCGCGGGCGTCGAGGTTCAGAACCGCCTCAAGCGCGTCGAGGCGCGCCTGCCGGCCGAGGTACGCCAGCAGGGCACGCTGGTGGAGGAAGCCTCAGCCGCGACACTGAACATCATCACCCTGATCTCGCCCGACAAGTCGATGGACGAGATTGCGCTGGGCGACTTCCTCATCCGCAACGTCATCAACGAGATCCGCCGTATCCCCGGGGTGGGTCGCGCAACGCTCTACTCCACCGAGCGCAGTCTCCGCATTTGGATCGATTCCGACAAGCTGCGCGGCCTGTCCCTGAACGCGTCCGACGTCTCGAAGGCTATCACCAACCAGAACGTCCAGATCGCATCGGGCGCCGTCGGCGCCATGCCGAGCCCAGCCTCGAACACCGTCAACTTTCCCATCATCGTCAAGGGTCAGATGACGGCGCCCGAGGAGTTCGGCGCCATCGTCCTGCGAGCCAACCCGGACGGGTCGAATGTGCGCCTGCGCGACATCGCCCGGATCGAGCTCGGCGGTGAAGACTACAAGTTCACCACCCGGCTGAACGGCGGTGAAGCGGCGGGCATCTCGGTGACCCTGGCGCCGGACGGCAACGCCCTCGAGACCGCCTCCGCCATCCGCGCGAAGATGGAGGAGCTGTCGCAGTTCTTCCCGTCCAACGTGCAATGGGACATCCCCTACGACATCACGCCCGCCGTCGAGGCCTCGATCAAGAAGGTGCTGATGACGCTGGTGGAGGCCGTCATCCTCGTCTTCGTGGTGATGTTCCTGTTCCTCCAGAACATCCGTTACACCCTGATCCCGACCATCGTCGTTCCGATTGCCCTCATGGGGACCTGCACGGTGATGTTGCTCGCCGGCTTTTCGGTGAACGTGCTGACGATGTTCGGCATGGTACTGGCCATCGGCATCCTCGTCGACGACGCCATCGTGGTCGTCGAGAATGTCGAGCGCATCATGAACGAGGAAGGGCTGTCTCCGAAGGAGGCGACCCGAAAGGCGATGAGTCAGATCACCGGCGCCATCATCGGCATCACCCTGGTGCTGATCGCCGTCTTCATCCCGATGGCGTTCTTCCCCGGCTCGGTCGGCATCATCTACCGTCAGTTCTCCATTGCCATGGTGACGTCCATCGGCTTCTCGGCGCTTCTCGCCCTGACGCTGACGCCGGCTCTCTGCGCCACCCTGCTCAAGCCCATCCAGAAGGGCCACGGCCATTCCAAGGGCGGCGTGTTCGGCTGGTTCAACCGGATCGTCGACCGCGAGACCGCGCGCTACGGCCGCGGCGTGGCAGGGATGATCCAGCGCTCGGGCCGGGTGATGATGGTCTACCTCGCCCTCGTCATCGGACTCGCCTTCGCTTTCGTGCGGATGCCGGAAGGCTTCCTTCCGGTGGAGGACCAGGGCTTCTTCACGGTCGATATCCAGACGCCTCCCGGCTCGTCCTTCAACCGCACCCTCAACGCCGTGAAGGCGGTGGAGGAGCACCTGATGGCCCAGTCCGGCGTCGCTACGGTGACGGTCGTCAACGGCTTCTCGTTCTCCGGTCAGGGCCAGGTGACGAGCCAAGCCTTCGTGACGCTGAAGCCCTGGGGTGAGCGCGATGCGGCGAACTCGGCGGCTGCCTTGGTGGAGGGGACCAACAAAGCGCTCGGCACCTATAAGGACGCCGTGATCCAGGCGCTTGAGCCGCCGCCGATCGACAACCTCGGCAACGCTTCGGGCTTCAGTTTCCGCCTTCAGGATCGTGCCCAGAAGGGCTACTCGGCCCTGATGGCTGCACAGGAGCAACTGCTCTCCCTCGCGAAGAAAAGCCCGATCCTGCAGAAGGTTTATGTCGAGGGGCTACCTCCGGCACCGCAAGCGGAACTCGTCATCGATCGCGAGAAGGCGGCGGCCCTGGGCGTCGACTTCGAGGAGATCAACAACACGATCCAGGTCAATCTCGGTTCGGTCTATACCAACGACTTCCCGAACCGGGGCAAGATGCAGCGCGTGATCGTGCAAGCCGAGGACAGCCAGCGCCTCAAGGCGGCCGACCTGCTGAATTACGGGGTGAAGAACAGCCAGGGCGCGATGGTGCCGATGTCGTCCTTCGCCGATCTCAAATGGAGTGTCGGGCCGGCGCAGATCATCGGCTTCAACGGCTACCAGTCGGTGCGCATCACGGGCGAGCCGGCACCGGGCTACACCTCCGGCGATGCGATCGCCGAGATGGAGCGTCTGATGCAGCAGTTGCCCAAGGGTTTCGGCTACATTTGGACTGGCCAGTCGCTGCAGGAGAAGCAGGCCGGCAGTCAGGCGACGCTGCTGCTGGCCCTGTCGATCCTGATCGTGTTCCTGTGCCTCGCCGCCCTTTACGAGAGCTGGTCGATCCCGTTCTCGGTGCTGCTGGTGATCCCGCTCGGCGTCATCGGCTCGGTGGCGGCGGTCTACCTGAGGGGCATGCCCAACGACGTCTACTTCAAGATCGGGCTCATCACGATCATCGGCCTCTCGGCCAAGAACGCGATCCTGATCGTGGAGTTCGCCAAGGACCTGTGGCGGCCGGGCAAGTCCCTGGTCGATGCGACCATCGAAGCCTCCACGCTCCGCTTCCGGCCGATCGTGATGACCTCGCTGGCCTTCATCTTCGGTGTAGTGCCACTGGCCATCGCCTCGGGCGCGGCCTCGAAGAGCCAGCAGGCCATCGGTACCGGCGTGCTCGGCGGCATGATTTCCGCCACGATCCTGGCAGTCCTCTTCGTGCCGGTCTTCTTCGTCTTCGTCATGCGCCTGTTCAGGACGAAGCCGGTCGAGCACGAGCCGAAAGCGGCCGAGACGGGTTCGATTCCATCGAGCCATCACGCTCCGGCGGAGTAGGATCGGTTCTTCTCCGCATACCGGGAGAGGAGCCTCGACATGAAAAAGGCCTGGAGCCGGGGAGAAACCGGTTCCAGGCCTTTTTTCTTGAGATACTCACTTGGCGGCCGGGCTGACTGCCCGGTCGCCGCCTCCTAACGGAAGGCTCAGGCAGTCTCGAGCAGGCGGCGGGCGATGACCTGGGCCTGGATCTCCGCGGCACCCTCGAAGATCGAGAGGATGCGCGCATCGCAGAGCACACGGCTCACCGCGTATTCCAGCGCGAAGCCGTTGCCGCCATGGATCTGGAGGGCATTGTCCGCTGCCGCCCAGGCGACGCGGGCGCCGAGCAACTTGGCCATGCCGGCCTCGAGATCACAGCGCTTGCCCTCATCCTTCTCGCGGGCGGAGAAGTAGGTGAGCTGGCGCGCGATGTTGATCTCCACCGCCATCATGGCGATCTTGTCGGCGACGCGGGGGAAGTTGATCAGTGCCTTGCCGAACTGCACCCGATCCTCGGCGTAGCGGAGACCCAGGTCGAGGGCGTTCTGCGCCACGCCGATGGCGCGGGCCGCCGTTTGGATGCGGGCGGATTCGAAGGTCTGCATGAGCTGGGTGAAGCCCTTGCCTTCGACCTCGCCGAGGAGGTTGGCCGCCGGCACTTCGAAATTGTCGAAGGCGAGCTCGTATTCCTTCATGCCGCGATAGCCGAGCACGTGGATCTCGCCGCCGGACAGGCCGGCCACCGGGAAGGGATCCGCATCGGTGCCGCGCGGCTTTTCAGCAACGAGGAGCGACAGACCCCGGTGACCCTTTTCCTCGGGCTTGGTGCGCACGAGGCAGGTCATGATGTCGGCGCGGACCGGATGCGTGATCCAGGTCTTGTTGCCCGAGATCTTCCAGACGTCGCCGTCCTTCACGGCCTTGGTCCGGAGGGACGCGAGGTCGGAGCCGGTATTCGGCTCGGTGAACACGGCGGTCGGGAGGGTATCGCCCGACGCGATGCCGGGCAGGAAGCGGTGCTTCTGCTCCTCGGTGCCGCCGCACAGGATGAGCTCGGCGGCGATCTCCGAGCGGGTGCCGAGCGAGCCGACGCCGATATAGGCTCGGGACAGCTCCTCGGAGACGACGCACATGGAGATCTTGGGCAAGCCCATGCCGCCGTATTCCTCCGGAATCGTGAGGCCGAAGACGCCGAGCTCGGCCATCTTGGTGACGATCTCCATGGGGATGTAGGCGTTCTGGCTGTGCCACTCATGGGCGTGCGGCACGACTTCGGCGAGACCGAAGCGGCGCATCTCCGAACGGATCGCTTCCATGTCCTCGTCGAGACCGGATTTGCCGATAGTGGCAGAGCCGCCATTGTCGCGGATGCGTGCCACGAGTGCGGCGCGGTTCTCAGGCGTGTTGCCCTCGGCGATCATGCTCTCGACGGCATCCGTCCGGAACTTCATGACCTCGCGGGCGGACAGACCCAGCGAGCCGGTCGGACGCACGATCTCGCCCTGGCTCATGGGAATGCCGGAGAACATCTGGTCGAGATATTCTCCGATACCGATCTTCACGAGGAGCGCCTCCGTCTCCCCGAACTCACCGGTTTCGGTCAGGCGCGCCGCATAGGCGCCGAGTTCACGCACGCCCTCGGCATAGGTGGCGAGCCAGGCGAGGCCGTGGGCCGCATGCTGCTCGGCCTCGAGCTTCTCTGGCGAGATCTTGCCCTCGGCGGAGAGGACCTTCGCGCGAACCCGGCGGGTCGCCTCGGCGACGAGGGCCTTGGCGGCTTCGCCGGCGCCCTGGGCCAGTGTCAGGAGATCCTGCGGTTCGGTGGAGATGGCCGGGGAAGCGGACATGGTTCGAATCTCTCAAATCAGAATGAGGGTTGGCGCTCATTATAGGCAGGTTTGCCAAGTCTGTAGAGGCGTCTCGCCGCAGCGCGGCACTATCCCACCTGAATTCATTATTTCTCGCCGTGAAAAGCCTGGTTCTGCTCGGCAAAGCCAGGAGATCTGAATTTTATTGAGAGACGAATCAAAGAAAAACTCATCTTCGGCTGGCGACCGCGACCCCAATCGTGGCCACCGCCATGCCGGCCATCTGAATCGGGGCCAGTGTCTCGCCGAACAGGAGATAGGCCATCGCCGCCGAGACCGGAGGGACCAGAAAGAGCAGGGAGGCGACGCCGGCCACCTCGCCACGCCGGATCAGGGCGAGAAGAAGCAGGATACCCGCCACCGAATTCACCAGGATCGACCACGCCAGTCCGCCCCAGAGCGGCAGGGACGCGTCGAAACGGCCCTTGCCGAACAGAAGCGCCGCCGGCACGGCAAGGAGCGCGGCCCCGACGAACTGGATCGCCGCATTCGGCAGCAATTCGGCCTGCCCCGCATGGCTTTTCTGCCACAGAGTGCCGATGGTCATCGCCACCATCGCCCCGAAGCAGGCGACGAGAGGCAACGCCGGGATGCCGGACGCGTCCGCCGCACCGATCTTCGGGGCGAGTACGAGAAGCGCACCGGCGAAGCCCGTGGCGATCCCGGCCCAGCGACGCGGGCTGACGACCTCGCCAAGGAACGGCCGCGCCATCGCTGCCGTCAGAAGGGGCTGGAGACTGCCGACCAGGGCGGCGATGCCCGATGGCAGACCACGCTCCACCGACCAGAATACGCCGATGACGTAGATGCCCTGCATCAGCACGCCGGCCACCAGGGCATCGCGCCATCCCGCGCGGCTGCGAGGCCATCTCGCGCCGAGGCCGAAGGTGATGGCGCTCAGAACGATGGCGACGCCGACGAGCCGGATGGCGACGAAGGTGAAGGCCTCCGCATGGGGCGCCACGAAACGTGCGGCGACGAAGCCCGACGCCCAGATCAGGACGAAGACCGACGAGACCACGGAAGCGGGCAAGGTGCGGGTTGGGGAAGCCGGCGTATCGACTGACATGACGGTGGCGCAGGCAACACACCGAACCGCTGAACACAAGCCGCACCGGTAACGGGCGGTACTGCATCGACCTGACGACCGACCCGGACGTTGCGCCGTCGCCCGGCCTCGCGTTTAGACAGTCTGTATCGTCGAGCCCCACAGATCACGAGAAGCGCCCCACCTGCCGTGAGCCGTCTCCGCAACAGCGCCAACATCGCCAGCCTCGCCGCCCAGCGCTTCGTCTCACATGACGGCTGGGCGATCGCGAGCCATATCGCTCTCTCGATCCTGACCTCGCTGTTTCCCTTCCTGATCCTGCTCGCGGCTTTGGCCGGCCTCCTTGGCACCAAGTCGCTCGCCGACGAAGCCGGCATCCTTATTTTCGATGCGTGGCCTCGCGAGGTGGCCAAACCCATTGCCGGGGAGGTTCACCGGGTGCTCACCGAGCAGCGCGGCGGCGTGCTCACCATCGGTGCTCTCCTTGCCCTCTACTTCTCGTCCTCGGGTGTCGAAAGCCTGAGGGTGGGGCTCAACCGTGCCTATGGCCTGCGCGAGACCAGGCCATGGTGGCTCACCCGCCTCGAATCGATCGGCTATGTCGTCTGCGGCGCCTTCGCCATGCTCGCCTTCGCTCTGCTGGTTGTCCTGGGGCCGCTGATCTGGCGCAGGGTCATCGACGTGGCGCCGGGGCTCGAGCCGTTGAGCCTCACTGTCGCCCTCGGCCGCATCGGCATCACCGCCTTTCTTCTCGCGGCGGTTCTTGTCATCGCCCACAAATTCGTGGCGGCCGGCCGCCGTCCGATCCTCTCGGTGCTGCCCGGCGTCGTGGTGACGCTGGTGCTTTGGTTCCTGGCCGGCCTCGGGTTCGGCTTCTACCTCGACCGATTCTCCACCGCTTACGCCTCCACCTATGGCGGATTGGCGACCGCGATGGTCTTTCTGGTTTTTCTCTACTGGCTCGCCGCGATGTTCCTGTTCGGTGGCGAAATCAATGGCACCGTCATTGCAGCACGACGCCAGCGGCTCCAGGCCCGGATGCTGGCGAGACAGGCCGAGGCGCGCCGGCACTAAAGCAGGGTGCCGCCGGCCGGCATGCCGACATCCACCTGTGACCTTCGCGGCCTATGCCGAACGGTCTCGCGCGGGCATGAGGGCGGCAGGGCTGGCGCGATGGTCGGTCGGAGGTTCAAGGGTAATGCGCATCAGGTTCGGCTGCGAGATGGGCTACGACTTCGCCTATCCTACTCCGATGATCGTCCGGTTGACGGCGCATCCGAGCCGGTTCGCGCGCTCGACCGAGCCGGACCGTCTGGCCATCGGCCCCGAGACGCCGCACGAAGTGTTCATCGACGATTTCGGCAACCGGTGCTGCCGCCTCGTGGCACCGGCGGGGGCGGTGACCCTGTCGGTGGAGGGCTGGCTCGATGATGACGGCGATCTCGATCCGGTCGTGCCGCACGCGATCCAGCATCCCATCGAGGATCTGCCTCTGGAGGCCCTGCCCTTCCTGGTGGCGAGCCGCTACTGCGAATCCGATCTGCTCTCGAACGAAGCGTGGCGCCTGTTCGGCGATGTCCCGCCCGGATGGGCCCGCGCTCAGGCGGTCTGCGATTGGGTCCACGGCCATATCAGCTTCGGCTACGGCTATTCGAACGTAGACCGCACCGCTGCAGATGCCCTCGCCGTCGGGCGCGGGGTCTGTCGCGACTATGCTCACCTGTTCGTAGCGTTCTGCCGTGGCCTCAACATGCCGACGCGTTATTGCACCGGCTATCTCAGTTTCATCGGCGAACCAGAGCCGCATGCGCCCGGGGATTTCGCCGCCTGGACCGAAGTCTATCTCGGCGGCGCGTGGCATGTCTTCGACCCGCGCAACAACGCTCCTCGTCGGGGCCGCATCCTCGTCGCCCGGGGGCGCGATGCGGCGGACGTTCCATTGACCCATACGTTTGGATCGAACGTGCTGACGAAGTTCCGGGTCTGGGCTGAGGAAGAGGTGGAGATCGAGACCTCCGTCGGATAGTTCCCGGAGTGGCCCCCTCCCCGACTCCGGGGGAGGGGCGTTCATCCTAGGCCGCGAGTGCTAGGGCGGGCTCGGAGGCGTCCGCACCGGCCATGAACTGCGCTCGGGCGAGGTCGGCGAAGCGGCCGTTCTCCGCGACGAGTTCCTCGAAGGTTCCCGATTCGACGATCCGGCCCTCGTGGAAGACGAGGATACGGTCGGCGTTGCGAATCGTCGCCAGACGGTGGGCGATGACGAAGGTGGTCCGGCCTTCCATCACGGCCTCGAGGGCACCCTGCAGCTTGCGTTCTGTGGTCGCATCGAGAGCCGACGTCGCCTCGTCGAGGATCAGCACCGGCGGGTTCTTGAGCAACGCGCGGGCAATGGAGAGGCGCTGACGTTCGCCGCCGGAGAGCGAGCGGCCGCGCTCGCCGATGATCGTGTCGAGACCGTCGAACTGGCGATCCATGAACTCCGTCGCCTGGGCGCGGTCGAGGGCGTCGAGCATCTCCGCATCGGTAGCATCGGGACGGCCGACTTGGAGATTCTCGCGGATCGAGCGGGCGAACAGCATCGGCTCCTGGAACACCACGCCGATGTTGTGGCGCAGGGAGGCGAGGCCGATATCGCGGATGTCGGTACCGTCGATACGGATCGCGCCGGTATCCGGGTCGAACGCACGGTGCAGCAGACCCAGTGTGGTCGACTTACCCGAGCCGGTGGTTCCGACGAGGGCGATGGTTTGCCCGGCCTGCGCCGTGAAGGAGACACTCTCCACGGCCTTGCGGCGCGGGGTGTAGGAGAAGCCGACCTGATCGAAGGAGACCTCGCCCTCGAAACGGGCCACCTGCATGGCGCCGGGACGATCGTGGACGGCCGGGGTCGTGTCCAGAATCTCGAAATACTCGGCGATCTTGGGCATCTGCTGGAACAGACCGTTGATGCAAGTGGCGACCTGATCGAGGCGGGCGACGAGCATGGTGGCAAGGCTCATGAAGGCCACCACTTCGCCGATCGAGGCCATGCCGTGCTGATGCAGGGCGATACCCGTGATAAAGATGGCCGTCATGGTCAGGGTGGCGGCGGCGCGGGTCGCGACATTGGCGAGCGCCCACCACGACAGGACCGGGATCTGAGCCGCGAGCAGGTTGCGAATGATGCCGTGCATGGCCTCCTTCTCCGCCTTGGCGCGGGTGAAGGACTGGATGACGGCCACGTTGCCGAGGGCGTCGGAGGCATGGGCGGCAAGGCCCGACTGGTAGGCCTCGACCCGGCCCTGCAGCATCTCGGTGCGGCGCATGACGAAGGTGGTGAGCACGGTGAACATCGTCACCAGTACGACCAGGATCGAGCCGAGCTGCCAGTTCACGAACAGGGTCATCGGCAGGAGGACGGCCAGGGACACGACGGCGACGAAATGATCGCGGAAGAAGCCGAGCCAGAGCCAGAACATGCCGTTCGATCCTTCCAGCATCGCCTTCAGAACGCGGCCGGAATGGTTCGAGGAATGGAAGGCCAGGGGCAGTTCCAGCACATGCTCGAAGTAATTCGCCATCGAGGCGAG
Organism: Methylobacterium sp. Leaf106; assembly: GCF_001422895.1. Lineage (NCBI taxonomy): Bacteria > Pseudomonadati > Pseudomonadota > Alphaproteobacteria > Hyphomicrobiales > Methylobacteriaceae > Methylobacterium > Methylobacterium sp. Leaf106. The sequence continues at coordinate 122,128 of NZ_LMNB01000001.1, forward strand.
ACGATTGCGATGGGCCAGCCGGTCCGCATGCAGTGCAATGGTGACGCCGGCCGCGATGGTGAACAGGCCGAAGGCGACCCATGCGCCGATGAGCGGCGCCAGTGTCGAGAAGGCGTTACCGTCGCTCTTCAGATGCGTCAGCTGATCGATGATGCGCCCCATGAGCAGCGGCTCGGCGAAAGCCGCGACCGCGAGGGCCACATTGGCGACAGCGAGTAGGGCTGCCAAGCGCCGATCGGCGCCCAGTAGGCCCATGACGCGCGCATAGAGACGAACCAACGGCATGACGACGTGTGCTCCGATGCCAATCACGGCGCGGTCCCTTTTGCCGGAACCTTCGCCCTCAACCCTTCGCCTTCGACCCGGCCCCCATTCATCGGAGATCACAAGCCATTCGGCGTGCTCGGCTTATCGCAAGGCCACCCTGAACGGCGAATGACAGGAATGCGCCGGGCGGACCGTTATCCTTTACGGTTCGTTCAGCGCGTCCGCCTAACTCTGGCCAAGTCGCTTTCCGCTCGGATGCTGTTCCGCGGTGCTGGGTAAGCCGACCAGGGTTCACCATGGATCTCGCAACCGGTATCGGGCTTCTCGGCGGCTTCGGTGTCGTCTTCACCCTGATCATGATCGATGGCGGCAACTTCGCCGCCTTTTTCGACAAGCACGCGGTCATCGTCATCTTCGGCGGTTCCACCGCGGCCACGATGATCCGTTTTCCGTTCGCCACGATGATGCATGGCCTGCCGATGGGCATGCGCTACGCCTTCACCATGCGGGCGATCAGACCGCGCGAACTCATCGAGGAGATCACCAAGATCGCCGACGTCGTGCGCAAATCCGGCCCGATGGCGCTGGAGAACATGGAGATCTCCGATCCCTTCCTGGCTCAGGGCGCTCGCTACATCGCCGACGGCTACGACCGCGAATTCATCCGCGACACGATGGAGCGCGACCGCGACAATTTCCTCATGCATCTCGATGAGGGCTCGAAGATCTACCGCGCCTTCGGGGACTGCGCCCCCGCCTGGGGCATGATCGGCACCATTCTCGGGATGGTGACGATGTTCGCCAACATGTCGGACCCCTCCAAGCTCGGCCCGGCCATGGCGACCGCGCTGCTCGCCACTCTCTACGGCGCGCTGATCTCCAACATGATCGCGCTCCCGCTCGCCGACAAGCTGCACGTGAAGCTGGAGGAGGAGGACGTCTCCCGCTCCCTCATCATCGACGGCATCCTGCTCATCCGCGACTCGAAGAGCTCGTCCCTCGTGCGCGAGATGCTGGTCGCTTATCTGCCGCACAACCACCGCGACGACCTCGCGGCGGAAGCAGCCTAGCGGGAAGAGGGGTAATCGGCCGTGGCCAGGAAGAAGCGCGGAGGCCATGGCGGTCACGGATGGTTCGTGACCTTCGCCGATCTCATGGCGCTGCTCATGAGCTTCTTCGTGATGATCGCAGCCTATTCCACCCAGGACCAGAAGAAGATGCAGGCCGTGGCCGGCTCCATGCGCGATGCGTTTGGCGTCAACAAGGAATCGCGCTTTTCCGGCATCATCGAGGTGAACGGCCTACCAACGCCGGGGCATATCAAGAACCGCAGCGATATCGCGCCGGAACAAGCCACCGATCGGCCAAAGCCGCCGGACAACGACTCGAATGCCCCGGAGGGGATTCAGGACAGCGGCTATCCGGAAGCGTTCGGCCTTGCCGCCGCCAGTCTGCGTCAGGCGATGCAGGACATGCCCGAGATCTCGGAACTCTCGAAGAACATCATCGTCAATCCGACGCAGAAGGGCGTTGATCTCTCGCTTGTGGATCAGGACGGCAGCACGATGTTCCCACACGGGTCGAGCCGCCCGAACGATCGGACCCGGCGCCTTCTTGAGAAACTCGCCCCCGTCATTCGAAAGCTGCCCAACCGTATCACCGTCACGGGCTATACCGCCACGGACCGGCCCGGCACGCGCCCCCCTGCCCCGCCCTGGGAGCTCTCGGCCGGTCGCGCCATCAGCGTGCGCGAAATCCTCGCCAGCGCCGGCGTGCCCGACGATCGCTTCGCTTCGGTCTCCGGCAAGGCGGATACCGAGCCGCTCTTTCCGGACAACCCGTACCTGTCCTCGAACCGGCGCGTGACGGTGACGCTCATGGGCGAGCAGGCACCGACGCCGCGCTCGATGAAGCTGCCCTGAGAAGAACGCGGGATCACTCGGCGACCAGCAACGCCCAATAGACCTTGTATTTCGAATTGGGTGCATAGGCCGTGGCGATGCCCATGCGTGTCGCCCGAGGGGCCAGCATGACGGCGTTATGGGCGGGGCTGTCGCGCCATCCCGAGAAGGCCTCCGCCAAGGTGTGGTAGCCGGCGGAAAGATTGGCCTGCGCGCCCGCATAGCCGAGCCGCTGCACCGCGATCTTCACCGTCTGGGCCTGGCTCGGCTTGTCTGCGGCCGCCATCGCCGCCGCCTCGGCTTCGGCCAGACGCTGCAGGTCCGGGTCGATCCGTAGTGGGGCACCGCCGCTTCGCGCACGATAGGCCGAGATCATATCACGCGCGGTCGCCGTATCGACCGATGCGCCGGAGGTGGTCATCGGCCAGTACAGGCTCGGAAGCGCACCGGTGGTCGGTGCTTCCTTGGCGCAGCCGGATAGCGCCAGACCGCCCAGAAGCGCGAGGCCGAACACCCGGAATCCCATCGTCATCGTTCTGGCCCCGCCTTCATCGTCGATCGTGTCGGTCTACGACACCTCCGCAGGGCTCCTACGCCGGTTCGGTTCACGGGGCGTTGCCGAGCGCATCGGCTCGGCTTCCTCGTTCGCGGAAGGGCTGACCTGCCGGTCATCGACCTCCTCCGCCTGAGCCGGCCGATCCTGGCTCCAGTTTTGCGCGAACACGCCGGCGATCTGCCCGAGCGCGGTCTGGACCGGCTCCAGGCCCTGGACGGTGACGACGCTCGATCCGGGGCCGAGAGCCGGGATGAACCCTGCGCCGGACAAGGCTTGAAACACGGAAAAGTTCAGGTCGCTCGTGACCTTCAGGCCCATGCTGACATCGATGATCATCGCGATCAGTTCGAATTCGAGGAAGGGATCGCCGATCTTGCGGAACACCACTCGCGGCGCCGGCTCCTTCAGCACGTCCGGATGGGCAGAGGCGCAGGCCACCAGCATCTCGGCGGCACGGACCGGATCCTGGTTGCGCAGGACGTTGACGGTGATGGTGACGCGGCCGGTGCGGTCGCCGCGAACCCGGTTCTTCACGATACCCGAGATGAGGTTCGAGTTCGGCACGATCACCGCCGAACGATCGAAGGTCTGGATCTCGGTGGAACGCACGGAGATGCGCTTCACGATGCCCTCGCTGTCGCCGATGAGCACCTGATCGCCGACGCGGATCGGTCGCTCCCAAAGCAGCAGCAGGCCCGAGACGAAGTTGTTGACGATGGATTGAAGGCCGAAACCGATACCGACCGAGAGCGCACCGGCGACGATGGTCAGCTTTTCGAGGCTCAAGCCCAGATAGGAGAAGGCCAGCGCCAGGGCGATCAGGAATCCGCAATAGCCGGTGATGGTGGAGATGGAGTTGCGCAAACCGGCGTCGAGGTCGGTGGCCGGCAGGTAGGTCTGTTCCAGCCAGCGCTGGACCGCGCGCGTGATGACGACGCCGATGACGAGAAGTCCCACCGCATACGCGATGGTCGAGAGCGAGATCGTCACGTCTCCGACCTTGAAGCCGAAGAAGGCGCTGCGTACGGAGGTGAAGACGTCGGTGGAATCGAGGCCCCAGGGCGCGAGCGCCAGCAGGGCGGCCACCAGGATCAGAACGACCCGGGCGAGCCCGGTCGACAGAACGGCGATCTGGTTGATCGAGCGCTTACGCAGCCCGGTATTGGCCTGAAGCGCTGTGGCGAAGCGGGTCTCGTCCTTGAGCGTACCGCCGATGAACGTGTCGGCGCTGGAGATCAGGAGGTAGAGCAACGCGATCAGGCACGCCGTCCAGACCAGCTGGTCGATGAGGAAGGCGGCGAAGGCGACATAGCCGACGAGGGGCGCGATGCCGATGACGATGACGGCCGCCCATCCGAGGAGGCGCGCCGGCCCGCCGATCGTGGTGGTGGATTCCGGCGCGACGTACGGACCGAAACACGCCTCCTCCTTGTCCGCCGTGTCAGCGAAACGATGCAGGCCGATGGCGAGGATCAGGATGGTGGCGAGGGCGCCGATGCCACGGGTGGCGATGGAGATCGACAGGGCGGCGTAGATGCCGGAATTGAGCGCCTCGATGGATTTCACCACCGTGATCACCGTGGCGATGCCGACGGCGAGCCGCGTCAGCCGCGACGCCGTCGAATCGCTGAGCGGAGCCGGGCGCCAGGACGGCTTTTCCGGCGACAGCAGCGCATCGCAAAGGGCTTCGACGAAGGCGATGAAGGCGAGGCCGCCGAGGATGGCGCCGGCCACCGGCATGAGTCGCTGCGGCAGCAGGTCCGTGGAATCGAGAGCGTAATAGACGGCGTAGCTTCCCACCACCGCCGGCACGGTGCCGAGGAGGAAGACGCGCCAGGCCGCCATCAGCTTCATGCGCTGAGTCGGATCGACCACGCTCTGGCTGCGCCGCCCGAGGCGCGGGGCGATGTTCCGGCGTCCGAAATACAGCGCCACGGAGATGCCCAGAGCTACCCCGAGTAGGAGGAGATTCCAGATCGATCCGTTGCGGCCGAACAGGCCGGCGATGTCGGTGACGGCGGCTTGCAGAGCCCGTATGTCGCGCGGGACATCGTCGGCGATACGCATCCAAAGGTCGGGATTCACCAGTGCCGACGAGCGCTCGAACAGGCCGCGAGTGAAAGCCGCCCTACGCTTGTTGGTGATCTGGTCGATGATCTGGTCGCTCTGCACGAGGAGCGATTTCGCCAGCCGCTGCGTCTCGTCGATCTCAGCGACCGCATGTTCGCGCTCGACCCGCTCCTTGGCGACGTCCTCGCCCTCCTCGCCTTCCTTCGGCTTCGGGCCGAGCTGCGTCAGGCGCTCGCGGGCGGCTTCGAGGCGCGGGGTGGTGGCATCGATGATTTGACGGATTCGGTCTGCGATGGCGTCGAGGCCGTCGCGTGCTTTCAGCAGGTTGGCGGGATCGACGTTGCGGCCTGCGAGAAGCTTCTCGCGCTCGTCGAGATTGGCCTTGGCTTCGTCGAGCCGGTCGCGGACATTCTTGATCGCCTCCGACACCGCCTGTTTCGGTGCTGGCGGCTTCGCGGCCGGAGCGGGGGCTGTAACAGCGGGTGGGACGGCGGCGGGCGGCGGCTTTGCCGGCTCCGTCTGCGCGGGGGCGGCGGGCGCCGCCTGGGCCAGAACCGGAAGGGGATTCAGTAGGGAAGCACCCATCCACGCGGCAAGGAGCGCTGCATGTCGCATTCTGCCCTTCATGAATCCCAGTTCCATGTCGTTCCTTTCATCGGCTCAGAACGCCCGCCCCTCTGGCGTCGGCAGGCGGACCCCGGCGCGTGGGGCAGGCACTTTGCAGGCCCCGTCTCTGGCAAGGGCCGTGGCCATCACGGGAGCGCCAGCGAAGGCACCTCACACGCCGCAAGCGGCCGCGGGTCAAAAGTCGGATCGTCGGATGGCCGATCAATGGGGCGAAAGGGTGCCGCAGACACATCATTCGCTGAGGCGGCCCGAAAGATTGTGGGCCGCGACGTCGGGGATCGACCGGGCAACCTTCACAAGCGTGTCATGCTGATATTAGACTACCGCGCAATGGACAGAGCCTTTTCGTATCGACGCGAGGAGGTGGCGTTGGCCGTCCATGTTGATGTGCCTCGCCACGAACCGGGCGTTCCCGCCCGATACGACCGCTTTTGGCTAAGCCCAGGCCGGTCCACCCTCCCCGATCATCTGTTCTCTTCGCATCCTGTGCCGGTCCGGCGACCGAGATTTGTTCGCCGGATGCCAAAGTCGAAGACCGAACTGCCGGGACCACCGATCTTTCATCATCCGGGGACGATGCCGCGCCGTAACGCGTTGCGTCGTCCCTTCGTCGATCCGTCAAGAGAGTAGCGCCATGCTGGATCTCCAAACGCTCGTCCTCAACGCGGATTACCGGCCGCTTTCGTATAATCCGCTGTCCCTATGGTCCTGGAAGGACGCTTTCACCGCCCTGTTCCTCGACAGGGTCACGTTGGTGGCCAGCTACGATGTCGAGGCCCGCTCGCCGAGCCGCGCCCTGCGGGTCCCGAGCGTCGTCGCCCTCAAGAACTACGTGACCCTGGCGCGCAGTCCGGCCTTCACGCGCTACAACATCTACCTGCGCGACACCTTCTCCTGTCAGTATTGCGGACTTCGGATGCCCTCGGGCGGGCTGACCTTCGACCACGTCATTCCGCGTTCGCGCGGCGGCTTGTCGAGCTGGGAGAATGTCGTAGCCGCCTGCTCACCCTGCAACCTGCGCAAGGCGAACCGCACTCCGGCGGAAGCGGAGATGCCGCTCCTGCATGAACCTCACCGGCCGACGCGGCATGAACTCCATCGTCGCCAGCCGGAATTCGATCACCGCGAATACCACCACACCTGGCTGGACTACCTGTACTGGGACAGCGAACTGGAAAGCTGACGCCGGTCAGTCGTTGGAAAAGCGCGGTGGAGGTTCGTTGTAGACCGGTGCGTTGGGGTTGTGTGTGGGAACGAGCTCCATGGCGAGCGGCGGCTGGTAGATGGTCCGCGCAATGCGTGGTGCTGGTCGGTAGCAATGGTCGCGATAGGGAAGCTGCGACGGCGGAAGGCTGCGATGGCGATCAACATCCGTGAGGTAATCATGTCCTACATGGACGCAGGATAGTCGGTCTCCCGCCTCGGCATTCGGCACAGAGACGAACGCGATAGCCGCAATGCCGACGACGATCGTAGATCGTAGCATGGCGCAATCTCTCGGAGTGAGGATGGGACAAGCGGCCGGGTGTCTTGAGTAGACTCCGGTTCAGGGGATAATCAGAACTTGATGCCGACCGCGCCACGAACAGTATTGACGTTTGCTTTCACGTCTCCGAATTTCGCGAACTGCAGATATTGGTACTCACCGCGTACGAATATGTTTTGTGTAAGCAGGTAATCTCCGCCGATACCAAGCGCATATCCAAGGCTGTATTTCTCTTTGATGGTGCCGCCGTTTTCGCTCAGGCCGCCGACCAGATTCGTTCGATTGATGTCCGAGTATTCCCTGAGATCGACGCTCACGTCATTGCCGACTACGGCTCGACCTATCGCCAACCCGGCTGTCACGAAGGGCAGAAATGCTCCCATCGGATAACCCGCTCGCATGCGTATCGTCGCATAATCCTGAAGGCTGGCATGCGCGGCGGTGGAAATCCTGTAAATATCATAGGTTCCGTTGCTGAGCATCACGCGCCGGGTGAGGCTGTCCTCTGATCGTCCTTTCTGATTGACGCTGGTATAATCGACCTCCAGGCCAATGACTGCCTCGTCGAATTGATAGTTGTAGCCGGCAAAGCCTCCAATCCCGACATCGTGGGGCCGAGCAGGTTTCAGAGTATTGCTTCCCGAGATGCGATACTCGCTCTCGATAGCTGTGCTGCGAAGGATCTGCGCAAGATCCGATTGACCGGAGGATCCGAAATTCAGCGACGTCGTGGTGTATCCGGCATGGCCACCGAAATAGCCACCGTTCCAATCAATCTCGGCCGAGGCCGTCTCGTAATCCGGGCCTCGCAACACGCCATAGTCAAGGTCGGCAGCGTGGGCTGCTGGATGGCAAACGAGGGCAACGCCGGTGAGGAGTGCAAGGGTGACGGTACGCATTGAGGTCGTCCTCAGGGCTGCAGCCCGATTGTTCTTTCCGAACCTTGCGTCGTTTCTAATACAGTAACCTTAATGGTCCGTTGCGGTCGGATTCAATGAATTACGGCAAGGTCTATTCTCGTGGTCGCACGACGAGAAAGCCCGCACGGCGCGGACCGGGCGGGCTTTAAGCGTGTATGTGTAAGACGCCCAAAGGTCTCGGCGCGCCGCGCCCTGCCCTACTCGTAGGGATTGCCGCCGCCGTAACCGCCGCCCCCGAAGGGAGCGGCACCGCCGGCGAAACTGTAGCGCAGTCCGACGCGGACCTCGTTGGCCGAGATGTCCTTCAGGCGTGTGCCGAAGCCGAAATCGTCGAGGCCAGTCTTGGCGCGGCCGAGATTGACGTAACGATAGTTCGCGTCGATCGCGAAGCCTGCGCCGATCTCGTAGGAGACGCCGCCGGTCAACGCCCAGGCCAGGGAGGTGACCGAACCGTTGCGACGCGCGGCAGCGGGGCGAGGGCCAACCACCGGGCTTCCGTCACAGAGCACGGGAACGGTGCAGGTCGTCTGAGTATAGGCGTTGCGGAAGTCCTTCTGAGCGATACCGATGCCGCCGCCGATGTAAGGGGTAAGCCCCCACCAGGTACCGAGATCCGCATAGACGTTCACGAGAGCCGTCAGCACGTCGAGCTTGCCGGCTTCGACGTTGTACCCGTTCGCGAAGTTCGAGCCCGACGAGTAGGTGCTGAAGCGGCTGGGCAGGCGCTGGTCGATGGTGGCGTCCATGCGCAGCCAGTTGTTGAAGCGGTAGCCGATGCCGCCGCCAAAGCCGGGCTGATGGCTCAGGCGCAGCCGCACCAGGGGCGGCGTGCCCGGTTCGACCAGCGTCGCGTCCTTGGGGTGATCGAAATAGCTCTCAGTGAAATCTGCGCGCAGGTACCAACCGGTGCCGATCTGGACCGGGGCGGGAGCCGGCGGAGGTGGCGGCGGCGGCAGGAGGTCCGCGGCGAGAGTCGGCGCGGCAGTGCCGATCGCCAGTCCGGCGAGGATCGCAGCGAGGGCTGCGGTGCGGTATGGGCGGGGCGGAGTCATCATGGTCCTCACGGAGGCATCGGCCGGAAAGCGCATGTTACGGATGCATGCCGGCGAGGGGGTCGACTGACCAAGATGATGAATTTAAAAGGTTATGATCGTCTTAACCCTAACGGCGCGTCAGCTGGAAAAGACAAATTGCGGCGGCGTTAACCCGGCGGTCGTGCGCGCACGAACGAAGACGGCGCGGATACCGATCCGCGCCGTCTTCGTGGTGTCATTGATACATTCAGTATTTACGGACGATCGGTTCCGGCATCGGTTGATACTCGACCGCCGGAGCAACGGCGCCGCCGAGGATCCAGCGCATGCCGACCTTCACATCATGCGAGGCGATGTCCTTCAGGTGGTAATCCGTTTTGCAGAAGGGCGGCGCGTCGCAGGTGATCGTGCCGGTCTGCGCTGAACCCATGTTGAGATAGCGATAGGCGAGCTCGAGCTTGAGGTTCGGCGTAATGGAATAGCCGAGACCGGCATGGGCCGCCCAAGCGAAACTGAGCTTCTGCTTCTCCGGACCCGAGCCAAAGCCGCCCTGATAAAGGCCTTGGCCGTTGTCGGTCACGCCGCCGAACATGTGGTGGGCAAAGCCGACACCTGCGCCCACGAACGGGGTGACGCCGTAATAAGTGCCGAGATCGACGTAGCCGTTGGCCATGCCGACCACTGAGGAGAACTTCCCGGACGTGCGATTGATGCCGCCGCTCGGCGTCTCGGCCGCATAGAAAATCCATTTCGCTTCCGAGCGGTACTCGCCGGTGAAATCGAAACGAAGCCAGGAATTGGCCTGATAGCCGATACCCGCGCCCACGAACGCCTGGTTGCCCAGATAATCCTTGAGGACATTGTACTTGTACGGGATCGGAGGGATGGTGACGTCCTTCGCGACGGTGTGCCCTTCGCCCAGAATACCGGCACCGGCGTCGCCGCGCAGATACCACGCCCCGCCGATCTCGATCGGCGGGGGCAGCGGCTCGGGCGGTAAAGTGGGAAGCAAGTCGGCGGCCTGCGCGAGGCATGGCGCTCCCACGCTCGCAAGGAGCGTGATCGAGCGCGCCAAGGCAGAAAGCTTGGAACGGCGCATAATGGATCCTTCAACTCGATCGTTCGGCTGAAGTGTGGGAGCACCAGCCTGGATGACGACTCCATCATCCGTCGGATGAGTTAAATCGTGCTTAACGTTAAACGTTAGCCTTTCCGAACCGTTAGAGTCCAAAGCCCTACTGCAACTTGCAGACGATATCGTCGCGTCGCAGGACTTGCATTCGCGCTGCGTCTCCCTGGTTGTCGTGAGTCATGAGGCGGAGAAATCGATGCGTCCTGAAGACGTGCGCGCCCTGGCGCTAATGCTGCCAGGCGTGGAGGAAGGCGCCCATATGGGCCATCCGGATTTTCGCATCGGCGGGCGGATCTTCGCCACCCTCTGGATCGACGACGAACGCGTCGTTCTCAAATTTCCGGCCGAGCATCAGGCGCTCTTGGTCGAGGCGGAGCCGGACCTGTTCGACCCCGTTCCCGGCGCCTGGGGGCGGCGTGGCTGGACCAACCTGTTCCTGGATGGAGCGGATGAGGAGACGCTCAGAAGCGCTCTCCTCACGGCATGGCGCTACCTCGCGCCGGAGGCGTTGCGTGATTAGGCCGCGGCCTTGGCAACGGCATCAACGATATCGTCCACTACTTCCGTGACGAGGCTACGGTCATCGCCCTCCGCCATCACGCGAATGACCGGCTCCGTGCCTGAGGGCCTGATGACGACGCGGCCGGTCTCACCGAGACGCTCGCGGCCATGGGCGATGGCGGTGACGACCGCATCCTGCTGCAGCGGCGCGCCGGAGCGGTAGCGCACGTTCTTGAGGATCTGCGGCAGCGGGTCGAAGCAATGGCAGACTTCGCTCACCGGCCGCTCCTGGCGCTTGACCACGCTCAGAAGCTGGAGTGCCGCTACGAGACCGTCCCCGGTGGTGGCATAATCCGACATGATGATGTGCCCCGACTGCTCGCCGCCGAGATTGTAGCCGTGCTCACGCATGTGCTCGAGGACGTAGCGATCACCGACCGCCGTGCGAGCGAGGCCGAGGCCGATCCCGCCGAGGAACCTCTCGAGGCCGAGATTGGACATGATCGTTGCGACGATGCCGGGCTGGGTCAGCCGGTCGTCGTCCTTCCAGGACCGCGCCACGACGGCCATCAACTGGTCGCCATCCACCGATTGGCCCTTCTCATCGACGATGAGAACACGGTCCGCGTCGCCGTCGAGGGCAATGCCGATATCCGCCCGCAACTCCCGCACCTTGGCGGCAAGGGCCGCGGGTGCCGTCGAGCCGACATCGTGGTTGATGTTGAAGCCGTCGGGGTCGACACCGATGGCGATCACTTCTGCGCCGAGCTCCCAGAGAGTTTCCGGCGCGACGCGGTAAGCTGCGCCGTTGGCGCAATCGACCACCACCCGCAGGCCGTCGAGGGTGACGTTGCGGGGCAGCGTGCGCTTAGCGAATTCGATGTAGCGGGCATGCACGCTCTCGATCCGCTTGGCGCGGCCGAGATCGCGCGGGCCGGCAAGCTTCTTGTGCAGCTCCCCGTCGATCAAGGCTTCGATGGCGCGCTCGACATCGTCGTTCAGTTTGAATCCGTCCGGGCCGAACAGCTTGATGCCATTGTCCTCGAACGGATTGTGCGAGGCGGAGATCATGACCCCGAGATCGGCGCGCATGGAGGGGGTGAGCATGGCCACGGCCGGCGTCGGCATCGGGCCGAGCAGCATCACGTCCATGCCCACCGATGTGAACCCCGCGACGAGAGCCGTCTCGATCATGTAGCCGGACAAGCGGGTGTCCTTGCCGATCACGACCCTGTGGCGGTGATCGCCCCGCTGGAACACCAATCCCGCCGCCTGCCCTACCTTGAGAGCGAGTTCAGGGGTGATCACCCCATTGGCGCGGCCCCGGATGCCGTCTGTGCCGAAATACTTACGCACGTTCTTCAATCCTGATCGTCACGGCCCGTCATAGCCGGTTTCGTTTCGCTGAATGGTATCGAAGCATGGCAAACGAATGGTGCTGCGTCCCAGTTCGGTCAAGCTTCGTCGCGGGTGAGGAGGCCGGTGAAGCCGGTGATGATCAGGGAAACGAGGACGGCGCCCTCGATCTGCTCTGCGATGCTGAAATAATAGAGCGCCACCCCTCGCCAGGTCGCCGTGTTCACCCGCCAAAACCGGTCCGTGCCGGCGTCGAAGAGCGGCATGAAGGTATCGAACGAATAGGCCAGCGGATCGAAGGCCGGGTAAAGGTTGACGAGCTTATCCCTCGCCTCGTCGCTGCTCGTGACGCCGGGCACGAAATCGGCCGCCGCCGTTCGGACGAAGATCTCTCCGTCCTGGCAGAGACGTGGCCCCGCTTTGCAGGATTCGAAGGCAGCGCCGGTATAGACGGCGGCCCAGACCACGATGACCACAATCGACCAGCCCACGGCCTTCCACGGATTGAACCCATAATCGGCCAGGACGTGCAGCAGCCAGTTGATGCAGCGCAGGAACCACCCGGTTTCACGCGCGTGCCGTTCGGCCACGCGGCGGGCGATTGCGATGCGGTGAGCATCCTCCTCGTAACCCTGGCTCGCCAGCACCTTGGCGAGATGGCGCCAAGGTTGCGGGCGAAGCCGGGTGAAGAGATCGTCGCGGGATTGCCCGCGGAGCCAGCGCTGCCTCGCCGTATGCGTCGGCAGCGAGGGCACTGCGTCGCCGTCTGGATTGTCTAGATGCTGGTATTCGAACCCGTCTAAGATGAGGTGATCGGCGTCGCGATCCTTCGCATCGCGAAACCTGTCAGGACCGAGACTACGGCGGAGGGGCACAGGAACTGGCCAGGCGGAGGCAAAATCCACATAGGTGCCCACCTTCAGCCGGGAGAGATCGACGATTCCGCGCGGGCGTCCGCATCCCGGATACCGCATGTCTGTGGCATCCGGCATGATCAGGTGCGAAATATTGGATTCGCTGAGATCGAGGGCAACGAAGCGCAAGGGATCGTCTTCAAAGCTCGCCACCCCATGCGCAGCTTCGCCGTGGGTGTCCTGGGCAATTGCGCTTGACAGGATGTGGCTGCCGGAGAGATCGAGGGAGCCGCGAATCTCGACCCCCGAGAGCAGGATCGCACCGGTGACATAGGCGTCGCGCCCTATGATGAATCGTCCCTTCGTCTCGATGCCGCGCCCATCGAGCGCACCGGACGGGCCACCCGTCAGAGTGCCTCCGCTGATCTCGAAATGATGCTCCACGGTTGCGCGGCTGAAATTGAGGCCACCGTTGATCGTGCTGGGAATGGGGACGTTGTCAGGTCCGACTCCGCCGCGCAGGATGACGCTGCCGATACGGCTGCCCTGGGCATTGATGGCGGTACCGTTCGGTTGGTGGAATGTCGCCCCCTCGGCGGCAAACTGCGCGGCAATGTGAGCGCTGACGAGGTGGCAGGTGCCCATGATGGTCGCGCCATCGAGGAAGATCCCCGCTACCGTCATGTCCTGCACATCAATGGCATCGCCGGCGGGGTTGTCGAAGACCGCACCCACGGCGACGAATTGCCCTCGGATCGTCGCACCGAGGAAGCGGCACCCTCCCTTCACCGTGGCATGATTGAGGAAAGACCCAGCCATGGAACTGCGCTGGGCGTTGATCGCATCTCCATTGGGGTGATCGAACACGGCTCCGTCTGCCGTGAATGTGCTGGCGATCGAGGCTCCGCTGATATCGCAGGTGCCGGTGAAGGTGGCATTCGAGATGAAGAGCGGTCCGGCAATTGTCACGCCTTGAGCCGACAAGCCGTTACCGATGCGGCTCTTCTCGAAAGACAATGTCCGCGTATGGCTGTTGCTGATGTCGATGCCGTCCGGGATCTCCGCATCGTCGATCCAGAGCGGCCGGACGAGGTAGCGGTCGGCACAGGCAAGGAGGCCCAAGACACGGCCGCCGACGAGCCGCACGCCCTCGGGAGCCACGGGCCAGTCCGTTCTCTCGGCGCAGACGAGAGCCCGGATCACGCTGGCGCGGATGGCCTCCTCGGGGGCGAGCCTTAGGATGTCGCCTGCACGGCCGGCCTCGACGAGACGGTATTCCGGATCAGTCAGTTCACCGATTGCGTCCTGTGCCGCTTCGTGCATCGATAGTGGCGCCTTATCGCGACGATGGACACGGCCGACCCGCGCCTCGCCATATGGTCGATCCGCGATGCCGTCCAGATCGGGCTTTGGCAACCAAAAGAAAAGCGGCGAGGTTGCCCTCGCCGCTTTGTTATCTTCGTAGAGTGATCACGTGGGCGTCACGCCTGCGGTTGGGGCTCCAGCCCACCCTCGCTGTCCCGCGGACGGCCGCGACCAGCGGAGGGGACGGAAGAACCGCGAATAGGCGCTGGTCCATCGCCCGCATCGCGGATGGGCGGCTTTCCCGCGATCAGGTTCTTGATTTCTTCCCCCGACAGGGTCTCGTACTCAAGGAGCCCCTGGGCGAGTGCCTCGAGATCGTCCTTGTGCTCACCGAGGATGCGACGGGCTTCCTCGAGGCCGGTCTCGACGAGACGACGGACCTCGGCGTCGATCTTCTGGGCGGTGGCCTCGGAAACCGTCTGCTGACGGCCCATGGACATCCCGAGGAAGACCTCGTCGTTGTTCTCGCCGTAGGCCACGGTACCGAGCTCAGGAGAGAAGCCCCACCGGGTCACCATCATGCGGGCGAGACGGGTCGCCTGCTCGATGTCGGACTGGGCGCCCGATGTCACCTTGTCGGCACCGAAGGTCATCTCCTCGGCGATGCGGCCGCCCATCATGATGGCAAGACGGGAGGTCATCTGCTCGAAGCTCATGGACAGCTTGTCGCGTTCCGGCAGCTGCATGACCATGCCGAGCGCCCGGCCGCGCGGAATGATCGTCGCCTTGTGGACGGGATCGGTGGCCGGCACGTTGAAGGCGACGATGGCATGGCCGCCCTCGTGATAGGCGGTGAGCCGCTTCTCATCCTCGGTCATGACCAGAGTCCGCCGCTCGGCGCCCATCATCACCTTGTCCTTGGCGTCTTCGAACTCGTGCATCGTGACGATCCGCTTGCCACGACGGGCCGCGAGGAGAGCGGATTCGTTGACGAGGTTCATCAGGTCGGCGCCGGAGAAGCCCGGGGTGCCGCGCGCGATGACCTTGAGGTCGACATCCGGTGCCAAGGGCACCTTGCGGACGTGGACACGCAGGATGCGCTCACGGCCGACGACGTCGGGATTCGGCACCATGATCTGACGATCGAACCGACCAGGACGCAGCAGGGCGGGGTCGAGCACGTCAGGGCGGTTCGTGGCCGCGATGATGATCACGCCCTCGTTGGCCTCGAACCCATCCATCTCCACGAGGAGCTGGTTCAGGGTCTGCTCGCGTTCGTCGTTGCCACCGCCCAGGCCCGCACCGCGATGGCGGCCGACTGCGTCGATCTCGTCGATGAAGATGATGCAGGGTGCGTTCTTCTTCGCCTGCTCGAACATGTCGCGGACACGCGACGCGCCGACGCCGACGAACATCTCGACGAAGTCGGAGCCCGAGATCGTGAAGAACGGCACGTTGGCTTCACCCGCCACCGCACGGGCAATGAGGGTCTTACCCGTGCCGGGAGGGCCGACGAGGAGCACACCGCGCGGAATGCGGCCGCCGAGACGCTGGAACTTCTGGGGATCGCGCAGGAACTCAACGATCTCCTGCAGGTCTTCCTTGGCTTCCTCGACGCCGGCGACGTCGTCGAAGCTCACACGGCCCGACGCCTCGGTAAGAAGCTTGGCCTTCGACTTCCCAAAGCCCATGGCGCGCCCGGCACCCGACTGCATCTGACGACTCAGGAAGATCCAGGCACCGATGAAGACAAGGATGGGCAGCCAGCTCACGAGCAGCTGAATGAACCAGGGCGTGTTGTCCGAGGGGGGACGCGCGGTGATCTGCACGCCTTTGCTCTGAAGCTTGGACACCAGGTTCGGATCGTTGGGCGCGTAGGAGGTGAAATTGCCACCACCGACATAGGTACCGCTCACGTCCTGCCCGGAGATCACCACCGTCTGGATCTTGCCGGAATCGGCATCGTTCAGAAGCTGGCTATAGGCGATCTCGCTGCCGCCGCCGCGATGTCCCGGATTCTGGAACAAGGTGACGAGCGCCAGCACGAGCAGGAAGATGACGACCCACAAGGCAAAGTTGCGGAAGTTCGGGTTCATCGATCAATCCCTGGGGGCGTCCGGTCCCGCGTTTGGTGTACGGATCACGCGGATGCATGTCGGCAATGTAGGCAGTGCCGCCCCCCTTGCCAAGTAAATCGGGCCAGCCTGCGGCAAGCCAGTCAGGGGAAAGGTGAGCGCGCCCCTAAGATGGAGACCGCCGGGGCGGGGCTGTGCGTAAGGAGAGGACGCCCTCCGCGTTCAGATCGACGAGGATGCCGCGAAGGGTCCTCCGCATGGCGGTGCCTGCAACGAGAGCCGGCCGGAGACCGTCGACGACGAGACGTTCCAGGCGTTCGAGGCGAATAGCCCCTCCCCCGCCAGCCTCGTGCAATGCGAGTCCGACAACGCGGATGAGGATCGCGTCCGGCAAAGCGGCCAGCTGAGGGGCATCCAATACGACGGCATCTGCGGTGATGCGGAGTGCGGCGAAGGCGGCGCAGGCGGCGTCGCGTAACGCGTCTTCGTCGCGAGCCATGCGGGCGGCGAGGCGGCGGAGCCGTTCGGGGCTGAGGCCTTCCGCCGCGAGATCTGGCATGAGGCGACGCAGGCGCGCGCGCGCGAAGCGCTCATCCACATTCGAGGGATCGCGCGCGGAAACCAGCCCATGGGCAGCGCAGTAGGCGACGAGGTCCGCCTTCGGGATATCGAGGAAGGGCCTCGCTAGGCGCATTCCCGGCGCGAGGTCGCGTTCGCGCCGCATCCCGGCGAGCCCCCCCGGACCGCTTCCGGCGAGGAGCCGCATCAGCACGGTCTCCGCCTGATCGTCGGCGGTATGACCGGTGAGAATGGTATCGGCACCGATCCGGCCCGCGCATCCTGCGAGGAGGGTGTAGCGCGCGCGACGGGCGGCGGCTTGAATACCACGTATCGGCTTGTCGCCGTCCCAGGTCAGGATGTGATGGCTCAGTCCGAGTGCCCTGGCGGTGAGACCGACGCTCCGGGCCTCGTCGCCTCCTTCTGCTCGGAGGCGATGATCCACCGTTGCAACCTGGATCGGATGCGCCGAACCGAGCCGGGCGGCCGCATGCATCAACGCGGTGGAATCCGGTCCGCCGGAGACGGCGATGAGAAGGCGGCTGGACCTGAGATACGGCGCTAGCGCGACGGCGAGCGTCGCATCGATGCCGTCACTCGATGGAGCGGCGTTCAAGCGGCGCAGCGTGCGCGTTTCTGCTCGCGGACCACGCTCTGGCGGACACCCTGTGCGGCGGAAGGAAATTTGCGTTCCAGTTCCGCGAGGGTCGCGCAGGCCTGTTCGCGAGCGCCGAGGGCATTCAGCGAGATTCCGAGCTTCAGCATCGCGTCCGGCGCCTGGGGCGAGCGGGCGTAATCCGTGGAGACCTTCAGGAACTGCTCGGCCGCCTCGCGGTTGCGGTTTCGCTGGAGGTAGCTCTCACCGAGCCAGTAGGTCGCCGACGGCACCTGCGCGTCGCGCGGATGCGACTGAATGAACTGGCGCAGGCTCATCTCCGCCTGTTCGTAATGCCGTCCGGCGATGTAGCCGTAGGCCGTCTCGTAATCCGCCCGTGCGTCACCCGTCGTGGTCGCGGCCACGCTGGTCATTGGGCGTGCCGGGCTCGGCAGCGTGCCGGTTGTGGGCACGCGTGAGGGGGGCGTGAGGTCGACGGGGCCGCCCAGGCCGGGAGGAGACAGGCCACGCTCCTCGTCATCGGCATCGACCACGGTGGGCGGCACACTCGGGCCCCGTGACGACGGCGCAGCGGCGATGGCGGCGGAGGGGATGGTCGTGCCGAGTTGCATCGGCCCGCCGGGACGGCCCGGATTCTGCTCCGGGTCGAAGGCATCGCTGCGCTTCTGCTGCTTTGCTTGTCCGGGATTGGTGCCGGACGGAGGGGCAGCAGGCTTTCCACCGCCGCCCTTGCCTTCCTGCAGCCGGTATTCGACGTCCTCCTGGAACTTGCGAAGCTGTTCTTTGAGCTGGCGATTCTCGTATTGCAGCGTCTCGATCTGACCCGCCATCTGGCGAGACTGGTTCTCGATGCGGTTCAGGCGAACGACGAACTCCGACGCATCCTGAGCCGCCGCCGGACCGACGGCGGTCAGAGGGGCGAGGAATGCGAGAAACGTGGCCGTGAGAAGCAGGCGGCGGAGCATGGGAATCGGCACCTGTGGTCGGATCGGACGGGGATGCATCGGCAGCGCTCCGCCGATAGCAGATGTGCCGGGACGCGGCAAAAATAGGGCCACGCCTGCAAAGGTCACCTTCGCCGTCAGGAGCCGGCGCCCCGGTCGAGGACGGTCACGGCGCGGCGGTTCTGAGACCAGCAGGAGATGTCGTTACACACGGCGACCGGGCGCTCCTTGCCGTAGGAGACCGTCCGCATCCTTCCGGCGGCGAGTCCACGCGAGGACAGGTAGTCCTTGACGGATTGAGCCCGGCGCTCGCCGAGCGAGAAGTTGTACTCGCGGGTGCCGCGCTCGTCGGCATGGCCTTCGACAAGGAATGTGTAGCGAGGGTAGCGCTGCAACCACTGAGCCTGTTTGTCGAGGGTGGCGGTGGCAGTCGGCGTCAGGTCGGTCGAATCCGATTCGAAGAAGACGCGGTCGCCGATATTGACGACGAAGTCTTGAGCGCTGCCCGGCGTATTGGCGCCGCCTGCAAAACCCGAGGCGTCGGCGAGATCCTTGTCGTTGGTGCAGGCAGCGACACTGAGCGCGGCGCAAAGGGCTGCCGCGAGCGGAAACACGCGAAAGCGCGCGGTCATGGACATGGTCTTGCTCTCCTCGGGCGGGGCGTCCGGTTCCGGGACGTCCCCACGGGGCCGTTCGGTGGTGCGACCTGTGTAGGTCGAGCGGGTTAAGCGAAGGTTCCGTCAACCTTGACGGGGTGTTTCAAAGGCCGAATTCCAGTCGCCGTATGTGACGCTCGGCACCTCGATTTCCCAGAATGGCCTCGTGACCTGCGCAACGATCCGTGTCGCACCTCAAATGCGGCAGTCACGCGACGGATACGCCGCGCGCTCCGCACTCTTGGCCAGTGTGCCTTCGGCGCAACGGGTCAGTGCCATGAGCTTCTCAAGGAGCACGATGGCCATCACTCGCGCGCGCCCAAGACGGCGAGGGCGGTCAGCGCGCGGTCGGCGGCGATCCGCCCTTCCTGCAGCGGGATGGCGATGTCGTCGCCCTTCAGGCAGGCCTGTTCGATGACCGAACAGCACCGCGAAAGGTCGAGAAAACCGAGAGACCCGCTCGATGCCAACAGAGCATGGGCATCCTGCGCGATAGTGGCCCGATCGTCGTTCCCGGCGGGAAAGCGGACGCGGATCTCGACGACGAGCAGGGACAGAAGCCGTTTCAGATGGTCGTGCCCGAGAAGAACCTCGAGTTCGGCGAGCGTTGCCTCGTCGCAGACCGTCCCTCTCCCCTTGTCGGACGTGTGCTCCACCGCTGCCTCACGCATCGTCGAAGGGTATTTGAACGACCCACCGTCCATGTCGCCGACGATCTCCGAATCGACGCGACCATTGATGGAAGCTTAACCATTAATGCAGTTATTTGTTGATGTATGAAAGGGTCGACAGCCGGCATGAGTGGCGCACCGAACGTTCTGATCGTCGAGGACAATTTCCTCCTGCTGGATATGTTGATGATCCAGTGCGAGCGTGCCGGCCTCACGGCCGTCGCGGCGTCCAGTGGCGAAGACGCTCTGACGCTTCTCAGGACGCGTGGTGCCGATTTCGACTGGTTGCTGACGGATATCAATCTCCCGGGATTGATCGATGGATGGACGGTGGCTCGCGCCTTCCGCGAGGTTCGTCCTGACCGCCCGGTCATCTATGCGTCGACGAATGCCTATTTCGATCGCAGGCCACTTCGAGGAAGCCTCTCGGTCCGCAAGCCGTTTCAGATCCGCGAGATCGTCGCCCTTGCCCGGATGATGGCGGCGGAGCGCGCCCTATCCCCTGCTCTGGTATCGCACCACGCATCGGCGTGAGACGGTCGCCGTCATTTCGCCGGAGGGGCTAGGCGGAATGTCCCGCGCCCATCCGCCTTGGCCGCATAGAGGGCCATGTCGGCCTCCGCGAAGAGGTCCTCCGGACTGTGGCTCACCATCGTGGCGATGCCGATGGAGACGCCGATCGTGAAGGTCCCCTGCCCCCAGGCGATGGGCGGCGCCATGGCGGCGATGATCCGTTTCGCCAGGGTCGCGAGGCCCTGTGTGCCGATGGTGGCGCCGACGACGACCCCGAACTCGTCACCCCCGATGCGTGCGACGAATTCCGTGTGGCGGCACGTCTCTTTGAGGCGGCGCCCCACCTCGGCGAGACAGGCATCGCCGGCCATGTGGCCATGAAGGTCGTTGACCTGTTTGAAGCCGTCGAGGTCGAGGAGCAGCAGGGCTCCCAGTCGGTCCATCCGGGTGAGGCGGCCGTAGAAGCTTGTGCGGTTGGGCAGGCCCGTCAGGGTATCGAACTCCGCAAGATAGCGTGTCCGGTCGGCGAGAATCTTCTCCTCGGTAATGTCCTGCTTCATGCCGAAGATGCGGACCGGTATTCCTCCCTCGCATTCCACCGTAGCGGTCAGGCGGATCCAGCGTCGGTTGCCCAAAGCCGTTACGATCTCGGCGTCCAGGGTAAAGCCGCCTCGCTCGGCGATGGCCTCGCTCCGAAGTGTGTCGAGGCGGACGCGTGACTCCGGGCTGTAGCAGCCCAGGGTCGTTTCGCGGTCCACCGCGGAGCCCACCGGCAGGTCGAACATCCGGTAGACGGCATCGGTCCAGGTCAGCGCCTCGTCTTCGAGGCGGCATTCCCACACTCCGATCCTGGCCACGGCCGAGGCGCGTTCGAAGATCTTACGGCTGTGGGCAAGAGACAGGGCCTGCGCGTCGATGAAGCGGGCCTGGTCCTCGATACGGGCCTGGAGGGCCGCGATCACTTGCGCATCCTCGCGGCGCTCGACCGTGATCTCTTCCCGTCCTGGGGTATCCCCGTCGAGATGGATCAGCATCGGTGAGCGGGACGACGAGTGGGCGCAGACCTCATCCATCTGTATCCCCGGGCCGCAAAGAGTATAAGACTGTACACTAACCGTAGCCGATCAGCGATTAACCGTTCCTCTCCTATCCGCAACGCGCGAAGTTGCCGCGCCTACCCCGGATCGGCACTGATGCCGTTGGAGTGAGAGACCGCTTATTGCAGATGTTTGGCGTAGGTGTCGCCGGCTGCGCGTTTCAGTTCGGCTCCGGCATCCTGTCCGATCCGAGCGGCGTCCGATACCGCGCCCCTACGGCGGACCGCCCATTGGGCGCTGCCGTCAGGCAGGAACAACAGACCGTCGAGGGTCAGCACGTCGCCGTCGATCCGCGCCAGGGCCGCGATGGGTGTGCGGCACGATCCATCGAGTTCCGCCAGGAGCCCGCGCTCGGCGTCGAGTTCGGACGTGGCCGTGGCGGATCGCAGAGGGGCGAGCAACGCACGAACGTCGGAATCCGCCTCCCGGCATTCGATGCCGAGCGCGCCCTGCGCCACGGCGGGGAGCATCTCGTCCACGGCCAGGACGCTCCGGGCCATGTCGGCCATACCAAGGCGTTCGAGGCCGCAAAGGGCCAGGAGAGTCGCCTCGCAGGTGCCCTCCTGAAGCTTGCGCATCCGGGTATTGGCGTTGCCGCGCATGGGGACGATGCGCAGGTCCGGGCGGCGCATGAGGACCTGAGCGGCTCGGCGCAGGGAGGACGTGCCGACGCGGGCGCCCGGCGCGAGGCCGGCAAAACCCTCCGCTTGCGCAGAGAGGAAGGCATCGCGCGGATCGTCCCGTTCCAGGATGCAGGCGATGACCAGTCCTTCGGGCAACCAGGTCTCGACATCCTTCATCGAATGCACGGCCACATCGACCACGTCGGCGAAAAGGGCCTGTTCGAGTTCCTTCGTGAAGAGTCCCTTGCCGCCGATCTCTGAGAGCGGTCGGTCGAGGATGCGGTCGGCCACCGTGTTGACGACCACCAATTCTGTTTCCAGCCCCGGATTAGCCGCCACGATCTTGTCGCGGACCATTCCCGTCTGTGCGAGAGCCATTGGGCTACCGCGGGTGCCGATGCGGAGGGGGCGCTGGATCATGGGCGATGGACGCCTGTGCAAGGACGCTACGGATGAAGCCGCCTCTATCGAGGACGGTTTCCCTCAGTAAGCAGTCCACGGTCGGCTGTCACCGTGGCGAAGGCTTCGCTCGAATCGCGCGCCAGGGTGTGGAAGGATTCATTTCATCCAAACCCGATCATCGAATCCTTACGAAAGACGGCCGACTGTGGCGAGATCTGCGGTCGAGACGAGAGAGATGGCTCCGAGCAAGCTCGAACGGTTCCGAGACGCGCATTTTCCCCAGGCCGACGACGAAGCTTCTGGTCAGCCAACCGAGCGGAGCGTGCCGTTGCGTCGCATCGACCCGCCGCACTCCGAAAAGTCTTCTCCTCGACGGCGGCGTGGCGTCTTCGGCCGAGCCTATGTCGGTCTCAAGCTGATCCTGACACTCGGGCCGCTTGCCTTCCTGCTTCTCTCGGCCGTCGCCGAATGTGGACCCCGCTCGTCGGCGCTCTTGCCGGACTTCCTGCAGGCCAGTGCCTGCGCACGGCGCGACCTCACCCGCCACGTATGGTCCATCGAAAGTACGCTGAAGACCGTATCGGACCGTCTTCGCTGAAGCCGTACGGCAGCGGTGTGATCCACGAAAGAATTTTTAATCCTAACCGAACGTTACGGCGAGTTGCGCAGATTTCAGCTGCATGCCGCACAGGTTGGTCTGTACCCCCTCCAAGAGCAAAGCCTGGGAGCGTGATGCAACCGGATTCGCCCGCCGTTCTTCCGTTGCACTCAGGCACCGCTGACATCGGGCTGCGCCCTGGCAGAGTGGTAGCATCGCGGCACGCCGATCGGAGCGACGCCAAGGACGTTTTCGGCGATGTCACGACGGTGCGCCGAGGCTGGGTGATGGGTCTTTCGCTGGATGCCGCGTGAAGCCCTGGGCGCTCCTCGACAGCCGCATCGAAATGCTTATCCGGCAATCCGGGCGTCAGAACGCCTGGAGGGTGAGCTCCGTATGCTCGACGCTGGGCGGTCCTTCGAAGAACGGAGAGACCATCGCACGATAATCCTTCCACGCCTGCGACCCGGTGAAGAGTTCGGTATGGTCGGCGAGCGTCTCCCACTCGATTAGCAGCCGGTAGCGCTGGGGTTTCTCCACGGAACGGCGCACGGCGAAGCTCTTGCAGCCTTTGGCGACCTTGAAGATCTCGGATGCTTTGGCGATGCTCGCTTCGAAATCAGCCTCCATGCCGGATTTGATGTCGATCTGTGCAATCTCGAGGATCATGGCGTGGTCCTAAACCCGGTCTCTGTGGTGGGGGTGATCTTAACGGAGTTTGCGCCCGAGCTTCTTGGCGAGGATCCGCTGCGGGCTGCGCTCCGGATCCGCCTGGCTCGTCACGGGCAGGTAGGCCGTCTGTTCCAACATGTAGCGGCCGCCCATGGCGCCATGCATGACAAGGTCCGAGAACGTCACCCAGGTCTGGCCCGGGGCGAACTGCACGTCGGCCTGGGGACCCTTCTGCTGGTACTCCATGTCCTGCTTCAGCGCATCGTGGAGATGCAGCATCAGGTGGTCGTATTCGGAGCGGCGCGCCTTGGTGATACGCAGGGCCGCCAGCAGCCGCGCCGACAAGGGCGAGTAGCCGGGCAGGCGCGGCAAGAACTTCTCGGCCATCGAGCCGAAATCCTCGCCCACCCGCCACAGGCGGGGCTGCCCGTTCGGGTTGATGTTGCGGAAGATGCGAAGGATGCGCTTCTCGCCGATCGGGTTCGACGGAAAGGCGTCCACATGCAGGCGTGTATCGTCCCGGCGCCAGCTGAGCTTGCGCTGGTCCACCTCGAACGGGCGGTAGGAGGTGCCGGCCAGCGTGATCTTGCCGGTATAGGCCGGCAGATGGCGGTCGATCAGCCCCTGGGCGAAGGCTTTGTAGCGGATGAGAAGTTGGCGCAGAGCCTCCTGCTCCTCCGGCGTTCCGGCTGCCCCTCTCAGTGAGGCCTCTTTGCCGCGGATGTTGACGTTCTTGGCCTTGCCGTCGGCAAAGGGTCGTTCGACGAAGCGCGTCTCGAAATCGCTGAAGGGGAAGTCTTCATCGTGGAAGACGAGAACCGAGCCGCTCTCCAGAGCTTCGACAAGGGAGGGGACGCCGGGCGCTGATCCGTCGCGGGCGACGGAAAGGATCGGACTGATCATTGGGGAAGCGTCCTCGAAAGCCGCGTGTGCCGCGCGGTTTAGCCGAAGCTCGGGCTTTCCGCCAAGGGCAGGACGCCAGGGGCAGGCTGCCAAGAGAAAGGGCGAGCCCGTCGCGGGCGACGACGCGCGCCAGAACATCGATACGATCTCGAGCGACTGATGATGCATTAGCGGTGGATGAATTCTTCACCCGGTTGTCATTGCCGCGGTGTCGGCCCAACCCTGTTCAAGCGAGCGAGAGCATCCGTCGCAACCTTGGCGCATGCCCGACCGTTCTCTCGGTGACGGGCCGGTCCAATGGTTCGGCCGCGACGGCAGCGAGGAAGCCGACGATGGCGACGTTGAAGGAATTCGAAGAGGCCCTGCGCGAGCAGGGCATGAACATGGCGCTCGCCCTGCTCCAGCGTCTGCGCGAACGCGACCGGGCGACCCGCACGATCAAGCCGGCACGACGCCTCACGGGGCAGAAGATGACGCCGGATCTGGCGCGAGCCATCCTTGATCTCCACGCCTCCACGGGAATGACCCAGCAGGAGATCGCCTTCAAGGTCGGCGTGAACCAGGGGCGGGTCAACGAGGTGATCAAGCGCGGCAAATGGCTGAGCGACAACCCGAATGCACCTGAAGCCGTGGCCCGCGACAAAGCAAAAGCCCGGATGCGCGGCGAGCCGAGACAGCACCGTCCCTCATCAAAACCTCCGGTTCGCAAGGAGGCTCCGGTCGCTGGACGCCGCAGGCAAAGCCCGCAGGGGCAACTCGTCTTCGGCGACCTCTGAATCCCCTACCGAAACTTGGCTGATCGGCTTGGAGTTACCTCGGTGAGACCGCGTTTCCGTGCGGTGGAAGACGAGGGGCGTTGGGCTGTGTTGAAGGTTTTCCGTTTCGTCTGCGTTATGTGTACCGTCCTCGGCATCAGTTGGCCCGCCATGGCACAGCGGCCATCCACCCTCGACATGACCTGCCCAGAGGCGAGAGCCGTCGTGTCACGGAGCCGGAGCATCGTCCTCGGGACAGGTGGATCGACCTACGATCGCTTCGTGCGCGACCGTGGCGCATGCGAGGTCACTGAGCTCACCATCCCCGCCTACGCTCCCACCCGCGATATGGCGGATTGCTTCATCGGCTACCGATGCCGGGAGTCGGGCCGAGGCGACCGGTTCGATGGATTTTGAACGGGAGCAGGCGCCCCGACCTCCCGGTCGAGGCGCTCATGGTCGAAAGACCGGCGATTACGCCGCTGCTTGCACCTGACCTTCGATCACGGGCGCTTTCACGGCGCCCGACGTGGCGATCTGGATCTGGCGGGGCTTCTTAGCCTCCGGGATCTCTCGGACAAGATCGATATGGAGCAGGCCGTTCTCCAGGGCCGCACCCGTCACCTGAACATAGTCGGCGAGCTGGAACCGGCGTTCGAACCCACGCGCTGCGATCCCCTGATGAAGAACCTCGGCTTTCCGGGTCGTATCGGGGCTACGCTCGCCCTTGAGCGTGAGCGCGTTTTCCTTCACCTCGATGGTGAGGTCGGATTCGGTGAACCCAGCCACCGCGACGGTAATACGGTAAGCGTTCTCGCCTGTGCGCTCGATATTGTAGGGCGGATAGGTCGGGACCGCATCGGCGCTCACGAACTGGTCGAGGGCCGAGAAAAGACGGTCGAAGCCGACGGTAGAGCGATAGAGGGGAGCAAGATCGAACTGGCGCATGACATATTCTCCGTAGGAAGCAACATGTAACGTTATCGTCCGCCCAAAGGGCCGGACCGTTGCGCCGCCGTATCGGCCAGCGCTCCTCCAATATCGGAGGTGCGTCGGAAGGCTTCAAGAGTCTGGATAGCCCTTCTCATGCAAAATTTACCGCTGCTTCTCTTGTCTGGATCCTCCACATGCTGACCCTTGCTTCCACGCCTGGAAATCCGGCCCCTCCGGGGGGGACGTTGGTCGTCGTCCATGCAGATGACGGGATCCGGCTGAGGGCAGCTCATTGGCGCCCGACGACCCGGTTGGCGAAGGGAACAGTGTGCCTGCTGCAGGGCCGGGCCGAGTTCATCGAAAAATATTACGAGACCATCTCGGAGCTGCGCCGGCGCGGGTTCGCCGTTGTCGCGTTCGATTGGCGGGGCCAGGGGGAATCACAACGGCAGGTCTCCGATGCGCATCGCGGCCACGTCGCGCGTTTCGACGATTACCGCCGCGATCTCAAGGCGATCGAGGATGCGATCCTGCGGCCGCTGATGCCGCATCCGCATATGTGTCTCGCCCATTCCATGGGGGGCGCCGTGGCGCTGACCGGGGCGATGGATGGGTGGCTGCCCTTCGCCCGTCTCGTGACGGTGGCACCGATGCTGTCGATCCGGATGATCCGCTTCCCGGCGGCGTCGTTCTTCCTTGCTCGTGTCCTGCACAGGCTGGGTCTCGGGCGCAGCTACATCCCGTTCGGCAAGCCCGCCTCTTTGGCTACGAAGCCATTCGCGGGAAACCGCCTCTCGGGTGATCCCGCCCGCTATGAACGCAACGCCCAGGCGGCCCGGGCCGTCGGCGCCAGCGCCGTGGGGGATCCGAGCGTGGCCTGGATCGTCGGCGCGTTCCGGGCGATGGCGAAGCTCGCCGATCCGCGAAAGGCCGCCTCGATCCGCATTCCGACTCTCGTGATCGGCGCCGGTGCCGACCCAGTTTGCGACACCGCGATCACGGAACGGTTCGTGGGCCGCCTCTCCTCCGGTTTCCTCCTCGTCCTGCCCGACGCCCGTCATGAGATCCTCTCGGAACGCGACGCGATTCGAGACGATTTCTGGGCGGCGTTCGACGCCTTCGTACCGGGGACGGTCGTGTCGGAAAGGGTTGAACACGCCGATGCGGGGCGGGCCGTCGCCGCCGCGATGACGCCGTGAGACACGCCCCCGATTGACCGGAAGAGGCCATCGCTTCTCCTCGGCCAAACGAGTGACGCAGAGCCTAAGCCTCTAAAGAATCAGTGTATTACGGGTTGAGGTGGCGCAGGACCGCTGCGTGGAGCCGGACGTCCCCGGCGGCGACGATCCGGCCGCCCTTCGCGGCTGAACCGCCATCCCAGGCGGTGACGATGCCGCCGGCACCCTCGATGATCGGGATCAGCGCGACGATGTCGTGGGCCTTCAAACCGGCCTCGACCACGAGGTCGATCTGGCCTGCCGCGAGCATGCAATAGGCATAGCAATCGGTGCCGTAGCGCGACATGCGCACGGCGCCCTCGATGCTCCGGAAGCGATCCTGCTCGTCGCCCGGCGCGAACAGGCGCGGATCGGTGGTGGCGAGCAGCGAATCGGCGAGGCGCTCGCAGCGGCGGGTCATGAGCTTGCGAGGGCCGCGAATGCCGTGGAACGAGGCGCTTGCCCCATCCCCTACGAAGCGTTCGCCGAGATAGGGCTGGTTCATCAGCCCGCGCACCGGCACGCCGTCATGGAGCAGGCCGATCAGCGTTCCCCAAGTGGGAAGCCCCGTGATGAAGGCGCGGGTGCCGTCGATGGGGTCGAGGACCCAGACGCATTCGGCATCCGCGTGGTCGGAGCCGAACTCCTCCCCGACGATGCCGTGGGTGGGGAATGTGCTGCGGATCCGTCCGCGCAGGATCGTCTCCGCCGCCCGGTCGGCCTCGGTGACGGGATCGAAGGCGCCGGTGTCCCGGCCCTTGTCGTCCATGCCGAACGAGGCCCGGAAGAAGGGCAGGATGGCCTGGCCCGACTCGGTGGCGAGGTCTTCCATGAACCGTGCGAGATCGACGACGCTCATCGAAAGCCTCCCTGTGGAACCGCCCCGCAACCGAAGCGGTGACGGGCGACCCGCGTCAAGCCCGGACCGCCACGAACAGGCCCGAAACACCGCCATCCCCCGGGCGGAATCAGCGGAATCGCACGGCTCTTCGGCCGCGGCGGAAAACCCGCCGCGTTCAGGTCGGGATGGCGGCGGCGACCGGCGCCGATGGCGGCAATTCGGGTGGTGTTTCCGGCGGAATCTCGGGCGCTGAAGACTCCGGTTTCGCGACCGAGGCTGTGGTGCCGGCCCGGGCGAGGACGGCCTGCAACGCGGCGTCGAGGGACGACACATGCGTATCCGCGCCGATAGCCGCCCGCTGACCTTCGTCGTTGAGGATCTCGTGATCGGCCTGCCAGAGACCGACGACGATGGGCAGGCCCGGCATGCGGTTCTTCAGCCGTCCGACGAGGCGGCGCAGATGCGTCGGCTCCCCGTTGATGGCGAGGGATACGATGCAGAGCATCCGGGCCGGGCCGGGATCGAACCCGTCGATCTGAACCCGGGCCACGTCGGAGAAGGGAACGATTCGGGTGCCGATGCCGCGCTTGTTCAGCAGTTGGGCCAGGATCGTGCAGGCCGATTCGTCGACGAAGCTGCGGCCCGTCACGCACAGGACCGCGCCGTCCTGCTTCCAGGCCGCCGGGATGTCGTCGGGAATGGCGAAATCGTCGTCGGGCACCTCGACCTCGCGGCGGTCGAGGCCGGCGATGAGGACGGCCACCGTGTCGCGAATGTCGTTCTTCTGCTCCGGGGTGAGCACGCCGCGGGCAGCGTCGCGGGCGGCGAGTTCGAGGCCCTTCAGCACCACGTCGTCGTAATAGGAGGAGAGTGAGCACTCCTTGAGGATCAGCTCGGCATGCTCTTCGGCCTCCTCCGGGTCGTCGGCAAGGATGCGCTGGTAGAAATTCTCCACCGGGGTCAGGGCCGGCCGGTCGCCGAACAGCACGTCGAGGAATTCGAGCTTGTCCACGTGCCGCCCCAGCACCACGAGGCAGACGGTGAGCGGCGTCGACAGCAGCAGGCCGACCGGTCCCCATAGCCATGTCCAGAACAGGGCCGAGACCAGCACGGCGAAGGGCGACATCCCGGTGGACTGCCCATAAAGCATCGGCTCGATGACGTGCCCGGTCAGCGGTTCGAGGATCAGGAACACCGCGAGCGTCGCGATGACCATCGTCCAGCCGGGATCGACCGCCGCCGCCAGGGCCAGGGGGAACAGGGCTGCCAAGGCCGCGCCGATATAGGGCACGAACCGCATGAGCGCCGAGAAGATGCCCCAGAGGGCCGGGTTGGGCACGCCGATGACGGAGAGGCAGATGCCGATCACCAGGCCGAAGGCGGCGTTGAGGGCGAGCTGGACCAGGAAGTAGCGGCTGAGACGCCGCGCGGCATCGTCCATCGCCACGGTGGTCCGGTGGAGATCGCTCGACCCGACGAGGCGGATCATGCGGTCGCGCAGGTCTTCGCGCTGCATCAGCAGGAACAGCAGCACGATGAAGACGATGCCGGTGGTGGCCAGCGGATGCAGGATCGGCGACAGGATGGTGTTGGCCAGGGCCAACGGGTCCGGTGCCCGCTCCTTCATCTCGACGACGACCGGCTTCTCGGGTGGCGGAGCGTTGGGTTTCCCGGCCTCGGGCTTCGGAGCCTCGGGCTTGGCGCTCTCCTCGCCGCCCTGGTGCATCGTCCGGCCGATATTGGCGACGTAATCGGCCAGCCGGCCGGCCGGGCTGTCGCGCAGGCCCTTGACCTTCTGCTCGATGGTGGTTCGGTAGCGGGGCACGTCCTTGGCCAGATCCGCGAGCTGGACGCCGATGAGGGTGGCCAACGCCGCCGCCACCCCGAGCGCCATGACGACGGAGGTGGCGACCGACAGGAACCGCCCGAAGCGCAGGCGCCGCAGCAGGTAGACGATGGGGCCCAGCACGAAGGAGAGCAGGACCGCGATGGCGATGGGAATCAGGACGTCACGGCCGATATAAAGGCCGGAGACGATCAGCGCGGTGACGATGAGGGGCGAAACCAGCGAAGGAGGAAGCGCTTCGGCCGCCGCGATGCGCGTCGCCCGAGGCGGCAACATCGGTTCCCGCAAAGGCGTCGCCCGGGAGATGCCGATTTTGCCACTCGCGGAACTCTTGGAACCGGCAGAACCCTTGCCACTCGCGGACCCCGCCTTCGGCGCCTGCGGCGATGCGGCCTCAACCGGGGTGGGTGTCGCCATGTCGGTCCCGTCTCAACGCTACGCATACGATGGGCGGCGGTTTCGCCAGCGTCGTCGCCATGGGGAACGGAGTATCGGCGGGAAACGATCCCTGCTGCTTTCGACGTTTGTATTCATTCCGAGATCAGGCGGCGGCGAAGGCGGCCAGTTCGAAGCCCGCTTCCCCGAGGGCCAGCCGCACCGCGCGCGCCGTCTCCACCGCCTGCGGCGTGTCGCCATGGACGCAGATCGTGTCGATGGACACCGCGATCCTGCGGCCGGACAGGGTGATCACCGCCCCCTCCTCCACCATGCGGCGGACCCGCGCCGCCGCCCTGGCCGCATCGTGAATGACGGCCCCTGGACGCGAGCGCGCGCAGAGCTGCCCGTCCTCCTCATAAGCTCGGTCGGCATAGATCTCCCGCACTACGGCGAGGCCGGCATCGAGAGCCGCGCGCTCGGCCGCGAGGCCCGGCATCACCACCAGGGGCAGGGTCCGGTCGATGGCGTGGACCGCCCGCGCGAGAGCCTTGGCCACATCCACGTCGGAGTTCGACAGGTTGGCGAGGGCGCCGTGCGCCTTCACATGGGTGACGCGATGATGGCCGAGGGCCGCGCAGGCCTGGAGCGCGCCGATCTGGTAGGCCACCCCGGCCTCGATCTCCCCCGCGCTTTCGGCGATGACCCGGCGGCCGAAGCCGCGCAGATCCTGAAATCCCGGATGGGCGCCGATGGCCACGCCGCGTGCCCTGGCCGCCGAGGCGGTGGCGACCATGATCGAAGGATCGCCGCCATGGAAGCCGCAGGCGATGTTGGCCGAGGTGACGAGATCGAGGAGGGCCGCGTCGTCGCCGAGCGTGTAGGGGCCGTAGCCTTCGCCGAGGTCGGCATTGAGATCGATCCGCATGAGGTCCGCCTTGTGGGGTCTGCCTTCGTCCATCGTCATAGGTTCGCCGATGCGGTTGCGAAGTTACCGGGGCCATACGTCGAGTAACCGATCCCGCATCCAGGCGGCCGTCGAAGGTCGGCCAGTACAACATTGCTTTCAAGCCAAGACAGTGTCGTTGCCACGATATATCCATCGGGATCAGGGCCCGTGAGCCGCCGATCCGAAACCCGATGGCGTGCTGCCTGTTCATGATGTCGGGTTTGGTTGTTCGGCATCATTATTTCGATGTGGGCGATGTCGGATCTATTGCGCCAAGTTCAGTCAGGACAACATCATTCATCGATTCTTATAAGATCGTGCCTCATTTGATCGATCGATTTTATTTGTCGGCGGGCACATGGGCGACGTGGTTTTCATGCGGGATGATCGGGCGGGGTCTCCGGATGCCGAAACCGGTGATTCGAGCCTGCGCGGCGTCGCGGCCGAGCTCGCCGAGCTCAAACGCATTTCCTCGGACAAGAGCCGCCGCATCCAGGGCATCACGGCGCAGGTGAAGATACTGGCCTTGAACGCGCTCATCGAGGCGGCGCGGGCCGGTGAGATGGGGCGCGGCTTCGCGGTGGTGGCGCAGGAGGTGCGCGCCATCGGCGCGGAGGTCGAGACCGTGGCGAAGGCCCTCGAAGCCGAATTGTGCGGCGGGATCGTCTCGGTTCAGTCCCAGGTCGAGAGATTGTCCGAGCGATCCCATAACACGCGCCTCATCGATCTCGCCCTCAATGCCGTCGAGCTGATCGATCGCAACCTCTATGAGCGGACCTGCGACGTGCGCTGGTGGGCGACCGATAGGGACCTGGTGGAATGCGCCGCCTATCCGACGCCGGAGCGGGCCGCCCATGCCACGGAGCGCCTGGCCGTGATCCTCGGGGCCTACACGGTCTATCTCGATCTCTGGCTCTGCGGATTGGACGGACGGGTCATCGCGCATGGGCGGCCCGACCGCTTCGGCGACATCGTCGGCCGTGACGTTTCGGGCGAGCCCTGGTTCAGGAAGGCGGCCGGCCTACCCGATGGCGACGCCTATGTCGCCGCCGAGGTGGCTCCCCAACCGGGTCTCGGTGGCGCGCAGGTCGCCACCTTCTGCGCCGGCATCCGCGAAGGCGGCCGGAGCGAGGGACGGCCCATCGGCATCCTGGCGATCCATTTCGATTGGGAGCCGCAGGCCCGGTCCATCGTGGATGGCGTTCGCATCGACCCTGCGGATCGCGAGCGGACGCGGGTGCTGCTGGTCGACGCGCAGGGGCTCGTCCTCGCATCCTCCGGCCGCCGCTCCCTCCTCCGGGAGATTCTGCCGTTTCGGCCGGGCGAGCGGCGGAGCGGCGCCGATTCGGCAGGCGCCGTCACCGCCTTCCACCGTACCCCCGGCTACGAGACCTATGCCGGGCTCGGCTGGTACGGCGTCATCGTGCAGCAGCCCGAGGAATGGCGGACGCTCACACGATGACCGGCATCGCCGCCATCTCCCCGGTGCCGAAGACGTGCTTGTAACGGGCGATCTCGTCGGCCGGCCCGATGGCCTTGGACGGGTTGTCGGAGATCTTCACGGTGGGGCGGCCGTTGGCGGCGATGACCTTGCAGACGATGGAGATCGGATCGAGCCCGTGATCCGGCACCAGCCCGCGGAAATCGTTGGTGAGCAGGGTGCCCCAGCCGTAGCCGATGCGCATCCGCCCGTGGAAATGCGCGTGGATCTCCTCGATCGTCCCGACATCGAGCCCATCCGAGAAGATCGCGAGCTTTTCGTGCGGGTCGCAGCCGCGTGACGCCCACCAGGCGATGGCCTCCTCGCCGCCCTCGATCGGGTCCTTCGAATCGATGCGGATGCCGGTCCAGGCCGTCATCCAGTCCGGCGCATGGGCGAGGAACCCGGTGGTGCCGTAGGTGTCGGGCAGCATCACCAGCAGGTTGCCGGCATAATCCTGCTGCCAGTCGCGCAGCACGTCGTAGGGCGCCTGGGCCAGGGCCGCGTCGTCCTCCGCCAGCGCGGAATAGACCATCGGCAGTTCATGGGCGTTGGTGCCCACCGCCTCGACTTCGCGGCGCATGGCGATGAGGCAGTTCGACGTGCCGAGGAAGGCCTCGCCCAAGCCCTCGCGCATGGCCTCGACGCACCAATCCTGCCACAGGAAGCCGTGGCGGCGGCGGGTGCCGAAATCTGCGATGGAGAGGCCCGGCAGGCGCTTCAGCCGCTCGATCTTCTCCCACACCCGGGTCATCGCCCGCGCGTAGAGCACCTGCAGCTCGAACTTGCCGAGCCCGCGCAGGATTCCGCGCGAGCGCAACTCGTTGAGGATGGCCAGCGCCGGCACCTCCCACATGGTGGTCTCGATCCAGGGACCGTGGAAGGTGAGGACGTATTGTCCGTCGCGCGCCTCGAGTTCGTAGTCCGGCAGGCGGAAGCCTTCGAGCCAATCCATGAAATCGGCCGAGAACATCTGGCGGTTGCCGTAGAAGGTGTTGCCGCGCAGCCAAGTGGATTCCCCCCGGCTCAGGCGAACCGTGCGGGCGTGATCGAGCTGCTCGCGCAATTCGCCCACATCGACGAAATCGGCGATGCGGACGGAGCGGCTGCGGTTCTGGATGCCGAAGGTCACGTCGGCGTCGCGATGGCGGCGAAAGATCGTCTGCGCCATCAGGAGCTTGTAGAAATCCGTATCGAGCAGCGACCGGATGATCGGGTCGATCTTGAAATTGTGGTTGTAAACCCGCGTCGCGAGATCGAGCATGGTCGGGAGGGATCCGGCGCGGGACCCGGGCGCCCGCTCGCTGGCGAAGAGCGCATGGGCCTCGGGCGGGAGTCAATCGTACACCCGGCGATTGGCGGGGGCTGACGTCGACTGAACGGTTCGGCCCCTCGGGTGTATCGCGGGCGAGCGAGGGGAGGCGCGGGTCTCTCTCCCCCTTGTGGGGAGAGGTCAGGAGTGGGGGCGGTCCCGCCAGCCTCCACCGGCGGAGGGTCGCCCCACCACCCCCACCTCCAACTCCTCCCCACAAGGGGGGGAGGGTCCCGCACAGTCTCGCGGCAGAGAGAGGCGTGCGCTGGAAGACGCAGGAGGGCGGCCACCCGGTTGGATGACCGCCCCGCTGTCCGTCGGATCAAAAAAATCAGGCGAGATCGACCTTCTTGGTCTCGGTCTTGGGCGACTCGCCGGTGAGGGCGGCCTTCACGTAGCCGTAGATGTGCAGGGCCGTGGCGTTGGGGCTGTCCCAATACTCGCCCTTCTCCGGGTGGATGCGGATGAGCGCGACTTCCGGGTCGTCCTTGCCGTTGGGGAACCAGGTCTTCATGCTCTCGCTCCACTTGTCGTCGACGATGGCCTGATCGGTGACGATCTCGGCCTTGCCGGCGATGGAGACGTAAGTCTGGCTCGACGGGTCGGAATAGGCGAGGTTGACTTGGTTGTCCTTGCCGATCTCCGCGGTCTTGGGCGTGTGCAGCTTGGTGAAGAACCAGATGTCGCCGTTCTCGTCGATGTCCTGGCTCCACATCGGGCGGCTGTAGAGCTTCCCGTCCTGATCCGCCGTGGTCATCATCGCGACCTTGATGTCCTTGACGAGATCGAACAGCTTCTTCGCGCCCTCGTGGTCGCGGTGGTTGCCCTGATGCATGAACATGGTCTCCTGAAGGTCTGTCGTCCGTATCGGGGCGCGGCGCTCCCGGTCGCGGGCCGGCCCTGAAGGCTGCACTCACAACGGGCCAGGGCTCGCTTGGTTCAGCGCCGTTCGGAGAAGAGGAAGAATGTCTTTGCCCGTCCCGATCCGGGGAATCCCAGGCCTGTTCCTCCTTAACCTGCTCATGGGTGCGGCCTGCGCCCTCCCCGTCCTCACCGCGCCCGTCGTGGCGCAGGTCCGCTTCGGTCCCGGCGTGCGAATCGGCGGTCACGATTTCTCCCACCGGCGCTACGGCAGCGTCCATATCCAGCGGGTGAAGCGGCTCCCCGGTCCCCCCGGATGCCGCCATGTCCGCAACGGGACGTATCGGCGCGGCGACGGCTCGGTCGTGCGCGGGCCGATGGAGCGGTGCAACCTCATCGCCATCCCGCCGGGGCGGCGCTGAATCCGTCCTCGTCGCGCATATCGGGGGGGTGAGACCGCAAGAGGTCTGGCGTTCTCGTCTTCGTCGGTTACATGCAGAGGGGCGTCCGGTCCGCCGTGTCCGCCTGCCTCGCCCGGAGAACCATCTTGGCCATTACTCGCGACGACGTGCTCAAGGCGCTGTCCGCCGTCACCGTCGATGCCGGCGGGACCACGCTGCCCGCATCGGGCCGCCTCTCGCAGGTGGTGGTCGACCCCACCAACCGGGTCATGTTCTCGATCCTGATCGACCCGAGCGAGGCGGATCGGTTCGAACCGATCCGTCGCAAGGCCGAGGGCACCGTCCTGGCCATGGCGGGCGTCTCCGGCGTGTTCGCGAGCCTCACCTCGGAGCGCGGCCCGAACCAGCCCGCCCCGCCGGCGCAGGCCGCGGCCCCGCAACCGCCCCAGCCGGGACGGCCCGCCCCTCCCCGCACCGGCCCTGCTTTGCCGGGCGTGCGCCACATCGTGGCCGTCGCCTCCGGCAAGGGCGGCGTCGGCAAGTCGACCACCGCCTGCAACCTCGCCCTCGCCCTCTCGGCGCAGGGGCTCAAGGTCGGGCTGCTCGATGCCGATATCTACGGCCCCTCGGTGCCCAAGCTGTTCGGCCTCTCCGGCAAGCCGAAGGTGATCGAGGAGCGCCTGCTCGCGCCCATGGACGGCTACGGCATCAAGGTCATGTCCATCGGCTTCCTGATCGAGCCCGAGACGGCGATGATCTGGCGCGGCCCGATGGTGCAGTCCGCCATCACCCAGATGCTGCGCGAGGTCGCCTGGGGCGAGCTCGACATCCTCGTGGTCGACATGCCGCCCGGCACCGGCGACGCCCAGCTCACCATGGCCCAGGCGACGCCGCTTTCCGGGGCCGTCATCGTCTCGACGCCGCAGGACCTGGCGCTGATCGACGCGCGGCGCGGGGTGACGATGTTCCGCAAGGTTTCGGTGCCGATCCTCGGCGTCATCGAGAACATGGCGACCTTCATCTGCCCGAATTGCGGCCACGCCTCGCACATCTTCGGCCATGGTGGCGCCCGCGACGAGGCGGCGCGGCTCGACGTGCCGTTCCTCGGCGAGATCCCCCTGAACATGACCATTCGCGAGACCTCCGATTCCGGTCGTCCCGTGGTGGCGGTGGACCCGGACGGACCGCACGCGAAGGTCTATCGCGGCATCGCCGCGCAGCTCTGGGCCAACCTCACCGGCGGGCCGGCCCCCCGCGCCGCGCCGCGCATCGTCATCGAATAATCCCGATGGAGCCCGTGCTCGGCGTGATCCTGGCCGGCGGCCTGTCCCGCCGGATGGGCGGCGGCGACAAGCCGCTGAGACTCCTGGCGGGCCGCACCCTCCTCGACCGGGTGGTGGAGCGGTTCACGCCGCAATGCGGTCTCGGCATCGTCCTCAACGCCAACGGCGACCCGGCCCGGTTCGCGGAATTCCCCGGCCCGGTCGTGCCGGACGGGGTGCCCGACAATCCGGGGCCGCTCGCCGGAATCCTCGCCGCCCTCGATCACGCCGCCGCGCGCCACCCCTCGGCGACGCATGTCGCCAGCGTCACGGGCGACGCGCCGTTCCTGCCCCTCGACCTGGTGGAGCGTCTTCGAACCGGCCTGTCCGGCGCGCCCATCGCCATGGCCTCATCGGCGGGGCGTGAGCATTTCACCGTGGCGCTCTGGGCCGTGTCCCTGCGCGACGATCTCCGTGCCTCCCTCGTCGAGCGCGGCGAGCGCCGCGTCGGCGCATTCCTCCGCCGCCACGGTGCCGTGGCGGTGGACTGGCCGGCGGACCCGGTCGATCCGTTCCTCAACATCAACACTCCGGAGGATCTGGCGCTGGCGGAGGCGCTGCTTCCTCACGCCGATCGGTGACTGCTATGGAGACGATGCCGGAAACCCGACCTGCGTCGGCTCGTAGCCCAGCATTTCCCCATGCGCGCAGACGGCTTGCGTGATGGCGATGCGCCCGGTCTCGTCGAGGCGTGCGGCGCCTGTTTCCAGGTGACGGCGCCAGGAGGGATCTCGGCTCCACGCCTCGACCCAGGAGGCTGCCAGGGCAACGGGCTGGTTCCGGGCCAGGGCCGCGATCAGGAAGCTCGCCTGAGTCAGGTCCTTCGCCTGTTTCTCTCGCTCGGTCCGCTCGTTCGCCACGATGAGCTTGTGGACGGCGTAGCGCTCTGGAGCAGGCACCGTGACCGAGATTCCGCCGGCATGGAGCAGTGTCGAGCGGACCGGGTCCCTGATGAGGAAATCGAGATAGCGAAGCGGCTGGGCGCTGACACCGCCGAGGGCCGGCATCGGGATGAGCGCCCCGGTCAGATCGTCCGAGCCGCGGTTCGAGACGAGAAACTCGACCCGAAACCCGTTGGCGTTCGCGAAAGCGCTCGTGCGGTCCGGCCGCGACAGGTTCGGCACCGGATGGAAGCTCGCATCCACGGCCTGAAGTTCCTCGTGAACGGGAGGCATGCTCTCTCCGATCGCGACCGAGATGCCGTAATCTTGTGCGAGATCGATGTCGCCGGTCCTGAGCGCTCTCATCGGGCGCTCTCCGACGAGGCCCGGATAGGTCTGGAACGCCACCGTGCCGACCAGGACCCCACGCAGGCGAAAGAAGCCTGCCTGCGCCAGACGTTCGAGGACCCGGCCCGTCAGGGCGTCCGCTGTCGGAAACCCGGCGCTCCGCAACATCCGAACCGCGTCGATACGGGTGCGGTAATCGACCCGCTGGCGGTCATGGGCCTCGACCCGGCGCGTGGTCTCGGCATCCGCCACCGTGCCCACATAGCGGTTGGATTTCGTGCCGGTCGCGGCATCGTAGCCCTGATAGTACCAGTATTCGCGCGCCTTGATGGTGCGCTTGATGAACTTGCCGTTCTCCGGAAAGTCGCGGTCGAACTCCGCATCGGCGCAGCGCTGATTGAGATCGGCGAAGACCGTCTGCGCGGTGGCATCGATGGACGGCATGGCTCGTACCCGCGTTACAGGAAAATCGCCGTTTTCCTGTAACGCACGGGGCTGAGCCCCACAAATGTGAAAGGGCGTCCGCGCGGGTCACGCGCGGACGCCCTTTTCATGGACAGGCTGTCGGATCAGGCGGTGCCGACCGTGGCCTTGACGATCTTGTCCGGCGAGCGGGGCGGCTCGCCCTTGTTGAGGCTGTCCACCACGTCCATGCCTTCGGTCACCTTGCCCCAGACGGTGTATTGCTTGTCGAGGAAGCGGGCGTCGCCGAAGCAGAGGAAGAACTGCGAATTCGCCGAATGCGGGAAGTTGGTGCGGGCCATCGAGCAGGTGCCGCGCACATGCGGCTCGTCGTTGAACTCGGCCTTCAGGTCCGGCAGGTCGGAACCGCCCGAGCCGGTGCCCGTCGGGTCGCCGGTCTGGGCCATGAACCCGTCGATGACGCGGTGGAACGGCACGCCGTCGTAGAATCCCTGCCCCGCCAGCGTCTTGAGACGCTCGACATGGTTGGGGGCGAGATCCGGGCGCAGCCCGATGACGACGCGGCCCTTGGTGGTTTCGAGGATGAGGGTTTCGGTATCGGCCATGGGGTCAGACTCCTTGTCCCTGGGGACCTTGGTAGATGAACCGCAGGGCGATCGGGCGCCCCGCGATGGCGGCGCCGAGCGCCGGCGTGATCGCGACCGGCGTGCAGCGCCGGATCGCGTCGAGGGTTGAGCGGGTCAGGATGTCCCTGCCGCGCTGATCGGCATTCTGCATCGAGAAGGTGATGCGAGGCTCGCCGATGACGGACCCGTCGCGGCGGAGCGCGCAACGGGCGGTGATCTCGGTGCGCGGGAAGCCGGCGAGGCCTTGCGGCACCTCCCAGCAGGCGGCGAGTCGGGGGTAGAGCTCCTGGAGCGTGTCGGCCGGACTCGCGGCGATGCCGCCCTCCGGGGCCTGCACCGTGGAGCGCAGGGACGCGAGCGGCGTCAGCGGCAATCCGGCTCCCGCCAGGGCAGCCGATGCAAAAGCCGCCGCGAGCGGGATGGCGACCGCCGACCCAGCGACCGCGAGGCGCGTCATACGCCTCACTGTCGCGCTTCCGCTCATTTGGCGCCTTGGGCCATCTGCATCTTCACGATCTTGTCCGGGTTCTGGACCGCGCCACCCGGAGCGCCCGCCGCCGCCTTCTTGATCTTGTCGACGACCTCCATCCCAGAGGAGACCAGTCCGATCACGGTATACTGGCCGTTCAGGAACGGCGCGTCGCCGAGGCAGATGAAGAACTGCGAGTTCGCCGAGTTCGGATCCGACGAGCGGGCCATGCCGAGCGTGCCGCGCCGGAACGGCGATTGGGAGAATTCGGCCGGGATGTTCGGCAGTGAGGAACCGCCGGTGCCGTTGCCCTTCGGGTCGCCGGTCTGGGCCATGAACCCGTCCATGACGCGATGGAACTTCAGCCCGTCATAGAAGCCCTTCTTGATGAGGGTCTTCAGCTGGGCCACGTGCTGCGGCGCGAGATCGGGGCGCAGCTCGATGGTGACGCGGCCGTCCTTGGTGTCGAGATAGACCGTGTTGTCGTCCGCCGCCCGTGCCACGGGCGCGAACCCGATCATGGCGGCAAGCGCCAGGGACAGGAAGGCGGTCCGCCGATGGAGGGTCCGATGAGTCATGAGGGGGCGGTCTCCGGTCCGTTGAAGGAGGTGGATGGAAGGGATCAGGCTTGCGCGAAGCGCGCGGCGAGCCGTTCCGCCACGAGGGGAGGAACGAAGGGCGAGACATCGCCGCCCATGGCCGCGATCTGGCGCACCAGGGTGGCGGTGATCGGCCGAACGCCGGTGGAGGCGGGCAGGAACACGGTCTGCACCTCCGGCGCCATGGCGCCGTTCATGCCGGCGAGCTGCATCTCGTAGTCGAGATCCGTGCCGTCGCGCAGGCCGCGGATGAAGATGCTGGCGCCCGAGCGCCGCGCGGCCGACACCGCCAGATCGTCGAAGGTGACGATGTCGAGGCTGGCGCCTTCGGCCTCCGCCAGGGGCGCGCAGGTCGATTGCAGCAGATCCGCCCGTTCCTCAGGCGAGAACATGGGGGCCTTGCCCGGATGCACGCCGATGGCGATCACCAGGTGCTGCACGAGCCGGCATGCCTGACGGATGACGTCGAGGTGTCCGTTCGTGACCGGATCGAAAGAGCCAGCGTAGAGCGCGGTGCGGATCATCACCGGTGGGCGTAGAGCATTTCGCCCCGAAACGGAACCGCCCGCGACCATCCCGGCCCGATGGCGAATCCTCCCGGCAATGGACCGGCGCACGAAAAAGGGCGGATGCCCCGATGGAGCGCCCGCCCGAAGTTTCGGTCTTCGAAGTCTGGTCGACGACGTCCGGCTTATGGATTCGCCAAGCGACGTGCCGGAACGTCAGAGCCTTTTCGCAACTCCACGCTGCGCCGAACGTCTCGTTCGGTCCGGCGCGGACGATGGAGCGATATCTCTCTGGGGCCGAACTTATCCGTGCACCGCGGCGCCGGATATGACTTGGCTGCAACACCGAAGATCAGTGACCGAAACGAGAATGCCGGCCAAGTCTTGCGACATGACCGGCATTCGGGTCGAAAGTTTTCAGACTGATTCCGAATGATTCCAGATCAGTTGGAATAAGGCCTCTTTCAGGGGGCGTCTCCCGTGGGATCGATTGCCGTCACCTCTCCGGCATCGTCATCACCTTCGCCTTCACCCTCGATATGCTCGACCGAGACCACGCGCTCGGTCTTCTCGGTGTTGAACACCGTGACACCCTGCGAGGCGCGGCCGACGATGCGGATATCGTCCACCGGCACACGGATGAGTTGTCCGGCATTGGTCACCAGCATGATCTGGTCGGAGGGCTGGACCGGGAAAGACGCGACGAGGTTGCCGTTGCGCGGGTTGACCCGCATCGCGGTGATGCCTTTGCCGCCGCGACCCGAGATCCGATACTCGAAGGACGAGCTGCGCTTGCCGAAGCCGCGCTCGGAGAGGGTGAGCACGAATTGCTGGGCCGCGCCCATTTCGGCGTAGCGCTCCTGGGAGAGAAGCGGCGCATCGGTGGCGATGTCCTCGGAATCGGCATCGCCGCCCTCGGTGTCGCCGATCACGGCCCGCTGCATCTTGAGGAAGGCGCCACGCTCCTCGGGCGTCGCGTCGAAGCTGTTGAGGATCGTCATCGAGATGACGCGGTCGTCCTGCGCCAGGCTGATACCGCGCACGCCGGTGGAATCGCGGCCCTTGAAGACGCGGACATCTTCCACCGGGAAGCGGATGCACTGGCCGGCCTGTGTGGTGAGCAGGACGTTCTGGTCCGCGCGGCAGATCTCCACGTGGACGATGTGGTCGCCCTCATCGAGCTTCATGGCGATCTTGCCGGCGCGGTTCACCTGCACGAAGTCCGAGAGCTTGTTGCGCCTCACGCCGCCGCTGGCGGTGGCGAACATGACGTCGAGCGTCTCCCAGGACGCTTCGTCCTCGGGCAGCGGCATGATC
Organism: Methylobacterium sp. Leaf106; assembly: GCF_001422895.1. Classification (NCBI taxonomy): domain Bacteria; kingdom Pseudomonadati; phylum Pseudomonadota; class Alphaproteobacteria; order Hyphomicrobiales; family Methylobacteriaceae; genus Methylobacterium; species Methylobacterium sp. Leaf106. The sequence continues at coordinate 163,926 of NZ_LMNB01000001.1, forward strand.
GTGGTGATGCGCTCCGTGCCCGCATCCATGGCGAGGATGTTGACCAGCGCCTTGCCGCGGGCGTTGGGGGCCGCCATCGGCAGGCGCCAGACCTTCTCCTTGTAGACCTGCCCCTGGTTCGAGAAGAACAGGACCGGCGTGTGGGTGCTGGCCACGAACAGGCGGGTGACGAAATCCTCGTCGCGGGTGGACATGCCGGAGCGGCCCTTGCCGCCCCTGCGCTGGGCTCGATAGGTCGAGAGCGGCACGCGCTTGACGTAGCCGGCATGGGACACGGTGACGACCATGTCCTCGCGCTGGATTAGGTCCTCGTCCTCGACGTTGGAATCCCAGTCGAGGATCATGGTCTTGCGCGGCGTCGCGTAGGCCTCGCGGACTTCGCGCAGCTCGTCCTTGACGATGGTCATGATGCGCAGGCGCGAGCGCAGGATGTCGAGGTAGTCAGCGATCTCGTCGGCGAGCTTCTGGAGCTCGTCGCCGATCTCGTCGCGGCCCAGAGCCGTGAGTCGCTGCAGGCGCAGGTCGAGGATGGCGCGGGCCTGGATTTCCGACAGGCGGTAATTGCCGTTCTCGTCCACGCGGTGGCGCGGATCGTCCACCAGGGCGATGAGCGGCGCGATGTCGAGGGCCGGCCAGAGGCGGCCCATCAGCGCCTCGCGGGCGGTGTTCGGATCGGGCGAGGTGCGGATGAGGCGGATGACCTCGTCGATATTGGCCACCGCGATGGCGAGACCGCACAACACGTGGGCGCGCTCGCGGGCCTTGCCGAGGAGGAACTTGGTCCGCCGCGAGACGACTTCCTCGCGAAAATCGACGAAGGCCGTGAGCAGGTCCTTCAGGTTCATCAATTCGGGGCGGCCGCCGTTCAGCGCCACCATGTTGCAACCGAAGGAGGATTGCAGCGGCGTGAAGCGGTAGAGCTGGTTCAGCACCACGTCGGCCATCGAATCGCGCTTGATCTCGATGACGATGCGCATGCCGTCGCGGTCGGATTCGTCGCGCAGGTCGGAGATGCCCTCGACGCGCTTCTCCTTCACCAGCTCGGCGATCTTCTCCATGAGCGTCGCCTTGTTCACCTGATACGGGATCTCGGTGAAGATCAGCGCCTCGCGCTCCTTGCGCAGCTCCTCCACATGGGACTTCGCCCGCATGATGACCGAGCCGCGGCCCGTGGCGTAGGCCTGCCGCACGCCGGCGCGGCCGAGGATCGAGCCGCCGGTGGGGAAGTCCGGGCCGGGGACGTATTCGGTCAGCTGCTCGATGGTGAGGCCCGGATCGTCGATGAGGGCGATGCAGGCGTCGATGAGTTCGCCGAGATTGTGCGGCGGGATGTTGGTGGCCATGCCCACCGCGATGCCGCCCGCTCCGTTGACGAGGAGGTTCGGGAAGCGCGCCGGCAGAACCTTCGGCTCCTCGCGCGACTCGTCGTAGTTCGGCTGGAAGTCGACGGTGTTCTTGTCGATGTCGGCGAGCAGCGCGTTGGCGGGCTTGGCCAGACGCGACTCGGTGTAGCGCATGGCCGCCGGCGGATCGCCGTCCACGGAGCCGAAATTGCCCTGCCCGTCGATGAGCATGAGCCGCATCGAGAAGTCCTGGGCCATGCGGACCAAGGCGTCGTAGATCGATTGGTCGCCATGCGGATGGTACAGACCGATCACGTCGCCGACGATGCGGGCCGACTTGACGTATTTCCGCTCGGGCAGGTGCCCGCTCTCATAGGCCGAGTAGAGGATGCGCCGGTGCACCGGCTTCAGGCCGTCCCGCGCATCGGGCAGCGCCCGGCTCACGATCACGCTCATGGCGTAATCGAGATAGGAGCGGCGCATCTCGTCGGTGATGGAAACGGGCTTGATGTCCGAGGCGGGCGGCGTCGCGCCGGCGCCGGTATCGTCTTTCTCTGCCAAGGTCTTCGATCTCTGCCTGTGACGGTCCCGGCGGGCCGGGTCCGCGTGGAGCGACGGGCGCTACTGAAAGTGGGGGCGGGGCGTTCCGCGTGGCCTCGAAAAGGCCGGCCGCGTCACGTCCTGGCTCGGACGTCCTTCATACGCCATCCGGTGCCGCTGCGCCACCGCCGGACATGTCGCGACGACATCGACAAACCCCATGCGTCGCAAGCGCTTGCGACGCCGATTTCAGCGCATGAGCGCCGGTTGTTTCCCGGCCTCTTCCCCGGATGGGTGGAGGCTCGGCGGAACCCGATCCGGGGCCCATGTCGGAGTATCGCGAGGCGGCCTAGAATGATGGGGTCGGAGCGTCGTGCCCCTCACCCCGCCGCGGCGGCCGCAAAGTCGGACATCTCGTAGAGCGGCCGAATCTCGATCTCGCTCGGGCCGGGCATCGGGTTGGGACAGCGCTTAACCCAGTCCAGCGCTTCCGCCATGTCCTTAACCTGCCAGAGCCAGAAGCCGGCGACCAGTTCTCCGGTCGCGGCGAAGGGGCCGTCGCTGACGGTGCGGGAGGCGCCGTCGAAAGCGACCCGCTTGCCCTTGGAGGACGGGCGCAGGCCCTCTCCGGCGAGCAGGATGCCCGCCTTGGCGAGTTCCATGTTGAACTCGCCCATGGCGGTGAGCAGGTCGAGGGACGGCATGATCCACGCCTCGCTGTCCACGGTCGCCTTGACCAGAACCATGACGCGCATCGATTCGCCTCCCCCGCTCGATCGAGCCCATGGAAGCACGCCGATGCGGTCCGTGTGAACTGGCAGAGCGCGAGGCCGGTTACCCGAGATCATCGATCCCGCAGCATCCATCCAAAGGGGCATCGTCATGCTCAATCGCCCGAAAGCCGTCGCTTTCGACATCATCGGCACCGTGTTCAGCATGGAGCCGATGCGGCCCGCGCTGGTGGCGATGGGCCTGCCGCCCCTCGCCCTGGACTTCCTCTACACCGCCGGCCTGCGGGACATGTTCGCCCTGGCGGCGACAGGCACCTTCGCGCCGTTCCAGTCCGTGCTGTCGGGGTGCCTGGACGAGGTGCTCGCCATGCACGGCCTCTCCGCCTCGCCGGAGGACAGGAATGCGGTACTCGGCATGATGAAGGCTCTTCCGCCGCACGAGGACGCCAAGGCGGCATTCGAGGTTCTGGCCGATTCCGGCATCCGGGTTTTCGCCCTGAGCAACGGCGCGGCCGCCACCACGACGGGACTGCTCCGCGCGGCAGGCATGGAAGGGCTCGTGGAGCGGGTTCTGTCCGTGGAGGAGGTGAAGCTGTCGAAGCCGCGCGCCGAGGTCTATTGCCACGCCACGCGGGCCGCCGCCCTCTCTCCGGGTGACATGGCGATGATCGCAACCCACCCCTGGGACCTCCACGGCGCCAGGATCGCCGGCCTCAAGACAGGCTACGTCGCTCGGGGTGTGCCGTATTCACCTGCACTTGAGCCGCCGGACCTGACCGGGGAGACCCTGCTGGAGGTCGCATCGGCGATGGCGCGGCTCGCGCCGTCGCAACCCGACGCCTGATGCCTGTTCTCTATTAGGGAGCCCGTCCGTCCTCTCCATGAGCGGCTGCTGGAGTCACCCATCTGCTCGACGTCTGTTCCTCGGTTCACGAGGGGGCGATATGAGGCGCAACGGCACGCCCTCTCCTTCCAGGAGAGGGGCCCCGCGCTGTCCGCGAGATATGTGACTATCGTAGCCGTGAGCGGACTTGGTGGAGGCCGATACACAATGCTTCCCGTCTGTCGGATGCCGATGACGGGAGCGGCAGATCCCTAGAACGGGATATCGTCGTCGAGGTCGTAATTGGGCTTCGACGAAGCCGCCGCCGGCCGACGCTCACCGCCCGAGGAACGGCCGCCGCCGTATTCGCCGCCGCGATCGCCGCCCCGGTCTCCCCCGCGATCCCCGCCACGGCCGCCGCCGTAATCGCCGCCACGGCTGATCTGGCCGCCGCCCTCGTCGTCGGCGCCCATTTCTCCGCCGCCGCCGCTGCGACCGTCGAGGAGCGTGAGTTCACCACGGAAGCGCTGGAGAACCACCTCGGTGGTGTATTTCTCGACGCCGGACTGGTCCGCCCATTTCCGGGTCTGGAGCTGGCCCTCGATATAGACCTTCGAGCCCTTGCGCAGGTACTGCTCGGCCACGCGGGCGAGGTTCTCGTTATAGATCACCACCGAGTGCCACTCGGTCTTCTCCTTGCGCTCGCCCGAGGCCTTGTCCTTCCAGGATTCGGACGTGGCGATGCGCAGGTTGACCACGGGATCGCCGGAGGCGAGGCGCCGGGTCTCGGGGTCGCGCCCGAGATTGCCCACCAAAATCACCTTGTTGACGCTGCCGGCCATGCCTCTCTCCTCTCGATCGATCTCACTGACGGAAAGGGCCTCACACGCCCTCCATCCCGCTCGCCCTTCATGAACTTCGGACAGGCGACCCGCAATCGGGAGGGCGAATTTGTCCCCACCGATCACAGGCCAATGTTCTATCTTTGTTCGTTTGGGCGCGCAAGGATCGCGCGCTTGGCCGTCACGCGATCCGCGCCAGCATCTTGCCGAAATTCCGGCCCTTCAGCAGCCCGATGAAGGCCTCCGGCGCCGCCTCCAGTCCGTCGACGATGTCTTCCCGGTGCTGGATGCGTCCATCCCGCAGCCAGGTTCCGACCTCGCTCAGGAACTCCTCTTCCTGGTCGGCGAAATCCCACACGATGAAACCGCGCAGGGTCAGGCGCTTGGTCAGGATGGCTCGCATGATGACGGGGCTGCGGTCCGGCCCCGAAGGCAATTCGGTGAGGTTGTAGCCCGAGACGAGGCCGCAGACCGGGATGCGGGCGAAGTCGTTGAGGAGCGGCAGTACGGCGTCGAAGACCGCGCCGCCGACATTCTCGAAATACACGTCGATTCCGTCGGGGCAGGCGGCAGCCAGCGCGCCGGGCAGGTCGTCGGTGCGGTGATCGACCGCCGCGTCGAAGCCGAGCACGTCGGTGAGGTAGGCGCATTTCTCAGAACCGCCCGCGATGCCGACGGCGCGCGCGCCCTTCAGCTTGGCGATCTGGCCGACGAGGGAGCCTACCGGCCCGGCAGCGGCGGCGACCACCACGGTCTCCCCCGCCTTCGGCTGGCCGATGGTGAGAAGGCCGGTATAGGCGGTCATGCCCGGCATTCCGAGGACGCCGAGCGCCGTGCTGACCGGCGCCGCCTCGGGATCGAGCTTGCGCAGGCCACGGCCATCGGAGACGGCAAAGTCCTGCCAGCCCCCGAAAGCGGTCACCACGTCGCCCTCTTGAAAATCCGGATGCCGCGAGGCTGCGACCTCCGACACGGTGGCTCCGACCATGGGTGCGCCGATGGCGACGGGCTCGGCATAGGATTTCGCCGCGCTCATCCGCCCGCGCATGTAGGGATCGAGGGAGAGGATGCGATTGCGCAGCAGCACTTCCCCCTCCCCCGGCGTCGGGGTGCGGTTCTCCTCGAGCCGGAAATGCGCGGCCGTCGGCTCTCCGTGCGGGCGGGAGGCGAGGACGATGCTGCGGTTCATAGCGACCATGATCTGACGCTCCGGTTGGGTTGAAGGATCTTCTGGACGGGCGTTCCAGTCTCAGGGGACATCTCGACAAGGCCGATCGGGCGCCGGTGTTCCAGCAACGAGGCCGAGGCACCGCCTGCGCCGAGCGGCGTTGATGCGCAAGGATTTCTCCCCCGCTCCGTCCCGATAGGACCGTCTCGATGACCCGCATGCTCCCCCTCGCCGCCATCGCCGCGATGTCCGGCTTCGCAGCGCCGGCTTCGGCCGACGACCCCCTCGCCGCCCATCGCTGGAAGTCGCGGGTGCTCGTCATCGTGGCCCCGGAAGGCGGAGATCCGCGCATCGAGGCACAAAGGCGCGAGGCGCGGGCGAGACGGGCGGATTACGCCGAGCGCGACCTCCTTCTGGTGGAAGCGATCGGGACCGGTGCCGAGGCGGACCGCATCCGTCGTCGGTTCGGAATCGACGCGGGGGATTTCCGCGTCGTGCTGGTGGGCAAGGACGGCGAGGCGAAGCTCACCGAGGCCGTACCGATCCCGTCGACCCGCCTGTTCTCGACGATCGATGCCATGCCGATGCGGAGGGATGAGAAGGGCCGGCGGTGAACGCGGCCAGACGTAACGAAAAAGGGGCCGCCGAGGCGACCCCTTTCCAGATTGATCTTCCCGAGCGGAACCGCTCAGTAGCAGCGCTCGACCAGGATCCGGCGGGGTCCGTAGGGAGTCCAGCGGGTGCGCGGGACGGTGTAGCATTCACCACCGTATCCGCCGTAGGCGGCAGGAGCATAGCCGTAGCCATAGGCCGGGTATCCGCCATAGCCACCGTAGCCGCCATAGAGTCCGCCGGCGGCGAGGCCGAGGCCGACACCGAGGCCGAGACCGCCGAGGCCGTAACCGTAGCCGCGGCCGTAACCGCCGCGCCAGCCGTAGCCGCGATGTCCACCCCAGCCACCGCGATAGCCGAAGCCTGCGCTCCGGAAGCCGCCGCGATAGCCGCCGAAGCCGCCGTGACCGAAGCCCCCACGGCCAAAGCCGCCATGGGCGAAACCACCGCGCCCGAAGCCGCCATGGCCAAATCCGCCACCGTGGCCGAAGCCACCGTGTCCACCCCAGCCGCCGCGGGCTTCCGCCGTCGCCGGGATCATCGCCAGAGCGCCGACCATCGCGGTCGCTGCCAGAACAATGCGTTTCATCGTCTTGTCTCCAAAGACAGGTTCTTGTCCCCAGTGGTTATAGAACACCCAGGATCCATGAACGGTTCATGGCACATTTTGTCCCGCACGCGTTGGGCCGATCACAGGTCGGTGAGAGCGGCGGTCGGCACGCCTTGAAAACGCCTCCCGTTTCGGGCGAGGACACCGCGCGCCACCTCGTCCGCACGGGAGGGCGGAAGATGGCTCCGCCTCGGGATTCAACGATGATGTCACTGCGACGCGCATTTGCCGGAGCCATGCTGTTCGCGTTCGCTGCGGGTCTCGCTCCCCAGCCCGCGCGGGCCGCGCCCGCCGTCGCGTCGCCGTGCAAGGCGGTACAGTCCGAGGGCGAGACCTTCACGGTCTGCATGGTGGATCTGCGCCGCGAGCGGGTGCGGGTGTTCTGGCTCGGCGCCAACGGTCTGCCCTATTCGTCGCTCTCGACGCTGGGGGAAAAGATCGGCCCCAAGCTCAGCTTCGCCATGAATGGCGGCATGTACGACAAGAGCCAGGCGCCGGTGGGCCTCTATGTGGAGGAGGGCCGCGAGATGAAGGGCGTCTCCACCGCCAACGGGCCGGGCAACTTCCACCTCAAGCCCAATGGCATCTTCTACGTGAAAGGCGAGCGCGCCGGCGTCGCCGACACGGCCCGCTACCTGCGCCAGAAGATCAAGCCGGATTTCGCCACCCAATCGGGGCCGATGCTGGTGATCGACGGCAAGATCCACCCGAAGATCTCCACCGACGGGCCGAGCCAGAAGATCCGCAACGGCGTCGGCGTCCGCGACGACGGCCGCACCGCCATCTTCGCCATTTCCGAGCGCCCCGTGACCTTCGGTTCCTTCGCGCGGCTGTTCAAGGACACGCTCGGCTGCGCCAACGCCCTGTTCCTCGACGGCAGCGTCTCCAGCCTCTACGCGCCGGGTATCAACCGGTCGGACATCAGCCGGCCGTTGGGGCCGCTGGTGGGGGCGGTGGCGAAGTAGGGCGGGCGGATCAGGCCAGCCGTGCCCGCTTGCCGAAGGCGACCCTGAGCCGCGCCTTGGCGAGTTCGGCGATCTCCGTCATCGATTCGATCCGCACCATCGGCATCTCCGCCCCGATGAGGCTCGTCGGCTCGAAGCTGAAGAGCAGGTGGCGCACGCCGATCTCCAGGGCCGTCACCCCGTCGGACTGGGTGAGATCCTCGCCGAAGATCTCGATGAGCGGCCCGTCCGGGTCGCCCTTCTCGATCTGGATGATGAAATAGCCGGCGGGTTCCTCCTCGTCATCCGCGCCGGAGATCAGGCTGATGCCGTTCTCCTCGTCGTAGCGGACGCGCTGCACCGTGATCGTCGTGATGTCGTCGTCCATTGTCTTTGCCTGAAATCGGGTCAGCGTTGCCCGAACTGGGTATCGCGGAACAGGGTCTTGAACTGGCGCGGCTGGCAGCGCCAGTACTGCTTGGGCGCACTCACCTGGGCGCCGAGCTCGGCCGCCGCATGCCACGGCCAGCGCGGATCGTACAGCATGGCGCGGGCGAGCGAGACCGCGTCGGCCTTGCCCTCGGCCAGGATCGATTCCGCATGGGCCGCCTCGGTGATGAGACCGACCGCGATGGTGGTGAGCCCGGTCTCGGCCTTCACCCGCTCGGCGAAGGGAACCTGATAGCCGGGCGAGAGCGGGATCTCCTGGCGGGTGGACAGGCCCCCGGTGGAGACATGGATCGCCGCCGATCCGCGCCGCTTGAGCGCATGGGCCAGTTCCACGGTCTCATCGAGCGTCCAGCCGCCCTCGACCCAGTCGGTGGCCGAGACCCGCATCCAGACCGGCTTGCCCGCCGGCACGACTTCGCGCACCGCCTCGAAACATTCCAGCGGAAAGCGCATCCGGTTCGCGAGGCTGCCGCCGTAATCGTCCGTGCGCTGGTTGGAGAGCGGCGAGAGGAACTGGTGCAGCAGGTAGCCATGGGCGCCGTGGAGTTCGAACCCGTCGATCCCGATGCGCAGGGCGCGCCTCGCCGTCTCCACGAACCCGTCGCGGATGCGCTTCAACCCCTCCGAATCGAGGGCGTGGGGCGGCACCTCACCCTCGCCATGGGCGATGGCCGACGGCGCCTCGGTGCGCCAGCCGTCCGGCATCTCCGGCTCGATCTGCGAGCCGCCATCCCAGGGGGCGCGGCTCGAGGCCTTGCGGCCGGCATGGTTGATCTGGATCGCGATGGGGATCGGCGCACGGAGCCGCACCGCATCGAGCACCCGGCCCAGCGCCAGTTCGGTCTCGTCCGAGTAGAGGCCGAGATCGGTGGGCGAGATCCGCGCCTCCGGCGAGATCGCGGTGGCCTCCAGTGTCAGCAGGCCCGCGCCCGACATGGCGAGCTGCCCCAGATGCATCAGGTGCCAGTCGCCCGCCTGTCCCGCATGGGCCGAATACTGGCACATGGGGGCGACGATGATGCGGTTGGGCAGCGTCAGGCCATCGAGGGACAGGGGCTCGAACAGGCGTGCGGTCATGTGCGGGCTCCGGTCTTCGGCTGACAGCCTAGATGGAGCACCTGAGTCGCCCGCGCCAGGGATGGACGGCTCCGTATCCGCGTTTCCATGGCGCTACGCATCTCTTTATAGCTGGCCCCCGGATCGGGTTCCGCTGGAGCTGCACCGGTCGAGGGAGGGAACGCTCACCCCCCGATCCCCCTCCCCTTCAAGCTCTCGCCGATCTCGTCCAGCACGGCGGCGTCGTCGATGGTGGGCGGGGTGGTCCAGGCTTCGCCGTCGGCGATCTTCTTCATGGTGCCGCGCAGGATCTTGCCCGAGCGGGTTTTGGGCAGCCGTGCCACGGTGAGCGCGAGCTTGAACGCCGCCACGGGGCCGATGCGCTCGCGGATGGAGGCGACGAGTTCGCGCTCGATCTCGGCGGTGTCGCGGGAGACGCCGGATTTCAGCACCACGAAGCCGCAGGGCTGTTCGCCCTTCAGCGCGTCGCGGATGCCGATGACGGCGCATTCGGCGACATCGGGATGGGCGGCCAGAACCGCCTCCATGCCCCCGGTGGAGAGCCGGTGCCCGGCGACGTTGATGATGTCGTCGGTGCGCCCCAGCACCGTGACGTAGCCGTCCGCGTCGACGATCCCGGCATCCGAGGTGTCGTACCAGCCGGGATAGGTGGTGAGGTAGCTCTGGCGGAAACGCTCGTCCGAACCCCACAGGGTCGGCAGGCAGCCGGGCGGCAGCGGGAGCCGCAGGGCGATGGTGCCCATCGTGTCGGGCGGCAGCGGCTTGCCGGCCTCGTCGAGCACCGCGAGGTCGTAGCCCGGCATCGGCACGCAGGCACTGCCATGCTTCACCGGCAGCATGCCGATGCCCACCGGATTGCCGGCGATGGCCCAGCCGGTCTCTGTCTGCCACCAATGGTCGATCACCGGCCGGTCCAGCGCCCGCTCGGCCCAGGCCACGGAATCCGGGTCGGCCCGCTCGCCGGCGAGGAAGAGGGAGCGGAAGCCGGAGAGGTCGTAGGAGGCGACGAGTTCGGCGCGCGGGTCGTCCTTCTTGATCGCGCGCAGGGCCGTGGGCGCCGTGAACAGGCAGGCGACGCCGTATTCCGCGGCCACCCGCCAGAGCGCCCCGGCATCGGGTGTCCCCACCGGCTTGCCTTCGTAGAGGACGGTGGTGCAGCCGTGCAGCAGCGGCGCGTAGACGATGTAGGAATGGCCCACCACCCAGCCGATGTCGGAGGCGCAGAAATACACCTCGCCGGGCTTCACGTCGTAGAGGTTGGGCATCGACCACGACAGCGCGACGCAGTAGCCGCCGGTATCGCGCACCACGCCCTTCGGCTTGCCCGTCGTGCCCGAGGTATAGAGGATGTAGAGCGGGTCGGTGGCCGCGACGGGGACGCAATCGGCGCTGATCCCGGCGGCCTTCGCCCGGGCCACGGTCTCGGCCCAGTCGCGGTCCCGCCCCTCCACCAGGCCCGCCTCGGCCTGCGGGCGCTGGAGGATGAGGCAGGCGTCCGGCTTGTGCGGCGAGGCCGCGATGGCCGCGTCGAGGAGCGGCTTGTACGGCACGATCCGGCTCGGCTCGATGCCGCAGGAGGCGGCCAGCACCACCTTCGGGGCGGCGTCCGTGATGCGTATGGCGAGTTCGTTGGCGGCGAACCCGCCGAACACCACGGAATGGACCGCGCCGAGGCGCGCGCAGGCCAGCATCCCGAACAGGGCTTCGGGAATCATCGGCATGTAGATGACGACCCGGTCGCCCTTCTCCACGCCGAGCAGCGAGAGGATGCCGGCGAGCATCGCCACTTCGTCGCGCAAGGCCGCGTAGCTGATCGTCCGCTTCGTGCCCGTGACGGGCGAATCGTACAGGATCGCCGCCTGCTCGCCCCGCCCCATCGCCACGTGGCGGTCTACGGCATTGTGGCAGGCGTTCAGCGTCGCGTCGGGGAACCAGCGTCCATACGCGCCGGCCTCCGGGTCGAAGGCGCGGGAGGGAGCGGTCTCCCAGTCGAGGGCGGCGGCGGCCTTCAGCCAGAACCCTTCGGGATCGGCGAGGGACGCCGCATGGATCGGGCGGTAGGCGTCCGTCCCTTCGGTCGAATCGGGAGGTGTCGCAGCAGCCTGCATGGCGGTTCGTCCCCGGGCGGCCGGTCTGAGGATGCCGGCATCTGCGGGGGAATGTAGCCCAACCTGCCCATGACGATACAAGGGACGAAGATACAAGGGGTGACGGCACAAACGAAAACCGCCGCGCTGGGCAACGCGGCGGCGAAGGTCAATCAAGAAAGGGGAATGATGTGGAACAGGCTAATGCACCGAGTCCGTTTCGGCACGCAGCCGATTGATCTCGTCCTTCAGGTGAAGTTTGCGTCGCTTCAATTCCGCGATCCGTAGATCGTTCTCGGAAGGGCTTTGAATCGCGGAGTGGATTTCCCGCTCGAGGGCTTCGTGCTTGAGGGCGAGCTGGCTCAGATGCGTCTGCAGCGACATGAGTCGTTTCTCCTGTCTCGTTCCGACTCAGGCAGATTGGCACAGTATGAGCCGGCTGTCGAAACCGAAATCGGCCCTGGGGGCAACATTGGTTAATCACGATCGCCGGAGCCCCCCCGGTGGAAGAAGCGTCTTCCAGAGCCAATTGCGGGCATCGTCTTGCCGCAAGAGCGCCTGTGCCGCATGGTTTCGGGACGGTGCGTGTCGAGGCTGCAGGTGCGATGGCGGGCGAGTTCGAGGATAACGGGACGGCGGAATTCGTCGAGGAACTGGCGCGGCTCCGCCAGGAGCACCGCGACCTCGACGGGGCCATCGACGCATTGGAACTGAGCGTCGCCGGCGACCAGCTGCAGATCCAGCGCCTCAAGCGGCGCAAGCTCGGCCTGCGGGACCGGATTTCCTATCTGGAAGACCAGATCACGCCCGACATCATCGCCTAGCTTCGGTTTGCCTTGGTCACAGGATTGGCCCGGGCACCGTCTTGCGGGCGGTCGCCCGCCCGCGTATGCGGCACGGTCCGGGTGCAGGATCGCGTCCCGGGATCGCGCCGCCACGAAGACATGGCCTGAACCCGGCCAAGCAGACCAGGCGACCGCGATCGTCTCGGGAAGGAAGTGACGACGATGGCGGGAGCGCCCCCGGTCGCGATCATCATGGGAAGCCAGTCGGACTGGGCGACCATGCAGCACGCCGCCGACACCCTCGACGCCCTCGGCGTGCCGCACGAGGCGTTCATCGTCTCCGCCCATCGCACGCCGGATCGCCTCGTCGCCTTCGCCAAGGGTGCGAAGCAGGCGGGCTACAAGGTCGTGATCGCCGGCGCTGGCGGGGCCGCGCATCTGCCCGGCATGACCGCATCCATGACCCCGCTGCCGGTCTTCGGCGTTCCGGTGGAATCGAAAGCCCTGTCCGGCCAGGACAGCCTGCTCTCCATCGTGCAGATGCCGGCCGGCATTCCCGTGGGCACCCTCGCCATCGGCCGGGCCGGAGCCGTCAACGCGGCCCTCCTCGCCACCGCCGTCCTGGCGCTGACCGACACCGCCCTCGCCGAGCGCCTCGATGCGTGGCGGGCCGCGCAGACCGCATCCGTGGCCGAGAGGCCGGAGACACAGATTCCGTGACCGACATGTCCCTCGCGCCCGGTTCCACCCTCGGCATCGTCGGCGGCGGCCAGCTCGGCCGTATGATCGCGCTGGCCGCGGCCAATTACGGCCTCAAGGTCCATGTCTACGCTCCCGATGCGGCGAGCCCGGCCTTCGATGTCGCGGCCGAGACGACCTGCGCCGCCTATGACGATGCCGAGGCGCTCGCCCGCTTCGCGGCGAGCGTCGATGCCGTGACCTACGAGTTCGAGAACATCCCGCGCGAGACCGCCGACCTGCTGGCGCGCCACGCGCCCCTTCGTCCTAGCGCCGACGCATTGTCCACCACGCAGGACAGGCTCTCCGAAAAGAGCTTCATCAACGGCCTCGGCATCGCCACCGCGCCGTTCCGGCAGGTGGACACGCCGGACGACCTCGCTCGTGCGCTGGAGGCGATCGGCCTGCCGGCCGTGCTGAAGACCCGCCGCTTCGGCTATGACGGCAAGGGCCAGCGCATCATCCGCACCGCCGAAGAGGGCGACCGGAACGCGATCTTCGCCGAGTTCGGTGGCGCGCCGCTGATCCTCGAAGGGTTCGTGCCGTTCGAGCGCGAGGTTTCGGTGGTGGCGGCGCGGTCCCCCGACGGGAGCTTCGCGGCCTTCGACCTGTGCGAGAACGAGCACCGCGATCATATCCTGGCCCTCACCCGCGTGCCCGCCCCGAACCTGTCGGAGGAGACCGCCCGGATTGCGGTGGAGATCGCCCGCCGGATCGCCGAGGCGCTGGATTATGTCGGGATCCTCGCCGTCGAGATGTTCCTGGTGCGCGACGGGGCCGGCGAGCACCTGATCGTCAACGAGATCGCGCCGCGGGTGCACAATTCCGGTCACTGGACCATCGAGGGCGCGGTGACGTCGCAATTCGCCCAACATGTGCGCGCCGTCTGCGGCTGGCCCCTTGGCGATGCTTCGCGCGTCGCCGGCGCTTCCGTGGAGATGCGGAACCTGATCGGCGACGATATCGACGCCTGGCCGTCTCTCCTCGCCGAACCCGGCGCGCATCTCCACCTCTACGGCAAGGGCGACGCCCGGCCGGGCCGCAAGATGGGCCATGTCACGCGGGTGATCCCGGCTTCGTGAGGACGGCTCAACCCTGCCGGAGGGCGCGGACGTCCTTCGCCGACATGCCGAACCGCCGCTTGAAAGCCTTGCTGAAGCCGGGTGCATCGGTGAAGCCGCAGGCATGCATCAGGACGTTGATGGGCGTGCGGTCGTTGGAGGCCGATGTCAGCCAGCGATGGATGCGGTCCAGCCGGGCATCGCGGATCTCGGCGGCGATCCCTTCGCCGTCGGCGAAGGCACGATAGAGTTTCGAGCGGGAGACGTTGAGCGCCGCGGCCATCGCTCGAGGCCCATACGACGCGTCATGCGAATGCCGTTCGATGTGCACGCGCGCGAGAGACCGGAGTACCTCGGACGAAGCCCGATCCCCATCGTCCCGAGCTCCGACGAGCGCGCGCACGATGTGAAGCGCGCCCTCGACCGCGAGCCCGGCTTCGGCCTCCGACATCCCCGTGGCAGATCGCGCGACGTCGTGCATGTAGGTCGTCAGCAACTCGGTGGAGGGACTCGCGCGGATGCGACGGCCGGTCAGGGCGTCGGCGTTCCCGACCCGTGCCTCGAAATTCACGCGAGGGACGCTGAAACGGAGCTCCCGATACGGCGACAGACCTCCCACGGCAAAGGGGCGGTCGAGCCTGATGAAGCCGATATCCCCCACACCGACCACATGACCGCAACTGCCCTGTTCCAAGTAGCCATGCCCCGACAGGAAGAAGCTGACGACGACCTCGTCGCGGCCGGCCCGCCGGATATGGCGTAGATCGCCCTCGACGCTCACCGGGCTGCTCTCCGTGAGAAGCAACGTCGTGTGCGCTGAAAGGGCGGCCAACCGGTTGGCGGAAAATGCTTCGTGGGGGTTCGGCCGGTCCACGATGCCGAGATTCTTCAACGCGGTGTTTCGCCAGAATTCGAAGGCTCGAACAGGCTCGACGTGCTTCGTCGTTTCGACAACCGTGAGCACCTTCGCGGGGGGAAACACGCACTACTCCTGGTCTCGTTCGAGGGGAACTCATGGCCAGCGCCCGACGCACGCGTGGAGGGGCGCATCACGTCGTGCCGACGTCACGATCGTAATCGTCAGCCGACCCAACAACATTCGATGGCGTTTTTGGTTCACTGATGAAGTCTTGTGGTAGACTGCGTAAGTATGGAGCGGCCTGTCGCGCCGCTGCATCCGGAGCCATGATTTTGGGACGGAGAGACAATTTCTGAACGTTGACCCAATCCGCTCGATGCGGGTATTTCCATTGGTGCAGCCCGCACGTTGCGCTATCTATGATGATTGAAATTAATAAGTATTTCTTCCAATGTTTCCTAAATGCTGTGATCATATCAAGTGGTATGTTTCTTATAATAGAACGGTATTTTTCTTTCTATAACAAGACTTATTGCTATATAACGTTATGAAATTGCGGGATGTACTAACAACGTGACTATTTTTATCGAGAATGGTAACTCTGGTTGTAATGTATAACAGTCTTCTATTATTGATCTGCTATCGAAGTCACCAAGCGAGTCTTGCGCCGTATAGTTCGTTTCACCTCTCGCGAGATGGTGGGGAATGCTGCAAGACATCGGTCGTTCAGTCGCCGAGTTGCCTTCCGCGATCGTCATTGTTGAGATGTCGATCCACGTGACATGGACAAATACTGATCGAGCATCGTCGTCGCGCCATCAGTGAGACTGGCGACGAAACAAAGTTCAACTTGAAATAGCAGCATGAACAGGAGAAGTTCCATGGCTTGGATCAAGCTCACGAAGGGATCTGGTCAAGAAATTTACGTCAATACGTCTCTTCTGATTGATGTAACTGCGTCCGGTTCCGGCTCACGGATCAGATATGCCGGACATTCCGGGGCCGCAGGTACTGTGAAACCGATATCCAGCAACGTCAATCAACCGCCTGAAGAAGTCATGGATCTGATCGGTCAGATCGAGACATTGAGACAATCAGGCCATTACTAGGACACTCTCGACCTTGGGCCACCTTATTCGTCTGTCGAAGGTGATTCGTATGCCGGTCACGTCAGGGACACTAGTACATACATACTAGTGTCGATGTCGGAGACGCTTGGCGTTATCTTTGGTGAATCTTTAGATTATTAAGTGAATACAATTTATTTCACGGACATTTAACGGAACATCTCGTATTGTCGCGTTGTGGCCGCTGAAGGCTGGGTTTCAGGGCTCATATCAGATGAGTTCGCCAGTAAAATATGTTATTCGAGGGACCTCGCCGTGGAACGGACAATCGTCGCATTCGCCAAACCAATAGCTCTGGGACTCATTTGTTTCGTATCGATACTCTACATATCGAAGAATGTTGGAGCAGCCTTCGTCATCAGCCTCGTCCCGTTGCTGTTGGGCTGGCTCGGGATCATGGAAACGTTTGCCTACGCGGTTGCGGCGATGGTGTTCTTGGCGGCGGTGGCATGGGCCGCGACGCCGGTATCGGTCAAAAGTATTCTGGCCGAACATTCGGAGCGTGCGCTCACCGATATCCAGCAGGAAATAAAGACGCGATAGGGCGAGCCGGTTGTATCGGGCCGGCGTGCTGATCCGGGGCGGGCAAGGGCAAGGGCCGCAAGGATTCGCTGGCCTTGCCCGGCCCCGTTCCGTTGACTCGTCGTCCATCGCCAATCCGCTCAATGGATGCATTGCGCCGGGCGGAGCCCGCTGGGTTCCCTCACCCTTGGGTGTTCGAGCCAGAGGCGTCGCCTCGTCGGCCGGGCTCGCGAATCTTCGATCCGGACGCCGGGCGTCTGTCCGAGACGGCCGGTCGAGCCATGGCGGGATAACCTCCAGGGTCATCGTGTAGGGCGTCGAAACTGCGTCTTGTCGGACACAGTCTGTCCTCGCCGTGACCTGCCGGACGGCCTTCGCGACCCCGCGCGGAAGCGAGCCTTACCTTCGCCACATCGCGCCGCTTCAGCGGGTGAGCCGGCGGGTTTTAAGCGCGTGTTCACCGCGATGCGAGACTGTGCCGGCACTCGTCGTCCTGTCCGGCATCCGAGGCGCTTCGAGGCGCCATGGTGGATGGGATGATCGATTGCAGCGGACGGGAGCGTGCCTCGGGGGGCATGGCGATCCCGAGGGGAGAGGGGCAATGACGTTTGTAGTGCCGCGTGCGAAGGCGGGTCTGGTCGGGGCCGTAGCGATCGCGGCGGCTTTGGCCGGGTGTGAGACCTATGGCGGTGGCGGGGCTTCGGCGACGCGCCAGTTCGCCGTGGTCGAGAGCGACGCCACGGGTGCCACCAGCGTCAACATCGCCTCGCTCACCGAGGTGATCCAGCGTAATCCCAACGATGCCGGCGCCTACGTCACCCGCGGCGCGGCCTATGCCCGCTCGGGCCAGTTCAACGACGCCATCGGCGATTTCACGAAGGCCGTCCAGATCGATCCGAATTCGGCCTCCGCCTACTACAACCGGGCGCTGGCCTACCGCCAGACCGGCCGCAACGATGGGGCACTCGCCGACTTCTCGAAGGCCATCTCGGCCGATTCCAACTACGGTCCCGCCTATATCGGTCGCGCCAACGTGCTGCGTGCCCAGGGCGATCTCGACGGTGCGATGTCGGATCTCAACCAGGCGATCCGCCTGACGCCGGAATCGGCCGAGGCCTACCATGCGCGCGGCCTCGTGCGTCAGCGCCAGGGCCAGAACACCCAGGCCATCGGCGATTTCGATGCCGCCATCGACCGCAATCCCTTCGTGGCGGCGCCCTACGCCGCGCGGGGCCAGAGCCTCATCGCCACGAACCAGTTCGACAAGGCGATCGAGGATTACAACGCGGCCCTCAACGTCAACAACAAGGACGCCAGCTCCTGGGCCTATCGCGGCCTCGCCTACGAGAAGACGAACCGCAAGAAGGAGGCGATGGAGAGCTATCAGCGCGCCGCCCAGCTCGAACCGGGCAACCCCGTGGCCAAGCAGGGGCTGGGACGCGTCTCGGGCGGTGTCGGATCGCTGTTCAACTGATCCGTCGCTAAGGTTACGCCGCGGCTTCACGAAGGGCGTCGCCGCATCGGCGACGCTCGCGCCGTCGTCCAGACGGATCCGGGCCGTCGGGCCTCGTCCGACCTCGCGACGATCGAGCGCCGCGTCGGAGCCGCCAGCGACGGACGAAACGCCCCGCCGATCAGCCGACGAGCCGGTTCGTCCGCTTCGTCGTCAGTTGCCTCAGAATGCGCCCGAGCTGTTCGGCCGAGTATGGCTTGTGCAGGAGTTCGAAGCCCTCCGCGCCATCCTGCGCCAGGACGTGGCTGTACCCGGACGCGAGAAGCACCGGCAGGCTCGGCAGACGCTCGCGCAATCGCTGGGCCAGGGCGATGCCGCCGATGCCCGGCATCACCACGTCCGAGAACACCGCATCGTATCCGTTGCCGTCCGTCCCGAGCTGCTCCAGAGCTTCCTCGGCGTTGACGGCCCAGGTGGTCCGGTAACCGAGATCTTCCAGGATCTGCGTGGCGAAGCGGCCGACCTCGATATTGTCCTCGACCACCAGGATGCGCTGGCCCATCCCCATCGGCGAGCCCGGCTCCGGTTGAAGCATCTCCCGGTCCGCGCCGTTCTGCTCGATCACGATCGCGGGCAGGTAGAGCGTGAACGTCGTACCGTGCCCGAGCCTGGTCGACACGTCGACATCGCCGCCGGACTGCTTGGCGAAACCGAACACCTGGCTGAGGCCGAGGCCGGTTCCCTTGCCCACCTCCTTGGTGGTGAAGAACGGCTCGAAGATGCGGCCCAATTGCTCAGGCGCGATTCCGGTGCCCGTATCGGTCAGCGAGATCGCCGCGAAGGCTCCGGGAGCGACCGCATGCCCACGGATCGGCGGCAGCTTCTCCTGCTGCACCAAAGTCAGGGTCAGGGTCCCCTCCCCGTTCATCGCATCGCGGGCATTCACCGCCATGTTGACGAGGGCGGTCTCGAACTGGCTCAGATCCGCCTTGACGAAGCAGGGCTCGTCCGGCGTCTCGACCGTCAGGCGGATGCGGGCCCCCGTCACGGTGTCGATCATCTCGGAGACGGCGCGCAGGCGCTCGCCGACCTCGAAGACCTCGGGCTTGAGGGCCTGGCGGCGGGCGAAGGCGAGGAGCTGCCCGGTCAGCTTCGCGGCGCGGTCGACCGTATCGGACACCGCGTCGAGGTAGCGCCGCTTGCGCTCTTCGGGCAGCTCCGGCCGGCGCAGGAAATCGACGGAGGAGCGGATGATGGTCAGGAGGTTGTTGAAATCGTGCGCCACGCCGCCGGTCAGCTGCCCGACGGCCTCCATCTTCTGCGACTGGCGCAGCGCCTCCTGCGTGCTGGCGAGCTCGGCCTCGGCGCGCAGCCGCTCCGAGATGTCCTTGGCGTAGTGGAACGCCCCGACGATGCGTCCTCCCTCGTCGCGCAACGGCGAGTAGGACACCTCCCAATAGGGCTTCGCCAGGTCGGGGTCGCCGAACTCCTCGGTGACGGTGAACGTCTCGCCTCGGAGGGCGCGCTCCATCAGGCCGCGCATGACCGGGGCCTGGTCCGCCGGGAAGAGGTCGGGGAACACCTCGCCGACCTGCACGCGGTGGGCGAAGATGCGGAAGAACTCGTCGCTATGGGCTTGGTTGAACGCGATGAGCCGGTACGCGGTGTCGAAGGCGCAGATGGGCGCGGCGCTGGATTGGAGGATGTCGCGCGAGAGACGAAGCTCCGCCGTCCGCTCCGCGACCTGCCGCTCCAGGTCGTCGTTCAGGGCCTGCAGCGCCTCCGCCCCGGCTTGTCGCGCAGTCTCGGCCCGGTAGCGCTCGGTGATGTCGCGGGAGATGCCGACGAGCTTGAGGGCACCGCCCTCGTCGGGCTGGAACGGCGCGAAGCTCACCTCCCACCAGCGGAGGTCGTCGCCGACGGTCTGGGCCTGCCCCTCGATGCGTGAGACTTCTCCGGCGGCCGCCCGCCGGACGGCATCGCGCAGCTTCGTGCGCTCGCCTTCCGGCCAGAGCCCGGCATATTCCTGCCCGACCACGTCCTGGAGCGATCCGATCCGGTTCAGTTCCAGGCCCCGCGCACTCATGAATTCCAGCGTGCCGTCGGCGGAGAGCACCTTCACGCAATCCGGGCTCGCCCTGAGGATGCCTCTGACGAAGGCGTCGCTGCGCTGGAGCGCCTCCCGGTCGGCGAGGCGCCTGTGCGCGTCGAGATGGAAGCCGATGAGGTCGGCGAACATCCTGAACATGCCGATGATCTCCGGCGTGTTCAGCCGGGCCGGACGAGGGTCGATGGCGCAGAGGGTGCCGAAGAAGCTGCCGTCCGGCAGGTTGATCGGCATCGAGATGTAGCTCTGGAAGCCGTACATCTCCGGGGTCGGATGCGCCTGGAACGCCGGGTCCTCGGACACGTGATCGATGACCACGCCCGTCCCGGACGAGCGGATCGCGTCGCAGATCGTGGTGGCGACCGGCAGCTCGCCGCCGGGCACCAGACCGAAGGCGATGTCGTCCTTGACGCTGCAGGCGACCCAGCGGTCGTCCGTCACCCTGGCGACGGCGGCAAAGCCCATGCCCGTCGTCCGACAGACCACGTTCAGGATGGTCTGAACCGCGGCGATGCCCTCGACCGCAATGATATCCGCCTGGAAGTCGTTCTGGGCGGACGGAACGGCGATTGAGGTGGTCATCATCGGTCCGCCGCTTTAACGGAGCGATGGCCGCGGGAGCGAGGCACCTTGTGGTCACGCTCGATCAAAAGGCGGAGACCGGCGCGGACGACTTCGCTGGCATTCGCATAATGCCCACTCGCGACCTGACCCTTGATGTAGCTCTCCAGCTCATGGGTCAGGGCGATGTTGCGGGTCGGCGTATTCGACATGGCCGGACGGTGTCATAGGCCCCCGGAGCTGTCAAAAGTTGGCAGCCCTGAGTTCCGCCGGGCATCCGCGTGAACCGTCGGCAACGCCCCCGATCCGAAAGCGGCCGGCCTGACATCCGCGCGATTCTGAGAACCGGGGCGGGGCTCGCATGTGGGATGCCGGCCACCCCATCATCCGCTCAGCCCGGACCCAGGATCCGGCGGTACTGGATGAAGCCCGACCGGTCGGCGAGCCTGTCGTAGAGGGCGCGGGCTTGGGTATTGTCTTCCATGGTCAGCCAGTGGACGCGGTCGGCGCCGGCGTGCCGGGCCTGCGCGGTCACGGCCTCGATGAGCGCGCGGGCGATCCCCCTGCCCCGTGCCTCAGGCGCCGTGAACAGGTCCTGCAGGTAGCAGTAGGGGCCGCGTGTCCAGGCCGAGGCGTGGAAGAGGTAGTGGACGAGGCCGACGGTCTCGCCGTCCGTTTCCGCCACCAGGGCGTGGAGCGGCACCAGCGGATCGTGCAGACGAGACCATGTCAGGTCGCGCATCTCCGGTCCGATCGCGGCCCGGTAGAAGTCGAGATAGCCCGACCACAAGCCCTCCCAGGCCTCGCGCTCGTCGGGCCGTACCGGGCGGATCGTCGAATCCGACACGGCGCTCAGGCCTCGAAACGCTCGGGCCGGCGATGTTCACCGACGATGCGGCGGACCGTACCGGTGGCGGAACGGTAGATGACCGTCTCGGTCACGATCATGCCGGACTTGAACCGCACGCCCTGCAGGAGCGCACCGTCGGTGACACCGGTGGCGGCCACGATCACGTCGCCCCGCGCCATGTCGGCGAGCTCGTACTTCCGGTTCGGATCGCTGATGCCCATGCGGGCCGCGCGCTCGCGCTTGTCGTGGCTGTCGAGGATCAGCCGGCCCTGCATGTGGCCGCCGATGCAGCGCAGGACGCCGGCCGCGATGACCCCTTCGGGCGCCGCGCCGATGCCGAGATAGATGTCGGCACCGGTCTCGTCGGGGCTCGTCGTGTGGATGATGCCGGCGATGTCGCCGTCCGAGATCAGGCGGATTCCTGCGCCGGTCTCGCGCACGGCCGCCACGAGGGCCATGTGGCGCGGCCGGTCGAGGATGATCGCGGTGATCTCGGATGGGGCGCAGCCCTTGTGCCGGGCGAGCGCGGCGATGTTGTCGGCCGGGCTGGCGTCGAGATCGACGAGGCCCTGAGGATAGCCGGGGCCGATGGCGATCTTCTGCATGTAGACGTCGGGCGCCGCCAGCAGCGACCCGTGCTCGGCGAGCGCCATCACGGCGATGGCGCCGGGCATGTCCTTGGCGCAGAGGGTCGTCCCCTCCAGGGGGTCGACGGCGATGTCGACCTTCGGGCCGACGCCGGTGCCGAGCTGCTCGCCGATATAGAGCATCGGCGCTTCGTCGCGCTCGCCCTCGCCGATGACGACGGTGCCGTTGATGGGCAGGAGGTTGAGCTCGCGCCGCATGGCGTCGACGGCGGCCTGGTCGGCCTCCTTCTCCCGCCCCTGCCCGCGCAGGCGGGCGGCGGCGATGGCGGCGCGCTCGGTCACCCGCGCCAGTTCGAGGCTCATGGTGCGGGACACCGGACGTCCCACCCCCCCAACGATATCGTCCGCCATCTTGGTCCCGTCCCTCACCTGGTGTCTGGGCCGCGATGGGCGGCCTTCTTATTCGCGTTCGATCCGGATCAATTGCGGCGCCTCGGCGAGGAGGCCATCGGCCGCGATGGCGTCGAGCGCCGCGCGGATGGTCCCTTCGGTGGCGGCGTAGGTGATCAGCACCAGGGGCACCGGCTGGCCGGAGCGGCCATGCGGGTCCTTGCTGGCGGCGCTCTCCGAGCGGCGCTGCAGGATGCTCTCGATGGAGATGTCGCGCTCGGCCATCCGCGTGGCGACGCCGGCCGCGACGCCGGGCCGGTCATGGACCGTGAGGCGAATGTAGTAGCCGCCCTCGTGCCGCTGCATCGCCACCCGCTCCGACGGGGCGAGACTCGCGGCGGGGCGTCCGAAGGTCGGGCGCGCGACGCCGGCCGCGATGTCGGCGATGTCGGCGACCACCGCCGAGGCGGTCGCCTCGCCGCCGGCTCCCGGGCCGATCAGGGTGAGTTCACCCACCGCATCCGCATCGATGGTGACGGCGTTGGTGACGCCCATGACCTGGGCGATGGCGGAGGATTTCGGCACCATCGTCGGGTGGACGCGCTGCTCGATTCCGCCCTCGGCCACCTGCGCGACGCCGAGCAGCTTGATCCGGTAGCCGAGTTCCTCGGCCATGGTGAGATCGAGGGGTTGGATCGCCGAGATGCCTTCCACCGAGACACCCTCGGCATCGATCTCCACACCGAAGGCGAGGCTGACCAGGATGGCGAGCTTGTGGGCGGTGTCGAACCCCTCGACGTCGAAGGTCGGGTCGGCCTCGGCATAGCCCAAGGCCTGCGCGTCCTTGAGGCAGGCCTCGAAGGTCAGGCCCTCCCTCTCCATCCGGGTGAGGATGTAGTTGCAGGTGCCGTTCATGATTCCGTAGACGCGCGACACGGCATTGCCGGTGAGCCCCTCGCGCAGGGCCTTGATGACGGGGATGCCGCCGGCCACGGACGCCTCGTAGGCCAGGGTCACGCCCTTGGCCTCGGCGGCCTTCGCCAGGGCCGCGCCGTGATGGGCGAGCAGGGCCTTGTTGGCGGTGACCACGTGCTTGCCGGCAGCGATGGCGGCTTCCACCGTGGCCTTGGCCGGCCCTTCCGAGCCGCCGATGAGCTCCACCACGCAATCGACCTCGCCCGAGGAGGCCAGGGCGACGGGATCGTCGAACCAGGTCACGCCGGTGAGATCGAGGCCGCGGTCGCGGGTCTTGTCGCGGGAGGAGACGGCGGTGACGCGCACCTCGCGGCCCGTGGCGGCGGCGATGGCTCCTGCGCGGCGAGCCACCATCCGAACGACGGAAGCACCGACGGTGCCGAGACCGGCGACGCCGAGGCGGAGGCTCTGTGACATGGACGCGATCCGTATCTGACTTCGCTCGGCCGAGAGCGGGTTACCCGTCGTCCAAGCCTGTGCGCGACGCCGCTCCTTCGAACGGCCGGCTCTTCTGCAACGAATCCCTGTGTGGTGCAAGAAAACCCGTCGTTCCTCGCGACGCGGCGTCGAGGGAGAAAATCGGAGACCGACGGAGCCGTCCTCGTCAGGGCGCGGAACGCCGATCGTCAACCGCTGCCTCGAAGCGCCACGCCGTGGCGATGAGGCCGTACAGGACGGCGGCGTTGAGGCAATGCCAGAAGAAATGGGTGCCGATCGGCAGGCTCGGGCAGAGGGCGGCGTCCAGGGTCCGGAAGGTCAGGGAGAGGGCGAACAGGGCGGCGATGGCGAGGAGCGAGAGGCCGGCGCGGCTCCGTGCCGGGCCGAGGGAGCATGTCTGGGGCATCAGCAAGCCGGCGGCGACGCCGACGAGGGCCAGGATGGCGGGCGCGTAGGCGATGGAACCGTTGCTCAAGCGGTCGACCGATTGGCCCGTGAGCGCGTCGAGGGCCGGTTCCAGCCCGGCCGCGAAGCCGGCAAAGCCGAGTGTCGTCAGGATCGCCGGAACGAGGGAAAGGCCGAGGAGACGCCGAAGGGCCAGGAAGAAATAGGCGTAGATGAAGAGGGCGATGGGGATGACGTCGGCGAGCATCGCCCAGCGGACGGCGAGGGTGTGGAACAGGAACGACCCGATGCCGACGAGGGCGACGAGCCCGGCCAGCGCCGTCGCCGCCCGGTCGCGTTTCGGGCCGGAGCCGGCGAGGCGGAAGGCCAGGAACGCGGCGACGAGGAAGGCGCCGTTGGAGGCGGCGTTCAGCGGCTCGGCCCAGAAGCCCGCATCCCCGCGCTCGCAATAGGCCCGGATCGGTGCGAACCAGCCGTCGGACATCCTGACTTCCTCCCCCGCGCATGCCTTGCCAGCCCGACGCGAAGGCCCGATGACGGGCGGCCCTCTCCGACCGGATCTCAGAGCCCATGCGGATCGCCACCTGGAACGTCAATTCGATCAAGCAGCGGGTCGGCCATCTCGCCGGCTTCCTCGACGAGGCCAAGCCCGACGTGGTCTGTCTGCAGGAGTTGAAATGCCAGGACGAGGGCTTTCCCCGCGCCGAGCTCGAGGCGGCGGGTTACGCCGTCGAGACCTTGGGGCAGAAGGCCTATAACGGCGTGGCGCTGCTGGTGCGGACGCCGCTCGGCATGAGCGAGGTCCGCCGTGGCTTGCCCGGCGACGAGACCGACGAGCAATCCCGCTACATCGAGGCGCTGATCTCGGGAGAGGATCTGGCCCCCGTCCGGGTGGCCTCGATCTACCTGCCCAACGGCAATCCGACGCCGGGACCGAAATACACCTACAAGCTCGCCTTCATGGAGCGGTTGCGGCTGCATGCGCGCGCGCTCCTGGCCGATGAGGAGGCCCTGGTGCTGGCGGGCGATTACAACGTGATCCCCGAGCCCGAGGACGCGGCGGACGCGAGCGCCTGGGTGAACGACGCGCTGTTCCTTCCCGAGACCCGTTCCGCCTTCCGCGCGCTCCTGGCGGAGGGCTTCACCGAGGCCGTGCGCGCCTGCGACCCCTCCCCCGGCCTCTACACGTTCTGGGATTACCAGGCCGGCTGCTGGCAGCGGAACCAGGGCATCCGCATCGACCACCTGCTGCTCTCGCCGCAGGCCGCGGACCGTCTCGTCTCCGCCTCTGTGCAGAAGCACCTGCGCGGCCTGGAAAAACCCTCGGACCATGTGCCGGTGACGGTCGAGCTGCGACCGCGCTGAACGAGACCCGCGCCATGGATGTGCCGGGCGGGGCAGGACAGGTGAACGAATGATCCGTCCCCGGAGCCATCCGGAGACGATCCTCCGTCACCGGGCGGTCATGCGGATGCCGTAACGGCCCTGGCGTCGATCACGCCAACCAGCGACGCGAGACCTCGCATGACGCGCGCAGCACGGGCCATCCGCCGCGAGACGAGTCTGGGGCTCACCCAGGCCGTCCATCGCAACCGGGCTTTCTCGAAGGCGGGCGTGTCGGAACGCCTGTTCACGGCGGCCTTCAGCGGTCTGGTCTATCCGCAGATCTGGGAAGATCCGGTGGTGGACATGGCGGCACTCCGGCTGCAGCCCGACGACCACGTCGTCACCATCGCCTCCGGGGGCTGCAACGCGCTCTCCTACCTTACGGCCAACCCGGCCCGGATCAGCGCCGTCGACCTCAACGGCGCCCATGTGGCCCTGGGGAAGCTCAAGCTTGCCGCCCTCCGGCATCTGCCCGACCATGGCGCTTTCTTCGGCTTCTTCGGCCGCCCTGCCCGGCCCGAGAACGTCGCTGCCTATGACGAGATCATCCGCCCGCATCTCGACGCCACGTCCCGCGCCTATTGGGAGGCCCGACGCCTCGACGGGCGCCGCCGCATCTCGGCCTTCGAGCACGGCTTCTACCGCTACGGCCTGCTCGGGCGTTTCATCGGCGCGGGCCATTGGCTCGCCCGCCGCTATGGCTGCGATCTCGGTGCCGTTCTGAAGGCGCGGGACCTCGCCGAACAGCGGACGATCTTCGAGAAGGAACTGGCCCCGCTCTTCGAGAAGGCCTTCATCGGCTGGCTCATTCGCCAGCCGGCCTCGCTCTACGGTCTCGGCATCCCGCCCGCGCAATACGTAGCCCTGGCGGGCGACGGCCCCGGCGGGATGGCGGCCGTCTTGCGCCACCGTCTCGAGCGTCTCGCCTGCGGCTTCCCGATCCGGTCCAACTACTTCGCCTGGCAGGCCTTCGGCCGCGCCTACGACACCGCGCCCGACGCATCGCTGCCGCCCTATCTGCAGGCCGGGAACCACGCGGCCCTGCGCGAGCGCGCCGGCCGCCTCGACTTCCGCCAGCAATCGATGACCGGATTCTTGCGGGAGAGCCCGGCCGCCAGCGTCGATGCCGTGATCCTCCTCGATGCGCAGGACTGGATGACGGATGCCGACCTCACCGACCTGTGGACCCAGATCACCCGCGCGGCCCGGCCCGGCGCCCGCGTGATCTTCAGGACGGCGGCGGACGAGCGCCGGCTGCCCGGCCGGGTGCCGGATTCCATCCTCGGTGCCTGGGATTATGCCGAGGAGGAGAGCCGCCGCCTCGGCGAGCAGGACCGGTCGTCGATCTACGGGGCGTTCCACCTCTACCGGCTGGCCTCGTCGTGAGCGAGGCGGCGCGGCTGATGGACCGGATGTACCGGCACCAGCGGCACATCTACGATGCGAGCCGGAAGTTCTACCTCCTCGGTCGCGACGGCATGATCGCGGATCTCCGCCCGCCCGCCGGGGGCAGCGTGCTGGAGATCGGCTGCGGCACCGGGCGCAACCTCGTGCGCATCGCGCGGACCTACCCGGATGCCCGCTGCTTCGGCCTCGACGTCTCGGCCGAGATGCTCGATACGGCGGGCCGTGCCACCGCCCGAGCGGGCCTCGCCCACCGCATCCGCCTCGCCCGTGGCGATGCCACGGACTTCGACCCCGCCGCCCTGTTCGGGGAGGCCGAGTTCGACCGGATCGTGATCTCCTACGCCCTGTCGATGATCCCGCCCTGGCGCGTCGTCCTCGCCGAGGCCGCCGGTCACCTCGCGCCCGGCGGCTCCCTGCACGTGGTCGATTTCGGCGATCAGGGCGGTCTGCCCATGCCGGCCCGATGGCTGCTCAACCGATGGCTCGCGGGGTTCCACGTCACTCCGCGTCAGGGGCTCGCCGACACTCTCGGCGAGGTCGCGCGGACGTCGCGGCGACGCGCCCGGATCGTGCAGCGGTTTGGCGGCTATGCCGTGCATGGGGTGATCGAGCCGGATCGAAGCCCTATCTGAGGGGTCGGACGGCAAGAGCCATTCGGCCTGCCCCTTCCTCCCGTCACAACAGGTTGTTTCTCCGCATGATTCTCTACGGCACGAGCTATTCGCCCTTCGTCCGCAAGATCCTCGTCACGCTGGCCGAGAAGGACGTCGCTTTCGAGCACAAGCCCGTCTTCTTCCACGCGCCGGACGAGTCGTTCCAGGCCTGCAGCCCGCTCGGCAAGATCCCGGCGATCGAGGATGACGGCTTTCGGCTGGCCGATTCCTCGGCGATCTCCGCCTATATCGAGGCCAAGCACCCGAATCCGGCCCTGTGGCCGCAGGCGCCGAAGGAGCGCGCACGCGCCGTCTGGTTCGACAAGTTCGGCGATACCGAGCTGTTTCCGGTGCTGATCAAGCCCTTCGCCGAGCGCGTGGTGAAGCCCGTCCTGATGGGCAAGCCCGGCGACGAGGCCGTGGCGGTGAAGGCGGTGACGGACGAGTTCCCGAAGCTCTACGATTACCTGGAGAGCCAGATCGACGGCCCCTACCTCGTGGGCGGCGCCTTCAGCATCGCCGACATCGCGGTCGCCACGACCTTCCACAACCTTCGGCTCGCCAAGGAGCCCGTCGATGCGAGCCGCTGGCCGAAGCTCGCCGCTTATATAGACGCGACGCTCTCGCGTCCGTCTTTCGTCACGGCGATCGCGGCGCCGACGAACTGAGCCAGCCGGGAGCCGGCTGTTGCTTCCTTCCCGGATCGCCTGGAGCGCTCTGCGCCGAAGGGGATGACGGTTCGGCGAAAAAGAGCGCGGCACAACAAAAGCCTAGAGATGTGCCCCGACCCGAGGTGGTCGGGCGCAGCTCTAGCGACGGCGCCGGGACGATCCGGTGACCTGCGATTGAGCCTGGAGGGCCTGGGCCTGAGCCTGGGCCTTCTCTTCTTCCGAGGCGGTGGCCCAGGCCTTATCGGACAGGGTGACGATCCAGTCGTCCTTGCGCCCTTGCGCCGATTCCCGCGCCAGCGACAGCCACATCAGGCCACGGGCCCGCTGGGCCGGAACGCCCTGCCCGTTCACCAGGAGGTCACCCAGCAGAGCCTGGGCCGGAGCATGGCCCTTCTCGGCGGCGAGGTTGAACCAGCGCGCCGCCTGACGCGGGTCGGCATCCACGCCGGTCCCTTCGAGGTAGAGTCGCGCGAGATTGTACTGGGCGTTCGGGTCGCCGAAATACGACGCCGCGTAGTTGAACATGTCGTAGGCCCGCTCCGGGTTCGGGCGCACGTAGGTGCCCTTGATCCCGTCGAGGAAATACGTGCCGAGCGCCGTGAAGGCGCTGGCGACCACGCCGGAATTCTGGGTGTCCGGCCCGTCGTCGGTGTTGTCGTCGGCGATGCGCGAGAAGAACTCGAAGGCCTTCAGGTCGTCGTGGGGCACGCCGTCGCCCTCGGCATACATTCGGCCGAGCTTCCACAGGGCGAGGGCGTGGCCCTGGCCGGCGGCGTATTCGAGGGCGCGGGCGGCCCCTTCCTTGTCGCCGGCATTGTAGTCGCGGACGCCCGAGCGAAGGGCTTCGCGCGCCGTGCGGTAACCGCCCGTCGCGGGCACGGGCGTGCGCGCGGCGGGGTCCAGCGCCAGGGCCGAGGTGGCGCCGACGAGGAGCAGCGCGAGGGCCGCTCCCATCCGCCTCACCCGACGTGCGGCGCGACCGGGATCGGCCCCTGCCGGCCGCGCGGGCCGGCGAAGGTCAGTCCTAGACATCCGCATAGGTTTGAATCTCCTCGGCGCCCCCGGGATGGGTGACGGCGCCGTCCACCGCGGGACCGACGGTCTGCATGTACTTCCAGAGATAGCCGGAGGTCGCGGTGTTGGTCCGCGGCGTCCATTCCGCCCGCCGCTTGGCGAATTCCTCGTCGGTCACGGCTACGTCGAGCGTGCCCTTGATCGCGTCGAGGGTGATCATGTCGCCATCGCGGATCAGGCCGATCGGCCCGCCGATGGCGGCCTCGGGACCCACATGGCCGACGCAGAAACCGCGCGTCGCGCCGGAGAAGCGCCCGTCGGTGATGAGGGCGACCTTGTCGCCCATGCCCTGGCCGTAGAGCGCGGCGGTGGTCGACAGCATCTCGCGCATGCCGGGGCCGCCCTTCGGGCCTTCGTAGCGGATGACGAGAACCTCGCCCTCCTTGTAGGTGCGCTTCTGGACCGCCTCGAAACACGCTTCCTCGCCGTCGAACACGCGGGCCGGGCCGGTGAAGACCTGCTTGTCTTCCGACATGCCGGCGACCTTCACGATGGCGCCCTGAGGCGCGAGGTTGCCGCGCAGGCCGACGACGCCGCCGGTGACGGTGATGGGCGCGTTGGCGGGCCGGACCACGTCCTGGTCCGGGTTCCAGGCGACGTGCTCCATGTTCTCGGCGATCGTACGGCCGGTCACCGTCATGCAGTCGCCGTGGATGAAGCCGTGGTCGAGGAGCGTCTTGATCAGGAGCGGAATACCGCCGACCTCGAACATGTCCTTGGCGACGTAGCGTCCGCCCGGCTTCAGGTCGGCGATGTAGGGCGTGCGCTTGAAGATCTCGGCCACGTCGAACAGGTCGAACTTGATGCCACATTCATGCGCGATCGCCGGCAGATGCAGGGCCGCGTTGGTGGAGCCGCCCGAGGCCGCGACGGCGGCAGCGGCGTTCTCCAGGCTCTTGCGGGTGACGATGTCGCGCGGGCGGATGTTCTTGGCGATGAGCTCCATCACCTTCTCGCCCGCGGTCATGCAGAATCTGTCGCGGATCTCGTAAGGGGCCGGGGCGCCCGCCGAGTAGGGCAGCGCAAGGCCGATGGCCTCGGAGACCGTGGCCATTGTGTTGGCGGTGAACTGCGCGCCGCAGGCCCCGGCCGAGGGGCAGGCGACCTGCTCCAGTTCGTCGAGATCGTCGAGGCTCATGTCGCCGACGGCGTGCTTGCCCACCGCCTCGAACAGGTCCTGCACCGTGACGGGCTTGCCTCGGAACGAGCCGGGCAGGATCGAGCCGCCGTAGATGAAGATCGACGGCACGTTGAGACGCACCATGGCCATCATCATGCCCGGCAGGGATTTGTCGCAGCCGGCCAGCCCGACGAGGGCGTCGTAGGCATGGCCGCGCATGGTCAACTCGACCGAATCGGCGATGACCTCGCGGGAGGGCAGCGAGGCGCGCATGCCGGCATGGCCCATGGCGATGCCGTCGGTGACGGTGATGGTGCAGAACTCGCGCGGCGTTCCGTTGGCGGCGGCGACACCCTTCTTCACCGCCTGCGCCTGGCGCATCAGCGAGATGTTGCAGGGCGCGGCCTCGTTCCAGCAGGAGGCGACGCCCACCAGCGGCTGGTGAATCTGTTCCTTGGTGAGACCCATGGCGTAGAGATACGAACGGTGCGGCGCCCGCTCGGGCCCTTCCGTGACGTGGCGGCTCGGAAGCTTCGACTTGTCTGTGGTACGCACGTCCATCGTCTCTCTCGGCCCCGGTCTCAGGCGCTTCGGGTGAAACCCGGCTGTCGGCTCTCAACGCGATGGCATGCGACGCCGGTGAAGCGTCGTTCGACACCGTGAAACGCAGTCTCGGAATTCAGCGGTAAAGTGTTGGGGAAACTGTCGTTTACCACGGATGTTGAGGTGGTCCCGGTTTATGGCGGGATCGCGGCGAATGAGGGCGTGTCCCAAGGCGAAGTCGGGATGCTTTCGCGGTGTTGCGACCCCGCCACAGCCACGCTTCGTCGGTGAGGACGGCGGGCGGGATCGGAGTCGGGGAGCGTTCGGCAAGACGACGCGCTGCGCCGCGAGCCGTGACGCGGCCCTAAATGGCGGATCTTCCGGGACGAGGGAGCGCGTGACGCTCGGGCTTCGCGGATGGCGTAGGCCGTTTCGTCAGGTCCGGGATGCGGTATCGATTCCGTCTTCCAGAGCCTGCTGACGCGGCGGCGGCTCCAGTTCCGGCCCGCTGCCGTCCTTGAGGTTCACGCCCGTAATTCCGCGCACGAAGGCCTCGCGCAGGAGCCAGTCGAGCTTGAACGCGGCGAGGTCGTGCGAGAGCCCGGCGGGTCGGACGTTCGAGATGCAGTTGCGTTCGGCATCCGAACGCCCGACGCGCGGGTCGAGGGTCAGGTAGATGCCGAGGCTGTCGGGCGAGGACAGGCCGGGCCGCTCGCCGATGAGCACGGCGACGGCACGGGCCTTCAGCGCCGCGCCGATCCCGTCGCCGAGGGCGACGCGCCCCTGCGTCGCCACCACGATGGGAGCCAGCGTCCATCCGGCCTTGTCGATATGCGGCTTGAAGGCGGCGAGGAACCCGGCCGCGCCCTCGTGCACCGCCCGGGCCGAGAGACCGTCCGCCACGACGATGGCGAGGTCCACCGGCTCAGAAGGTTTTTCGGCCAGGATCGTCGCGCTGTCCTCGCCGAGCGTGCGGCCGAGGTCTGGCCGGCGCAGGTAGGTGGCGCGGTCCGGCGCCGCCGAGGCGAGGGTGAGGGTGGGATAGCCCAGCGCCTCGATCCCCGCGGCGACCTCGGCGGCATCCATCGGCGTGTGGACCGCGTCCCGCGCCTGGGCATGGGCGAGCCCGAAGCGCAACACCTCGATGGTGGGCATGCCGGTGCCGGCGCGCCCGAGGCCGATCCGCGCCGGCGTCAGGCGGCTCAATCTGGTCCACGGATCCTCGGAGATGTCCTCGGCGCTCATGCGGCGATTCCCTTCTGCGCGGACAGGCCGGGAGCCGCCGCGATGAGCCGCGCGCTCGGCCCCTCTGGCAGGAGCGCGCCCTCGGCGTCGGTGAGGCCGATCTGTTCGAGCCACGCCTCGAATTCCGGCGCGCGTTTCAGGCCGAGCACCTCGC
This sequence comes from Methylobacterium sp. Leaf106, assembly GCF_001422895.1. Taxonomy (NCBI): domain Bacteria; kingdom Pseudomonadati; phylum Pseudomonadota; class Alphaproteobacteria; order Hyphomicrobiales; family Methylobacteriaceae; genus Methylobacterium; species Methylobacterium sp. Leaf106. Next base: position 196,264 of record NZ_LMNB01000001.1, read on the forward strand.
GCACGTAGAGCGAGTCGTGGAACGAGGTGGATTGGTAGTTCAGCATCACGTCGTCGGCACCGGGAATACCCATGACGAAGGTGCAGCCCGCCGCTCCCAGCAAGGTCAGGAGCGTGTCCATGTCGTTCTGGTCGGCTTCGGCATGGTTGGTGTAGCAGACGTCGCAGCCGAGCGGCAGGCCCATGAGCTTGCCGCAGAAATGGTCCTCCAGCCCGGCCCGGATGATCTCCCGCCCGTCATAGAGATATTCCGGCCCGATGAAGCCGACCACGGTGTTGACGAGGAGTGGCCGGAACGGGCGCGCGACGGCGTAGGCCCGTGCCTCAAGGGTCTGCTGGTCGATGCCGTGATGAGCATTGGCCGAGAGCGCCGAACCCTGCCCGGTCTCGAAATACATGCAGTTGTCGCCCACCGTGCCGCGTTTCAGGGCAAGGGCGGCTTCATGCGCCTCCTTCAGAATGGGAAGGGTGACGCCGAAACTGGCATTGGCCTTCTGCGTGCCCGCGATCGACTGGAACACGAGATCCACCGGCAGGCCCCGGTTCATCGCCTCCAGGGTGGTGGTGACATGGGTAAGGATGCAGCCCTGCGTCGGGATCGAGAGGCGCTGGATCAGGTCGTCGAAGAGGTGGAGCAAACCGCTCAGGGTGGAAACCGAATCCGAGGCGGGATTGAGCCCGATCACGGCATCGCCGCAGCCATAGGACAACCCGTCGACGATGGCGGCGGTGATGCCGGCGGCATCGTCGGTGGGATGGTTCGGCTGGAGCCGGACGGAAAGCCGGCCGGGCAGGCCGATCGTGTTGCGGAACTTCGTCACAACCCGGCATTTGCGTGCCACGAGGATCAGGTCCTGATGGCGCATGATCTTCGAGACGGCGGCGGCGATCTCCGGCGTGATGCCGGGCGAGATCCGGGTCAGCGTCTCTGAGGACGCCTTGATCAGGAACTCGCGGAAATCGCCGACGGTGAGATGGGCGATTTCCCTGAAGGCCACCGCATCGTGCGTGTCGAGGATGAGGCGGGTGACGTCGTCCTCCTCGTAGGGAATGAGGGGTTTCGCCAGGATCTCCGACAGCGGCACCTCGGACAGGCACCAGCGCGCCGCCATCCCCTCTTCCGCCGATTCCGCCGCGATGCCGGCGAGCCGGTCGCCCGAGCGCAGCGGGGTGGCCTTGGCCATGAGCGTCGCGAGATCCGCGAAGACGTGGGTCTTGGGGCCGACGATGTGGCGATAGGTCATGTCTCAATGCTCCTGCATCGCCGTCGCGAAAACCATGCGTCGCGAAAATCGAGCCACCCGGCAGGGTGGTTATTCCACCTCTCGCCTTGGGCTGAAAAGACCGAGCTCCCGAAAGATCTGCGCCTCGAGGACGGCGCGAAGGACGAGGCCGAACAGGGAGAACGGGAGAATCAGAATTTCCGTGAGGATCGAGGGCGGCGTCCCTGCCCTACCGGCTGGCTGATCGCTGGAGGCGAAGACCAGAATGCCTAGAAGGAGCGCGAGCGCTACGAGCGGTAGGGCCACGCGAAAGCCGATGTAGAAGATGGTCCAGACCTGACCGGCCGTGGCCCGAAACGCGGCCTGCGGCGTGACCTCCAACCCCTCGATCGCGAGGGTGGGTCCGACGGTGAAGAGACGGCTTGTCAGCCAGATGGTGAGGACGAAAGCGGGAATCATCAGAAGACCGAGCGCAGCCATGGGAAGGATCGCCACCCGCGCCCACAGGATGCCGATGAGAAACCATCCGAGGTGATAGGCGATAAGATCCTTCCGCCGCATCGCCTCGTTCAGCAGGGTCTGGGCGCTCTCCGGCCGCAAGCCGAGGACATGACGATAGATCGCCATCGTGTAAGGGACGAGGAGGATGGTGACGGCGATCTCGATGAGAGCGGCCGTCAGTGATCCGCTCGAGTTTTTCGAACCGCTCATACGGGCGGTGAGGAGAGACTGAACGATCAGGGCGAGGGCGACGAGCCCCGTCTCGCGCCACAGGGAAGTGACCGCGCGAAACGCATCGCGGTAAGCCGCGGATGTGGATCCGCGCGTCTGAAGAGGGGCTGCCATCCTGCCTCGTTCCCTACCGTCGTGCGCATGGGAAAAACCGATCTATAGCCGGCCGAACCAGCGTTCGACTGAAAAAAGCGAGGGTGATCCCCTTTAATTCAGTATCAGGCATAGGAGGGGGCAGGGCTTAGCGTCCGGCGGGATGTGTCGGCTCGATGTCGACCCCACATGACATCCCTTCCGAACATCGCGCGTGCCTCCTTCCAGATGAACCGGGCGCGGATCACAGGATGCCGTCATCCTGTGATCCTGTCGTTCAGGCCGCGCCCGCATGCGGGGCCGGCAACTCCGTCGAGATCGCGTCGACCGTGCGCTGGGGCGGGCTGCCGAGGCCGTCGGAGCGGGCGATGCGGATTTGCTGGTTGACCGGCTGCATGTTGCCATAGGGCGTCGAGAACGCGATCTCGGCGGCATCCCGGCCGACGCCGATGCGGACCAGGCCGTCGAGATCGGCCTGACGGGTGGCATCGAACAGCCACCACCGGCCGTCGAGATAGGCCTCGAACACCGCGTGGAAGTCGCTCGGCACAAGGCCGTGGGCGTAGCAGCTCACGAAGCGGGCGGGGATGCCCAGGGCCCGGCAGAAGGCCGTGCCGATATGAGCGAAATCGCGGCACACGCCGGCGCGCTTGAGCAGGCTCTCGTCGGCCGTCGTCTCGCCGTCGCTGGTGCCGGGCTGGTAGGTCAGGTGATCGTGGATCCAGTTGCAGATCGCGTTGACGCGCTGATGTCCCTTGGGGTGCGCCCCGAACTCGGCCTGCGCGAAGGGCGTCAGCCGGTCGGAGGAGACGAAGCGGCTCGGCAGCAGGAAGGGAAGGATGTCGAGGGGAAGCTGCGAGATCGGCGTCTCGTTGATCGTGGCCGGATCGGCCCGGTGGACGGTGAGTTCGACCTCGGCGTTGTACTCAAGGGAGAACTGGCCGGCGGGGACGTTCACGCCGAGATAGCGGTTCTGCAGGTCGGGCGAGATGTAGATTTCCCGCTTCAGGTCCGGCTTGAGCGTCAGCGTCTCGCTCAGAATCTCGAGGCTCTTCAAACGAGCCACTTCGATATTGAAGATGAAGGTCGTGTCCGAGAGTATGTTATAAGACAGACTGCAACCGAGCGTGTAGCGCATGGACGTTCCTTCCTCCGTTAGGGATGTCCTAGCAAGGATTACGCCCGTCGTGGCGACAAGGATCCTGCGGGAAAGGCCGAGTTCTGCCGTTTCCCGGGGGCAGTGCCAGGGGAGGCGCAGCCCACCCATCGCCCCTTGAGGCCGACCCGTCAGGCGTGGGGGAGCAGGATCACCGTGAGCGAGCGCACGCCCTGCGCGCCGTGGATCAGCACGCCCTCGATGTCGGCGGTGGCCGACGGACCGGTATGGAGCACGGCATAGGCCGCGCGGCCGAAATCCGGCCGGCGATAGGCCGCCTGGATGTTGACCAGGATGTCGGCGGGATCGAGCAGCACGACGAGATGCTGGGCGAGATAGGCCACCGCGTTCACCTTCAGCTCGTCCTGCGTGAACAGCACGGACCCGGTCTCGGCCACGCCGAACACGGCGCGGACGACGGCGACGTCCACATCGGCGAGATCAGCGGGAAACGTCACGCGAGAGAGATCGCGATTGCCGGCGATCTCCGGCACCGCCGAGGCGATCACCGCGCTATCGTCCAGCCGCTCGCGCACGGCGGCGAAGGGGTCCTCACCCGGAACCGGCGCCGCGATGCGCCCGCCCATGCGCTTCAGGCGCTCGCCGAACTCCGCCACGAGGTCGTCGCTGACAAGCGGCTCGAAGTCCGGGATGTCCGGCAGGGGATGGTCGCCGGCGGGGCGGTTCTTGCGGATGCGGGCCAGCGTGTCGTCGCGGGAGCTCATCGGCCAACACTCCAACTACGATCGCTTGGCCATAGGGCGTCTCTCAGGACGTAACTCCCCCGGATGCTCCCCCTCACCTTCGGCTGCCGCCTCGGCGCGCGCCCCGACGAGGGGGAGACGCGCCCCTCTACCCGCCAGCGGGGAGAGGGGATGCGCACCAGCCGAAGTGATCTCGCCGACACGGAAGGAGCTCTGCTCACGCGTCCGTCTCCGGCTTCTTGTCCATCCGGTTCTGCTTGTACCAGCTGTGGAAGCTCTGGCGCGGGCTGTCGGGCATCTCGCGTCCCTTCCCCCAGGTGTTGAGCGGGTTGTAGACCGCAAAGCGCGGCAGCGCCCTGAGGGCGGAATCGGCGGCACCGATGGCGGCGCGGTAGGTGGCGGGCCGGCTCAGCACCTGCCCCGCCGCCTTCATCATGCCCTGCTTCAGGAGCGGGATCTGGTGCTCCTCCGCCAGGACCTTGCGCCAGGCGAAGATCTGCTCGTGAATGTTGATCTTCACCGGGCAGACATTGGTGCAGCTGCCGTTCATGGTCGAGGAGAACGGCAGGGTCGAGTATTTCCGCTTGTTGAAGGTCGGGTCGATGATGAGGCCGATCGGGCCGGAATAGGTCGCGCCGTAGGAAAGGCCGCCGCTGCGCCGGTAGACCGGGCAGGTGTTCATGCAGGCGCCGCAGCGGATGCATTTGAGCGAGGTCCAGAACTCCTCCATGCCGAGCCGCTCGGAGCGGCCGTTATCGACCAGCACGTAGTGCATCTCGCTGCCCTCGCGGGGCGCGCGGAAATGCGAGGTGTACTGGGTGATCGGCGAGCCGAGGGCCGAGCGTGCGAGCAGGCGCAGGAACACGCCGAGATGTTCGATGCGCGGGATCAGCTTCTCGATGCCGATGGAATGGATCTGAAGCTTCGGCACGTTGCCCGAGAGGTCGGCATTGCCTTCGTTGGTGCAGGTCACCACCGTGCCGGTCTCGGCAATGGCGAAGTTGCAGCCGGTCATGCCGGCATCCGCTTCGAGGATGAACGGCCGCGTATGCATGCGCTGGCTCTCGGCCAGGTAGTGGGCGTCGTCATTCTCCGGGTCGGTGCCCATGGTCTTGGCGAAGACGGCGGCCACGTCGAACCGGGTCTTGTGCACCGCCGGCACCACCACGTGGCTCGGCTCCTCGTTGTCGAGCTGCTGGATGCGCTCGCCGAGATCGGTCTCGATCACCTCAATGCCCGTGCCGGCCATGTAGTGCCGGAAGCCGCATTCTTCGGTGAGCATCGACTTCGACTTGATCAACGACTTGGCGCCGTGATCCTTCAGGATGCCGTGGACGATACGGTTGTGCTCGGCTCCGTCCGCCGCCCAATGGACATGGACTCCGTTGGCCTTCGCATTCGCCTCGAATTCTTCAAGATACCGGTCGAGATTCGACAGGGTGTGCGCCTTGATCTGCGAGGCGAGGTCGCGCAACTCCTCCCATTCCGGAATACCGAAGGCCGCCGTGTCGCGCTTCTTGCGCAGATCCCACAGGCGTTCGTCATGGGCCTTCTGATGAAGTGGGGCCGCAAGGAAGCGCTCGGCGGCCTCGGCCTGATCGATCGGCCGGTTGCCGCGGATCTTGGCACCGCGCGGCTGAGGCTCCCGCGCCGCCTTCGCCTGGGGCTCGGCGCCGATCGGCCTCGTGGTCGCTTCGGCGTGATCGAGGCGGCGACCATCCTGGTCGCGCTCGCTCTCGTCGACGGCCTTGGCGACGTCCGGATGGATCATACGCTCGCGGGGACCGCTCTCCTCATGTGCGCTCATGCCGAGACTCCGTTGAGGATGCGGGCGATGTGGATGAACTTGAGCGGCACGCCGATCCGCGCGGCGCAGCCCTTCTGGTGCATCATGCAGGACGAGTCGGACGAGACGACGTATTCGGCCCCGGCACGGCTGTGGTCGCTGACCTTGTCGTAGCCCATCTTGGCCGACACGGCCGGCTCGAACACGCTGAACGTGCCGCCGAATCCGCAGCATTCGTCCGGCCGTGCCGGTGTGACGATCTCGATCCCCTTCACCTTGGACAGGAGATCGAGGGGCTTCGAATAGGCCGGCTTGTTGAGCTCGGAAGGCCGCGCGTGATGGATGCCGCGCAGGGCGTTGCAGTTCGAATGGTAGCCGACCTTGTGTGGGAACTCCGCCCAGGGGAAGGCATCGACCTTCAGCACGTCGTGCAGAAACTCCACCAGTTCGAAGGTCTTGGCACGGACGTCCTTCACCTCGTCCGTCTGCGGGATCGCGGTGAGATGCTCGCGCACCTGATGCGCGCAGGAGCCGGACGGGGCGACGATGTAATCGAACGGGGCGAAGTTCCTGACGAAGAGCGCCTCCGTCGCCGCAGCCTCGGCATGGCAACCGGTATTGGTCATCGGCTGGCCGCAGCAGGTCTGGTCGAAAGGATAGGCCACGTCGAGGCCGAAGCGTTCCAGCAGTTCCAGCGTCGCGATGCCGACTTCAGGCTCGAAAGCATCGACGTAGCACGGCACGAACAGTCCGATGCGCATGGAAACCGGTCTTCTCTCCTCGGATGCGGCCGCCGTTCAACCCGTCGGCCGCATCACCGTTCAGTTTGGATACGTTCAAAGATAGAGCGTGGTCTACCGGATGATGTTGGTCTTGGCGAGATCGAGAACCGAATCTCCGCGGCCACTCATCACCGCTCGCAGCACGTAGAGGCTGAACCCCTTCACCTGCTGTCCGTCGATCTTCGGGGGGATCGAGAGTTCCTGGCGGTTGACCACCACGTCGAGGACGGCCGGTCCGTCATGGGCGAGCACATCCCGGACCGCGCCCTCCAGTTCGGCCGGATCCTCCACCCGCACCGCGTGAAGGCCGACGGCCCGGGCCATGGCGGCGAAGTCCGGGTTCTCAAGGGCGACACCGGTCTCGAGATAGCCAGCGGCCTTCATCTCCATCTCGACGAAGCCGAGGGAGCCGTTGTTGTAGATCACGACCTTCAGCGGCAGCTTCTCCTGCCGCAGGGTCAGCAAATCGCCCATCAGCATGGTGAATCCGCCGTCGCCCGAGAGGGACACGACCTGCCGGCCGGGACAGGCCGCCTGTGCGCCGATGCCCTGCGCCATGGCGTTGGCCATGGAGCCATGCACCCACGAACCGAGGAGACGGCGCTTGCCGTTCATCTTCAGGTAGCGAGCGGCCCAGATCGTCGGTGTGCCGACATCCGCCGTGAAGACGGCGTCGTCCGCCGCCGCCTCGCTGACGAGCTTGGTGAGGTATTGCGGATGGATCGGGGACTTGGCCGATTTCAGTCCGAACCAGCCCTTGGTCGGCGCCCCGGTGGCGAGATCGTCGAGGTCTTCGCGGGCCTTGGCGTAATGTTTCAGGCTGGCATCGAGCCAGGCCCGGTCGGACTTGACGCCGAGCTTCGGCAGGAGCGCGGCGATCGTGTCGCGTACGTCGCCGACGAGACCGAGATCGAGCTTCGTGCGCCGGCCGAGCTGGTTCGGCCGCAGATCGATCTGCGCCACCTTGGCATGGGCCGGATAGAACTGCTTGTAGGGAAAATCGGTGCCCAGCATCAGCAACGTGTCGCAGTCGCGCATCGCCGCGTAGCCGGACGAGAAGCCGATGAGGCCGGTCATGCCGACATCGAAGGGGTTGTCGTATTCCACATATTCCTTGCCGCCGAGGGCATGGACGATGGGGCTCTTCAGGGCCTCGGCGAGCTGCAGCAGTTCGGCATGGGCGCCGGCGCAACCCCGGCCGCAGAGCAGCGTGATCTTCGACGAGCCGTCGAGCAGTTCGCCGAGCGCGTCGAGCTCGGCATCGGCGGGGCGGATAACGGGTTTGGTCGGCAGCAGGCCGGCATTGGGCGCGATGGCCCGGGCCGGCGCATCCTTCAACGCCACGTCGCCGGGGATGATCACCACGGCGACACCGCGCTCACCCACCGCGGCGCGGATGGCGTTCTCGAGGACGAACGGCAGCTGCGAAGGATCGGACACGAGTTCACAATAATGGCTGCACTGCGCGAACAGGGCCTTCGGGTCCGTCTCCTGGAAGTAGCCGGAGCCGATCTCGGCCGAGGGGATATGCGCGGCGATGGCCAGGACCGGCGTCCGGGTCCGGTGGCAATCGAACAACCCGTTGACGAGATGGACATGGCCGGGGCCGCAGGAACCGGCGCAGACCGCCAGCTCTCCCGTGAGTTGGCTTTCCGCGCCCGCCGCGAAGGCTCCGACCTCCTCGTGGCGTACATGCACCCAGTCGATGACGCCCCGCGCCCGGATCGACTCCGTGATGGCGTTGAGGCTGTCGCCGACGACACCGTAGATCCGCCGCACACCCACCTGCTGCAAGGTTTCGACGACGAGATCCGCGACGATGTCGATCTTCATGGGTTCAACTCCTGCTTCAGAAGCCGAACGATGATGCGCCGCACACGTTCCCGTCCGGCGGATACGAGGCGCCGGGACGGGTCAATCCGCGATGTCGCCGACGCCCGGAGCGATCACGGCAAAGAGATCACCGAGGGTGGCGAGGCTCGCGGCCTGCAGAGCGCTCGCGCTCACCACCGAACCATCGGGGCCGGGCAAGGCACGGGTGGCCGTGGTGGACGCCACAACCGTAGGGCTGAAGCCGAGGTTGAAGGCGCCGCGCGCCGTCGAGTTGATGCACATATGCGTCATGAATCCGGCGAGCAGCACCGACTGTACGCCGGATTCCTCGAGATGCTTCTGCAGGTTCGTGCCGACGAAGGCGTTGGGGTAATTCTTGACGATGACCGTCTCGCCGGCTTGCGGCGCCACCTCGTCGCTGATCCGCCCGATGGCGGCGGAGATGTCATAGGGCGAGCCCTGCCCGGCGTCGTGCTGGATGTGGACAATGGGGATGCCGGCCTCCCTGGCACGGTCGAGGAGTTCGCGCGCGGCGCGGATGGCGGGCTCCACCTGCTCCAGCCGCATGATTCCCTCGCGGTAGGTGTTCTGCAGGTCGATCATGATCAGGGCGGAGGCGCGCAATCGGGCCGGCGCCGGGCTCAGGCCCGAGACGTCGCGAAGGGTCTTGAGGTCTGGCATGGCGAGGTTCCGATCTGTCGAAGGCATGGTGGGCGTAAGAACGCTGCGGGGGAGGAGACCCCATCCACGGTCGACGTCAATCCCATCCGTCACGGCGGGGGCGCCCGCACCCGCCCGGGAGCGTAAGGCTCTCGTTCGCGCCTTTCTCAATCACGAAATCGCGCGTTCAAGCACCGGGTCGCCGTCGGTTGGTGCAGGCAGCGAAAATGTCAGAATTTGTTCAGCGATCGGGTGTCTTGATGCAGCACGCCCCGAGGTGAAGCTGTGGTCCCGAGGGGATGCGATCCGGAGTTGATGTCATGAAACACGTGAAGACTTTCGGCCTCATCGGCGCCGTCATCGGTGGCCTGACGATGGCTGCCGCGAGCACGACGACAGCCCAGGCCGCCGGCGGCTGCGGCTACGGCTTTTATCCGTCCGCGTTCGGATGCCGGGCCACATCCCGTGCGTACGGCTACTACGCGCCTCGTCCGGTGCCGGTCTACGGCTATGGCTACGGCTATAGGCCTCGTCCGTATTACCGGCCTTACGCCTATGGCCCCGTCCCCTATGCCTACGCCCCCCGACCCTACGTGCGGTTCGGCTACTGAGCGGTGAAGGGCTATGCTCCCGGCCGGGCCGGGAGCATCCTTGCCCACGGGCGAGGCCCGGGGTGCACCCATGACGATCCACAAGGCGCTTCCGAGCCAATCGGAGGCGCCTTCTTCATGTCTTGAGAGGAAGCGGAGACCGAGGTGACCGGATCAGCCTCGCATCATCACCGCGAAGGTGTGCGTGGCGACCCCGGTTGGGGCGCCAAAATGTAGATGGATCAGCTCCTTACCGGATTGTTGGACCCCGGATCACTCCACGGGATTGCAAGGGATTTCGGCGAACCGTCCAACCGACTTAGCGCCATAACATCCGTCGCGGGGTCAGGGTTTGGATGGGGGGCTGGCTATGCGCGGCAACAAAATCAGTTTCGTCTATTTCGCGACGTGCGAGGGCTTCACGAAGATCGGCGTTGCGCAGGACGTGAGTACGCGGATCAGGATCATCGGCACGTCGTGCCCATGGCCGGTGACACGCGAAGCGCACATCCTCGGCAACGAGCAGGACGAGGCGCTGCTTCACGGGTTCTTCCGGTCGGAGAAGCTGCATCATCGGAACGAGTGGTTCCGGCGGGAGGGCAAGCTGGCCGAGTTGCTGGATGCGCTCGCGCCGTACTCGCATTCCTTCACCGCGGCGACGGCGATGGCCGAGCACTGGTGGGCGAACGCCTATCATCCAACCCGCGAGAAGGATCGTATCGGCACGCGTGGCTGGCCCCCAACCATGGAGGAGGTCGCCGCGATCATCTGACCCCCGCTTCCCTCCCCTCCACCCTCACCGGAGGGCTTTGAGCGATGGCGCCCCTCCACGTCATGGCCCTGTCCGGCGGCAAGGACAGCACTGCGCTCGCGCTTCGGATGGCCGAGCTCGGCATGCCGATCGACCACTACGTCATCACCCCGACCGGAGACGAGCCGGCGGCGATGATCGCCCACTGGCGCAAGGTTGCCGAACTGCTGGGCAAGCCGCTGACCGTCGCATCCCAGGGCAAGAGCCTTGCTGGCGAGATTAAGCGCCAGGCCATGCTCCCAAACCATCGAGCGCGGTGGTGTACCCGTATCCTGAAGCTCGATCCCTATTACACCTGGATGCGCGCCCACTCGCCCTGCATCTCGTATGTCGGGCTTCGGGCCGACGAGGGCGATCGCGTAGGGATGATCTTTCCGGAAGAAGCCGGGGTCCAGGTTCGCTTTCCGATGAAGGAATGGGGCTGGACGATCCAAGACGTCTACGCCTACCTCGACCAGCGCGGCGTCACGATCCCCGATCGGACAGACTGCAACAACTGCTTCTGGGCACGGCTCGGCGAGCTGTACGTCCTGTGGCGCGACGACCGCCAGTCCTTCGATCTCGGCGCCGATCTGGAGGACTTCGTCAGCGAGGCCCGCGGCAAGCCCTACACGTTCCGCTCGCCGCAACGAGACGCATGGCCAGCCGGCCGTAGAGCGCTCGGGGCTGAGTTCGCGCGAGGTCGCGTACCGACCCGATCGCTCGCCAGGATGGAAAAGGACAAGCGCCGGGAGGTCGGATCATGCCGCGCGTGCACGCTGTGATTAAGCGCCCAATCCCATTCGACGAGGTCGTGGATAAGCTCCGAGAGTACCTCATGAACGCTGAGACCGAAGGCGGCGAGTCGTGGCGTGATCGGTTGGATAATGCGCTTGCGGATCTTCGTGTCGAGCTTTGCACGGAAGAGGATTCCGACGCCGAGACTGCTTTCCGCCTCAACGATCCCACCACCTCGGAGGCCGCAGCATGACCGCCCTCTCTCTCCTCCTCGCCGCAGGCTTGGGCCTGAGCCTTCCCGCCAACAGTGGGGGGATGTGAAGATGGACCAGAAACCAACCGACCATCCATCGCTATCCGAGATCGCCGCCCACATCCCCCTTGGCTTCGAATGCCGGGGCTGCGGCGGGTCCGCCTTCAACTGGGTCCAGAAGTGCGCCCGCTACGCCGAGACCGGCGAGGGCTGCTGCGCGGACTTCCGCGAGTGGGTCCGCAAGGCCAAGGCCGGCGAACCGAACATCGAACAGAAGCGCGAGGAGCGGAAGCGGATGCCCTTCATCGGCCTGCCGCTCGGCAACGGGGAGTGGGTCTGATGGACGGTATCCGCATCGAAATGAGCGACTGGCTGCAACCGAACGGAGCCGCGCTACGCCGCCATCCCCATCCTGGGCCTCCGGTGCTGGTTAAGATTGGCAGCGTCGCCGAGGTGATGGAAGCCTACCGGCCCGGCGATCTTGTGCTGGTTGGCGAGAACGTCTGGCATGGCCTTCAGGCCCAATTCGCCAAGAACGTCACGCCAGATCGGGCACTCTCCCCCCTCCCCGCCGCTCAGGGAGGACGGTGAAATGACCGTAGATCCTCGCTCCATCGCCGCAGCTTACCACGAGTACAGCCGGTCTAGCGGAGGGCTGCCGTGCCTTCTCCCCCAGGCCGCCGTTGCTGAGATCATCGAGGCGGTTCACTCGGTTGCCAGGAAGCACCAACGCAGCCGCGAAATCCAGATGCGGATACGGAAGGCTCTTCGGGATCGGAAGCCCCTCGCCCTCCCCGCCTCCGCAATTGAGGGAGGGACGGAGCCGTGAGCGAGCCAGAACCGATGGAAAAGAAGCTCGACAGCCTCACGATGCTTCGCGCGTTTCAGGGCGCCCGCCGCCTCGCCAAGCGCAAGCGCGATCCGAACTGGGTCTTCGCGGTGGAGATGTTCGGCCTCGGCAGCACCTACGCTTGGGCGATGTGCAAGCGGATGGGCGTCGATCCGGACAGCACGTCAGCGGCCCCCCTCCCCCTCGCGGGATGCACGAACGACCTCTTGGGAGCGGGACGGGGATGAGTGAGCCGAGCGCAGAGGAACGCATCTACGGACTGTTGTGGGGCGTCACGACCGAGGACCGGAGGGTCCACGAGGCCCGCAAGATCGCCCTCGCTCAGATCACCAAGGATGGCCAGCGCCGAGGCATCCAGTGGGCGAACGAGCAACTCGGCCAACCGAAATCAGGATGGGAGACACAGCGATGAGCGTCGGCGGCAGACTGATCGAAATCCTTCCCGTTCGGCTACCCGAAAGCGGACGGGAGGTGGTTCGCCTGTGGGTGGTGGATCGCCCTCACGGCTCGCCAGGTATGGCGGACGAAACCTGCGTCTACGCCGAGCCCCAGACCAGCATGCCGGAGATCGGCGACGACATCTGGTGGCAGGCCGGGGCGATCTACTTCGACGGCGACCAGCAGCACCTCAAGAAGGTCGGCTACTCGTTCTCCCCCTCCCCGGCGCAGGCCTCGGGCTCGCGAAAGACGGAGAGTGACCATGCCTGAGCGCTGCGAAAACTGCCGCTTCAGCAAAGCGTATCCTTACATGGGAGAGGAGGCTTTGTTCTGTCGGCGATACCCACCGATTTCTGGCCCATCGCCGCACCCAGACACCCGGCATGAGAACTGGTGCGGCGAGTATCAACCGAGAAAGCCAAGCGCTGGCACTGGAGCGGCTTCGCCTAGCCCGCCGCCCTCATTTTCTCATGGTCGACGCGGCGTCGTTGTCGGTGCGCCTCGTCGAAGCGTCATTGTGGAGCGACCCTGACCATGCCTGAGCGCAGACCGATGGTGCTGGAGCCTCTGCGGAGGATGGGGCGATGAGTGCGGGCGTGCAACTGATCCTGCCACCCCTACGACGCACGGCTGCCGATGCCGAACGGTTCGCCCGCGTCGTTCACGCCGGACAGTTCGACAAGGCGGGCCAACCGTACATCCGGCACTTGGAGCGGGTGGCCGCGAGAACCGAACGGTATTTCGCCGCCCATTTCGAGCATCGGCTGAGGCGCTGGGACGAGGCCATCCAGCTTGCATGGCTCCACGACATTCTTGAGCCCGATCCGCGTCCGTTTGGACCGGTGACGCGCGAGCGACTAGAGCAAGAGGGCTTCGACGAGGACGTCGTGGTCAAGACTGTCTTCCTTGGGCAACCCCCATCGGGTGGTAGTTACCTTGAGAAGGCCCAGACCTTCGCCATCTGGTACAGCACCGACCTTCACACCCTCCTCGTCAAGATCGCCGACGTCGAGGACAACTCCGACCCGGCCCGCCTGGCGCATCTGCCGGCTGAGACCCGAGCGCGTTTGGAGAAGAAGTACGGCGCCGCGTTGCCCGTCCTGAAGGCTGCGGCCGAGCGATTAGGGTGGAAGGAGATCACCAGATGAGGGCCAACAGCTACGTGAAATGTGACGCCTGCGTACACTGGGAGGTGCAAAGCTGGTGTGGCCGCTTCGGCAAATGCACAATCACTCTGCCGCCTTGGGTATCGGAAAAGCCGGTGGCCGATGGGGACGACGAACGCGAGACATGCGAATGGGATGGTTGCGATGTCGGCCATCCGAAAGCCTTGGAGACTGCAGCTGCAACCTTGCCCGCCGAGGCTCAGCGCCTACCCTAACCGCATGGACACCCCCACCGACCTACGCGCCACAGCCGCCCGCCTCGCCACGATGACGGACAGAGGCGCCTACATCCCCAAGGATCAGGTTGGGCTGTATGCTGAGGCGCTGAAGGCCTTGGCCGAGAAGCGGGAGAGGGAGAAGCGGTGAGCGACGAAGGCCCGCCCTGGCGCGAGCTCACGTCCGATGAATACGGCCCGCGCAACTTCCCCGACAGCAAGGGTGGCGCGGCTTGGGTCGCATCATCGGAGTGCCTGCGCGGCCTCCTCCAGCGCCAGCACGACGGCGAGTTCCGGCTGAGGCTGATCCTGCGCGAGTCAGCGGACTTCCGGAACTTCCCCGGCCGCGATCCGAACTGGAAGGGCGATTACGATTGGGGTCCAGACCTCGCCTTATGCTGCGCCGAGATCTGGATTGAGCGGAAGAACGGCCGGCGGAAGAGGGTCGACACGATGAGCACGCGGCCGATGCCCTGGTGAGCCCTAAACCGGCTCGGACACGGCTGGCAGGCCCAGCCATTCGAGCGCCGCGTCGAACGATCTGAAAAGACGCTGCCGGATTGTCCCCGCTTCCTCAAGCAGCGAGACCCGCCAGCTCGACTTGCCTTCCTCTCGCGCCAGATTGCCGACGACCTCGCCACCCTGGATCAGGTGATGCTCGTCGGGTCCGATGCGGTAGAGGCTCAGGGACATGGCTTCCTGACCGGCACCTTGATCGTCACCAGCTTGCCCGAGATCGGATCGAAAACGGTGAGCGTCATGGTGGCCTCCGGGCGTAGTCCGAAAGATGCCGGGGGAAGGGTTAACGAGGGGTTAACCAAAGCCCAGGACGGCATCCAAGCCGCGCTCGTAGCCGAGTTGCATGACGACCCGGTACTCCTTCGGCTGGTCTCGGACGATAGCGGAATTGACCTCTGGCAGTGGGTTCTTCATCGCGTAGACGGCGTGCCGCGCTCGGATCATGTACCGCTCCGCATCCGCCGAGAAATCCTCGTCGAAGGCCTCCGCGATGGCGCGGGCGACACGTTCAAGCATTACTGTGTCTGTCATTCCCTCACTCCCCCGAACCGGGCTTCGGCTTGCGCTCGCGGCGCTTGAGTTCGGCTTCGACGGCAAGATCAATGGCCTGACGGACGAACGACGCGCGATCCTTGTCGCCACGCACCTCGTCGATGCGGGCATTCGTGCCGGGCTTCAGCCGCAGCAGCACCTTCTCGAATTCGTTCTTCGGCCGCGCCATCGGACGGCTTGGACGGGATATCTCTGAACTCGTCAAGTTAGGCCGCATTCCACTCGCTTCCGAGATATCTCGGATTGTGTTCTACCACGGCGCACGGTAGGATGCGAGATATCTCGGAAGGAGCGAAGTGATGGGCCGTGAAATTCGTCGAGTGCCCCCGAACTGGTCTCACCCGACGCAGATGCGCTTCGGATGGGGCATGGGCGAAGGCTGGCATTCGAAGCTCTCCTATGTGGCCCTCCACGATCAGACCTACGCTGAGGCGCTAGCGGAATGGGAGGCCGACAAGGCTCGGTGGGATGCTGGCGAGCGCCCCGAGTACGCGTCCGAAGAAACGACGTTTGAGGGGTATTACGGCAAGCAGCCGGACCCGAAGCGCTACCGCCCTTTCAGCAATGAGGAGGCGACGTGGTTTCAGCTTTGGGAGACCGTGAGCGAGGGCACTCCGGTCTCACCACCGTTCGCCACCCTTGAAGAACTGGCCGCCTACCTCGCCGAATGGGGCGACTTCTGGGATCAAAGCCGCGCAGTCAGAGCAATGCTCGCTGCTGATATCGAACGGCTCTTGGTAGAGACCGACCATCAACATCAGTTCAAGGCTGGCTGGGGCAAAGAAGCCGCCGACGCATTCTGCAAGTCGGGCTGGGCGCCTTCGATGGTGATCCGCGACGGCGAAGTGCTGACCAACCCCGGCGAGATGGTGAGGGTCTGATGGCCTGCAACTGCATTGCCAAAATCGACGAGATGTTCGCGCCCTTGAACGGGCAGATCGGCACGCGCTTCACGGCTGACAGCACGGGCTTCAAGCAGACGGCCATGCTCGTCGTCGAGAAGGTCAATCCGCGCGGAAAGAAGCCGCCGGGCCTCCTCGCCAAGTTCTGCCCGATCTGCGGGACTGCCTACGAGCCGCCTGAGACGGTACCGCTGGAGGATGCCAAATGACCGACACCCTAGGCGACGCCCTCCCGCGCGAGATGACCCGCGTCCGCGACAAGGTGCTACCGGCCTACCTCACGATCCCCGAAGGCATCTTTGCCGCGACCATGATGCGGGCCTCGCTCGACGCCGCTCAGAAGGCCCTGGCCGAAGGCGATACCGTCGCGATGATCGGGTGCTTGGAAGACCTGCGGGGGTACGAGCTGTGAAACGCATCCCCATCAGCGCTGCCCGCCAAATCGCCGAGGCCTATGGCTACGATCAGGTCGTCATTTACGCGCGCAAGGTTGGTGACGACCCAGTGCCCCACGGCGAGCACATGACGACCTACGGCGCGAACAAGGAGCACTGCTCCGTCGCTTCCCGGATCGCCGACACCCTTCAGACCTTCATGGGCTGGAAGCCTGCCACCAAGGATATCGCGTGATGGAGATCAATAACACCGAGAAGCACGAACGCGTGCTCTACGCCCATCTCCGGCGGGGCCAACTCGATGCCCTGATCGAGAAGGCCGTGGCCGAAGCGTCCGGCATTTCGGTCGAGACCATCCGCAAGCACGGAAAGGTCGAGATCGAGAAGAACATGGAGGGCTCACCCTCCTACCACAGCGGTTACACGGCGACCGTCCGCGCGACGATACCGCTCTCGGAACTTGGAGAGGAGTTGCCGTGAGCGAGCAATACGAAAAGGCCCGTGCCATCGCAGAGGGTGCCGCCAATGGCTGGGACAAGTTCTCAGATACGGCAGGCGTCGCGCGGCTCGCCGACCAGATCAACCGTGCGATTGGCGATGCGGTCGCCAACGAGGTCCGGCAGCGCGACGGCTGGAAGGCGCTTTACGAACAAACCGATCCGAACGCCCCGAGCGAGCTGTGCAACTGCCGGATCGGCGATTGCACGCGGGTGACGGTTCGATGCCGGGAGTTCGCACGATGACCAGCCGCACCAAGCTCGCCGACGCCCCGACCCAACAGGGCTGGATATTGGATCAACGCCTAAATCGGATAGTCGTCATCCGCGTCTTTGTCTCAACGTGGATTGAGCAGGGGGAACGCTGGTGAGCGCCCAAGACAAGGCCGATGCCGCGCCGCTTATCGCCGAAGCAGACCGCTTGGAACGGTTGGCCGACGAAATGGCGGCGGATAGCACCCGGCATTGTGGCGGCACCGCAGAGAAGATGCGCGGACTGAAACAGGCTCATCTCGTCAAGATGGAAGCGCAGGCTTTGCGGGAGAAGGCAGAGAGGTTGGCGTCATGAAGAAGCGCACCCCTCTCGACACCCCCTAACCCTCACCTCGGGCATCCGGCGGGAGAAGAGGAACAGGACGATGAGCAACCTAATCAACGAACTCTACGAAATCGCCGAACAATTCTCGGCCGATGAGTATTCAGAGGAAGCCGAACTGGTACGGGACGCGATTGAGGAGATCGAGAGGCTGCGGGCAGTGATCGCAACGGCCGCATCGGCGGAGGCTGCGACCGAGCCCTGCGACTGCAAGATTGGTGACTGCAAGCGCATCACGCGCCGCTGCGTGGAGAGTGAGCCCATCCCCTAACCGCCCCCTCTCCAAGCTGGAGGCGCTGAGTTTCGTCGTGGTGGATCAAGGAGGGGAATGGTGATGAGCGAGACAAACGCAATGGTTGAAACGGTGGCCCAGGCCATCAGCGGAGCGCCGTTCCCGTCGAAGGCGTCCTACGCAAAGGCGCGGAAAGTGCTCGCCGCAATGCGCGAGATGAAGATGGTGGTTCGGCAAGACGGTGATGTCGTCCACATGCTGTGTGGCGAGCCTGACGAGATGTGGAAGTCGATGATTGATGGCGCCCTTGCGGCTCCGCCGACCACCACCCCAGGCTGATCCGCCCGGCGGAGGGGAGAAAGAAACGATGCGATATGTGGTTCTAGGCACGAACAATGATGGCGGGCGAAACGCGACGATCCATTCGACGCTCGACGAGGCGAAAGATGCGGTTCGCGCCTATCTGCTTGATCCTGAGAATGATCCGACGCCGACCGAGGACGATGCTCGCCGGATCGACGGCGAACTCTCCATCATCAACGGCTCGTATGTGGATGGCATTCGCGGGGCGGACGAATGGAAGGAATGGATCTACATCGCCCCGGTCAACGAGTAGCCCCTCCCCGCCCTGACGGCGGCCGGGCTTGAGGAGAAGACGCGGATGGCCATGACAGTCGGCGAACTCATCGCTTGGATGGCAGCGGGGGGCTGTGATCGGGATCATCGTCGTCCGGCTACTGTCGGCGCCGTATCTGATCTGGAAAGCGGACCAAGCTGAAATCGCGAGGCTGAAGGCGCTTCTGGAAGAGGACCGCCCGGCCTAAGCCAGACGACGCGTGAGGAGGTGAGGATGTTCGGTTGGATCAAGATGCAGGCCGCCCGTAAGGTAAAACACGCCCCGTGTCCGTGCTGTCATGGCGAAGCGCCGCAAAAGGGCATGCAGAAAGGTTTCCTGTGGCTCTGGCGGGATCAAACCGGTGCGACGCTTGGGTGGACCGGTTATCCTGAAGTCTGCCTGACCAGCGGGTACGCTTGTGAAGCATGCGGCGAAACGTACGAAGTGAGCAGCAACTATGTGCCTGGCTATGGCGTCAAAGACGAAAAAGGCTGGCCTCTAACGAGCGCTGGGGAGCGGATGCCGATCTCTGGGCAAACGCCATATCGCGAGCGAGATTTCATGCCAGCACAACCAATCCCCGGATGGGCTTGAGCCCAAACGAAATCGGCCCCGCCCAGCCGAAGCTGAACGAGGCCATTTGCAACACCAATGCAGGGCGAGGCGGCAGTACGTAAGGAATCCTTACCAACTGGCCGGCCGCGAAACGAACTAACAAAAAGACCCCGCACCAGCTTTCGCCGGGCGGGGTCTCTCGTGCTCTCAGGACGACCGACAGGCGCGGTAGCGCGTCGGGTGGGGGCGCCTACGCTGGCGATGCTCCAGGCGCGGCAGCTGATCCGGTCTGGAAGAAGTCCGAGATGTACGGCCGGGTGCGTTCGAGGAGCGGCCCAATATCCGGACGGCTCCATAGGAGCGCCAGGACGAGCAGGACAGCCCCTCCGAGCCCTACTCCCATCGCCAGACGGTTCTTCCTCGGGACCACGCCGTCAACCGCACCAGGCGCACTGATGTGGAGAACGGCGGCGACCACCGACAGAAGCCGGATCGGCGCGTAGATCTCCGAGTTCACGAACCACGCCGGCATGCCCGACAGGCGAAAGATCACCGCGAGGATGGCCTGCCCGTCGGTCGAGAGCCAAGCGAGGACGATCCCCACGATGAGGAAGTCCGTCCGCTTCGGCTGCTTCGCTCTGATCGCGGCCCACGCGTCCCGGCCGTAGATGTAGACCACCATCGTCGCCGCAGCTGCCTGCAGCACGCCGATGGCGATATTCATGTCCGAGTTGGGGACGAAGGCGTTGATGACACCGTAGACGATGGCCAGGAACAGCACCGTCAGCCAGATCGCACCGCGGATCTGCTCCGGTCGGTCGTCGTTGTAGATCACGATCCTGCATCCCTGCTGCTCGGGCGCTCCATTCCACGGAGCATGTCGTCCACGAGGCTCCTCGCCTCGCTGGTCTGGCCCGGTCGCGCTTTCTCGCGCTGCGCGTTGGTCCGCGCCCGGATGCGGCCGCTCTCGGCTCGAATTTCAGTGAGATCTCGGCGGGCTGCAGCCTTCACGCCTTGTGACTCCTCGGCTGTGCCGCGCTGTGCCGAGAGCATTCCGGCGACAGCGTGTTTGAGCCGAGTGGACTGATCCTCAGGGGGATGGTGCCGAGGGAAGAAGGTCATCATGATGCGCTCCCACCAGGTCATGGAGCGCCCCCGCTTCGACCGCGGAGCATGTCGCGCAGATCGCGCACCATCTCCACGAGGCCGGTGGCCATTTGGCTCGTATTGGCGAAGCCGTGCCTCGCATCCTGGGCCGTGCGCTCGACCTGATGAGACAGGTCCGACAAGGCCTGCGCCCTCGCGCCGAGCGTGGCCTCGACGCCGCGGAGCGCTTCCTTGAGATCACCGTGCGCGTCACGAGCGCCCTCGATGACCGTAATCATCGCCCGCTGCTCAGCCAGCCGCTCGGCATGGAGCTTCTGGATATCCTTGTAGAGGTGTCGGATCACGGCCAGCAGCACGACGATGAATAGGGCCAGGGCTACGCAGGTCGCGCCGAGCGTGCCCTGGCTCAGGTAGAAGTCGGCCGTCTTTTCGGCCGTGGCTTGCACGTTCGGCACGCGTCGGAACCCTACTTACCGGGCAGCTTTGCGATGGCCGGCAGAAGCACGTTCGTCTCGTTCGCCTCATCCACGAGATTGAGCTTGCGGAAGATGATCTTGGCCAGGCCCTCGGGACCGCCGGCCGCAGCAAGTGCCTTCGCCGGAGCGGCATCGACTGCGTACTGGATCGCTTTGGCGATGACGGCCGAGCCCACCGGGATGGACAGCTTGCCTTCCTTCACAGCCCCAGGGACGGCGTTCACAGCGTACTCGGTGACGGCGTTCGCCATCTGCTCCACGCGCTTCTGCGTGAGGAACAGGGCGGCCCAGGGATAGACCTTCGTCACAGCTTGGATGAGGAACCCGCCGAGGACCGGCACGATCACGGCGGTGAAGAGGTTGGCGGCGGCGAGGAGCCATTCGCCATACGGGAGGATGACGGCAGTCGTCGGCACGGTGGCGACGACTTCAGCGGCCAACGCGACGCCGGACAACAGCATCATCGACAGGCAGGCCATCGCCGCCGTCGCACGCGCGTGTTTGGCGAACACGGCGACGACCATGAACAGGATCGCGCCCACGCTGCCGAGGATGGCGGCATTGGCGTAGCTGGACGAGGGCGGGTAGCTCGCCGGCAGATCGATGTGGCCCATGGCGAACGTGGGCGAGACGGCACAGGCAAACGCCAGCGCCGCGAGGGAAAAGCGGGTCATGATGATCTCACGATGTGGGAGGGGGTGGTGACGAAAGCGCTATGGGAATGCCCATAACGTAACAAAATCACTGGGTTAGGGTGGTGTCGAACTACCGCAAAATCCTCGGTAGTTGCTTCACCCGAACCAGGGCCGCATCAGCCACGACGTCAGCCGCGAGCCCCACGAGGGCTTCACATCGTAGGTCGGCTCCGGCAGCGGCTTCGGAGCCGGCAGCACACCGCTCTTCCGCGGCGCCGGCTGGACGAGGGGGCTGGGGGAGGCAGAGGGGATCGGAGCCACGGTGACGGGCGGTGTCGGAATAGACGGAGCGACCGCGTTCGGCTCGTAGCCGGCGGCCACCAGCGCGGCCTTGAATGCGGTGTAGAGGGTGGCGACAGCCGGGCCGTTGGTGTCCGGGTTCACCATGGCCCGCGCGTTGGTCGGGTTCTCCCGGCCGGGGCCGAAGTAGTCCGCCAGCTTCTTGCCCGTGTACCAGCCTTCGCTGAGGCCCACGAAGAGCATGGCGGCGGCCACGTCGGGCGTCAGCATCAGCGAGGGGGTCACCTCCAAGTCCTGAGATCGCGTGAGGTAGCCGAGGTCCTGCAGGCGCCCTGTTGCCCGGCGGGCGTTGTCGCGTGCGGTGGCCTGAACCAGCCCCATTCCTCGGAAATCCCACCCGTCGGTCGGCAGCTTGTTGCCGAGGCGCCCGCCGTAGACCTTGTTCGCTAGAGCCTGCGGGTTGCGGACGTAGGGCTCGGCAGAGGCGAGCGTCGGGAACCGCGAGGGCCAGACCTGCCGAATGCGCGCCGCCGACGTGTAGTTAAGGTTCTCGGAGACCGGCTGCATCTGCTTGCCAGTCTCCCACGCTGCGGTAGCGAAACTGTAGGCCAGCAGGGCGATGCCCATGTCAGGCGGCGCCATGTCGAGCATGGCGTCCATTCCAGACACCTGCGACGCGGTCAGTCCGCCATTGAACGGCGTCCGACGCACAGCGTCAAAGAACGCGGCCCGGTTCAGGCTTGCGGCCATGGTTATGGTCTCACAGTTTCGGGGAAAGGATCAGCGCCGCCGCGCCGGCCGAGAGCAGACGAGGGACGGGATGCCCTCGATGTCGACGGACACGCAGACCGTGCGGGGACGAGTGGCTGCGACCGGCGAGGCCAGCGCGCAGAGAAGCGCGAACGCGAGAATGGCGCGGCCCATGGTGGTTCTCACGATGGGAGGGGTGGTGACGAAACCGAAACGGGAATTCCCGTAACGGAACAAATTCAATGGGTTAGCGTGGTGTCGAACTCATTCAATTTTGGAATGAGTTCGTTCTCACGATGTAGGGGTTGCGCGGCGACCGGCCGGCTCGGGAAGGGATTGGCGGGTTTCCGACTCAAAGCACCCGAGCGAGGCTTTGTGTTTTACGCACTCTTGCCGCCGGAGCGCATGCGACTACCATCGCCATCCACAGAGGTGGCAAGCAACATCTAAGGCAGAGCTAAAGCAACATGGGTCATAATTCGGGTTGGACGCCGAAGCTTGAGGTCATCATCGACACGGGGAAATTCGGAGACACGAAGGCCATCCGAGGCGATGGGGTCGATTTCGTATGCAGGGAGGCGGAGACCTACATGCGGATGATCATCGAAGCCGGGCTACCCTTCTGCCTGGAGGTCAACGCGCCGCCCGCCGAACACGACCAGATCCACGCGCACCTGAACGGTGTTGCCGCCTCCCTCGGAAAGCAGGGCTACCCTTCGCTTGAGGCGCTGCGCGCGGCAGGTGGATAGCCCCTCAGATCGTCGCGATGCGTTCGACGAACGTGGTCATGATCTGGAACAAGGCTGCGTTGTCCGCCGAGCTGAGCGCGGTGTGTGTCACGAACATTGAGATGCCGTGCGTGCCGTAGGCGTTGCCTTGACGGAACAGGGCGAAGTTGTTCGTCGCAATCGCAGATGATGCGCTCGGCGCGGCGGTGACGCTTAGTCCATCGTGATAGCGACTGTAGGCGTCCGCAGAGGCGCGCGTGATGGTCAGATGGCCCTGGTTCGACGGGAGAGCGATGCCATCCTGTGCCGCCGTTTGGTTGAGGCGGGACGTCAGGGCGTTGCCGCTGGAAACGCTGGCGTGGAAGAGGTTTCCGCTGGAGCTCGTGGTGCCGAACAGAGGGCCGGTGCCGGGTCCGAATTTACACGACGCGCCGGCGTTGTTGACCGTCAGGCCGAGCGAGTTCGCGCTGAACCCCATGTCGAGGAAGCCCGTAGAGCCGTCGGGCACGAGATTGCCGCGAGCGTTGTAGGCGATTTCGCCCGTGATGATGGGCGCGGCGCGCGAAGGCAGCTTCCAGTCGAGGAAGGCCGCTTGCTGCGTCGGTAGGCCAAAGGCGTGAACGGACCGAAACTTCGGCCACAGCAGGGCATCCTTGGAATCGGCGATCGTCTTGTTGATGAGCGACCGGATAGCCGAGGACGGCTGTACGGTCATCGCCGCCAGCAAATCCTTTGTCTCGGCCGCAAGCGGAATGTAGAGCTTCGGGATCGCCAGATTGGTGATCGAGAGATCCTTGGATCGGACGATGGTCGCCATGGCTCAGACCTTGTTCGTGAGGGCGAAGAGGAGGCAGTAATTGTCGAGCCGGCGGGTCACGCCCGAATTGTCGACGTAGGTATTGTTCGAGCCAGTGGGGCTGTCGCCCTCGCTGTCGCGCAGGTTGCCGCGCGCGCCCTTGGAGCGCCCACCATCGGCGGAGACGTTGCGGCCCCACGCGTAGGAGCACAGCCACGTCGCAGGCAGATCAGCGTTGAGCTTGATCTCGATCGTGTCCTTGCCGACGATCGCGACGGACTGGATGATGTTGGCCAGGACCGGCGAGGCCCCGCCTGCATCCCAGATGTCGAAACCGTTGTTGAAGGTCGGCAGCACCCAACTCGTGTCGAACACCAGCGGTCCGTAGGGCACGGACATCTTGATCCGGATCGACCGCTTTTGAGCGATGTAGGACAGCGGCCGGACGGCGACTTCCGGGAACGGGGTACCGTCAGCCAGCGCTTTCTCGATCTTAGCCGCCGCCCGCCCTCGGTTGCGGCCGATCATGCGATAATCCTCGGAGCCGCGGTGGATGCCGTCACCGCCGTCGAGGTCGCCCGTGCAATACAGCGACATGTGCACGATGGTGTTCGGATCGGCGGCTGCCGCATCCATCATCGCCATGTCGATCTCAGGCGTGGCAGGAGCGTCAGGATAGGCGCGCTGGGTCGGCGCATCCGACGACATGCGGAGATAGTAGGCCGCCTGACATCCCGCCTGACTGACCAGCATCGGGATGATGCCGCTTTGGCCCGTCTGCGCCTTCGTGTCCGCCTCCAAATCCTTCCGGAACTGGACGAGGCCGTTGGCATAGGAAAGGCGGGACGTGCCGAAGGCGTAGTCAGCCTGACCGTGGATGAACTCGATGACCGACATGCCGAAGGTTCGGCCCGACGCTACCGCGATCGGCATCGCGCTTGATGCGATGGTCAGCATGTTGGTGTAGTAGCCGGACCCCTTTGCGAGCCGGGCAAGCGTCGCGCCGCCACGACCGCCAGAGGCCACGAAATAGTTCGAGCCGAGGGTGGTAGGGGTGAGCCCGGTCAGCGCCGCGAGGTAGGTCGACGAGTGATGGGCGCTGGCCACCGCGCCGGTCTCACCGAGAGCGCTGTCCTGCGTCTCCACCGCATTGGTGAATGACGTCATGTCCGGGTTAGCGAGCAGTCGGATGCCGCCCGTGAACATCAGCGTGTCATAGAGGGGGGTGGTCGAGAGCAGCGGCAGTCCGGCGGTGCCAGTGGCGAGCGACTGGCCGTAAAGTAGCCGATATTTCAGGCTGGGAGCGACCTGGGGACCGCGTGCGGCGATAGTTGTGCCACCTCCTCCGCCTCCAGAGGAAAAGCCGCGAACGCCGCCAGGGTAGGACACCGATCCATCAAGGTAGACGATCCGGATCGGGCGGAAGTTCTTGTCCACCTCGGCATAGGCGATCGAGGTATCTTCGAGGTCGACGAGTTCCTGAGAGGTCCGGCCAGTGACGACCGAGCCATCTTCCGTGATGTAGTGAGCGCCGCGCCCCTCGCTGCCGACAGCGGCGTAGACAACCCGCTTGTTCTCCTCATCGTAGACGTCGGAATCGGTGATGAACGTGGCGGGCAGATCGGCGGTGCGCAGGTCGAGAGCAGTGACGGCCGGGTCTTGCGTCTTGCGATCGCAGGAGGTGAGCTCGACCGCGCCGGTGCCGCGCTCACCGAATAGCGGGCTGATGAACCGGGTGTTGGCGGGCAGATCGACCGAGCCGACGCCGGGCGTCAGGCAGGCGCGATAGGTGACTGTCCGAAGGCCGTCAGCGGCGAGAAGCGTCGTCGCCGGGAGGGCGGCCGTTCCATTGTCCGTACCGTCGGGCTTGTAGCTACGAAGCTCCAGGACCGGGACGTTGTTCGCGGCGGCGTTGGTGCCGGTGTTGTCGACGCGCCGGGCGATGCGGAACGTGAACTCGACGATCTCGCCATCGTCCAGGTGCGTCTTGGCGATGGAGGTGGCGTAGGCGTTGCCGGTGATGCGCAGCGCCGGCCCTTTGCCGGGGCCATCGGTGGTGATGCTGTAGGCCCCGCCGACGGTAAGCGGAGTGGCCGCCTGAGCCGTGGCGTTGGCGGCAGCGGTCCACGTTCGGATCGCCTCGCCAGGGCGCCCCCAGTACCGCGTCGAACGGACTGTCGTGCCATCTGCCGCGAGGTCCGTGCCGGGCGAGATGCCGGCAAGACCCTCCAGAGTGGTGACGCGGCTGGTCAACCCCGGGATCTGGCTGGTTAGGCCCTCGGCAGTCGTCAGGCGGTTCTCAATGTTGGTGAACCGGACGCCGACAGCACTAGTGCTGCTAAGAAGCTGCGTCTGAAACTGCGCAACCGTCATCCTGCGCGTGGCGAGCGGGCCAAAACCTTGGACCTGAGCATTGCCAATTAGCTCGACGAGGATGTCCCCTTCGGCCATCGGCAAGTTGGTCGTGCGAAACCCATCGGACATGCAGGCATCTCCCCGCGCGCCAGCGCCCGCGTGTCAGCGGGGCAGCGTCAGGCTCGGTGAATGGAAAGGCGTGTGGGGTTAGGTGATGGGCGCGAGCGAGCAGGCCCAGGCGAGCAGGCCCTTGGTGGTGTCGCCAGCGTAGGAGATGGTCGCGCCGCCAGTGCCGAGGTTCAGACGATCCTCGATCGCCATGGCTCCGGACGTCCCGGCGGAGGCCGAGGTGTTCGCCGTGATAATGAGCAGCCAGAAGTCTGCGGACACCTTCTGAATGGTTGCCGTGACGCTGCTGAAGGTCGTTCCGCTGACCGCGCCGACCGTGATGGTGCCGGCCACGAGGTCGAAGGCCACACGCGCATAGTCACCGTTGCCCGTGCCGCCGCTGTTGATAAGGTCGATACGGCCTGCTGAGCGGCCAGCGGCCTTCAGGCCCCAGACAGCGCGGAGCTTGGAGCCGGAGGCGAGGCCCGTGGCCTTGTAGGCGACCGTGTGCGTGCCGGTGGTCGCCGTCTCCGAGATCATCGTGGCGGCGGCGCCATCCGGCCCGGTGCCGTTGAGCGCCGCCGTGGCGGCCGTCTTCGTCCAGACCGCGTTCGTCAGGTCGTTCGGGAACTGCGTGACGTTGCCCGGCTGAGTGACGTAGAGGAGCGACTGCGAGGCGCTCGGCACGCTCGACACACCAGACCCGTTCTGCGCCGTGAGCCACCAGGTGATGTAGCCGAGCGAGATCGTGTCGGTGAGTGTGTCGGTCTGGTTCGCGTCGACGGCCTTGCTGGCGCTGAGTGCGGCACTGGCGAAGGTGGAACCGAAGCCCTGCGCGCGGAAAAGCTGGACGCTGCGAGCGTTGCCACCGGCCTGCTTGACCACATGGGTGACCGTTGTCCCGCTGAGCGTTGCCGAGGTGTAGGTCGGCACCGAGGGGGCAACGCTGTCGGCCGTCGCCTTGATCGGCGAGCCGCCGGCCGGGATGTACGAACTGATATCCGACCCCGCATCCGTCGAAAGCGCGCCCTCGACAGTGTAGGTCTCTCCGTCCGTCAGAGGCCCGGCCAGGATGGAGGTGCGGCTGGACGAGTTGAGCGGGATCGCCGTCCAAGCCGTTGCGCCTGTCGCGCGGTAGCGGCCGATAAGAGATAGGTCGTCCCGCACTGGCGTATTGCAGGTGAGGCGGAGGAAGGCTGCGGTCGTTGAGCCGTTGATCGCAGAGCGCTCGATCGCGGCGACGAGATTAACCGGCGTCGTCGCATCCGACGCAGCAACAGTGTGGAAGACGCTGGCGGTCCATTCGCCGGGCGTACCGCGGGCCGATACCGCCCTGGCCTGGATCTCGAGCGCATCACCCTTGGTGTAGCCGGCGATGACGACGGCCCCTGCTCCGGAGGGCCGGCTCGTCGTGGTCCACGTCGTGACGCCAGCCTTGCGGGTCTGAACATCGAACGAGGCGAGCGGGACGTAGCTGAGTGGGCTCGCCTCCAGGGAGACAATGACCGGATAGGGATTTGCGGTCGTGACGGAGTCGAGCGCTAGCTTGCCCGATGCGATGCCTGTCACCATCGGTGCCAGCGGAACATCTGGGACACTCTGTGCCGGCCCGCCGGCGCGGCCGCTCCAGGCCGGCGGCACATCGTTCGCCACCAGCGTCTCAATCTGAGGCGCGTGGTCGACGAGCGAAAGGCGGGCGGTGAAGTTCTCCATCGCCTCGACGCCCTTGACCGTGCAAGCGAGGGTTTCGCGTGTGGCTTCGCCGAACATGGCAAGGTCGTCACGGGCTGGCGTGTCGCCTGTACCCGTCAAGGTGATGGTGCTGGTCGTGCCGGCGATGGTCTGGACCGGCTGGATGAGAGAGGCGCCGTCAGCGCGCCGGAACCGGCAGGCGTAGCTCTTGCCGGCCTCCATGGTCACAGGCTCGTCGAGCATGACCACCTTGCCGACGACGGTGCGGACGCGGGCCGCGACCTGATTGCGGTCCAGCACGTCATGGCCGAGTTCGACCCGATCGCCGCGGGTGACGACCAGGCTCTCGAAGTCCTGGTTGACCGTGTAGCTGTGGGGCCGATGGATCAGTTCGTACTGGCGCTTGCGGGTCTCCTTCCAGACCTGGTCCGGGCTGGTGATGCCGGGCAAGTCCAGCTTCTCAAACACCTTCGGATCGCCGGAGAAGCCGGGCCACGGCACGATGCGCTCGGCCTGCGCGTATGAGTTCGTCTCGTCGAGGAAAGTGACGCGGAAGGCGTCTGGGAACTGCGAGTAGGAGGTCTCCCCCTGGAAGCCCCAGGAATTGCGCGGGGTGATGTGGGCCGTAATGGTTGTCAGCGCGCGGTCGACGACGACGCCCCAACTCGTTCCGCTATCATGTGGACTGGCCCGGCCGGCGCCAGCGATGTCGGAGAGCACGTCGAGGACGGATGCCTCGTAGTCGTGGACGCGGTTGTAGAAGAGGCTGTTGGCGACACAGAACGCGTGCCACTCCTTCAGAGCGTCGATCTCGTCTGCCGTCAGCGGATAGGTGATGCCAGGCCCGTTCAGGACATAGCGGAACAGCGAGGCCGGATTGCGGGTCTCCCGCGTGATGTAGGCGTTCGTCGCAGCGTCCCAATCCGGGCAAAGCGTCTGGGCATCGGCGTTGAACTCGTCGAGCGTGCCGTTCAGCTGGCCCGTGGCGCGGATGCGGACAGCCACGACAGCGAGCGGCTTGCCGAAGTTGATCGGGTATTCGGGCCGGAAGGAGCGGAGCGCCGACCACACCGAGCGGCCGGTCCGCTGGATCTCCTTCTTCGACAAATCCTGGTCCGGACGGTCGAAGTCGGCGCTGGTGCGAGCGAGTTCGATCTCGTAGCGCCCGCGCTCGGGGAAGGGGATCGCAAACGTCCGGGTGAAAGGCTTGCCCGACAGCTTGGCGAACACCGACAGCGGCAGCGTGCCGAGCCAGGGCTCCGTGCCGGCCTTGCGGTAGCGGGCGATGAACGTCGCCTCGACGGCAACCTTCCTGCCGTCCTTGTCGACGCCGCCAAGCCCGCCGGGGAACGTGAGATCGATGGAGGCGTTCGCCGCATCGGCCGCCGTGAACCGCGATTGTGGGCCAGCGGAAATGCCGGCGGACGTTAGCTCGACCTGCAGCGCCTTCTCGATGACCTGGTTCGGGTAGAGCGTGACGGGCGCATCGGAGGCGTAGCCCTCACGGACCTCGTACTGGACGTCTTTGTACTTCTCGATCGGAGTGTCGCCGATCCGGAGGTTCGTGAGGCGCAGCGGGCCGTAGCCGAAGGTGAAGAGCGCGCGGATGTATCGCTCGTCGCCCACCGTCTCGGTGTAGGGCAGGCCAGCATAGACCGGGGCGTAGCGCACCTTGCCGAGGACGAAAGGGATCACGCCGTCAGGGGTCGCCTGATTGCGGATGCCCTGAATGGCGTAGGTCGGGGCGTCCTTCTTGTCGGTACGCGAGGGGATCAGCGCGTTGATGAGGAGCGTGCCGGCGACGAGGACGGTAGCGGTGATGGCGGCGGAGGCTGCGGCAGTTGTTGCGGCGGTCGCACCAATGCTCAGCACTTCCAAAAGGCCGAGGGCGTAGTATTGCCCCGCCGCTACCGCCGCCACGGTCAAGGCGATGGTGAGCACGCTCTTCAGAACGTCGCCTTGCGGGACAACGCGGATGAGGACGTGCATCCCTGGCTTCGGCTTCACCGAACGCCAGAAGGGAGCATCGATCGGGTTGCCGTTGATCGTGACGCGAAGGCTGTCGATACCGAACGCACCCGCCTCTGGAAGAGCGCGCGACACGAGATCGGCCAGGGTCTGCCCCGCCCCCATTGCAAACTCGACGCGCCCTCTGGAGGGGTCGAGCAAATGGGGAAGCGCGAGAACGCTGACAGGGCCGCCCATCAAGCGGCTTCCATGGTCATGTCGAGGATGCGCGCTTTGTGCCGGTATGCCCCGACCAGACGCGGCGCCCAACGGCCCGTCGTGTGGTCGACGAGACAGCTGTCCTGATCCCGGTCGATGTGGAGCATGCGACCGCCGCCGATGGCGATGCCAACGTGATGGGCCAGGCCGGCACGCTGGAACACGAGGATGTCGAACTCCTGGACGACATCAAGCGGCAGGCCGCCAAGGGCGACCTCGACCCAAGGGCCGGCAGACGACGTGCCCTCGGCGAAGATAGCGGCGACCTCGGCGCGCTCATCGATCGACGGCACCTCGGCCGCATAGTCCGGCACGGAGATGCCGAGGCACTCGGCATAGACGAGGCGCGCCAAGCCCCAGCACGCGATACCGTCGCGCGTGAGTCCGCCAACCTGCCAGGGCAGGCCGATGTACGGCGTAGACCAATGCATGAGGAGCCTATCGGCTGAAGAGGTTGATGACGAGCGCGGCGCCCGCGCTGGCGCAGACGGCAACTGCGACCTGAACGCCGTCCCATCCGAGAGCGGCGCCGGTGATGGCAGCCGTCGCGCTCGAAAGGGCAACCTGCGTCCGCGTCACTGGAACAGGCTCGGGAAGCGGCTGGACGTCATCCGGCCGTCGGGCCAAGGTTCGGACGTGAATGGCTCGCGAGAGATGTCGAGGGAGACCTGAGCGGCGTCGTAGCTGCCCCGAACGCCACGTAAATTGGTATGACTGCGCTCGACCACCTCGGGCGAGCCAGCGAGCACTATGTCAAGATCAACACTTGCGTAGGTTCCGGGCGTGATGCCGCGGAGGACCTTGGCCATGTCCTTGTCGATGTTCTCAAACGTCAGTGTTGTCTTCGGCGGGCTGTCTTTCTGGTCGTCCGGCAGGACCGCGCCAACGAGAACGTAGAGGTAGTCGTTACCAGCGTGTTTGGTGCCGTAGACGAGAGGCTCAATGGAGAGGCGCACAGTTGGGTCGCTGGACAGGTAGGCCGGCGCCGTCAGGCTTGGGTGGCGGATTGTCACCAAAAGGACGGGCACTTGGTCGGTGTTGGGCGCATTCACCGCCGCGCGTGCGTTCAGAGAGACGACGCGGGGCATCAGAGAACCGCGAGGTTGAAGCTGAGACTGTACTGTGCCGCGCCGAGGTTGTTCGCTGCCGGCCGCGCATCACCAAACATGCAAAGCCACCAATCCGTGTTCTTCAGCGGCGCGCCGTCAGCCGTGTAGATGGGCGAGCCGTCGTCGGTGGTCAGTTGGACGTCGCCGCGCGTCTGGTCGAGGAACCAGAAGGGCAGCGCCTTATTGGCAGCCCAGAACGTATCGAAGGCGTTCCACTGCTCGACGTTGATGCGCAGAGCGAGCGAGATCGGCTTCGGGTCGATGCTGGTCCCAATGCGGTTTTTGGGCGGGCCGCGCTCCATCTGCGTCCGGAGGCGGCCGTCGCGAGAGCCTTCATTGAAGTTCTCACGGCTTGCCTTATCAGGGAGGCTGTCTGGCCATACAGGAACCGCCATGAAGCTTTTGCTCGCTCGTTCTGTTGGGTTATGCCTGTGTGCCGCGGCCCTTGCGGGCTGCATCCCATCCATGGGTGAGATGCGATCCACTGGGAGAAACCAGGTGGCCCTGACTTCGGCAAAGCCACCTGAGCAACTCGCTGGCTGCATCTCCGCCGCGTGGTCATCTGGCGATGCACTGCCAGCCTCGACGCAGCGGACAGAGAAGGGCTGGACGGTCCACTACACCGTCAACAATACGACTCTGGCCATCGTCGATATTGAGCCGCAAGGGCGAGGAAGCGCGGCAACCTACGTCGCCCTTAGCGACCATGGCGGAGGCGGGCTGTACCTGCCGAAAGTGCGAGCGTGCGCCTAACGACGGGCGACACGACGCTGGGCAAGGGCCTGTTGCCCCTGTGGGCTCCGGATGCCCTGTGCGGTGATTTCTGCAAAGGTGATTTCCGGCTTCCGGCCGCCCTGCCCGTCATCAACTTCCCTAGTTTCGGCCCGATAGCCATCTGGCGGGATGATGTTAGGGGCGAAGATGATCTGCTGCTGGGACCCATTCGCCGGCGGCGCCATCCAAGTCGGCGCATTCCCGACATATCCGCCGTCAGCCCAGCCACGACGGTTTGTCCGCATGGCTTCCAGGCTTGCGACGCCGATCCGGGCCGTGGCGGCGGCATCGAAGACGTACTCACCCTTATGGACCGGGCCAGCGACCTCGTTCCGCCCGCCTGAGCCAGTGAAGCCACCATTGGCGAAGCCGGGGCCGTAGAGGGCCGGGTTGGAGGCTCCACGAGCGCTCGCAGCTGCGATGTCCGTACCGGCGCCCCCGCCGAGGCCAATGGCGCTCATGATGGTGCTCAGGAAGCCACCGCCTGCACCTGAGCCACCCGCCCCCGCGAACAGGTTCGACATCACGCTATCAGCAGCTTTGGAAAGCAGCTTGTCGGCGAGGCGCCCCGTGATGGTCTCCAGCGACTTGACGAGCGTCGTGCCCTGGCGCAGGTCCGTCAGCATGGAGCTGAAGGCGTCGGTGGCGAGGGACTTCGTTTCGCGGAGGTTGTCGTTCAGGCGCAGAGCATCCGCCTCAACCGAGTCCAAGCCGAGGCCTGTGCCGCGGAGGCGCGACGCCACAGACTGCTCTTGCTGTGTACGCCCGATCTGCGCCCGGTCGAACAGGGCATCGCGACCGATGCGGCTATTTTCCAAGTTCGCCTGTGCCTTGGCGTAGGCCTCCGCCGTCTCGATGATGACCTTACGCTGCGTCTCCATCTCAGGCGTCAGCTGCGAGGCAGATGCCTTTAGGAGATCCTGGGAGGTGGCGAAGGTCCGCCCGAGAGCGCCGGCCCGCTGCAGGTCGTCGTTCAGCAGTTCCTGGATCTTCTGCCGGCGCGCCTCGGCCTCGGTGGTCTGATCCGTGAGAGTCGCCTGCTGACGAAGGGTGGCGACTTCGCGCTCGGCCGAGCGGATCGACGGAGCCCCCTTGTTGATGGCTCGATCCGCATAATCGATGACGCTCCCCACCGTGCGGCCGCCGCCGACGATCGTCGGATTGGCGCGCGCTGCGTCAGCACCAAGGATGGACGCTGCGCTCGTCCCGCGATCGGCCTTGAGAAGGTCAACGGCGCCCTGGGCGCCCGCAAAATGCGCGAGGTAGAGGTTGCGGTCGGTCGTCGCGAGACCGGCCTTCTCCAAGGCCCGCGAGTTCTGCTCGGTAAGGGCGCGGATCAACTCGACGCTATCGCCGCGATCGGTTCGACGAGCCAGTATTTCATCCCGCGACATGCCAGCGGCACGCTCCGGGAAGCGCTCCTTGTACAGGCCGAGCCACGTCTTTTCGATGAACTGGCCAAGGCCGGTTGCGGTCGAAAGCGGGTTCTTGGCGGTCGTGTCTCCGCTGCTCTCAGCACCGATGACGCGCTCCATGTAGGAGCTGATGCTCTGCGAACGTGTGGCCTGAACCTCCGTCGTCTTTTTCAGGCTGTCGATCGCGAGGTTCAGGTTCTCGGTCAGGCCTTCGCGCTCCGTGATAGCGCGAAGCGCGACGTTCCGCTCCGAAGCAATCGTCTGGAGCTCACGAGAGTCGAGGTTCGGATTGTTCATCCGCTCGTTGAAGGGCTGTGAGATGGTCTCACGCGTCGCGCCCGGCGCGAGGTTCAGCGCCCGGATCTTCTCATCGTACTGGAAGCGCAGATCGGCGATCTGACGATCGACCGGGTTTGCCCGATCGGTCGCCAGCTGATTTTCGGAGCGGGCCTGTCGATTGGCGGCGGCAACCGCAGGGCTGCCGAAGCGCTCGATGTCCTCGCGCGTGTTGCGCGCTTGGGTGCTCAGTTGCTCGAAGGCGGTGCGCGCCTGCGCCAGCAGTCCGGTATCCAGCCCGAACTTTACCGGGTCCGAGATTGCCTTCCGCAGTAGCTCGACGCGGTTCTGCGTGTCGCTGAAGGCAGCATTGGTCGGATCAAGCTCGCGGACAATCCCGCCGATCTCACGCGACCGCGCGGCAGCGCCGGCCCGTGTCGCCGCTTCCTGTTGCTTGCGCTGCTTGTCCAGCAATTCGTCAAGCTTCTTTTGCTCGGCGGCCGGATCACGTCCAGAGATAGCGCTGCGAAATGAACCGACGCGACTTGTCTGAGACGCCCTAGCGATCTCAACCGCCTTCTGAGCAGACGCAATTCTATCTTCCAGCGATCCGCCCGTAATACCCTTGTCAATAGTCTTCCCGATACGGTCCCAGACGTCGGCAACCACCGCCCCGACGGTAGAGGTCATACGCCCCCAGCCTGAAGTTAATTCGGTCGCGTCGGTCAAGCTTGCTTTGTAGGCATCAAATAGCACTCGCTGAGCCCCAAGACGATCGCCCTGGGACTGAAGCCGGCGGATCGTCTCCGACGTCCGATCATTTAGGAACCCCAACTGGCTATTGAGGGCTTCCGCGCCTTTGGCCGGGTCAGCGAATGCCGCCGCCAGGGCCTTGTTCGCATCGCCCAGATCCTGGCCGGTGGTGGCTGCGTAATCCTTCGCCGAGCCGATAAGGCCAACGTACATCTCTGTGCCGATTTTGCCCGTGGCGGCGTACTCGCCAGCCATCTGACGAGCCGAGCGGATGGATACGTCGCCAGCATCGGCAGCGGCAGGGGCCAGAGCGCCGATGGCAGCGCTAGTAGCCCCAGACGCCCGACCTAGCCCGGCGAGGTTTCGCTCAAGCTCCTTCTGCGATGAGGAATACGAAAGCCATGCGGCGACACCGCCGAGCACAATAGCCGTTACACCGCCGATGGCGCCGCCGACCAGCCCGATACGGCCAAGGAAGCCAGAAGCCGCCTCACCCGCCTGAGACAGGGCTCCCTTCACGCTCGCGCCGCCGGGGCCGGCAAAAACCTGCGCGATCTGCGGCCCCTGCTGCATGGCGATCATGCCGAGGCCGGAGCCGCTACCAAGCTGAGCAACGATATCGCCGCCCTGATAGAGGAGGTTCTGCGCCTGATCCGCGCGGAGGCGCCCGTTCTGATTGGCCGCCGTCGGCGCGGTCATGCCGGGTCGCACTGGCACCGAACCATCCGAAGACAGGCCGGAAAGGCGGCCCACGGGCGTCATGGCCCGCGAAACAGCATCGCCGGCCGCGCCGAGGTTCTTCCATGCCGCGGCAGTACGATCCGCCGCGCTGGCAGACGCACCGAAGCGGGCCTGAAGCAGCCCGAGGGTCCGGTCGTAGGTAGCGGTATCGAGGGCTCCCTGCTGAAGTCCGCGGTTCAAGGTAGAGGTCTGACGCTCCAGCATCTGCTGAGCGCGAAACGCTTGGTCGACCGAGGCGCGCACGCGATCAGTCGCCGTGCTCACGGAAAGCATGCGGCGGGACGCAGTCTCCGTCGTGACGGCGGTCCGCTCCGTCGCCTGACCGAGGTTGTCCTGAGCGGCAGCGGCTGACTGAGCATCGGTCTTGAACTTCTCCGCACCCTCGGAGATGTAACTGACCTTGATGCTGCGGACGGTATTCAGGGAGACCATCTACTTCTTCCTCCCCTCGTCCAGCTTCTTCGCGATGTAGCGTCGCCACTCGTCGTCCATCGCCCGGACCAGACGGCAGAACCGGTCGAATTCTTCGGTGGCCAAGATGCCGAACCGTTCGGCGTAGCGGTCGATCGACGCGAACTGGATTGGCCCCGGCGAGCCGAACCCCAGTTGCCGGTCGCCGGAAAGCCGCCAGAAGGCGTCCCAGGCGAAGATCAGGTGCTCGGGGAGGTCTGGACGGTCGATGAGCGCTTTTGGCTCAATCCCATCTTCTTCGGCCAGATCGGCCAGCCACTCGGCCCGCTCGCCCCACTCCAGCTGCCAGCGGAGGGCGGCGGTTAGTTTCCCTCCGCGTCCGTGACGCTGAGGTCAGCCTCATCAGCGACGACGCTGGCGGCCCAGAGCACGGCGCTGCGAAAGCGGGCGAAGTCCGGCTCGGTGAGCAGCTGGAGGGCGAGACCCGCCGAATACGGCACCGCCTCCCCTTCGTCCCCCGTCAGTCCACGCCAGTCCTCCAGAACCGCCTCGTGGAGGCATTCCGAGACGATCCGGTCGCGGGTATCGGGTTCGAGGCCGCGGACCTTCTTCTGCCGCGGCACCGCCTCGACCTTTTTATCCATGAGGCGCCGGTACTCGGTGTTGCCGAGACCGCGAACCTTCAGCTCCAGGCCATCCATGTCGGGGATGTCCCTGACCCACTGCCCCTGTTCGAGCTTGGCGGAGTCGGTCTTGAGGGCGGAGAGCTTCACGCGGCAGTGTCCTTCTTCGTGGGGGCGGCAGGCGCGGTCGGCGCGGGCTTCGCCTCGATTTCCTTGGCCAGACCCTTCTCGACGAGGAGGTCGGCGAACTCGTTGGACACCTCGGGCTCGTCGCCCTTGGTGAAGCGCTTCTCGTCCTTGCCGTTCGGGTAGCCGTCGAACGTCTCGGTGATGCGGATGGTCTTCATCAGGCAACCCCACGGGTGATCTGGAGGGATGCGCCGGTGGTGGCATCGAGCACGGCCCGGTAGGGAATGCTCACCATCACATCGTCGCTGTTACCGCCTGGCCGGCGCTCGCCGTTGCCGAGGATGATCTTGGGGAGCAGGAAGGTGTACTTCTGGTTCGTGGCGTTGCCGACCGTGAAGGTCAGGGCCGCGCTGCCGTGGTCGAGCACCTTCTGGTACAGCTCGTTCGTCTCGAAATAGCACTCCAGCGTGCCGGTGACCTCGCACATCCCGTAGCCGAAGGAGTCGGTGTAGAGGTTGCCGACGACCGGCCGGGTGCGCAGGTTGTTGTTCACCTCCAGGGTGAGGCTGCGGACCTTGGCCGGATTGGTAAGGCCAGAGACGGTCAGGTTCGCGACGTTGGCCGAGGCCGTTGAGATCGGCGTCGCTCCCGAAGCAGCATAGGTCGAGCCGGTGACGATCGCGGTGTCCAGCAGCTCTTTCTGCGCCATGATGGTCGCAGAGCCTGTGATGGCCGCGCGTGCCGTGATGGCGAGGCTGAGCATGCTCACCATGGCGCCGGTGAAGCGCGAATAGGAGCGCGCCGCGCCGCCGATGTTGATGGTTTCCTCGAACGAGAACGACTTCACGTCGGTGCCGTTTTTCAGGACGTTGGTCGTCCAGGTGCCGAAGAGAGCGCCCTCGAGCATGTCGTCGAGGCTGCCGTAGCTCAGCTCGAAATTGTAGGCTCCCGAGACGTCCTGGCCGAGCTGGAACTCGTCGCGGATGTTGCGGTCGGACTGGATCTCATCCGACGTGCCGGTGGTCTTGTTCGTCCGCGGCCCGCCGCCGGTGGAGCGGAACGTCTTGAACGAGGGCGTTGCCGGGGTCACCCCGTAGGTGGCCTCCGCGACATAGGCGATCCGTCGGCTAGAGCCGATTGCGATGGTCATGATGTGCTCCAGGGGTGAGGCGGAGAGCGATCAGCGCTCAGCCGAGGATGTCCGCGGTGTACGGGACTGCGATGGACAAGGTGAAGTACTTGCCGTTGTCGTTCCGGTCGTCGATCGCCGGAGATGACGGGGCGAAGGTCTGGACACCACCGAACTCTTTGGCTCGGAAGATCGCGGCGATTTCATCGGCCCATTGCAGGCCATCCGAGACGCCCTTGCCACGCTTCGCGTTGATCTCGATGCGGAAGGCGCCTTCCTCGCGGTAGACGTTCTCTCCCGGTGCTCCGACCGTCAGCTGATCGCCATTCGCAACGGGATAGGACACCTGCAGGAATGGGCTGTTATCGACCGGCGTGTCGCCAACCGTGTTGAGGCCAACGACGGGACACCGATCCCATTCCGATGCGAGTTTGGCCTCCACGGCATCGACGACGAGCTTCAGCGGCATCGGTCAGCGCCCCGGATCGATGTAGATGGCGGGCTGACGGGTGAGCCAGTCGCGGCGCTTATTGGCGCTGCCGCCTCGAACGTCTTTGGCGAGCTTGGCGGCCGATGCGCTATCAGCCCATTTGCCGACCGCGCCGCCAGGGAACGACCGGTACGAAAAGCCGACATAGGCGATGTTGCCGAACCGACGCTTCGCGAGAGTGGCGACCGCCTGATAGACGCCCTCCGGCGCCTGCTGGCTCTGCCCGCGCTCGATTTTACGGCTATACGGCTGCGCGTTAAGCGCGATGTACGACTCGGCCGGCGGCGGGTTCTGCGGGTCCATCTCGACGTTGTCGGCGAACCAGACGTGGCTGCGGGCGTACCGCTCGGTCTTGACCGGCGAATGGATGATAAGCTGCTCGTCCACCCACTGGATCACGTCGATCAGCAGGTGGAACTCGATGCTGACGATGCTGCGCGGGTTGATGCCCTGAAGGCTCTCGCGCTTCGCCCCGTCGATGAACGTGTCATGGTCCGGCACGTAGCCAAGCGCTTGGCGGTTGATGTCCTGCGCCTCGGTCAACGCCTCGGTGGCGAAGGTCGCCAGTTGAGCGCTCTGCATCTCGGGCGAGAGTTCTTCGTTGAGCATCACCGCGATATCGCGAGAGATCGGGTCGAGACGAACCGATGTCCGGCCGACCATCAGCCGGTGATCCACAAATTCCAGCGCACCACCTCACCACCGACACGGACGGGGTTTGCGACTTGGATGGTGCGGTAGCGTCCGCCGACTGTGAGGCCGCCGAGGCGAGCCGGATCGACCGTGAGGCCCGTAGGCGAGAGGACGACCTCGCTGTCTCCCTGGTTGATGCCGCCGGAGAGCTCGTCCGGCTTGTAGCCCCGCACGAAAGCGCGAAGCGTCAGATCCTGCGAGCCGTCGTCGGGCGCATCCTGGCCCCGCAACACGACGTCCTCACCCTTCTTGGCGAGTTGCCGATCTAGCTTGGCGATCTCATGGGCTGCGAGGCTCATGCGAACAGCATCCGCCGGTACTGAGACAGGATGGATTCGGCCTCGGGATGCGGGAGCGCGGCGTTCGCGCCCTGGACGTAGAAATCGGTCTGCCCGACGCCGTCCGTTTGCTCGCTCTTCACTGTGATATCCCGGCCCGACATGGACGCCGCGACCCCAACTAGCTGGATCACAGCGCGCTCGATGTCGGCCGGGAGATCCTCGGCAAGGGAGGTGACGCCGTTGACCTCGCGCTCCTCACCCGGAAGCAGCCACCCGGCCTCGTAGTCGATCGCGAGCCGCGAACCGCGCCAGCATGTGCGCTCGCCCGCCAGGGTCAGAAAAACTTCGCGCCCACCGACGACCTCAAAGGCCTCCGGGGCGTAGGTGACGCCATCAACGAAGGCACCGAGGATGCGAACGACAGGCCCGCGGTCGAGGAGGATTCCACCATCGTCCGTGCGGTAGCCGCAGAGATTGACCCGCTCGCGCACCGTTTCCCTACCGAAGACGCGCCGGCAGTAGGAGGCAGCCTGCTGCGAGGCCTGGTCGATCCAGCGATCCAGCTGAGCATCTGCGGGGGAGCCGGCAGGCAGGCCGAGATCTCCGCGCGCGTTCGCAGCCGTGGTGAGGCGCTTCTGTGCGGCCGGCGTGAGGACGGTGACGCTCATCAGTTGCAGATCACTCTGATGGTCACGGGGGTAGACGGAGCAGGCTCAAACGGCCCGTCCGTCAGAAGCAGGGTGCCCTTCGAGCGCTTCACCGCGACGGTGGCGCCCGACAGGGTCTGAGCCGTCACACCGCCGACGATCATCTGATTGCCGGACCACGTGGGGATGATGTCGACATCGGCCGCCGATGTGCACGCGGCCCAAGTGAACGTGGCGACCGGGGCCGTCAGGCTTGCGCTCGAGGTGGCGGTGTAGCGCTCGACGCGCTTCGGGGCGCCAGCGGCGCCGGTCGCGCCCGTTTCGCCCTTTAGTCCCGCGGCTCCCGGCTGTCCCGCAGCGCCAGCGTCGCCTTTCGGGCCTGCGACTCCAACCGGACCCTGCGGGCCTGTTCCCCCGGCGGCACCCGCGGGGCCAGCAGCACCCGCTGCGCCCGGAGTACCTGTGTCGCCTTTTTGTCCGGCATTTCCTGCATCTCCCTTTGGGCCGGCAACGCCTGACGGACCGGGATTTCCCTGCGGCCCAACCGCACCGGGATCGCCTTGAGGGCCTGCAGGACCGGTGCGCTGGACACCGTCGCCCATCATGGGGCTGATGGAGCGCAAGGTGCTCTCGGCCGGCGATACGAGCCCAAGGCTCAGGCATGCGAGAAGCCACAGGACGCGCATCAGCCGCCGTTCCCGTAGTTGAGTTCTAGGTTGCAGTCCGCCGATGGGGCAGCGAGCGCCATGATGGAGACGAATCCGGGGCTGGACGTGCCGAAGGTCTCAGCAGAGCGCGCCATCACCCGGACGCCAGTGGTCGGCGTCACCTGCTGCGTGAGATCGGCGACGCGGCGAGCGCGAATGTCGACGTTGCAGGGGTTGATGATGCGATAGCTCGTAACCGAGGCGGGCTTGTCGACCTGGAATTGCTTCGGGGTCGTAGTGATGCCCGCGAAGATGATCGGGTCTCCGCCGTTGGCGAATGAAAAGGGCGTGGAGAGGACGGTGAGCGGGGTGGTGGGACCGCCGCAGGGAAGCGCCTCTCGTGCCTTCCCCGTGGCGCAGTAGATGACATTGCCCAGAATGGGAGTGCCGTCCGGCTGCTGCCAACCGTTGTAGAAGCTCTGCGCCGAGACCACGCCCGTCAGAGCGAGCAGGGTCGCAATGGTGAGGATGATACGGCACATGTGGGTCAGTCCCGCGCTACGGGGCCGCGACGGCCACGAGGCTTGGCGTCGTTGTCGATCATGGCCTCAGCTTCGAGGGGCGCCTTGCCTGCTTCGGCTGCGACAGTCTCCGGCGCCTCGTCGGCGTGAGCGGAGCCGTCCAGCATCCGAGCGAAGCCGTTGGCCGTAAGCTCGACCGCGTGCGGACGCTCAACCTCATAGGCAGGGCTGTGAGAATGCTTGGTCTCCGCACCCTCGTTGTACGAGGTGAGCGGCTGAACCATCACGGTGTCAGATTTTGCCATGTCGGCAGACCCCTGTGAGAGGGAGGCGACGGCGCGAGGGCGCCGCCGGTCGTTGATGGAGAGGCTCACGCCGCCGATTAGACGACGGTGGTGAGCTGGCCCTGGACGAAAGCCGCCGGGCGGTAGACGGCGAGCGCGAGGCGCTCCTCGGCGCGAATGGTGATCATGTTCTTTGGCTGAGAAATATCAACGACTTAGCGGCCTATGGGCGCGCTATGGGAACATGCCGTTTCGTTTTCTCAGGGAGTGAGGAGCAGTTCCAGCTTCGGTGCGGCCAAAAGTTCTGCTGCCATCACCTCGAAAGCGTCGGTTCGGCGATGCCCTCCGACGATAGGGTGGGCGTAAATTTGAAGCGTCACGTCGAACTTCTGGTGTCCCATGAGCGAGGCCGCATCGGGAAGCGGGCACCCGTTGTGAATCCACCAACTCGCGGCGAAGTGACGAAGTGCGTGGAAGTGAAGTTGGTCGCCCTGACGATCCAGGCCAGCGCGCTTCAAGAGCGCCTGCCAATAGTGGACGTTGAAGGCAGACCACATGATCATGCGGCCGTTCTCGCCCCGAAAGACGAGATCGCGGTCGTTCTCGACGAAGCAGTCGTCCAGCCACCGGCTAAGGAGGGCGCGGACGTGGCTCGGCATCGGGACATCCCGCTCCCCCGATTTGGTCTTCGGCCCCTTCAGTATGTCAAAGGGTGTGAGGCTATGTCGGACCTCAATGACCCCCGCCTGGAAGTTGATGCGCGACCGCTTCAGGCCCATGATTTCGCCAAGGCGCAGACCACAGAACGCCGCGAGGTGGACCGCGCATTGCAGCATCCGATGGGTTCGGGCGTGCTGCCATTTCGCTCGGGTCTCGACCGTGGCGATTAGAGCCTGAACCTGCGGAAGGGTGAATGTGCGGATCGGGTCGGATTTGACGCTGCCGATCTCTTTCAGCGCATCTGCGACCGGGTTCACGGCGAGGTACTTCCGCTTGATGGCGAAGGCGCACATGAGCTTGAACTCAAGCACGCGCCCTTTGGCCGTTGCTGGCTTCAAGCGGCGCTCTCTAACCAGCTTCGCATACCAGTCCTCAACATCGACCGGCGTCACCTGATCCATCCGACGCTTGGCGAAATATGGAAGGACTGAGCAGCGCGCTGCGACGCCCAGGTTCTTCAAGCGTCCATGGCTGATCCGACCATCCCTCTGCCGATCCTCCATCACCCTCAGATATTCATCGGCGATTTGCTGGACCGTCCTGGGGACTAGCTTCGGCCGATGGATGCCCTCCACTTTGTCCGTCTCTACACGAGCCTTGAAAGCCTTCGCATCCTTCTGCTTGGCAAAGGTCTCAGACTCCTGCTTGTCTCCGTCCCGATACCTGACGCGCCATCCGACCTTTTTCTCTCCCTTCGCCGTGACCCATTCCCGCTTCTCAATGCTCGCCATGTCAGAGGTCTCCTCGGGTCGAAGGGGAAGCGCCGTGCGGCACAGCGGTATAGCTGACGTCCATCGCGGCCTGCCGACCCGTGGCCCACAACTCCGGCACGATAGGAAGTCGGAGCGCAAACCAGAGTGAGCCGGCGGAGCGACCTTCGTTGTTTCGCCCGCCCTCCGACCCCTCACGACGCATCCCCCGCGAAGAAGATTTCTTGAGTCCAGCATCCACAGTGGCACGTTTGGTTGGGACACTCTGATAGCTCGCAGCCGGGCTCACAGCCGCACTACGCGGCCGGCTGTGGGTTTGGAAAGACATGATCCCGGGTTCTCTGGGGCTCGAACCGGCTTCTCACGGCCGGTGGCTCCCTCGCCGGGGAACCAATGCCAGCGGACGACACTGGCGCCGGGAGGGTGAGAACACGCCTCAGAGAACGTGCCCGCTCGCCTTCCCCCTCTCGGGGTCTTGTATAGCGAACGGACTCCCAGCATAGTATCGCCGGTCGCGCCCGCTAGTTAAAGTGGGCACGTCGTTTTACGGGGCTCTTCACTCGGCAAGGTGATTAGCTTCCGTCTGAGATAGAACCGCCAACCCCTAGTAGGGCCCGGTTCGGGAGTTCTCACGCTCCGTATTCATCATGACACGAGAAACCCGAGCCCAGCAAGGCGGCGCGGCGTTCGCCGTGCGCATAGGGTGAGGGGCATCATGAACCAAGAAATTTCAAAGCTTCCAGCATCCGACAGCCGACCTGTGTTGGGTGCTAACGCAAATGATCGGTGGGCCGCTTTAGCGCGGGCAGGTGTTGGTCTTGTGCCAATAGTGGGATCTGCGCTCGTCGAAGTAGTCGCGGAGATTGTGCCTAATCAGAGAGTGGACCGTATCGAAGCTTATCTTCGAGCGCTTGAGGAGCGTATTGATCGTCTAAGCAGCGATGAGACGGCGGAAAATATTGCGAGCGAAATGAAGCGACCAGAAAAAGTCGCCCTAATTGAAGAGGGGGCGTCTGTTTCTGCACGACTCATTAGTAGTGATCGCCGCGGGCATATTGCACAAATTGTAGCGTATGGGCTGACCCAAGAGGTGTCAGGCACTTTGACGACCCAACGCTTCATTTTTTTATACGGCGAATTGGATGATGGAGATATTGCGCTTCTTATTTCTTGGGCCGAACCCATGGGAGCCGTTTGGCGTCTACATCCGCAAAGGGCAGATTTCCCTAATTCGGATGAGTATCATGTGGCCGAGGGGCTTCATGATGCATCCGTAATGAAACTTGAACGGCTTGGCCTGCTGCAATTTTTACCCAGAACTGGAGGTAATTCACATGCTCCAATCAATAATAGGTTTTCGGGCAGACCGGAGGGGTCTCACATTTTGTCACCGCTAGGAAGGGCGTTACTAAACCGACTTGAATTGAGCGATCTTCCCGGTGAAAGCGTCGGTAATGAATGAAATCTTAGCTTTTGATTCTTGAATGCCGTGTTGCAGCGGGATCTTGACTTCTGACCAACGCTCCCTCATATTGCGGACATGGCCGAGGGGTTGTCCCCGGCCGGATTGAGGGACTACCCCAATGGCCAGCACTTCCGCCCCTAACAGCCTCGACATCGCCGAGCAGGTCGCCCGCGTTCTCCGCTCGAACGCCGAGACCCAGAAGTTCATCGACGAGCAGGCGAAGCTCCGCGCCGAGGCCGAGAAGCTGGCCCGCGACCGCGCTCTTGCTCCCTGGCA
Organism: Methylobacterium sp. Leaf106; assembly: GCF_001422895.1. Lineage (NCBI taxonomy): Bacteria > Pseudomonadati > Pseudomonadota > Alphaproteobacteria > Hyphomicrobiales > Methylobacteriaceae > Methylobacterium > Methylobacterium sp. Leaf106. The sequence goes on from NZ_LMNB01000001.1 coordinate 240,402, forward strand.
GATCGTCCTTTCCAGCATGGCCGCTGGTGCCGCCCTGTTTGGTGCGGGCGCCGCCTTCATCAAGGTTTTCGGGGCTTGACCCCGGATCGCCTCCGCGACGTCCTGGCCCTGCTGCGCTGGTCGCAGCGGGGTCTTTCCGATGCGTTGGGCTGCGATGACCGCCTCGTGAGGCGCTGGGCTTCTGGCGATGCCTCCGTGCCGCCTGACGTTGCTTCGTGGCTGGAAGCGCTTGCGTCCGCGCATGAGAGGCACCCTGCCCCCGGTGGGTGGCGTCGGCGGGTCGCCTGAGACGATGGCAGCCATGGACCTGAGCGAGTTCTGCATTGGCGGCGAGTTCATGTGCGGCGACAAGCGGTAGCGTTGCACGGACATCGGCACGCGAGTCGTCGTTGCCATCTGAGTCGATGAGACCACAATCGCCAGGAAGTCGGGCGACGGACTTGTGACGACGCTCGTCGTTCCCGGTGCGGAAGCTGAGGCGATGGGTTGGTTCAATAGCCCCCCCCTATGGCGTGGCCGAGACCACCTTTGATGAGGACGGCCGCGAAACCTGTGAGTTGGTCTAATTTTACGTCTGCCCCGTCTTTCTTGAAATCAAACGATTGTTGCTTCGTTAACTCGCTAGCCTCTGAATCGACCGTATCAAACGCCTTCGCCATCTGAGCAATGCGTATCGACACCCTATACGCCGACAAATGTTGCGCGTGGACTTGACCCTTGTGGGTTTGCTCAGCAAGGGCCTCAAACGGTCGAGGATACGGTCCAGTCAATATTACCCTTGCTAAACTCTGAACTCGAACACCCGTATCCGACTTCTCCATGAATTAGCGTATGGTGCCAATTGCTTCAGAAATTTGAAAAGAACCTCGATATATGAGGAAGTTGAACTCGCGGGCCTCGACCATAACACGAGCAGGCACTAAACTCTTTGAAGGCACGTATGCAGCTAGGGAATGTCATGCGTTATAAAAGTTTTCGAATTGTCAATTTCAAAGGTATCAAGGACACAACAATTGATCTAGATGCCGGGCACGCTGCCGTTTTTCCATTCGTTGGGCTAAATGAGAGTGGGAAGACAACTATTTTAGAGGCTATACATAGTTTCTCGCCTGACCCAGCCACGAGCGAGTTAGTGGGCGGGGACGAAACTTCGGGAGTTCCTTATAAATTTCGCGTTCCCAGGCATCTAATATCAAGTTTTACGGGTAGAGTTTCAGTGATAGCGACAGTATCGGTTTCGAAGACAAACGCGCATGCTATTGAATTATTTTTGAGCAGAAGCGGAATAATAATTGATAGATCAAAGGTACCGAATGAGGTTGTCTTTGAAAGGCACCAGGATTTTGTAAACGGTGATTTTCAGAAAAGCAGCTTTGCGTTGAAGTTGTCTATGCAAGTAAAAACGGGAAAGCAGAAGAAATGGAGAGCACCAACTGCCGCTGAAATAGATTATATTCGAGACGCATTCTACGCTTTTACTCCCGATATAGCTTATTTTCCAACTTTTGTTTTCGATTTTCCGAAAACTATCTATCTCACTAATAAGGGTAATAAGGTTGATAAATTTTACCGTCGAGTTTTTCAAGACATTTTAGATTATGATGGGCAAGGACATAAGATCACAGACAATATCGTTCGTCGAATTCGCGAGCCAGATATGGTCGTCCCATGGACTTCGTTTTTAGGAATATTTGGTAGACACGATGCAAGGGAAAAAATCCAACACGTTATAGACCGTGCCGGCGCCGTTGTTACTAAAGTTGTCTTTGGTCGGTGGAATGAAATATTCGGAGAAAGCGCCCAGGGAAAAGAAGTCACTATCTCCTTTGACACAGAAGAGGGGACGATAACAGAGACCTCTGGCACAATTAAAAAAACCAATGAGCACGATATATTCATAAAGTTTCAAATTAAAGACGGAACTAGGCGGTTTGCCGTTAATGATCGGTCCCTTGGGTTTCGATGGTTCTTTGCATTTATGCTGTTTACACAGTTCCGCGTCGCGAGGAATGAATCTCAGAATATGCTGTTCTTGTTTGACGAGCCGGCGTCGAATCTTCACGCGGCCGCTCAGCAGAAGCTAATCGATAGCTTTCCTGAGATTGTGAAGGGAGAACATACACTGATTTACACGACCCACAGCCATTATATGATTGAGCCAAAATGGTTGGAGCAGACATTTATCGTTACAAACAGATCAGATACTCCCCTTAAATCAGTCTTAGAGGCGATATCACTGGATGATGAATCGCTTGATATTAAAGCTAATCGTTATAGGGCGTTTATTGACCTCCACCCTAACAAAACTAGCTATTTTCAGCCAATACTAGATAGACTGGAAGTGATACCGTCACGGTTCGATATAAAAAAGAGCTCTATCGTTTTAGAGGGTAAATCGGATTACTATGTTCTGCGATACGCAAAAGAGCTATTAAAGAAACGAGAGTTGCCCTTATTGCCGGGATTAGGGGCTGGCACATTTGGCGCCCTTGTTGCGCTCCACGTAGGGTGGAATTTAAAGTTTTTGTTTGTGCTTGACGGGGATAAGCAGGGTAAAAATGAAAAGAAACGATACGAAACAGAGTTTGGGGTGCCGCCTGATAGAGTCATTACGATAACTGACATTGTCCCAAGCGTAAGTGTCATTGAAGATTTATTTGATGTTGACGCGCTAGATATAATAAAAAATACATTAAATATAAATGAAAGGCCAAAGAAGGGCCAAATTCTTAGATTTTGTCAGGAAAGTTTAGCGAGTGATAATGTTATCCCGTTGGGTGAAGAATTCAATAAATTAGCAAGCATTGTTTTAGAAGATTTGGAAAAGAGGCTGGCCGTGTAAGTCGAGAGGGTTTCGTTCTCGTCAGTAGGCATCGCCGCTCTAAAGCGGCCCCTGCCCTTGCCGCCCCATACTGCCGGAGTGCGTTATCGCCGGCTGCGGTCGGGTTGCGGGGGCGAGGCTCTGTAGAAGCCGGCGCTGCGTCGCGCCACGGTGCCACTGGTGCGGGTTTCGGTGTCGCCAAGAGGACGAAGCGGCTGACGTGCGCTCATGGTTTGGGAATCGCAGGCGTCGGAAGTGATCTCGTTGTTCGTCTCGAATGTGCCCTGCCCTCAGTCGCAGGCCGATGTTGGAAGTTGGAGAATCCTGCTTGGCATTACGCGGGGCGCTGGCGCCGTCCGCGTGATTTCTGCGCCTCCGGCTCCGGTTCCGCCGGGGCGGGCTCCGGCGCCGCCTCTGGCGCGGCCTCCTCGAAGGTCACGAGGCCATTGCCCCGCAACTCCACGGCCCGCGAGCGGGAAACTTGATAGGGCTGGTCGGTCGCCTGCTTCAGGTCCGGACCCTCGAGATAGGTCCGGACCGGCTGGACGATCACGTCATCGGCCATGGTCGCCTCCCCTATGCCAGCGTGGCGGAGAGGCTACCGGTCACGAACGACGCCGGACGCTTCACAGTGAAGGCCAGGCGCTCCTCGGCACGTAGGGTGATGAGGTTGCGGCGGAAGTTGTCGCCGTCTTCCGACGAGGCCAGTACCTCGATTCCCATCCGGTCGAAGATCTGTGCCTGCGTCTTGAACGGACCGACGAGGAAGGTGCCCTTCGGCATCCGGTTCGTAGTCGCCACCGGCGTCTGCCAGATGCGCTGAAGGACGGACGCCTCGAACGGCGAGTTGCCGATGTAGCGGCCCTGCGTGTCCTTCATGGCCTGGAGCATCCGCCAATCGACGGCGTTCAGGACCATGCCGTCCACCTTCCAGTTCAGCGCCTCCACCTGAGCGATGGCCTGGATGAGCACGTCGAGGGGCGAGCCCGTCGCGTTCGTCCACTGCTTCACGAAGGCGCTGGCCTGCGGGACGATGCCGAGCAGGTTCTGGCCGGTGCCGTCGCCGAACAGAAGCTGCGCGTCCTCGACGTCGGCGAGGCCGTTGCGCGCCTCGGCGTCGATGGTGGCGGCGAGCGCCGGGGCGTCGTCGATGATCTGCCGGCTGGCGAGGAAGTAGTGCGCCAAGGTGCGAACCGGCGCCGTCACCTCCTCGAAGGCAAGGTCCGATTGCGGCTTCAGCGCGCCTTCCGCCACCATGGCGGCCCCGATGGTGCGGCTGGTCATCCGGGGGTAGGAGACCGCATTGGAGATGGTCGTCCCCTGCGCGACGAGATCGCGGACCGTGAGAGCATTCCAGGGCAGAAGAGCCGGATCGCTGACACGCTGGTCGCGGCCGACGAGAGAACCGCCGGAAGCCGTCACGCTGGTGATGTTCTTGTGCTCGTCCTCGGTCGAGGCGACTTCGGCACGAAAGCGCAGGCCCTGCCGGTCGCGGGAGCCATCGAACGACTTGTATTCCGGGGCCTCAACGAACCGCTGCCCCCAGGATTTCGGGCCGGCGAGAGACCCGCCACCGCCCCGCCGAGCCGCCTTCTGCTCTGCATCGGCCAGCCGGGCGTCCATGTCGCCGAGCTTCGACTTCACCTCGCCCATTGCGGCCTCGGCCTTGCCCAGGCGCTCGTCGGTCCTGGTGAAGAGGCCCTTGGTCTCGGTGTGGTTGGCGTCGAGGCGCTGCATCACAGCCGAACCCAGGTTCTCCGGGTTGTCGAAGGCGATGCGGAAGCGGCCGATGGTGTTGGCGGCGAGGAAGGCGGCGGAACCGCCGGCCAGGGTGTTGTGACGGTTCATCGGTTCAAGCCTTTCAGGTCGAGGAGATTGCGGTCGAGCGCCTTCACGAGGTCGCGCAACATTGGATCGTTGGAGGGTTGGGGTTCGTCGGAGAGTGCGGCCCAGCCGCCGGCCACGATCTGCCGGGCTGCGGCCTTGGACAGACCGCTCTTTCGAAGCAGGGTTTCGAGTTCGCCGCGCGCCGCGAGCTTCACGGAGCCGACGCGAGCGAGGGAGTTGGACGGCTCGTCCACGATAGAGACTTCGTGGAGGTTGATTGCCTTGAGGAGGCGCCTGGGTTCGCCGACGCGCTTGCCGTTAACAGCGCCGCCGGCCGGGACACGGTAGCCGATGGAGAGGCCAGAGATGGCCCCATCCTTCACCCGCTCGTAGTAGTGCCGCCCCCGGTCGGTGTTCATGCCGGATATGCGGCCCCGGACATGCAGGCCCTTGCTGTCCTCTGACATGGCCTTCCACACGCCAATCGCGGGCTCGCCACCGTACTCCGGCAGACCGTGATTGAAGTGCATCGGGACGGCAGGCAGGCCGCTCTGGACGCGACGGTCGAGACTGGCCTTGAAGGCGCCGGGCGCGATTGTGTCGCCATGGCTATCGATATTGCCGAAGAACGCGCCGTAGCCTTCGAACTCACCGGCATCGGTGTTGCCAGCGAGCTTTATTTCGAGCGGGGCTGAGAGGGTTTCGAGGTCCATCGATCACCTTCGTGGATCAAAGCGACGGACACGACAGACAGACCGCTCGAAGCGGTGTCGGTAGGTGTCCAGTTCAGCCTTGCCGCCTAGCGTCCGCCAGTGCGCCGAAGGTGTCTCGTCGAAGATGCCCCGTGCCACACGGTGACAGCCGAACCGATCGATAACGCCTAAAGCTTTACGGCAAGCGATAGGTTCCGTCAATGGCTGAGATGGCTGCCGATAGCCTTCCGGTCGCGGGCCGCGGCCTGTAGCTCGGGTGAGATGTTCGCCAAAGCTGTGCCGGCCGAGATGATCCGAACGGCGCTCTTAGCGACACCTTCAACGTCGATCAGCAGAGCGCAGGCGACAACGAGCCCCATCTCAGCCACGTCGGCAGGCTTGGCGCCGGCCTCGATCAGCTCGCGGAGCTTGTCGCGGATGGCTTCCTGCAACGGCTCGGAGCGGAGGTCTTCGTGGAGCGAGGCGTAAGGGTGATCGGACATGGTGTCTCCAGGGGTGGGGGTGAGTGAAAAGGTTCGGCCGATAGGGCGTGGACCGCATGGGAAGCGGCGTTCGCACTCGACAGAATTTTAGGAAGGGGGGTTTCGGCCGGATCGGGCTAAAGCCGATGGAGCGGCGAACGAAAAGCGGTTTAAACGGTGTATCAGTTCGTGCGTTATTTGCCGCCGAGAATGCCCGTTGGGGTACGTGGCACTTGGAACGGGGATCGCGGCCGATCCGGCTCGAGAAGGCTGTCCCAGGCATCGGTCCCGAGCTTTTCAGCCGCAAGCCGAGCCGCCTCTTTCTTCCCAGGACGCGGGATTGGCGGCGCTATCAGGCGTAGGTCGCGGGCCAGCCGCCGACTGGTCGAGGTCGCCGCCTCAATCGCCCTCGTGAGCCTTAGGTATTCGTCGGTTGGCAGGCCGGGCGTCACTCGATCCCGCAGTTCGGCTAGTCGGAGCCGGGCCGCGACATAGTCCGCCACCATATCGAGTTCGGCGTCTGAAATGGGCTTCCCGAGGGCCGAACGGGCTGCAATCACCCTGCGAAACTCGCGCTTTTCGGCACGGCGCATCCATGATGGCGGGGTCGGTTCAATCATCAATCGCCCTGCGGAAATCGAAAAAACGGCGAGGGGATCGGCGGGACGTCCGGCAGGGTCCGCACGCGAAAACCATTCCCAGCAAAAAAATCTGCGCGTGCGATCCTGTGCGATGCGTGGCCCTTAGGGCCTCTGAGTTTTGCTTCCCCCCCCGCCCAGTGCCAGATCATGGCTCGATGTAGGTAGACGCCTCAATTTCTTGGGTTGTCGATGAGCAAATTGCCATGCCAAGGTGTGCCAGCCAAGTTCGGGCACCTCCAGCCTAACGCATGCGGTGACAAATGTTCAAGCAGGATCTGGTCGTAAGACCTATCAGAGATTTTGTTTTCCCAATTGGGGTGGTGATAAATAACCGTTTCTTACTGAGAGGAACCGCCTTTTTTATTGGTGATAAAGGTTTTGCAATTACCGCTTCACACGTCATTGATCAGCTTCACTTCGATGACGATAAAAACCGGTATGTTGGTAGCGATATCGTTGGTCTATTTATTAATGAGGCCGCAAAGTGGGAGGCTGTTGGAATAATAGGCGCAGAAAAACACCCAGACGAAGACGTTGCCATCATAAAAATGGATGGAGCATTTCAGAGCATTTTTCAAGTAACGCCTTCACAGGAAAATTCCTCATGTGAATATGACCTCTGGGGGTATCCTGAACGAGTCGCGCACGAAATACGCGCTCTCGCAACGAATGCCGAAGAAGCCAAGCATATGATTTCGCCCGATCTCATATATAGTCGAGGTTATATTCGTAGGCGGATCTCTCGTTCTCTGGGGTCATCAATATACATTGGTCGTTTTTTCTATGAGCTGAGTGCTGTTGCTGGGGCATGCTGCTCGGGATCGCCGATTATTGCTCGCCCGCTTGTTGCAAATGCCCCTTATCGAGTAATAGGTGTATATATTGGAGAAGAGACAGCTGGTCAGCCTGCGGTAGGGTATGCGACGCGCTTCGATGACATTAAAAGTTGGATGCCCCAGCTAACCGGACAGCTTTTGCATCACCTGCCTGCCATCGGCTAAGGTGGAACTAGTGCGTTTCGGGCTCATCGCAGCCCATGCCTCTTTGCCCTCGCGTCCGCCGTCTTCTTCGTGTGGCATGAGCCGCATCGCAGCCGGACGTTGCTCTCGTCCAGGCCGGGACCGCCGTCGCTGATCTCCACCACATGGTCGCAGTAGATCCGGGTTCCTGTGCGCCCGCAGTCCTCACACTTTCGGCCCCGGGTCCGGAGAAGCCGGTCACGAAGCTCTCGCCATTCCGGCGTGCTGTAGAACGGCTGTCCGGGCTCGGTGCCTCGACTTACCTTAATCCTCGTATCGATCATGCGGAGTTGCGGCTTCAGGGTGGTGAGGCGGGCCATGGTCTGTCCCTATCGCTTGGTCACGTCGATCTCGTCCTCAGGCGTGAACCATCCGAGGAAGGCGGCTTCCAACACGGTGTTGACGGTATCGCCGAGAGAGATGGCCTTGGCGCGTGAGCCCGGCTCGGTGCTGTCGATCTCAGCTATCGTGTGCTCGCCATAGGGTCCGCCGACGACGCTGACGCTGAGGGTTCGCGGATGGTCCACGGTCTCCATCACCAAAACCTGCAACGCGCCTACGTCAGGCCAGCTATGGATGAGGCCGTGAGTGATCGGGTTATCGGGCATCAGATCCCCCAACTTTTTAGTTTGGATTTCGTCTTCGGTGCGAAGGGATGAACCCATGCGGTTCTCGCCCTTACCCGGCCGAACTTTGAGGGGTGCCCCGTATCGTGCCTAAAGCTGGCCAGCCGAGCTTGGTCCCGGCTGGCCTTTGATTGGCTAGAAGTTCATCTGTGGGAAGATGGTTTTAAGCACCTTCTTTCCTTCGTCCGCACCCGGTGCCGAAGCGACCTGATTTGCGGTTGCCTGGATAATTGCCTCGGCCTCGGCTTGGGTTAGAACCTTTTTGTCGACAAGTGCCAAAAGGGTCCGGGCATTCAAAATCAAGGCTGCAACCGAGGCCGCACCGGGATCGACTAAATCGGGCAAGAGCGTTTCTCCATGTACCGCGCTGGGTCGAGCCAAAGCGCCTTAACCTCATACCGCAAGTGGTATCTATCTCCACCTCAAACTGGTGGGTGGAGATAGGTGGGGGTAAGTGGAAGCTACCGACCCTCCACCACCCCTTATAGGGGGGTGGAGGGTGGTGATGGGGGTGACTGGCGAGGTGGAAGTGGAGAATCTCACTCTCCAGGTTGCGCCTCGCGGTGCGCCGCCTTGTGATGCTTCGGACAGAGCCATTCGATCCGAAGAGGGTCGGCATAGTCGGGGTGATGCGCCTCGGCCGGCTCGGATCGGCAAACCGCGCAAGGCTCCGGTCTCAAGGCGCCCTGCTTCTTCGCCTTCTCGACAGCTCGATGCGCGCGGCGCTTCTGAGGGTTGGCCTTGATCCACTTCTGCGAGCGGGCATAGGCGCGCGCCCTCGCGGCCGGGCTCATGCCCTTCCGTGGTCGTTCCATCGGCGATGTCCGTGATGGTTTCCACACTTCCACAGGTGAGGTGTGGAACGGTGTGGAAGTGTGGAAACTCCAGTCCACACCACCACCCCTTTAGGGGTGTGGGGTGGGGTGTGGACGCGCTAGGGGCCGAACCTCGGGTATGGAAGCTCAGTCAGCGGCGATCTCGCCGACCTCGATGAAGGTCCGGTCCATCGCCTTGTCGTCCTTGCCGGTGACGGCGACAAACATGCCGGTCTTGATCCAGACGGCGAGCATTCCCTTGATCCTCGCCCGGTCGGCCTTGTTCTCCGGGTCGAGGCCCAGCGCATAGGCGATCGGTTTGCCGATCCAGTCTCGAGCCTGCGAGTTCTCACGCCACCGGCCATCCCTGGTCGCGGCCTGCGCTTTTCTGAGGTCCGCGACCGACACGCCGTCCATCGGGTTCGGTGGCTTCCATTCCGTCACCACGCCGATGCTATCGCCGTCGAGGGCGAGGGTGCCGAGGCTCCCGCCATTGCCGAGCGGAACCGATTCCATCTTGAACCATGCCGACCCCTCGGACGGCGGCGGCGCGAGGTTCGCCTTGCCATTGTCCACCCGGAAGTGAAGCCTCCGATCCGGGATGCCCTATTTTTCGGCCTCGTCCTTTTGCATCCCATTGAGGGTCCGGGCCGAACGGACTGCCGCGAGCAGCGCCACAGCGCCGCGTGCATCCTCAATCGTGATCTCGGCCCCGCCGGTCTTGCGCGAGTGATGGACGAGCTCGACGCTGCATCCGGTCTCCCCTGCGAGCCGGCCCCATAGCTTCGCCACCCGATCCACGGCGTTGTTGTCGTTCTCCGTCACCTCATGGCAGGACACGAAGGGGTCCACGAACACCACGTCGATCTGGTTCGCCAAGATCGTCGCCTTCAGCGCATCCACCACAGGCACGGCTATCACCACGTCGCCGCGATGCATCTTGGCTATCGTGATGGGGTCGTCTCTGCCCGAATTGACGAACAGGCGCCCTTCGATCTCCGTCCGGTCGATCTCGAAATGTAGGCAGGCCGCTAGAATGCGCTTCTGCATCTCCTCAATCGGGTCTTCGCCGTTCCAGATCATCACCCGATGCCGGCCGTGCGGCTGGTGCCCGATGAGGTTCCGGCCGGTCACGAGGGCAAGCGCGTCCACGATGATGATGGACGATTTGCCGAGGCCGCCGGGCGAGATGGTGGCGCTGGTATAGTGGCGGATGAGATGCCGGCCGAGCAACCATTCCCGCTGCGGCAGGGTGCGCGGGTCCACCCATACGAACGGCCGGGCCTGGAAGGCGGGCGGCGGCGGTTCGGCCTGGTGCTCCGGCTCCGGCGATGGACCCCGATCCGCGGTGCCCTGGTGGTCGCCATCCTCCCGCTTGCCGCCTCGCCATCCGATGTCCTCGGGACGCAGGCCCAGGCGGTCGCATAGCCAGAACGCGGCCTCGCGCGCATCCCGCGCCGGCAGGTAGTCTTGCACGATGTCGATGGGAGACCGGCCGCCGTCCATCGCGTCGCCCATGTCGGCCACGCCAAAATCCTTGATCCCGTCCGGGTGGATCGAAAGGTCTTCCTCGTAAGTCTCGCCCAGGTCCTTTTGCTTGACGCGGTAGGCGCCGGTCCCGGACTGCCATTTCGCGGTCGGGAACATGCTCTGGACCCAGGCGTGAAGGTTGCTGAGAGCGCGGTCGTTCACTGTCCTCCAGAAGTCGCCGCCGCCGGTATCGTGACGGGCTCGCGCGGATGCCGCGGCCCGCTCGCTGATGGACGGTCCCATGCCCGCCTCGGCCCGCTTCTCAGCTTTCTTGCGGTCCATCTCGCGGGCCAGCTCGGCGGCGGCTCGCTGCGCCTCGCGGAATTGGTCGGCCCGTTCCTGAAGGTAGGCGACGAGGCGCGGGGCCTCGCGGATCTCCGTCGGCGTGCCGGGCACATGCCGGCCGGTCACGGTGAGGTATCGGCCTTCGGTGTAGATTTCGACCTGCGCAGCGTCGATCTTTCGACCGTCTACTAGGCCACGCACGAAGAACCGGAGACCCCGGCCGGATGGACTGATCTCGGTATAGGTCTCGGCGAAGTCTACCGCGACTTGCGCCCATGCCTGTAGCTTGCCGGTCTCCGGGTCGCGGCACTTGTCGAGGTCGATCCCGCTGTCCTCGATGTCGGGCGTGAGGACGTAGCCGATGCCGGGAAGGTTCTCGCGCTTGGCGCGGGCCACGGCCTGCTCATAGGTCGCCCAGGTCGCCGGGTCCGTCGAGGAGCCGTGCTGTCCGGTGTGCGGGTTAAGCGGCGGCTTGTCCCATTTGCCGACGCCCTGCCGGTTCACCTTCCATTCGTAGTTCCAGGCAAGCCAGTGCGGCCGCTCCCGCATCTCGCGGATGGCGGGCAGGTCCGGCAGGCCATTGAACGGCGGATAGGACGGCTTGGGCGGGCGCTCCATATTGGTGGTGCTCACATGGCCCCCGCTTTTTTCAGTGCGCTTACAAGGCGGGCGGTGAGGTCGCGTGTGCCCTGCCCCTCCACCTCGCGATAAATCTGCGCGGCGACGGCCTCGGAAACGTCAGTATCGCAGAGCTCTGGCGCCTGGACGTAGACGCGGACACGGACGCCCTCGGCGACTTGACGGATTGCGGTGAACCATCGGAAGCCGGGCATCGGAGCGTCGAGCATAGATCCTGAGCGCGTGACCTGCGCCATCTCGGCCTGCGAGGTATGGCGGACGCGGTGTGACCGATCGGGATGGCGAACGAAGAACCGGCGGTCGGCCTCGGTAACAGCCTCGAAGTCGACCGGGACGACGGGCATCTTACGGCGGCCCATCAGACAGACCGTCCGTGCGAAAGCGCGGCGGCGAGCGCGCTGCGCCCGGCCCCGTTGAACGAGACGTGCATGGGATTATCCTTGTGCCCGCGCACTGGCGGCTGCTACCGGAAGTTAGGCAGTTGCTGCCGGGGAGGAATGTCAGAAATGTCTAAGACAGAGCCGTTCGCAAGCTTCGCTAAAGTTCTGGAGAAGCATAAGGGCGTGCCGGAAGGTCGGACGGTGTTGTCTGTAAGAAAGGAACTAACAGAACGTTATTTTTGGCTATTCCAAGGAATTGAGAATTACGATGCTGCATTGAAGCACCAGGATAATACACTGGAGCTTAAAGTCGCTACGTTTAACGCTAATCGCGAAAACAACCTGGGAACGTTGACAATCAAACTTAAAACCGGCGGCGCAGCTCAACAGTATATCCTTGATCTGCGTTATGATAAGATACGTGTAGTGCAAGGGCAGCATCTTATGAGCGGAAACTCCCGCCAAGGGACATATGCCGCTGATGATGACGATGTGTTTCTTATCGCTCTAGGCAATCAGATACTTTCTGATCTTGGGGTCATCAACCACATCTGATTTCGTGATCCTGGCGCATAGTGCCGGGCCAGGATCGCGGCCCGCGCGTCGATGAGGGCCGCGTGAGAGCCGAATCGGGTGCCATCCTGCATCCGAGCGGCCCAGCCTTTCGGCGTCTGGTAGGCATGGCCCACGACGATCTCGCCGGCATAGATCGGGACGTGAGGCGAGTCAGGTTTGGTCGCTGCCACCGGCCTGTGCCTCGCGGGTCTTAAGCCACGTCCGGAGGGTCGCGCGTCGAGCGCACTGCTTCCCATTAAGACGGAACGCCGGAAGTCCTTCCTGTCGGATCAGGCCATAGGTCTGCCAGTATGACAGCCCCAGGAAACTGGCGATTGCCTTGACCCCGTGAAGGAGGTCGGCGCCGCCATCGCTGCTATCGTTCATGAGGGCATCCATGGGCAGTTTATGGGTGACGCATGCGCCGCGTTCCCAGGCAAATGGCGCAAAAGTTACGCAAAATCAGGCAATTAGCGGAAACGCACCCTACAATAGACAAATCCGCCCATTAGGCGGCTAAGTCATTATAAATACAGCGATTATCGTTCCCCGCTGTAATCGTGATCATGTTCTTGACGAAGTCGTCTTCGTTCTCGGTGGAGAGCAGAACCTCAATCGCCATGCGGTCGAAGAGCTGCGCGCCGAGCCGGAAGGCGCCGACGAGGAACTGGTTCACGGTCATCGCCAGCGTGGTGGCGACCGGCAGGCCCCAGAGACGCGGGGCGAGATTGCCCTGCGGCGAGCCGATGATGTACCGGCCCTGGGTGTCCTTGGTGAGCTCGATGCGGGCCCAATCAAACAGGCCCTGTCTTATCAATGACTTAGCGGGCTATGCGCAAACCATGCGTAAACGAGGCAGGCTAGATCGCGGCTGCAAGTGTCGGGCCTTCAATCCGGGGAGGCATGAGAGACGCCGCGAGACGGTCGCCGGGCTCGGCTCTGGCCCGTCCGCTGAGGATCGGATGGGCGTAGACCTGCAACGTCACGTCGAAGTGACTGTGACCGACGAGGGCGGCAACGTCGGACGGACCAACGCCATTGTGCATCATCATCGAACAGTAGAAGTGCCGGAGCGCGTGGAAGTGCATTTGCTTCCCGCCCGGCACCTTGAGCGACACCCGATCCAGCAAGGGATACCAGATTTCGTTTCGGAAGTTGCCCGGCGACATAGGGGCGCCGGTCGAACTCGTCAGGATGAAGCCCATCTCGTTCGGGACGTACCAGTCGGCCATGATCTCGCGTAGGGCATCGACCACGGGCGGCGGCATCGGCACGTCGCGGATGCCCGCCTTCGTCTTCGGAGGCTTGAGCTTGTCGGTGTCAGTGAGGCTGTGCCGAACCTCGATGACGTTGCGTGTGAAGTCGACGTGCTGCCCCCGAAGCGCACGGATTTCGCCGAGACGCAGGCCACAAAGCGAAGCCAGATAGACGAAGGCGCGAGTGAGATGGAAGCTGCGCTCGCGGAACCGGAACGGCCGATCCTGTACCGCCACGAAAAGGCGCTTAACCTCGGCTTCCTGAAAGGTCTTGATCCGCACGCGCGGCAAAGAGCCGATCTGCCGGATGGCCCCCTGAGCCGGGTTGGCTTTGGCGTGGCCGTACCGCTGCGCATACTCAAACACGCATTTCAGGTCGATGAGCCGGGTGCGTGCCGTCTGAGGTGCGAGACCCTGTTTCCGCACCACCGTGTGAAACCACGTCTCAATTTCGGAGGGCGTCACGTCCGCGATGAGCTTCTGGCCAAGCAGCGGCTTTATGTTCCGATCGACCGCCTTTTTCAGGTTCTCGTATCGGCCTTGCCCGATGATGCCGTTCCGAACGCGGTCCTCTTGTAGGCGCATGAAAGCTTCGCAGACTTCATCAACAGTCTTCTTCTCGCTCTCGGCAAGGTGAGTGCCGTCCGCCGTCTCACGCTCCACCTTCTGGCGGTAGGCGTCGGCCTGCTTCTTCATCTTGAAGGTGCGGCTTCGGTGCTTCCCACCGTCCTTATAGCGAACCTCCCATCCCGATTTCTTCTCGCCTTTCGGGGTCGTCCACTCGCGCTTGTTGACGCTCGCCATGTCAAAGGTCTCCTCGGGTCGAAGGGGAAGCGCCGTGCGTCACGGCGGTATAGGTGAAGTCCATTGCCGTCTGTCGTCCCGTGGCCCGCATCTCAGGGACGATAGGCAGGCCGAGGGCGAACCAGAGAGAGCCGGCGGCGCGGGCTCCGAAGGTCTGCCGGGCCTCGGTCACAAGCTGGCGCTTGACCGGCACCGTCTCCTCGCGGGCGGGGTCGAAGGGCAAGGTATCCGTGTGACGCGGATGCCTTTCCGGCGCGAAGAAATGCCGGAACAGCACGTCGTGGCACTCTCGCTGATAGGTCAGCACCAGGGCGCGGCTTTCGGCTTTCACCTGATTAGCGCCGATCCCGAAGAGCCAGCCCGGCAGGAGAGAGAGCGGCAGGGTTGCGGTCTCTTGAGCGCCGCCCGGCGAAGGTATGGTCATAATGGCCATACCTTCAGCCAAAATGGCGTCCCGCTTCGTCCGCCGTAGCTGCGCGGCCCAGTCGAGGCCGAGCCGGTCGGTGATGGGCTTGAGCGCGACGCGGACGGCGCCGGCTTCCTCAATGGCGAACAGGGTGTCGCCGTGAAACTCGATAGTCGTCAGCTTGGACATGGGGGTGATCCTCACGGGTTGCGGCTCCATCATAGAGGCGCAGGCGCCGCCCTCCGGGATTGGAGAGCGGCGTTCGTGAGGCCCGGCCGGGCTCGGTAGACCGACGCAAAACTGCGTTCGTGCTGCGGCCTCAGTTCTGAGGCGACCGTGCGAGCGGCCGGGCCGGGGGTGCTAGAGCGGCAATCTCGCCAAGTCGGCGGCGTAATCCCACTTCGCCTGAAGTCTGCGATGAAGGTCGCTCACCGCGTCAGCTATCGGAGCAAGGGCTTCCGGGCTGTAGGAAGTGCCGCAGGTTCCAAGCGCGTGGAAAACCTGAGACCACCGCCACACGTCTGCGATGTCGTTTTCCATGTCGCTGAAAGCGCACCAGATGGCGCTCGGGTGGGGCTGGTCCGCCATCAGAAGCCCCTCCATCCGCATCCAACCGTGCTCAGAACGAGAGCGGCGCGGGTCGAGGCCGGGGGCTCGCTGTTCCCGTGAAAGCGAGCGCCATCGTTTGCTGCCGGGATCATGTCGAACTGATCCCAGCCCGCCATTTCGTCCCGAAACGGGAGGGAAAGGCGCTGGATCGTGTCGCGGTTGCCGTACCGCTCCCACTGTAGCCAGCGACGCTCGTATTCGAGCCATGCGTCGTAGCTGTCGAGGAGGTCAGGGGTGAGCGGTGCGGCCACCGCCGAGGGCGAGCCGATAAGCGCCACGCTGCCGCCGATGAGCGGGAGCGAGGCGAGGCCGGAGAGGAAGCCCCGGCGGGATGCGGGGCCGCTCATGCCGTGAGTCCAGTCTGCTCGGCGAGACCATCGGCGTCACCGATGCCCCATTCCGCCATGTCGAGCTCGCGGTCGTCGTCGGCCTCTTGATCGTGACTCTCCTCGTCGTCCTCATGACCGGACCGCTTAAAACCCGCTCCAGCCCGCTCCAGCGCAGTCGCGTCGCCGTCCGGCGTGTTGGGGCCGAGGCCGAGTTGTCTCGCGTTCTCGCACCAGCCTAGCGCATCCTCGCCGCCCTGGTCGTCGGAGTTAGCGTCTTCGTCGGGCTCGACGTCCCCGTCGTCCTCAAGATCGGGGTCGCCGCCGGTCGCGTCGAGGAAGTCGATCCCCTCGGCGACGGCCTTCGCCACGCGACGACGAAGGGCGAGGAGGTCGGCGGCTTCCTGCCGGCGCATCTCAGCTTCGCGGATCTCCCACGACGGCATCTCATTCGGGCGCAGGCCGCGAATGGCGCGGGTCACAGGTCCGACCGTAGGCGCAGCCGGCAGCGGGGCGAAGAACGCCCGGCGCATATTTTGAAACGACATGGTGAATGGTCTTTCGCAGCTAAACAGGCTTCTCAGGGCCTGGGTCTTCAACCTTCTCAGGGGCATCCGACCAAACCAGTCAGCGGGACTGGCGCCGGGAGTCTGAGAACACGCTGCGAAACGTGCGCCACGGCCTTCACCCGAAGGCTCTTGTATAACCGTGGCACTCCCGGCATAGTGAGCCGGTCGCGACCCACGGTATCGGGCGCGTCGAAGATTTCGGCGACACTCCGGCCGGCAAGCCGCAGCACACGCCTATCGCAGATGGAATGCTATCCCCGGCAAGGGACCATTCCGAGAGTTCTCAGGCTCCATATTCACCATGACACGACAACCCCGCGCCCGGCAAGGCGGCGGGGGTTTCGTCGTGCACGTTTAGTAGAGGAGCTTGTTGCTCTGACGGAGTGCTCATGTCTGACGAAACGCCGACGCCATCGCTGGCCGATGCCGCAAGAGCTCAAAGGTCGCGCGTGGATGAAGCGGCAGCTAAAAGACTAAGCGATGAGGCCGCTCGACAAGCCGCCTTGGACAAAGTTGCTCTCGCATGGAAGGACGTTTCGGATCGATTTTCTCGTATTGTATCGAATGTTAACGATGAACTCGAGGGTACCGGCGCTTCCGTCTCAATGGTGAAGTCCGAATTTGATAAAAGTAAAAGAGAAGCGTCCGCTAGGTTCACCCTGTCCAGAGAGTGGACTCCGCAAATTAAGTCCTTTCTTCAGTTGTTCTGCGATTACGATGGGGCAATAAAAATCACTAGTAGCAATTCTGCTATCAAAGCTCATATGGAGGGCTATGTTTCGAACTTGCCAATGTCTTATTATGATGGGTACGTTCGAAAGTTTCTAGCCTTAGAACTGAAATAGCTACGGCTTCTTGGTCGCCTTTTGGATGCGGCGGACTTACTCGACGAACATCGGCGGGATACGCCATAGAGATCCCGCCGCATGAAATAAATGCGCCTAGGGCGCAGAGATTGCCCTTGCCTCTTGTGCGCCCAGGGCGTACACACTCCCCATGGATTTCGATTGGCACGATGAGAAGTCGGAGACGAACAAGGCCGAGCGCGGCTTTGGTTTCGACTTCGCCGCGCTGATCTTCCTCGGTCGGACACTCCTCAAGACCGATGACCGCCAGGATTACGGCGAGGTTCGTGTGAACGCCCTCGGCGAGGTCGACGGCGATATCTACAATGTCACTTTCACGGATCGCGGCGACGTGCGTTGGATCATTTCCGCCCGCCGCGCCAATCGGAAGGAGCGCAAGCTATGGCACGCGTCAGCCTAGACTACCTCAAGGCGAACCGGCCCCAGGTCGATCAAGCCAAAATGGACGCTACCACGGAAGCGGATATCCGCCGGCACATGGTCGAAGACGGCCACGAGCCGGACGCGGAACCCGTAGGCTATCGCGCCATGCCCTCGCCCGCCGATATCCGCGCACGGCTCGGCCTCACACAGGTTGCCTTCGCGAATGCGCTAGGTGTGCCGGCGGCTACCCTTCGGAACTGGGAACAGGGACGAAAGCAGCCGGACCCGGCCGCTCGCTCGCTATTGACGATCTTCGACCGTGAACCCGAAGCGGCGATGCGGGCGTTGGGGTTCGAAACAAAGCCGCCCTCGTTTCATGATGTCCTCGCCGAGATGGTCCGGGCAAGGAGTGTTGAGACTACGGTTGAGGATAAGGTCGGAATAGTGGTGGGTCAGTTGGAGGTACTTCTCGGGGTGCCGCCGGCCCACCACGAGTGATCTCGACAACCGCACCCCGGCTGCTAACCCTGCCGGGGCCTACGGCTTCCCCGTCGCCTTCTGGATGCCCGGCGGGAATTGTCGTGCACGCTTGCCATCCTCTCGCGGCAATCCACATTGTGAGAGGGCGGCAGCGAGTAGCGCCAGCTTTGCTCTACTGAGGTCGGGAGGATATTTTGAGCGAACAATCGGTCGAGAGCTTGAAGCTTATCAGACAGTATTTCGTCGCCAAAAGGCGGGATTGCGCAAGAATAGCGGTGGCAGATCTAAAACAAGGTATCCTTGCTGGCCAAATTAGTAAGGTTTTAGCGTATCAGAATGAAATCGAGACTATAGACAGAGCTATCGCTGATGAAGAGTCCGGTGAAAGCTCCCATCAGCCAGA
Source organism: Methylobacterium sp. Leaf106 (assembly GCF_001422895.1). NCBI lineage: Bacteria > Pseudomonadati > Pseudomonadota > Alphaproteobacteria > Hyphomicrobiales > Methylobacteriaceae > Methylobacterium > Methylobacterium sp. Leaf106. The sequence continues at coordinate 258,796 of NZ_LMNB01000001.1, forward strand.
AAGTATGAAAGGCCCTAGTAAGTCCCTCTAGCTGATGGGCTTCCCAATCTCGTTCGACCACACCCGCACGATGCGCGTGGTGATGCCGGCTCGGGTGAGGACAATCTACAAGCAGCAATGCCCTTACGAACCCGAGAATTCCTTATCCGAAAAATACATAGGAGGATTCGATGGCATCGGAAAACCTGACCTTTTTGCAGACCCACGGCAATCGGAATATCTACCGATTCGATCTCCCTTTGCCGACCGGTTCGGAGGTTTTCACGGAATATAGAGGGCGGACCTTTATTGTACGCGGTGATGGCTCACATCTCGAGACCCCGCCGGTTGAGACTTTCGAAACTGAGGAAGCCGCGCTGAAGTGGCTACACGACGCCTAGAATGGCTTAGGGTACTCAGGGCGGCGCGAGTATGCGCCACGACTGACCGTTGCCTTGACACCACAGACACCGGCTCGGGATTGCGGCATGAAAGTGCCGCAACTTTCTGATGCTCCGGATTTTCTGATGCGCGCCCTCGCCACCCTCGCCGTGTGTTCGCTCGCCCTGGCCGGGTGCCAGTCTTCGCGGGAGCCCAACCTCACTGTGGCCTCCACGCAAAGCCACACGCTTTCGCCCGCCCAAGTTGGGATTGTGAAGGCGGTAGTGCTCGCCGATCTGAAAGACCCCTACTCCGCTCATTTCGGACGAATTCTATCGGCGAAAACTGCACTATCGAACGGCCTAAACGGCTATGTCGTGTGCGGTGAGGTCAACTCGAAAAACAGCTACGGCGGCTATGTTGGGATGTCGCCCTTCATCGGAGCGTTCAAGCCCGACGGCAAAGAGTTCAAAGTTGTGGCAATGGGTGGCCCTGTCGTGATGACGGCAGAAGTCACAAAATATTGCGCCGAGGCCGGGATAACCTTTTAGGCCGCGCCTATTCGCCGAACGGGTCCACTAGAAGCGATCCGGTCGCCGGGATGGACGAGCTGATGATGGCCGAACTGATGGCCGCGCCTGCCGATCCGGCCGCGACCGAAACCCCGAATGCGCCGGCGAACCCGATCGCATAGTACTGGCCCGCCGCGACCGCCGCGACCGTGAGCGCGATGGTCAGGATGTTCTTGAGGGCGCCGTCGCCAGGAACCGGCTTGAGGACCACCATCGTTCCGATCTTGGGGCGCACACAGTCCCACATGGCCGGCGGAACCTCGATATTGTCCACGAGGGCGCGAATGATCCCGGCACGCTCGGCCGGCAGGCCCGGATAGCTGCGAACCACCATTTCGCCGATAGTCGTCCTCTCCGGCACCATAAGTGCCCGCTTGGCGTGCGGGTTCATGACGCTATCGAACGCCAAGACGGGGATCTCAGAAAGCATTGCGGGTCTCCACTTCACGATGCCGGTAAACGCCTGTCAGGCGATGAACCCAAGGGTTCCGGCTGTAGTCGACGATGCCGCTGTACGCCTGCCCGGACGTGGCATGGAGCATCCGGCCGGGGGTCGCGCGGATGCCGACATGGGCGTCCAGAGCGCCAACCCGGAACACGAGGATGTCGAAGTCCTCGGCGTCCTCCGGCGCCTTCCTGATCCAGGGACCGGCGGCCGACGTGCTTTCGGCGAACACCGCCGCAACCTCGGCTTTCTCGGCAATGCAGGCGACCTGGGCGGCATAGTCGGGGACAGTGATGCCGAGGTACTCACGATAGACGAGGCACGCCAACCCCCAGCACGCGATACCATCGCGCGTGAGGCCGCGCTCCTGCCAAGGCAGGCCGACGTAGGGGGCGCTCCAATGCATTGCCATGCCTAGTTGAAAAGCGAGGGGAACCGGCTGGCGGTCATCCGCCCTTCGGGCCACGGTTCGGAGGTGAAAGGCTCGCGGGATAGCTCTATGCCGACCTGCGCGGCGTCGTAGCTGGAAGCCACACCGCGCAAGCCTCGATAGCTGGTCTCAATGAAGTCAGGCGTCCCAGCGAGCACAACGAAAATGTCGGCACGCAAGTATGTCCCCGGAGTGATGCCCCGCAGAACAGCCGCCATATCTTTTGAAATGTTCTCGAACACAAGCCTCGTCTTCGGTGGCGCATTTTCCTGGTCGTCAGGCATAATCGCGCCGACCATCAGATAAATATAGTCCTCGCCAGCGTGCTTAGTGCCGTAGACCATAGGCTCAATTGAGAGGCGGACGGTCGGATCGCTTGATATACGAACGGGCTTTTCCAGACTCGGATGATAGATCGTCACGAGCATGATTGGCGTCTCTGCCGTACTAGGGGCATTCGCCCCCACGCGAGCATTGAGCGAGATTAGGCGGCCCATACGACGCGCTCCCCTTCCTGAAAGTCCGGGGTCTGTTCCCACCGGTGGATGAGCCGGGTACGGATGTCCCAGTGCGATATCGTGGTGAGTTGCGCGAAGGCGCCGATCCCGTGCGCCGGGTTACGCCTCTGAAGGTCCAGCAGCCGCACGCTGTCCGTCATAGGGTCGAAGTCCTCCAAAGCCTCGCGGCTCGAAACGATCTCGTGCACTCCCTCGACTACATCCGGCCCGGCCGGGTGCATGGCGATGTCCTCGACCGTCTGGATTTCCCATGGGAGCGGAATGCGCTCGTCGTCGTGGAACACGAAAGCGTCGAGGCCCGTGGTCTCAGACCTTCCGGCCACGGCGATGAGCCAGCGAGGGTCCGGCATTCGGTCCATCAGCGGCTTAGCCCGGTCGATGGCTGTCCGCACCGTGTCGAGGATCGTCGCCTTCAACTCGTCGTAGCTCGTCGCGCTGAGCGCGATTTCCTGAAACAGGATCGGGGCCAGCAATTGCGGCCCGGCCGCCGCGATGACCGCGTGAAGGTGCGGCATCTGCCAGACCTTCGGGCATGAGCCGGCGAAATGGCCGCCCTGGAACGCAGCGCCGTCCGTGATGACGTAGACGTATTCGGATTGCTTCACGACATTGATGGCTGTCACGGATCGCCCTGCCCTATCGGGTGGATGGAATCGCCGGCCGCGCACCAGGAATGGGATGCCGCCGGCTGTCGGGGTTGTTTCGGACACTCGCCGACTTGTCCGCCGCCGGACTGACCCGCATTTGCGGACCCGGCAGTCGCGTTACGCGGGGCGCTGGCGCCGTCCGCGTGATTTTTGAGCCTCCGGCTCCGGTTCCGCCGGGGCGGGCTCCGGCGCCGCCTCTGGCGCAGCCTCCTCGAAGGTCACGAGGCCATTGCCCCGCAACTCCACGGCCCGCGAGCGGGAGACCGGATAGGGCTGGTCGGTCGCCTGTTTCAGGTCCGAACCTTCGAGATAGGTCCGAACCGGCTGGACGATCACGTCATCCGTCATGATCGCCCCTTACGCCAGCGAGGCGGTGAGGCTGCCGGTGACGAAGGAGGCCGGACGCTTCACGGTGAAGGCCAGGCGCTCCTCGGCACGCAGGGTGATGAGGTTGCGGCGGAAGTTGTCGCCGTCTTCCGACGATGCCAGCACCTCGACGCCCATCCGGTCGAAGATCTGCGCCTGCGTCTTGAACGGGCCAACGAGGAAGGTGCCCTTCGGCATCCGGTTCGTCGTCGCCACCGGCGTTTGCCAGATCCGCTGAAGAACGGACGCCTCAAACGGCGAGTTGCCGATGTAGCGGCCCTGAGTGTCCTTCATGGCCTGAAGCATCCGCCAATCGACGGCGTTCAGCACCATGCCGTCCACCTTCCAGTTCAGCGCTTCCACCTGAGCGATGGCCTGGATGAGCACGTCGAGCGGCGAGCCCATCGCGTTCGTCCACTGCTTCGCGAACGCACTAGCCTGCGGCACGATGCCGAGAAGGTTCTGACCCGTGCCGTCGCCGAACAGAAGCTGTGCGTCCTCAACGTCGGCGAGGCCGTTGCGGGCTTCGGCATCGATGGTCGCGGCGAGCGCCGGGGCATCGTCGATGATCTGCCGGCTGGCGAGGAAGTAGTGCGCCAGTGTGCGAACCGGTGCCGTCACCTCCTCGAAGGCCATGTCCGACTGAGGCTTGAGCGCACCCTCGGCGACCATCGCCGCGTTGTTCGTGCGGCCGGTCATGCGAGGATAGCTGACCGCGTTCGACTCGGTCGTGCCGGCCGCCACCAGATCGCGTACCGTCAGCGTGTTCCAGGGCATCAGCGACAGGTCGGAGACGCGACGGTCTACCGGCACCAGGGAGCCGCCAGAGCCGGACACGCTGGTGATGTTCTTGTGTTCGCCTTCGGTCGAGGCCACCTCGGCGCGGAACTTCAGGCCCTGCCGATCGCGGGATCCCTGGAAGCCCTTGTACTCATCGGACTCGACAAAGCGCTGACCCCAGCTCTTCGTGGCGATGCCGCCGCCGCGACCGCCGCGGGCCGCCTTCTGTTCCACGTCCGATAGGCGGGCGTTCGTCTCGGTGGCGAAGCGTGACACCTCCCCGAACTTCTCCTTCACCATCGTCGCGATGGCGCTGATGTCGCCCCCCTGAGAGTCAGGCGGAGCCAGAGCGACACGGATGCCGCCGATGTTGCAGGATGCCAGGAAAGCGGCCGAGCCGGCGCCAACAGAGCGAATGAGTTTGGTCATGTGTCCTCACTTCCAGGCGCAGCACACGGCGAGAGCCTGCAATGGTTGGGTTCCGTCTGGCTCGTGCTGAGACGATCACCGCGACGGGCGACAAAACGAGAGCCTGAGGCCCTTCCAGTTCTGCCCTGCCACTCCCTCATCCCGAGGGCCGCGATAGGTGCCGCCCGCTGGTGCTAGGCGGCCATCACGCGCATCTCATCCCAAGACCCGCGCAAGCAAATTACAACTAAACCGCACGATAGGTTGCGTCAATCCGTGCAGCCAAACCAATAAGCGGAATCAATGGCTAGCGGCGCCGAGGCCGTTGCGGCGGAGAGCGACTTTGCTTTGAAGTTCAGGGCTCGCTTCGGCGAGCTTGGTCCCCACGGTGAGGAGCCGCGTCGCCGTTCGCCCGATCCCTTCAAGATCGAGGCACAGTGCCGTGGCAGTCGCCATAGCCGCCTCCACGACCTCAACCGGCGGAACCCCTTCCTCAATCATTCGACGCAGCACGTCCCTGACTTCGGCGTGGACCGGCTCGGCGGTCAGGTCTTCGTTCAGAGAGGCGTAAGTGTCTCGCATGGTCGGATCCAATCTTTGTCGGAAGGGGGGGGGCGGGGGGGGGCAGCACCCCCAAGGAGTGAGGCGCTTTCCGCAGCACTCCGCACGTCGGATGGTGCGGATTTCAAAGGGGTTTCATAGGGACGCGAAGTGGCAGCAAACCTTGTGCGATCTTAGCATCGGCTAACTTTAAGCATGGCGGCTAAGATGCTGTGCCCGAATTGATTTCGGCGCTCTGCCCGAACCGATTTCGAGGAAAAAAATCAGCATTTCCTCAGGGCCTTACGTGCGGACTCCGCACGCCACACCAACCGTCCAGGGGAAAAAAATCTGCGAATGCGATCCCATGCGATGCAGGCCCCTTAGGGCTGTAGAGTTTCGAGGTGCCCCCCTGCCTCCCTCAGGGCCAAGCGCTGCGGACTAAAACAGCTTCGGTGCTTGTGTTAGAAACCGTGGAGCTATGCCGCATTGGACGCGCTAGCGGAGGCCATCCTTGCACAAGTACCTTGCTGTACTAAGAACTGTGGCGCTCACCGTGGTAGCATTCGCTGCCGGCGCTGTTTTGTTCACGGACAACCTGTCAAAGCTCTACGATGCGACACAAAGAGTTTTAAACCCAGTTGGTGAGCCGTCAGATATTGTCTTACGAGATCCGTCGCCCATTTTTCTGGGAAGGTCTCGCTCTATTGAGGGGAAGGTAAGCGATACAGTTGCTGTTATTGCGGAATTCATCATAACAAAGAAGTCGGAACCAGAAATTGAAAACTGTGAAATCTTGTTCATCTTGGGGGATAGGTCGTACAAGGACAACGATAGATATATGGCTTTATCAAAGGGCAAGTTCGATAGAACGATTTCCGGATTTTTCACTTTCGATAAACAGAGTTATTCGAAGCAACTGAAAGTTCGGATTGAATGCTCTAATGCAGTCACAGGGTGGCTGGCGCTGCAAATGCCAAAGCTGCCACTGAAATGAGCCCCGCGCGCATCGCGCATGTAGATAAAACAGGCGCATAGGGCTAGCGAAGTCCATGCCGCCTCGCCCTCGCATCCGCCGTCTTCGTCGTGTGGCATGAGCCGCACCGCAGCCGGACATTCGCCTCGTCCAGGCCGAGGCCGCCGTCGCTGATCTCCACCACATGATCGCAGTAGATGCGGGTTCCTGTGCGTCCGCAGTCCTCGCACTTGCGGCCTCGGGTTCGGAGGAGCCGGTTACGAAGCTCTCGCCATTCCGGCGTGCTGTAGAATGGCTGGCCGGGCTCGGTTCCCCGGCTCACTGTTATGCGGGGTGCGAGGGTGCGCAGCTGTGGCTTGAGGGTGGTGAGGCGAGCCATGGAAGAGACCTTATCTGAAGATCATTATTGGCTGGTGAAAGGCGTCGCCGACCGTTGGTTTCTGCTTCCTCTGGCAAGAACGTCGCGGCGGTCGTATGCCAACTAGTAGGCGCACGGCGATGGGCTGCGTCGAGCATGGATCGGCAGATGGGCGAGAAAAAACAAAAAGCTGCTTGGGCTCGGCCTAATGCTGAAATTGTGGAGGCGTTGACACACCAAGTTGGTTTCATGCGCTCATCATGTCGGGCGTACGACAAAGGTTCTTTGCAGGAAGCTCAGCGCCTTGCGTCGGCTGTATACATAATCGTCGTAGACGGCGGCCAGAGAAGTCTCCTGACGCAATTGTCTGCTCGTAGAGACTTGCAGTTTTTTGACTCAACATACGCAGACGATCCGAGAAATCTAAGTGAATATATGCCAATGATATTAATGCGTGTGGGTGGGTTGAACGAGAAAGGAGATATTGATTGCAAATATGTCCCTGTCGTAAATGGCCCTATGACGTCGGGCGAGAATGTCAAATTCGTTGATTGGTGGGAGAGGCGAATAATATTTGATGATAAACGTGGAAACGCCTTGACAAGAAGGAGTATTGTTCGGGCGCTAAGGAGCCAGGACGGGGGTAGTCATTTCGACGAGCACCTTACAGACCCGGCGTATGTTGCATTGTCGCGAGAGAATGCCCCGGGTTGGGGATTTGGCGTAGATGGTGACATCAGCACTCCTTTCCCCCCCGGTGCGCATCTCGCCATGATGCGTGTCATAGCCTGGGAGCTAGAGAAAACACTGGTAGATGGTCAGTTGCTGAAGGGGCCGGTCGAGACCGGAACGTTTCCTGCTCCCGAATAGGCGTCGCATCACCTTGCTTACCGGCGTTGTGCGTCGATCTCGTCGTCAGGCGTGAACCACCCAAGTTCAGCGGCTTCCAGCGCATCGTTGAGCATGTCGCCGAGCGAGACCGCCTTGGCTCTGGCGCCGGGCTCCGTGCTGTCGATCTCGGCCATCGTAGACCACCCGAAAGGGCCGCCGGAGATGGAGACGCTGATGGTGCGGGGATGCTCCACCGTCTCAAGCGCCACGACCTGAAGGCCCCGGATTTCGGCCCATTCGTGGATGAGACCGTGAGTGTGGCGGCTATCACTCATCGTCGGTCGGCACCTTCGCGCGAGGCTGCGTCGGGATGTAAAGGGCGCGCCGCATATCGAGCGTCATGTCGTGACCGTCCGCGAGACCGGCGTGCGCTGCCTCGCGGGCCCGGAACCTCCGGTTCTCGTCCAAGGCTTCCTGCCGGCGCTTCTCGCTGAGATCCTCGGTCACATCCGCGTGCCCCATGGTTGGGCGGATTTCGTCGTGCCATCGGGCAACAGCAGCATCGCGCTCGGATTGCGTCGGCACCTGCTCCACGCTGGCGGACAGGCCGGCCTCGATTGACCCAAGCTCGCGCTGGAACGGGGCCGCGATCCGGTTGGCTTCAATCCGCAGCTCCGGTGGCTTGGGGGTGAAGCGAGGGTTGGCCCCGGCGATCGTGCCCTGCATCCAGTTGAGAAGCGCTTGGCGGATAGCCCAGAGCGGAAGGCCCATGAGCGACGCCACGAACATGCTGACCATCTCGTCGAGGTCGTCTGCCGTCATCTTGAGGTCCATGCCGGCCATGAACTTGAGGAGGGACGTCCGCACTTCCTCTTTGGTCGCCGGGATCAGCCCTAGCCGCAGGTCATCGGCCCGCGCCGTCAGCTGATTCCGCTCACTTTCGGTCGGAGCGGATCGGCTCGAGATCGAGTATCGACCTGGCCCCACCCATTCGGCCGCGCTCCGAAGGCGCGACACGATCCGGTCCACCTCCGGTGTGGGGTCGCCGATGGGCACCCTGATCGTCGAAGGGATCGTGGTTGTCATGAGCCTCACGCTCCATGCGGTCGCGCTTGAGCAGGGTGGTCGCCGCGTTGTCGGGGCGAGACCATTGGCGCGGCGCCGCACCGCGCGAGATGTCGGGGCGCGGCGCGGGCTCGTCCGCCCAATGGCCGCCGTTGAGCCAGGTCTTCGGGTGCTTCGTGTATTGGGGCTCTTCGTCGGTTCGCTCGGCTGCGTACCGCGCGACGCCCGCCATGAGATCGTCCAAGCTCGCCCGGCCGGCCTTCAGCACGCGGTCGAACACAGGCCGACACGCTTCCTTGCCGACCTTCCTCGGATAGAGGCTCCACCACCGGTCGAACGCCGTTGGCTCGATGACCGATAGAGTCCTCTTTCCCTTCCCTTGTTCTAACTTCCCATGTTCGGGTCTGGATTTCGGACCACCCCTAGTCTGGATTTCGGACGGGGGTGGTCCGGATTTCGGACTAGGGGGTGGTCCGAAATCTGTACTAGGGGGGTGGTCCGTATTTCGGACTACCCCCTGGTCTTCCGGGGCGCGGTCGAAGGCGAAGCTGTAGCGGTTTGAGACGTGGGACTGTGCGCCAGTGCGGCCGGGCACCTTCACCCGCTCGACTGAGATCCAGCCGCCCGCCTGCAGGTCGGAAATCGCCTTGATGACGGTGCTGCGCGCTGTCCCAACAGCCTGCGCCAGGGTGTCGTAGGAGGGCGAGCACTGCCCGGTCAGCGTGTTGTGGTGGTGTAGAAGGCGTGCCGCTACCGCCTTCGCAGCCGGCGAGAGCGCCGGGTCGCAGACGATGGCCTGAAGCAGCCGCCACTTGTGGAGGAGCGTGAGGGCTGGCGCGCTCACGGCGTGCCGTTCCGGCCGCCGGGGTGAACCGGAGTCGCGAGAGTGCTCATGATGTGGGATCCTTGGGGGCGACCGGCCGTACCGCACGGCGAGTGGCCCAAAGGGCTGAAACCGATGCTTTGGAGCGCTTAGCGCACGCCGATGGTCGGCCGGCTCACCGGTGGCGCTGCCGTTCGAGCCGCCGTGGTCTTCGCATGTCGCGCCAGGATCGCGCCTTGTGCGGCCTCAAGCGAGCCGTGGAAGCCTACCCGGGTACCGTCTGACATGCGCCCCGCCCAGGAATTGCGGCCGAGCTCGAAGGCCCGCCCGACCACCGCATCGCCAGCGTAGACGGGGACGAACGGAGAGGAAGGCTTAGCCACGGTTCGGCCGCGTCGCTTCGGCGCGAGAGCGCATTTCGTCGTTGATTGCCGACCTGAGAGCACAGACGGTTCGGCCCAACTTGAACGATGGAATGAGCTTCTGAGCCACCCGGTGCTTGGCCTGCCCTCTGGTGATCCCTAGGTGCGCGGCGATGGCCTCAAGGCCGTAGAGTGTGTCTGCAGGTTCTATCTTCATGGCTCGCCCTCATGCGCAAATCGTGCGTAAAACATGCGCAACTGCCGCGCCGGCCATGCGCAGACTTCATTGTCTTTTCAGGCACTTACCCAGCCATAGCCGGCCATCGTCAGCTGCATAGAAAAAGCCGCCAAAAGGCGGCTAAATCCTTGCTCTATATGAGCTTTTACCAGAAGGATGCTGACACGGGCCCAGTCTGTGTCGTTCAGGACGATACCGGTGGACGGGTAGAGAGCCAGCGTTGCCTGAAGGATGGCGAGGCGCAGGCGGTCGATCGGGGTTTCCGCGGTCGGCGTGAACGGCGCAGCATAGGCCGAGGCCTGCGGGATGATGCCGGTCAGGTTCTGGCCGGTGCCGTTGCCGTAGAGGATCTGCGCCTCCTCGACGAATTCGAGGCCGTAGCGTGCGCGGCCGTCGATGTAGGAGACCAGACCGGGGGCATCGTCGAGCAGCTGGCGCGAACCCTTGAAGATGTGGGCCAGCGTGCGGACGGGCGCCGACTTCAGGTCGAACGTCAGCTCGGACTGAGGCTTGCGGGCACCCTCGGCCACCATCGCCGCGGCGTTGGTGAAGCCGGTCTCCACCGGGTACTCGATGTTGTTCGACGAGGTCTGACCGGGGGTGATCAGGTCACGAACACGCAGCGGTCGATCCGGCAGGTTCACGATACCCTGGCGATCGGTGACGACGAGCGACGAGCTCGGAGAGACGCCGGTGCCGAGGGTGGCCGGGGCCGTCATGATGTTCTTCGTCTCGACGGTCGCGCGGATCTGGCCGCGATACTGCGAGCCCTGCTCCTTCACGCCCTTGAAGCCCTCGCTGTCGGCGAAGTGCTGACCGAGGCTCTTCGTCTCGGAGTTGCCGGGCCCCCCGCGACGAGCGCCCTTCTGCTCGACATCCGCGAGACGCGCGTCGAACTCGGAGACCTTGGCGTTCATCTCGGTGATGGCCTTGTCGGCCGCCGCCTTGGTCTCCTCGGTCATCTTGCCGAGGCTCTTCATTTCGCCCTCGGCCTTCTCGGCGAAGCGCTTCACCTCGTTGGTGGCCGCCTTGAGCCCGCCAGCGAGAGCCTTGAACTCGGCGTCGCCGGCGCCGCCCTGGGAGCCAGCGGCGGCTGCAGCGCCGCTGTCGGGCGGGGCGAGGTGGATGCGCGGGCCGATCTGGCACGCGAAGAGAACGGCCGCCGAAGCGCCGATGGAGGTCATGCGGGTCATGTGGTCGATTCCTTGATGGATCAGGGGAGCTTGAAGCCCGTCAGGGCGCTGCCGAGATCGGACAGTGCCGCCTTCGCTTCGGTTTCGGCCTGGTCGCGCCCCTCATCCCGAGGACTCGCCTTGAACAGCCGCGCGGCCATCGCGTCTGCCTGGGAATGCGAGAGACCCAACTCCTCCCGGAGCCAAGCCTTCACTTCCCGATCGTTGATCGCGCCTTTGGTCCAGCCGATGAGGCCGTCCGGGGCGCGTGAACCTGTCAGGGCCTCGTAGGTGTCGCGGAGGGCGTCCATGAGGAGCGCGCCGTCCTTCGCCGACTGGCCGTAAAAGTAGGAGCCCATGAACCCGTCATGGATGCGGATCGCTTCTTCGAGGCGCGTCGCGGCCTTTGCCGTATCCGGATCGGTCAGGACGGACGCCTTCAACTCGGCTCGAGCGAGCCGCTTCATCTCCATGACGCGCGCCTGCGCATTCGATGGATCATCGACGAGACTGATCTCGCCGAGGTGGAGGGACTTCAGGGTGCGCTTCGGCTCTCCCGGCTTCTGGCCGTAGGTGGCGCCATTCTTCTTCACCCGGTAGCCGATGGAGAGACCGCCCAGGGCACCGTCCTTGACGAGCTCGTAGCGCATCCGGCCGGCATCGGTGTTCATGCCCGAGAGCTTTCCCTCGACACGGAGGCCCTTGTCGTCTTCCTCGACGTTGGTCCAGACACCGACAGGGACGCCGTCTCCGCCGTATACGCCGTGCATGACGTGCATCGGGACGCCGCGGCCTTGTGATTTCCGCTCGGCGAGCGACTCCTTGAAAGCGCCCGGCAGGATCACGTCGCCATGGCTGTCGACATTGCCGAACATGGCGCCATAGCCGGAGAATACGCCCTCGGCGGCGTTCTCGGCGAACTTGAGCTCCAGCGGAGCAACGAAGACGTCAGGCTGCATGGGACACTCTCAGTCTCCGCACCTCCGAGCCGCTGCCCTCTATTGAAGAGCCGCACAGCAAGTGCTAGGTTTCGGTCAAGTCGTGAGGCGTTTCGGACGTTCGGCTCGGGGACGATCTTCAGATCGGGCATCGAGCATCACGGCGCTCAATCCCACAGCGTGACCAATTCAATGCGGCGCTTGCCGGCGTGGATTTCCGCGACGAAGGCTAGGCGGCGCTTACCGATCGTCTTTTCAAATACGATGCGCGGCTGACCGTTCGGCCCCGGGCGCTTGCCAGCAAAGATGCGATCGGGCTTCAACGCCACCTCACGTAGAAGTCCTACGTCCGTTGCGTTCGACAGCAGCCCGGGCCTTTTTTTGCGCACATGCGCGATGCCCTGATTTGTAACTGTGTGAGCGAAACCTGAAACGTCGATACCCGTCAGGCGACGTATCTCTCCGGCTCTTCGAACGGTCCCTAGCTGCGCCCGGACAGGCTTTCCTCCGAGCCCGACCGCATCGAAAGCGGCAGCCAGCCCGGATACCCAGCGCCCGCGAGCATCTCGCAGTTGACCGCCATCAAAAGCCTTAAGGGCCAGCCCCTCCGCCATCCTGGCCAGGGCGGCCAGAGCCATGAACCCAAAAGGGGCTTCGTCGAGCGCACCTCCGCTGGCCCTGTTCCGTTCAATCTGTGGGGCCGACTCTGGGGTGGCCGGCGCAGCCTGGCCAAGTTTCTCGATCGGTAACATCGCCGACTGCATGAAGAGGCTGTCGCCGCCAGGAAGCGGGGGCTTGTTCTCGCGGGACCGGATCTCGTTCGGGGTGCTGAGGCCATGGGTAACCTCGGCGCTGTAGAGCTCGGCGCGCCCTTTGCTGTCGGCGCGGAGCAGGCCTTCGACGTTGAACTCTGGGAAGTAGCGAAGCTGCTCGGCTGCCGTCAGACACTTCGACCAGATCGCCTGTTCGGTTGCCTTCAGGTGAGATCGCAGGGTGTAGGTCAGGAACCAGAGGTTCATCTGCTCGAGGCCGGTGCCCCAGGCGGTGGCCTTGTCCATGTGCCCGATCATGACCGGCAGGACGCCGAACCACCGGCAGATCACCTCGACGTTGAAGCCGCGGGTCTCGAGAAGCTGTGCATCCTCTGGCGGGATAGTGAGGGACTGGAAATCGAAGCCGCCCTCAAGCAGGGGCGTGGAGCCGGTGTTGTCGGCGCCCTTCCATCCAGCGATGAGCGCCTTTGCATCCTCACGCTGTTCTGGCGTGAGAAACATGGGCGCCTTCAGAAAGCCCGAGGGACGCATCCCGTTCTTGAAGATCCGCCCCGCCGACCGCTCGGCGCCCATAGCGCTGCCCAGGCTGTGCCGACCGGCGGCGATTGCCGACATGCCGATTTGCCCGTCGAGCGAGAAGCCCTTGAGATGGAGAACCTGATCCTCGGTGAATGTCTGCGTGAGGCCCTGGAAAGCGTATCGGTAGGTCAGCGACCCATCGACTTCCCGTGTGACTTGAACGCGGTCCGGCCGCATCGGAAGCAGCGCCACCACCCGCTCGTTCGCACCGCGGACGATCTCGGCGTAGGCGTTCCCCCAAAGCAGCTTGCAGGCGAACAGGGCCTGCCAGAACTCGACCGCCGTCATCTCGGCGTTGGGCTTGTCGTGGAGCACTCGGTAGAGTGGGTGCCCGCTGGCGACATTGTTCCGGCCCTGCGCGTCGCGCTCGTAAAGCGGCAACGGCAACGTCGCGATCGTCTGCGACATCAGGCGAGTGCACGCCCAGACTGCGTCCAGGGTGAGGGAGCTGTCGACGGTGACGCGCTCGCCCGAGTGGCTTTCCTCGCCGCCAAAATATGAGATCAGACGCTGGTCGGTGAGGCCCAACCCGCGGGCGACCGTCAGCGCCGCCTTGCGGAGTAGGCCCATGCGCAGTCCTTCAGGCGAAGATCGGCGCCGCGAGGAAGCCGCCGAGGTTGGCGTTGGCAGGCGCGGCGGGGTTGAGTGACATCGGGACCACTGCGTCGAACAGTGACATCACCGGGTCGATCTTCGCGTCGCCGGCATTCTGCTTCGTCGCCCGGATGGCGGTCGCGGTCGGTTCGATTTTCAGATTGCCCACGGCCCAGGCCATGAGGGTCGATCCGGAGTGGCGCAGCGTCCCGTTTGCGAGCTTCCGCTCGGCGGTCTTGATGGCGTTCATCATGCCATATCCCTGCGGGACACCGACGAGGAGCTTTGCTTCCTGCGTCACCCCGATCTCGGCCATGGCTTCGATGAACTCGCCGAGGCCTGCCGGGTCGACGCCGACACAGGCGAGAAGCCCGCGTTCCTTCACGTCCGAAACGATCTCCACGATGGCGGAGATGTCGCCGAGCTCATCATCGACGATAGTCAGTTCGCCGGCCCGCTCGAAGTCGCGGAGCTTGGAGGCAATCGACTTGCGGCGCTCCAGAACGCCCTTGTGGCACCAAGCATGGGTCCATGCGAGCCAGTCGCGAGACCCCCTCTCCCTGCCGATAACCGTGAGGCCGAACAAATCGTCCAGGCCGCCGCCATCGATGCCGATGCAGACGACCTCGGATCGGCTCAACACCTCGTCGAGGGTGAGTGCCGCATCCGCCCGATCGTTCCAGTAGTCGGCCCCTGACCAGCGGTTAGCGCGGAGGTCCATCCCGATCTGGACGTTGAGATGCTTGGCGAGGAAGGTCCGGCGAGTCTCTTCGCCCTTCGCCAATTCCTTGACGAGCTCGTCTTCCAGCCATTCCCGGCTGACAGATCGTCCCATGTTCGGGTTGGTGATGTAGAAGTTGTCCGGCTCCAGGTAGGCCTTCGCTTCCACCATCGCCTTCGGAAATTCGTAGATGACTGCGAGGCTCTTGCGATCGGGGATCTTGCCGTCGCGAACGTCGCGAAAATAGTCCAGCTTGTCCTTGAACACCCCGGCAGGCGGAGCATCGCTCTGCGTCGAGATGGAGATCACGAACCCTTCGGGCCGGGAGACCAGGCCGCCGGTGGCTTCGCGCAGCATCGCATCAGCCCGCGGCTTGCTCCCAAACTCCCATAGCTCGTCGATCAGGACGAACGCTGCCTTCTTGCCCACCACTGTCGCGCTATCGGCCGCGACGACCTTCAACGTGGCCTTTGTCACCCGGTGCGTGATCGTCCGGATGTGATCCTGGATGTGCATCATGCTGTCGAGTTCGGGGTCGGCCCGAACCATGTCGGCAGCTGGCTTGAAACTGTTCTGCGCGGCCTCAATCGTCGGTGCCAGGATCAGAAGCTCGTTCGACAGGCGCCAGTTGCGAAGCAGCGCCGTGAGCATGATGCCGGCCGAGACCGTCGACTTGCCGTTCTTCTTCGAGATGAGGAGGAAGAACTCCCGGATGAGGCGTTTGCCCTTCTCCGCATCGTAGGCGCCGAAGATCGCCGCCACGAAGTCGAAAACCCAGTCCTCGCAGGTTTCACCGAATGTCGGCGACCCGGCCACATCGACCACGATCAGCGACTTGAACACCTCCAGAGCCGCATCCGCCTCGCTTGGGAAGAGCGGTGGCGACGTAATCAGCGACCGGCCTGCCACGATGCGCTCGGCCCAGTCAGGGCAAGCTGTGGTCCAATCTTTCATCTGTTATCGACGATGAGCCTCGGCGCGGAAGGGGCAGAGAACTTGCCGCCCACCTTCTCAGCCGCAGCCTGTCGTTCGGCCTTCTTCCCGCCAGTGCCGGCCTTCTCAGCCTTCTCGTCCCTGGCGATATCGAGGATCGCGCGCGCTGCGGTCACCCGAGGCGCGGGGAATGGTGAGTTGTCCATGACGTCTTGCAACGTCGCGTAGGCTTTGGCGACGAGATCCGCGGCTGTCATGCTCGATGCCGGTTCCTGACGCGCCTTCACGATGATCTGAGCGGCGTCCTCGACCTGACGCTCTGCCTGCTTGACCGTAATCGCGTGTTTCGGCTTGCGGCCAGCGCCAGAGCGCTTTCCGCCCCGTCCGAGGCCAGTTGATTTCGTCATGCCGTATGAATTCCGCCCGTTTGATTTCGAAAGGACCGGGAGGATTTAATCTGCGAATGCGATCCCATGCGGTAGCCGGCCCTTAGACCGTAGACTTTCGACCGCCCCCTACCCTTCGGCAGATGCCACATCAGGCGCCTAGGATGGCCCAGGATGCCCGTCAGCCCCGTTGGGCTAGGTCGGCATCAATCCCATGCGCCGCGCCCGCTCAGCGGCCGTCTTGCGCCCATGGTGAGGAGGGCAGAGCGCCTGCCCATTGCGTGGGTCCAGCGGGTCGCCGCCATCACGTCTCTCGACGATGTGGTCGGCATAGAGCCGGACGCCACCTCGCCTGCCGTGGGCCGTACATCCGGGCCATTGGCACTTCCACCCTGCGCGCTTCAGCACCTCTTGGCGCCAGGCTGCGTGCTCAGGTGTCAGTAGCTCAGCGTCTGCTGCCTTGGGTGCCGGGATCGCTGTGCGAGTGTCTAGGGTTCCTAGACGAGGCTTCAGGGTGGTGAGACGGGACATATAAACTCAACACATCTGTTGACTTCCACAGAAGTGTGGAGTATGTTAGCCTTCATGAACGCGAACGAACTCCGCAAGCTCCTGGCCTCTAAAGGCTGCACCTTCGAGAACCACAAGGGCGGCTCAGGCCACCTTACGGTACGGAGGGGCGACAAGGTCTCTCAGTTGCCGATGCATGGCAGCCGGAAGGAACTCGGCACGGCGCTCGTGAACCGTATTCTCAAGCAACTGGATCTCAAGTGATGATCGGATACCGCATCGAACTGGAGCCGGATGACAACGGCTCCTTCCTCGTTACCTGCCCTGCCCTGCCGGAGGTTACGACCTTCGGAGATGATGAGTTCGAGGCACGCATTCATGCCGCCGACGCGATTGAAGAGGCGCTGGGTGGGCGGATTGCGAGCGGCGAAGCGATACCGCCTTTCGAGGACGACGCCGGAGCCATTCGGCTGTCGCTTCAGACCAAGCTGAAGGTGGTACTCTATCGCGAGTTGCTGGCCGCCGGCATGACGCGAGCGGACCTGATGCGACGGCTTCAGTGGAATAGGGAGTCGGTCGACCGGCTGTTCCGCCTAGATCACGCATCAAGGATCGACCAGATCGACATCGCAATGACCGCTCTTGGCAGAGAGGTTGATCCGACAGTCCGCCAAGCGGCTTAAGCTGCCCCTTCGTCTCTCTCCCGCCTCAGCGGCGAATTGGGGCGGCAAGAGTGAACTCCAGCCGCCCGAACTGATGTCTAAGCCGCAACGCTCTCGCGCTCAGGATACTGCATGCGCTCGTCGCCGGGTGGGAAGCCGAGGCGGCCAGCCTCATCCTTCGCCAGCGCGCGTGCGATCTCACGCGCCAGTTTGGCGTTGTCGAACTCGCCCTTCACCTCGGAGCCGCATGGGCGACCCTCAGTGTCTTCGACGTAGCGGGTGATGATGTGCCGCTCTACCGGTCGGACTTGGTAGCAAACCTTGCCGATGTTCATGCCTGATGTCCTGTCGTGTGGAAGCGACGGCCTTGGCCGCCTATCCGCGAGAACGCGGACCTCGTTGCCGTTCAGCGGCGAATTGGGGGATGGGCGGGGCGATGCGGGCGGGGCCTGCCATGAACCCCGCAATGTGAACCGAAGCCGGGGCCTCGTCCTACGGCCGGCAGATTATCACCGTGTCGCCGCATCGAACTGCTTCAAGACAGGCTTGGCACATGGCCCCATTCAACCCGCCACCCCGGTTTCAACCAACGGCGGGCACCTTGCCTTGAACTCTTCCATCTCCCTCGGCCTTGGGGCTGGGGAGAAGGGTGGAAATGGTGCCGGCGGGGTGGAATCGAACCCCCGACCTTCAGCTTACAAGGATGCTGCTCTGCCACTGAGCTACGCCGGCTTAAGCCTAGCGTGTGCTCGTTCGGATGATGATGGCCTCGGACATGGCAGCTTCCGATAATCTCCGGGGCGGCAACCCTGCGGTCGCAATTCTCACCCGTATGAACGTCACCACATCATGGTTTGAACGCCGTGTCAACCGCCTACTTCCAGCAACGGTGGAGGGCGTTTAGGCCAATGCGAAGCGCCCCCAATTCCGCGTCGTTCCGCGGGTCTTTCAGCATGACGCCAATGGCAACGAGAGCACCAGCACACGCGGCCCATTCGCCAGTGTCGGCGAGCGCAGTCTGCGCCTCGTGCCACTGCGCCTTGATCTTGTCGGCCTCCTCGAAGGTCATGTCGCGCGAGGTCGCCTTTCCACCGGGCGCGTCGCTGATGGCTTGGCATGGGAACTTCGGCGCGACGCCGACCACCTGATGAGCATAGCGCTGATAGAGCTCAATGTACTTCTCACTCGCGTTAAGCTGATCAATGGTGATCGTGCCGGCGAGGTAGAGCCGGCCGATCGGGAAGCCGGCTTTCGGATCACGGGCGCCAAGCGTTTGGTTCAGTCGAGGCGACTTCACAGAGCGCCTGTGAGGCTGGTTGAGAGCCACAGATAGGGCTTCGGTCTCGGTCATGTCTTCCTTGGCCTTCCTGGCCTCGCTACGGCCCTTGCGGGTGGTTGGGCGCTGGGGTTGCCCGCTTGCCTCGCGACGGGGCGCTGCGAGGCTCCGGAAGCGTTCGACTTGTTCGGGTGACTTGGCGAAAGCCATCGGGCGTCTCCGGGTGTCGGGGTGAGGGTTAGGCGGAGGGAGGGGTTAGAAACGAGGCCAAGACCTCGATCCGCCGCGCACTGCCGATCTCGAATGCCCGCTGCGAACCTTTCAGCTGGATCGATCCGAAGTCGTTGTACGGCTCACGAACGATGATGCCGGCCACGACCAGCTCGTCGACAGCGTCCTGAACACTCCGCATCGTTTTGTGAGGCTTGTGCGAGGTCACGACATCGCGCGGACTCATGCCGAACCATCGGGCGCATAGGCTCCGTGCTTCTTCGCTTAGCTCTCCCACGGTCCCCTCCTCTGTTTCGGTTCTGGCGAAGCTGGCGGCTTTGTCGGTGAGGGGAGGCATCAGGCGGGCTCCGCCAAATCGTCTCTGGTGAGTTGCGTCCGCACACCCTGCGTGGACTTCGAGCCGCGCGTTGGGCTGAACTCGTCCAGGATCGTCTCAACGATGTGAGAGACATGCCTGGGCTCCTTGATGCCCAGATCGAGAAGCGTTCGGACGACGTAGAAGCCGTACTCGTTCACTAGCTTCCGCATGGCCGGGGATAGGTCGTCGATGGAGCCCATGCGCCTCTGACGGCGAGCGTCGATTAGGGCGGAGAACTCTGGGGCAGACAGATCAGATAGCTTCCGGTCGCCCATCACTCGCTCCTATTTCGGGAGAATTCAGAGACGGCCCAGCCAACCGCGTAGGCTACAAGCATCGCCAAAAAGACGACGTAGCTGCTGCTCGGCTGGCCAAGCGCCTTGAGAGCGATCTTGTCCGTCACGGAGAGAACCAACATCGCGAAAATGATCAGAGCTACGTTCATCGCGCGTCCCTCTCTGCGGTCGGGGACTGACGGGGAGAG
This sequence comes from Methylobacterium sp. Leaf106, assembly GCF_001422895.1. Classification (NCBI taxonomy): domain Bacteria; kingdom Pseudomonadati; phylum Pseudomonadota; class Alphaproteobacteria; order Hyphomicrobiales; family Methylobacteriaceae; genus Methylobacterium; species Methylobacterium sp. Leaf106. Next base: position 278,132 of record NZ_LMNB01000001.1, read on the forward strand.
GTCATGGATCACTCCGCTGCCATGAGGACGGGAACGGACATGGCCTCGACGGCTTCGATGCGTCGGCCGATCCAGCGCATCGCGTTGACGGCCATGGAATTGCCCAGAGCCTTGTAGCGAGGGCCGTCGGCCATCATCCCGCGCGTGGTCGGGACGAGCGTGTAGTCGCGAGGAAATCCTTGCAGGGCCTCACACTCGCCTGGGGTTAATCGCCGGACGGCCCAGCCTTGTTGGACGCCGGGAAACCGCGTGGTGTCGAGGGTGTTGGCAAGGTCGGGAGAGGCATCAACGTTACGTGGCGCCCAACCGCTGTTCAGAGCGGACACCGTGAAAGCGACTGCTGGCGCATGTGCGCCAGACGCAAGAGGATGGCACGGATCACCAGCCTGCGGATTGGAGCGGTTCGCAGCGCTCGTAATCTGGGTCGTGTCAAAGGCAATAGGTACGATGGGCGTACCTCGGCCTGTACCGTCCTCGCTGGCATCAAAGCCCTCGGCACGCAGACTGTGCGAAACGCCGAGTTCTATGAGAGCGTGAGGCTTGTCGCCCCCACCGGTTGAAGCACGAAGGGTATGCCCAACCTCGTCGCCTAGTTCGCAGGCGGCACCGCCGTCTCGGCCACGCATTGCAATGCTGAAAGCAGCGCTGGCGGTAATTCCCGCCCCCGCAATACGGCGCGGCGCAAGATCCCCGCGCAAGCTCGCGCGCTCAAAAAGTACCGCTGCGGCACGGCGCCAATCTCCAAGATATCCGACAACGAACACACGCCGGCGTCGTTGAGGGACAGCCCGTCCAAATCCGTCCACTCGGACGTACTGAGCGTCAAGCACTCGGTAGGCGACGCCATACCCGAGTTCGCCCATGCCCCCGAGAATGGCACCAAAGTCCCGTCCTCCGTTCGATGACAGGACGCCGGGGACGTTCTCCCAGACCAACCATCTGGGGCGCAGGCGCTGAGCCAGCCTAAGATACTGGAGGGCCAAGTTGCCACGGTCGTCTGCCAAGCCGCCTCGGAGCCCGGCGACCGAGAAGGACTGACAGGGGGTTCCGCCCACGAGAAGGTCGATTGTACCGTACTGGCCGTCTTGGATCGTCGTGAAGTCGCCATGGAGCGGCACACCCGGGTAATGGTGGGACAGGACCGCGCGCGGCGCGGCGTCGATCTCAGAGAAGAATTGCGGCTGCCAACCGAGCGGGTGCCACGCGACGGTGGCGGCCTCGATGCCGGAGCAGACGGAGCCGTAGCGAAGCGTCATGCCGCCACCTCGTTCGTGAATAGCGCCACGACCCACATCGGGACCAAGGCGACCAACGCCAGGCGCAGGATCATTCCCCGCGTCAGCTCCACCTGCTGCTCATCCCGTCCGGTCAGCAGCACCCCGCCCCGGTCGTCCCGGTCTGCGCAGACGGTCTTCTCGCCCTTGGAGGTGAGGAGGAGGCGGGTCATGCTGCCCTCACTGAAAGCAGGTTGTGGACGCCGTGAAAGTCCCTCGGCGCGATGCCGAACTCCGTCAGGAAGCGTTGCGGGACTTTGGTTTTCGGGCTGTCCGGTGGGCTGGAATGGCGGGAGAGATCCCACTGGCCGCCGGTCTTCTTCCACTGGCGGAGGGCGTCTCTCCAGCGGTCGTCTGAGAGCCGGGCGAGGTAATCCTCGGAGGATACGGCTACCGGCTGAGATTGGCCGCCGAGGTAGTCCTTCCATTTTCCAGAGAAGAGGAAGGCATCCGCTGATTTCACATACTGCGTGCCGATGTTGCCGAGGTCGGCCTGCTCGGCGGCATAGTTGCGCGCAGATCGCTCAAGGTCGGCTTCGGACGCGCCATTCTTGATCGCTGCGTCGTAGCGCTTCCGAGCTGTCTCGGTTGGGAATGAGCTTTTCTTTTTCGGGAATGCGGCTCTGAAATTGGCGAAGCCAGCGTCCGTCCCCTTGGGGACTATAGGGGTATTAATAGGTGTAGGTGTAGGTGCTTTCCGTTCGCTTTCGTTCTGCTTTCCGTTTTCATAACCTGATGCTTTGCCCAGATCGTTATTTTCCAATGACTTAGGTCGCCCACCTTGCTTGCCGGCGGCGCGTTTCTTCTCGACTTTTTCCGTGACGAATTCGTGCTCGCGAGTGAGCCTTTTCTGCGTCCAGAACCCATCGTCGAGAGACCAGAACGCCATTACGGCGGGCTTCAGGGATGACCAGCGCTTGGCCGTCAGACCAAGCATCCGAGTGATGCGAGCATCGTCATCGGGCAGGCGGCAGTCCGGCGAGCGCCAAGCGAACATGAGGAGGCGAAGGTAGGCGCCATGCTCCTCATTGGTCAGGTGAGCCGTGTCCGCGATGTAGGCGTCCGTGAACAGCGGCAGGCTTGGGAATGCGCTCATTGGGCCATCTCCGCGAGGACGTTGCAGGCGATGTCGCAAAAGCAGTCGATGCGAACCGTGGGGCCGGATCGCTGCTTCAGGATCTCGATTTCGAGGACGTTGCGACGGTGGCAGAGACGGTCTGTCTCCTCGTCCGTCCGCTCGACTTTCCGCTCCAGGTAGTAGGCCTCCCGGAAGAGGCCGATCACCACGTCAGCGTCCTGCTCGATGGAGCCGCTGTCGCGGAGGTCGGACAGGACTGGGCGCTTATCCTCCCGGCTCTCGACGCTTCGGTTGAGTTGCGAGAGGGCCACCACAGGCGAGCCAAGTTCCTTCGCCAGCCCCTTGAGGGCTGCGGAAATCTCGGTGATCTCTTGGACCCGGTTGCCGGCGTAGCGCTTGGATGGGCGGATGAGGCCGATGTGATCCACCACCAGGGCGGCGAAGGGCATTCCCATCCGCTCGGCCCGCATCTTCATCTGACGGGCGCGTGCGCTGATCTGAGAGATGGTCAGGCCAGGCTGCTGCTCAATCCAGAGCGGAATGTCGGCGCACTCATCGGCGGCGCGGCGCAGGCGCTCCATGGCTACCCGAGAGAGGCCACGCGCCTCCGCGATGGACCGATAGCTGATCTCGTCGAATTCGCGGGGATTGTAGGCTGCCGAGGCGAGGACGCGCTCGGCCAGCTCGTCAGCGCCCATCTCCAAGCTGACGAAACCAACGGCGCCTGCAATGCGGGCGCTGGACATACCGATGTGAATGGCAGTCGCCGTCTTTCCCATGCCGGGCCGGCCGGCGAGAATGATAAGCTGGTTCTCGCGCATACCGAGGGTGGCGCGGTCGAGGCTGGGAAGGCCGTAGGGGGCACCCGTGATGACCCGCCCTGCCCTAGCGTTGTCCACGCGGGTAATGACGCTCTGGACGCTTTGGCCGATGGAGGTACGGCGCAGCCCAGAGGACAGGGCTGACGTCGCCACCTCGTCCAGATCCTCAATCATCTGCGCGGCGTAATCGGCGGGGCTCGCGACCGCGCCGGCCATCATGGCGGCGGTGCCGGCCTGACAGGTCTCCAGCACCCGTCGCATCTGTGCAGCCTGGGCAATGAGGCGGGCATAGCCAGGCGCACCGCTCACGGTGGTGGCCTCTGCAACGAGGCGGCCGAGATACTGGCCCACCGTCGCGCCACCGAGATCGGCATTGCCGAGGACGGCCTTCATAAGCTTGAAGTCGATGGTCTCGCCGACATCGCGGCGCTGGCACATCGTCTCGAAGATGTGGCGGTTCACGTCCTCGGCGAAATCCTCCGCGCGCACGTACTCGCGCACACGGTCGAGGATATCCGGGTTGTGAAGCACAGCACCAATCAGGCCCTGCTCGGCCTCGATAGCGTTCGGGGGCGCCTCTGCGCCAGGATGCGCGTACCCACTCATCCGCGGCGACGCTGCGCCAGCGAGTGATCAACGGCCTCGTGTGCCGCGGTCTGCTCAGGGGTCTGGAACAGCGTCAGGAAGGTGCGCCAAGCCTTGCCAGCGGCGATCCCGTCAGAGAGGTTGCGGCTGTGCTCAGCGGCGTCACGGGCTCGCACATAGCTATCCCAAGCCGCAGCAGCGCGGTCCTCTTGGTGACGCGTGAAGTCGACCACGTTCATGCGGTTACTCCTTCGATAGCTTGGAGAGGGCGGCGTAGCGACTGATCACAAAGCGTCGCGGCAACGACGGCATAGCGTTCAGGAGAGCGAGGGCTTCGGCGCGGCGCGCAGGTTCTGCGACCCGGCCAAGAGCGATGGCAGCGGGGCGAGCCTCGGGAGCGGCCGCACACGCCTTTGTCAGACGCAGGGCGAGCTTGCCGCGCATGGCATTGGTGAGGTTGTCGGCGAATGGTCCCAAGCCGTGGAAGTCGCAGCCGGTCATGCGCGCCTCGCTTGCACGAGGAGGTCACGCCTACAGAGTTGCTGCCGGGCCAGAACGCGAGCGACGTTGGCTTCTGAGATGTTGAGGCGCGCACCGATCTCAGCGGTGTCGTTGCGCTCCCACCACAGATCAGCGATCTCGGCGCGCTGACGGTGCGTCAGATTTTCGAAGGGGGTGAGCGCGACCTGCTTCATGCCGACACCTCGGCAGATGCGATGGCGGTCTTGCGCGTCGGGACGGCCTTCGTCTCCATGACGCGTACGAAGGCGCCGTCCACGTTCGGCGACCATTCCATCTCGATCCGCTGGCAGGCGCTGTCGTCCGACACAGCACCGACGCTGACCAAAAGATCCGAAAGGGCCTTCTCGAGGTTCCCTAGGTCACGACGCCGGTTGTCCGGCTTCCCGATCTGGATGTTGAGCGCGTAGGGACCGTCAATCCGCTTCGCCCGGATCGCCAGCTTGGCGACTATGGACGCTTCCTTGATCCATGCTTTGTAGGCATCCGTCTTCCGACGGCCCTTGCCGGACACGCTGAAGAACAGGTTGTTCGTTGAAGGCGGAATGGCGACGGTAAAGCAGATCATGGTCGCACTGCCTCTAGAATGGCAGCGACCGGCTCATCGGCTTGATTGTCGTACTTGCTGCCTGCGTAGGTGCGCTCTGGCGGCGCAACCATCTGGTGGAAGACGATTTGTGCGATCGGCTGGCCGGCTTTGATGACGACCGGGCCAGACGCGTGGCAGACGATTTCCAGCGTCAAGAAACCGGTCCATCCCGGCTCTAGGCAGGTATTAAAGCAACTCACGCCTTGGCGAGCCATCGTGCTCTTGTCGAGGACGAAGGCCATCACATCTTCGGGGATCGCGAAGTGCTCCACCGTGGAGGCAAGGCTGAATTCGCCCTGGTGGAGGGTGAGATCCTGCTTGATGCGCACGTCGTACCCGCCATGGCTCAAGCCGAAGCTGAGACCGGTCTCGTGAACACTGCGCTCGACGAACGGCTCGACGATGTGACGGCGTTCGCCATCAACAAGAACGCCGCGCTCGCGGATCATGTAATCGGAGAGGATCATGCTGCCCCCCGATCTTCGTTGCGAAGGCGGGACTTCAGTCCCGCGATGCCCGCTTCGATCTCTTCCAACGCTCCAACATCGCGGCGAAGAGCGCCCAAACGGACTGCCAGAAGCTCGTTCTCAAGGGCTTGGATCTCCAGCCGGACTTGCTTCTCAACGGCTTCCTGAAGCACCACCAGCAATTCGGCGCTCACCGTCTTTGGCGACCTGAACAAGAGCCCCCAGATCGACCCATGGGGCTGCCGCAGCCGAGCGGCGACATGCTTGGCGACTTCCTTGATTGGCTGCCCCGTAACGCGCGCCTCGCTCTCAACGAGACGGCGCGCATAGGTGCTTGCGATGGTGACAGTCGTCATCACCCTGCCCTTTGGTTGCGTGATTTGTGAATGGTGGTTGCGCACAGCGTGACCAGCTCCGTGGGAGACATCGTCTCGGCCACGGAGGGTTGGTTATGCGGAACGGAGGAGATCTGAAGGTTGGCCGGCTGATCTTTGAGGAGATCGCAGCTGACGAGACGTACCTGGAACACCTGGAAGCAGTCAGACAGAGCGGACGACGCTACACACCCGGCAAGGTGTGCAACCGACCGTCCGTCAAAGAGCGTCCGAAGGCCGGCAAGCCGCGGAAGCCGAAACAACTCGAAATGGATCTGAGCGCACGGGGTCATGCTGAGACCCCGAGCCGCTTGGCAACGCGGATGCAGGACGCCGCAACGTGCTCACCATGGCGCTGAGCGATGAGACAGTACCGAGGGTGCCATTGATCGCTGACCCAACCCGGCACCTCAAATTCCCGAGGAGCATTTGGCGGCCGACCACCTACACGCGGCCTATAATCAGGGTGCCCCTGAAGAGTGATGCAAATGAGCGCTTTGTAGGTGCCCATCTGGGCAGCGATCTCTTGCAGCGAAAACCCGCACTGATAGAGCGCCACCATCTCATCCGCACGCTTCGTCCAATAGTTATTGCGCCGTTTCTTAGGGCGATAAAGAGTGTGCCCTCTGACGACCTGCGACGTGCGCTCTTCAATGCATCCACCAGCCATCGCTCAAGCTCCCAGAAGCCAAGCGACGAGCATCGCTGCAATCCACGGGGCGAGCACGTAGGGGATGGGACTGTCGATGAGGGGCAGCCGGCTCTCGAAAGGGCCGACCAGATCGAGCGAACCCATCTGATCGGCCAAGCCGAGGGAGGAGCAACGCCCGTCATGGGCCTCGGACGCGCGGATGCGCGGAACGGTGAGAACGCTCATCGGATCGTATTCCATTTGAGAGGAGCGGAGATCGGGGTGAGGTCAGGGCCGGGGCCGCGGATCACCACGAAGGCGACCCAGGCGGCACAGATGGCCGCCACGACGAGGCAGAGAGCGCCTTCGGTCGTCATGCCGCCGGCCCCTTCTTTACGGCGGGACGATCTTCTTCCTCTGGCTCAGAAAGCGTCCACCATGCCGCAGCGGCACCATTCTCGCGCACCCACTCCGCTTCTATCTGGAGAAGGGTCCGCTTATTCTCTTCGTCTTGGATAGCTTGGTTGTGACGATCAACTTCCTCGAACTGTGCATCTGTGGCGGCACGCGCTTCGTTGATTGTCTTAAGTGTAATATCGTGACGCCCTGCGTCGTTCAGAAGAAGGGAGGCTGCCGACCAATACTGAGCGCTGATCATATTGGGCGCTACGACCCAAGTTGGCAGACGCATTCTCCGTGCGAGAGCCTCGGGGCCTCCGATAACCGCAAGGATCTCTTGGTGAAGGCAACGTTCACGCCCCCAAGCATTATCAGGAAAATTTCGCCCAGAGTTGCGCTTGATGAGAGGGATAGGCAGGTCTTCGTAGCCGAAGTTTTCGGATGTCATCTCATCAGAGAACGTAAACCACTCTCCCGTCAGACGGCGGGCGGCAAATCTCTGATGAAGGGCGCTTTCCTCATCGCGACCTCCTTTGACAATCCTGATGATGCGCAGTGCGACAGACTGGTTGGTCTGCAATTGCCGAAGGCGCTTAACAACGTCATTGGCAATCCCGATCTTGACGGGGCCGGTGACGCCTTGCCGAATGAAGTACACCGCCATCAGAGAGCCTTTCCATGGTGGTCTGCGCTGTCAGCGGAGATGATTGCTGGCGAGAAGAGATCAGGGCGCAGCTCATGCCGGGGAACGCCGGTGGCTTGCTCGATCTTGGCGACCCACTCTGCGGGTGCGCCGCGCTTGCTCTTGTTTAGCCAGGTCCAGACGTTCGACTGCGTCGTGCCAATGGCATTCGCTAGGCGAAGTTGGCCCTTTTTGATTTCAGTAGCGCGAGCGAGGGCTTCATGGGCGGGACTCATACCGACCGTATATACCGGAAAAACGGTACATTCAACCGCTATTCCGGTTGGGACGGTCGGTTAGTGTGTCGGTAGCAGGCGTTATGGAACACCTCGGCAACCGATTGAAATCAGCCCGTGAACGTGTTGGCCTGTCTCAAGCAGAGCTAGCAGAGCGAGTGGGCATGTCGCAGCAAGGGGTGGCTGACATCGAAACGAAGGGCGGTAGGCCTCGAAAGCTCATCGAGATCGCGCGCGCCTGTGGTGTGTCGCCAGAGTGGTTGCTAGGCGAGACGCAGGACCGGGGCGGCGAAGTTCCATCGGAAGGCCTAAAGCCGCGACAGGTGCGGCAGGCTTCGCCTTCATCAGCTTCTCGAAAGACGCTGCCGGAGTACGATATCCGAGCTGGGGCCTCCTACGGCGGCGGAATGGATGACCAGGCTTGGCAGAACGGCGATGTCGCTGGGCATGAGCCGGTAGCAGCATGGGGCCTGCCTTCTGCCTACGTCGAGAAAGAGCTCGGCCTTACATATGGGTTTGCCGACATCCTTCCGGTGCGCGGTGATTCCATGGACGACGGAAGCGCCAAGGCTCTGACCTCGGGGGACCGCGTGGTGATAGACCGGAAAGACACCGATCCGCGCCAGGGCGGGATTTTTGCGGTCTGGGATGGAGATGGCGTAATCATCAAGCAGGTGGAGATCGTTCGCAACTCGAACCCGCCGCAGATCGTCTGCACTTCTCGGAATGCTTATTACAAACCGATCATTCTCAATATGGACGGCAACGTTCACATTATTGGCAGGGTCTCCGCGAAATTCTCTCGGATGTAACCGGAGCGTCCATCATTAGACGGCCAACGCCTCGCCCCGCGCGAGGCGTTTCTGTTTCTGTGGAAAAGAACGAGCGGTACGGGGGACCGGAAACCGCACGATCCGACCGGAAAATACCGAAACGGTAGAACACGACCGGAATACCGGTTGACACCGATACCGGAATTTCGGTAGGTTGTCTTCATCAGCTCCCCGAGCCGATGGAGATCGAAGTGTCCAGCGAAAAGCCCGTCCCGTCCTTCCCGGTCCCTGATTTCGACCGCCCAACCGTCATCTTCGGCGCCGAGCATTCTGCCTATCTGACGAAGGCTCAGATGGGCGATGAGTTCTACTCAGGCCAGCACCCCATGTGCCGGGTGGCTTCCAAGCTGTTCTTCAGCGGCGGGAAGCTGGAGGATTACGGTATCCGCCTGAAGGGTGAGATCGACAGCGCCAAGGCGCATGCGGCCATTCAGGGCTTGCTCGGCAGCTTCGCTCCGAAGCACGAGATCAAGATCGGCACCGTCGGCGTAGCACTCGCCAACTGGTGCGTGCCGGTTGCCTCTTCCGAGAAGGCAGCCTGAGCCATGGGCACCTTCTCCGGAAACCTCGCCCCCTTCGCGTTTCTGCTGATCCTGCTCGGCGGCCTCGCTGTCGGCTTCCTCCTCGACAGCCTCCGCCACCATCGCGCTCGCACTGCTGACCGGCAGGCCTCCTCGTTCGTGTGGAGGGCTTGAGATGGCTGAGCGCCTCAATCTCACCGACGCGGAAGTCGAATGGCTGCGTGCCAATGCGAGCAGCAATTCGGTCGCTGATGGGCTGATCCGTCAGTACCAAATGGTCGTCGCCTGCTCTCAAGACCCCGGCGCACGCGGCGTCTTCGCTGCCATGCTGGACGACTGGCGCCGCACTCGGCCCGCTCTCGCCAAAGCGGAGGCCTGAGCCATGCCGACCTTCGATCACCCCCACTTCTCCGACCGCGACATGGTAATTCAGGCCGCGCTTCGTGAGGACGCCCGCAACAACCGGGCTCCGCGGTATCGGCAGACGCCTGTCACCGGCATCGCCTCTCGCCGGGTCACGGTTCAGGAGAAGGTCGAGCAGAACGTTGCTCGCCAGATCATCGCCGGCCGGACGTGGTTCGAAGCCGTGATGCGCCGGAACGAGATGATCGCCGGCATGGCGCGCCTCAACCTCAACGGCATCGACACCAGCGCGATTGAAGTGGCGAACACCCTCGTCGCCCAGGCCGAGACGCAGCTGGCGACGGTAAACGGCATCCTCCTCGACGCTCACACCGACCTCGACATGGAGGACTTCGAAGACCTGCGCACTGCGATGCATGCCCGCTTCGACAGCCTCACCGCCCCATCCCTGGACGATCCGAACGCCGAGCATCGGCAGGTTCCGTTCGACGTCCTCTCCAACCTTCGGAGCGCCTAATGTCGTTCGCTCTCAAGCCCCGCACCGGCACCAAGTGCTACCACCTGTTCCACGGCAACACGAAGATCGGCACGCTCGCGGCCCCTATCGAAGGCTCTGAGGCCGGAAGCGCCTGGGCCATTCTGATCGGAGATGCGGTTGCCGATCATGGCGCCCTGCCCGCTCCGCTCCGGCACTTCTACACGGAGTTCGCCTCCCTGGACGCGGCGCTGGCGTTCCTCGGCCTGTCTGAGGCTCCCGAGCACCCCGTCTACGTGCCGTGGTCCTATCAGGACAGCTTCGTGTCGGCGGTGGCGGCATGAGCGCCCCCCTCGCCCACGATGTCCTCATCGGACAGGCCATTATCTCCGAGATCCAGGCTGCTGGCATCGACGAGGACGACTCTGACTTCGCCACGCTGGTCGAAGCCGAATGCGACGTGATGGAGCGCATGCGCCGGATCATCCGTGCGGCCCGCTACCACGAAGCGCAGAGCAAGGCGCTTGCCGAGCTTCAGGCTGAAATGCGGGAGCGCAAGGCGCGTATCGACGCCAAGGCTGAGAAGCTACGCGACGCTACCAAATGGGCGATGGGCGAGCTTGGCCTGTCGAAGCTCGCGGCACCCGATTTCAACGTCTCGCTATCGGCCGGCCGCGTTCCGCTCGTCATCACTGACGAGGCCGCCATTCCGGACGATCTCTGCCGCACGAAACGCGAGGCCGACAAGACCGCGATCCGCGAGGCACTGGATGCCGGTCGCGACGTGCCTGGCGCCGCTTTCGGCAATCCCTCTCCGACCCTGACCGTGAGGGCGAAATGAGCTTCACCGACACTCAGATCGGCTATCTCTCTGCCGGCCTCGACCGCAGCAAGGTCCGCTCCCGCGAGCAGGCTGGCCGCAAGCTCAGCTACGTGGAGGGCTGGTGGGCTATTGCCGAGGCCAACCGCATCTTCGGTTTCAGCGAGTGGTCTTCCGAGACCGTCGATATCCGCTGCGTCGCCGAGGCCCCGCGCAAGATCGGCAAGACCAATCCGCGCGACGGCCACGCCGTCTCCTACATCGCCCGCGTCCGTGTCGTCGTTCAGGCAGATGGATCGCCGGTTGTGCGTGAGGGTGTCGGCTCCGGTCACGGCATCGACGTGGATCTCGGCCTCGCCCATGAGAGCGCGATTAAGGAAGCCGAGACGGACGCCCGCAAGCGCGCCCTGATGACCTTCGGAAACCCGTTCGGCCTCGCCCTTTACGACAAGGAACAGACGAACGTCGTGGATGCCCCGTCAGAGGAAGACAGGGCTACCGCCGAGTACGTCGCCAGCGTCAAGCGCCAGATCGCCGCTCACTCGGATGCTGCCACGCTGATCCCCTGGTGGAACTCTGCCGAGGAAAAGCAGGCTCGGCGCGACTTCGGCCTTTCGCGCGAAGACGTGGACGCCCTCAAGGTGATCCTCATGAAGCGCATTGAGGCCCTGTCTCCGCAGAAGGAGGCCGCGCAATGAGCGCCGTCCTCGCCTCCTACGTGAAGATGAGCACGCTCGTGGACGGCACTATGCGTGTTGTCCTCGATATCGAGCCTACCGCGGCCCCCGAGGCATTCGCCATGTTGGGCGCGCCGGGCTCACCGATTGCTCTCGCTCGGATCACCGCCGCCGCTGCGATGGCGCAAGACCGGAAAGCGCAGGCGACGGCGGATAAGAAGCCTTTGAGCCTCGCGAGCAAGGTCGCCCTGCGGTGCCAAGAGCGCGATTTCCACACCTACTTGCTGGAGACGCAGCGCGGCTTCGTCCTCGACGCTCACACGGAGTTGGATGGCGAGGCGAGCCAAACCGACCTCAACGCCGAGGCTCTGCGCCGCGTCCTCGGCATCCAGTCCCGTCGTGAAATCGTGGATGGATCAGAGGCGGGCCGGCAATGGCTGAACCTCGAAGCCGACTACCACCACTGGCAGCGTCGGAGGGCTGCATGACGAAGCTCAGCTTCAAACGGCGCGCGCTCCTCACGACGATTGCGTCGATGCCGCATTCTTCAACTTTTGAGGCCTTCCGGTTCGCGTTTTCCGACTACGCCGGCGGCCCAAAGTGGATGGCGAAGAAGCTCGACAGTCTGGCGAGGATGGAGAGGGCCGGGCTTATCGTCCGGGTGGGCACCTCCGATAAGGGGCAAGCGACTTGGTGCATTTCACGCAAGGGAATGAACGCCCTTGAGGTGACGCCATGAAGGCCGAGAAGCGCCGCGCCGTCCCCATGAAGCTCCAGCGGGACCTCGCTCTGAAGCTCTGCGCCGATCTTATGCGCCAGGCCGGAATGGTCCCGGTCGAGGTCACCCCGAAGTTCGAGCTCGACCACGTTCCGGCGCTGGCACTGCGCGACTTCGACCCAACGACCGGCGAACACCGCCCGCATCAGCACGACCCCGCACACCTCGTCTGGATGACGAAGGAAGCTCACGCCGCCAAGACCTTTGGCAACGGGGCGACCACGCGCGGCGCCGACGCTGGCGAAATCGCCCACCATCGACGGCTCTCCGCGAAGGAGATGGAGTTCCGCGCCCGGATGCTGGCGAAGGAGCACGGCACCGAGCCGCCCGAGCCGAAACGCAAGCACAAGATCCCACGACCTCCGAAGCGGCAAGCGAAGCCGCAACGCACGGCAACCCGCCCCCTCGCCAAGCCCCTACTCGGAGCCGCCCCATGACCACCCCCTCCCTCACCAACCCGAACCCGAAGCGCGATGGGGCTGCGGCCGGTTACTTCGACAGCCTGATGCAGATCGTTGCCTGGGTACGCGAAGCCCAGCAAATCCCTCAGCCTGAGAATTCCATCAGCATTGACGATGTCGACGCGGATGAGATCGAAGCCGCGGCCTATTTCATAGATCGGATTTACTCCCCCGGAGACCCGGTGCGGGCGGCGTTGGAGGAGGCCGTTGCCTTCCTCGAAATGGACGACGAGGCCAGCACCCCTGGCACGGACCTCTACACGTGGCTCACTGTCGTCGGCCGACCCCTTAGCCGCGCCGCCCTCTCCGTCTCGACACCGACAGGTGAGGGGGAGGAGCTGGAGATCATCCAGCACGTGAAGTCGAAGGGCCTCTACGAGGTAGTGACCCGCGACGCACAGGTTCAGACAGACACGCCGCTTTCCGACTATGCCTTCGTCTGCGTCTACCGCAACGCCATTACCGGAGTGACGTGGGTTCGCCCCGTCTCGGAGATGGATGACGGACGCTTCGTCACCGTGCGCGCCGTCGCCCCGACATCAGCTTCCAAAAGCTCAGGGGAGGAGGCGTGATGGCGAAGCACTCTCCGACGCCATGGCGGATCGCCCTCTCTCCACGGCGCAAGACCCTTTGCATCCTCTCCGATGAGGCGTGGATCTGCGGCGAGCTTTTGAATGGTAACGGCGAATTCTACCATGAGGGTCGCGCCAACGCTGAGCGTATTGTTCATGCGGTCAACGTTTTTGAAGATTTGGTCAGCGCGCTGAAGGAAGCGCGAGGTGCGCTCGCTCTGACGACAACGCCGGAAGCAATCCAATCTTCGTCGGTTCAGCACGCATGGGCGCAGGCCGTTGCTGCGGAGGCTCGTGCTCGCGCCGCTCTCGCCAAAGCGGAGGCCGCATCATGACCACCCCAACACCACCGTGCCTGGGAGAGCGGGAGGCCGTGGCGCGGACGGACGAGGCCTGTTCATGCTGCGGGCTTACGATTGAGGAATGCTCTGAACGCTACATGCTCGGCATCGAAGCAAAAGAGGCATTGCAGGCCGATGCGGATCTATGGCCGGCCTTAAAGGCCAATTTCCATCTGATGCACGCGAAAGCCTTCGAGCAGGGCTACCTCGCGGGCCGAGCTAGATTCGACCCCATCCGCACCGAGAACGAAACCCTGCGGGCCGAGATTGCAAAGGTAGGCCCGGCCACAAACGACACCCGCCCTGCTCGCTTCAGCGCTAATGGCCTGCCTCTAACCTGGGAGCCGGATAGTCCGATCTATGAATCGCCCCAGCAGGTTTACGACCGAGGAATTGCCGCCGCGCTTGCCAAGTTCCCGCTAGGCCCACCTCTACTGAAGACGGTGGCGGACAAGAACGCCCAGATTGAAACCCTGCGGGCCGAACGGGATGCGGCGATAGCCAGGGCCGAGGAGCAAGCCAACCGCATTGCGCAGATGGAGCGCTGGCTTGGCCTAACCGGCGACCCAGCCCTGCGACCAACCATCGAGGCATCGCACGAGTTGGCCGCCCAGTTCGACGACCGGTTTCGCGCTCGCGTCCGCGAGAATTTTGCCCTCACCACACCGGAGCATCCCCATGGCGTTTAAGGTCTTCATCTCTGGATACGGCATATATGAAGCCGAAGGCACGCGCGAAGAGGTCGAGGCGGACGCGGAAGACAAGCGCCGGTGGGAACGTGCTCGCCGATCCCTTGTCTGGGACGCGAGCCTCAGTACGCCTCTCGATAAGATCACCGCCGAGATTGCCGAGCTTTGGTCCGCCGGCAAGGGCGTGCCGACCGAGATGCTTCAAGAGCGCAACCGCCTCATGGCTCTTGTGACGGAGCATCCCCATGGCGATTGAAGCTGAGGCGCTGCAGGCGATCCTCAAACAACACATCAAGGTCGACGCTACCGGGCTCTCTCCGGCCGTCGCCAGCGCCTTCGTGACCGGCTTTGATGAAGCTGTGGAGGCCATCCGCTCCGCGCTAGCAGAAGACACGGCGCGCGCGGCGGAGGGGTGGGAACCGATTGAGACGGCGCCCCGGAACAAGGCGATCCAAGTCTACGTCCCCCATCTCGACTACTACGGCAACGAAGGCGTCTACGCCGGGATGCTCGTCGACATGGGGACTGGGCTTCGTTGGATGACCTTCGCGTGGGCCATGGGCCGCGACATGAACGAGGAGGTTCTTCCGACTCATTGGCGCCCCCTTCCGGCCCCTCCCGCCCTTCCGCTCACCAAGGAGGCCGCCGATGCCAACCGCTGAGACCTTGCGCGCGCTCCTTGCTCTGGTGGAGGAGGCGAAGGCTGGAAGCCGGGAGTTGGACGAGGCGATCCACGGCGCGCTGCTGCCGGACGATCCGTGGTGGCAGGCCATCGTGGAGGGGCGCCGCCTCGTCGCCGCCGGCCAGGAAGACACGAAGATCGATGCCTGCAACTGCAACCTTCGGGCCGACAGTTGGGCGACCGGCTCTCGTGTTCATGCCTACACCACCTCCATAGACGCCGCGCTCGCGCTGGTCGCCAAGGTGCTGCCGGACACAGTGAGGCCAGCCCTCGTTCAGCTTCCATGGGGGCACTGGAGATGCTCTCTCCGTTGCGTCGAACTGGGCGAATGGCCTGCGTCTTACTACGATGCCGTCACTCTCCCCCTCGCAATCCTGGCTGCCCTTCTCCGCGCCCTCCTCCAGCAATCGGAGACCGCCCATGTCGAGCGCTGAGACCGCCCACCCCATCGAGTGGCGGGATGACGGAGCTGGTGGGGAGACGGCTGTCCAGAATGGGGAGGCTATCGGCTCCGTCAGGACGAGCGCAATCTTAGAAGAGAAATGGGTCGCCGACATGTTCCGGCGTGACGCTCAGCTTGCCTACTTCCCCACCGCCTCTGCCGCCCGCTCCTTCGTCGAGAAATCCGTCAAGGAGGCCGGCCATGGGGAGTGACGTGCTCACGATCTCGCAAATCGCGATCCTGAGAGAGCTCGCTCGTCTCGGCGACAGCGGCGGGCTGACCGGCAACCTTGCACCTCGGCTGTTCGGCCCGGTTGCAACGTCGGAACGTGTGCGCCGGCCGTGCCAGGCCATGGCTGCCCTGGGCTTCGTAAGGCGCCATCCAACCAACGACCAGCGCTGGTTCATCATTGAGTTTGGCCGCTCTGCCCTTTCGACCACGACGAAGGGAGTGGGCCATGAGTGAGGTGAAGCTGACGGAAGCGCAGCGAAAAGCTCTGGAATGGGTCGGCGAGAAGGCCCGCCGGCCGTGGGCTAAGAGGCGCAAGAACTATCCGAAAATGATCTCACTTGAGATCCTCGTCCGAGATGGTCTGGTCGAGCGGACGCGGGATTTCCCATACGACCAGTTCTCTCTGTCGGACCTCGGCCGCTCCGCTCTCGCTCTCGACAATGAGGAGGCAAGACGTGGCAAAGGCTAGGAGCTCCACCGGAACGCGCGACTACCCGCTGCCGCCAGGCGTGGCCCCGATCGGCGTGTCCCGAACCGAGGCGGCTTGGCTCGTGGGCGTCTCCCCCAACACCTACGACGTCATGGTGAAGGACGGGCGCATGCCGAAGCCTAAGCGGATCGGCTCGCGGACGATCTGGGATCGATACGAGGTTGAGCGCGCCTTTCGCGAGCTGCCCGGCGACGATGCCGTCTCAGCATCCGACAAAGACCCGTGGGGCAACCTTGTCCTCTGACGCTGGGCGGCGGCATGCCTAAGAAATTGCCGCGCTACTGCGTCGAGGACGTGGACCGGTACGGCAAGGTGCGGATCTATCTGCGCCGGCCGGGCCAGAAGAAGATCCGGCTTCACGGCACGCCGTGGGCGCCCGACTTCATGCGGGCCTATGCCGACGCGCTCGAAGGGGTTGTGGTAGCCGAGCCCGCGAGGATGGACGAGGTTGGGCCGGGGACGTGGCGCGCGCTCTGTGTCGCCTACTTCGCCTCATCGGAGTTCGCCCGGTACGACGTGATGACGCGCAAGCGCCGGCGCTCGTCGCTGGAGGCTACCTTCGCCGAGAAGCCCGATCCGAAAGGCCGAGCGACCTATGCGGAGTTTCCTGTGCATAGGATGACGTCCGCCGCGATCCGCCTGCTTCGGGACAGGAAGGCCGACACGCCCGAGGGAGCGAATAATCGGCTGAAGGCGATCCGGGCGGTGTTCAAATGGGCGAACAAGCCCGACGTCCAGGCCGCATCGCACGACCCGTCGAAAGCCGTACAGCGCATCCAAAATGTAACCGACGGGCACCATACGTGGACCGAGGCCGAGGTGAACCGGTTCATCGACAAGCACCCCATCGGCACCAAGGCGTACCTCGCCCTGTGCCTGCTGCTCTACGGCGGCGGCCGGCGCTCCGACGTGGTGCTGTTCGGGCCGCCCCACATCCACGTCGAGAACGGCGAGAAGTGGCTGACCTACACCCAGCACAAGGGGCGCAACAAAAACCCGATGAAGATCCAGGTGCCGATCCTGCCGGAGCTAGATGCGGCAATCGGCAGCACGGCTTTAGGGGCTGAGACCTTCCTCGTCACCTCGTTCGGCAAGCCGTTCACCTCGAACGGGTTCGGCAACAAGATGAAGGAGTGGTGCGTCGAGGCCGGCCTTCCGCACTGCTCGTCCCATGGACTGCGAAAGGCGGGGGCAACGCTGGCCGCCGAATCAGGGGCAACGGTCAACCAGATGAT
The DNA here is from genome assembly GCF_001422895.1 of Methylobacterium sp. Leaf106. Classification (NCBI taxonomy): domain Bacteria; kingdom Pseudomonadati; phylum Pseudomonadota; class Alphaproteobacteria; order Hyphomicrobiales; family Methylobacteriaceae; genus Methylobacterium; species Methylobacterium sp. Leaf106. The sequence continues at coordinate 295,397 of NZ_LMNB01000001.1, forward strand.
GGCGATCTTCGGCTGGCGGACGAGCGACATGGCCGAGCTCTACACCCGTAAGGCCGAGCAAAAACGCCTCGCCGGCAAGGGTATGAGCCACATCAAATTCGTTCGCAGCGCGATCCAACCTGATGACCACCATAAGATAGGATTGGACTTTCAGGAATAATAAGCCAATACTTTCAATGCCACTTAACAGAAGGTGGCGACCCCGGTTGGGCTCGAACCAACGACCTGCCGCTTAGAAGGCGGCTGCTCTATCCAGCTGAGCTACGGAGTCGGGGTGCCGCGCCCCGTCTAGCACCGCCCTCCCGACCTGTCATTAGCCTCGGGCGAACCCTGGCTTCACACGGCGAGAGCCTGCCGGAGGAAGCGACGACGTGCGTTCGGTCGCCTCGGCGGGGGGCGGTCTGGGATCCCGCAGCCTCAGCGACCTCGGGACCGGGCTAGGATGCCGCGCAGGCCTTCCGCTTATCGTCGGCTCTACCTGGGCAAGCTCGCGCAGCGGAAGTCCCGTGAGAGACGGTCGGACAAGAGGTCCGCTATGAGCCTGCAAGGCTATAGGCCGACACAGACGGTGCGTCTTCGGCCGGGGGAACTCATCGACGGGACTCGTAATCGACCTCGCCGAGGCGGCGGGTGCCCTCCGAGGCCGTGACCGAGACGATAAAATCGAACGACCCGACAGCGCGGCCTCCTTGCCAGAGGTCCCGAATCCGCATCGCCGAACTTCCGGCAGACCTCTCAGCAGCAGCGCCGGCCTTCCCCGGCCTCAGCGAGTAGACTGATGGTACAAGGCCAAACCAGCAGTCGATAATGAAACTGCCATGCATCTTACGATGACCGATCGTCAGCTCTCACCACAGCCGCTCATATATTCAGCAAAGCTGTCCAGTCACGAGAAAGCCCACTCCCGGCATCGCGCTGGGAGTGGGCTTTCTCGTCACCGATTGGATACATCCGACGTCGCCCAAACAGGCGCCGTCGGACGGGCATCAGGCCGCCTGCTTCTTGCGGGGGCCACGGCGCTTCTTTTCGGGCGGGGCGGCGACGGCTTCCTCCTCCGGCTCGCTCACGACCTCCTCGGGCGCAGCCTTGGATACGGGGGATACGGTCTTGCGGCGCTGCTGACCGAGACCAAGGGCGCGAGCCAATTCTGAACGCTGTTCGGAATAGGCAGCCGACGTCATCGGGTAGTCCGGCTGCAGGCCCCATTTGGCCCGATACTGTTCGGGGGTCAGACCGCGGAGTGTGAGGTGCCGCCGAAGCGTCTTGTACTGTTTGCCGTCCTCGAAGCTGACCAAGTAATCCGGCGTCACGGAGCGGCGGATTTCCTGTGGTGTCGCCTTCGGCGGGCCGGTCTCAGCGGCAGGTGCGCTGCTCGTGCTCACCGAGCGGATGGCCTCGTGCACATCGCTAAGGAGCTTAGGCAGTTCGGCGCTCTGGACGTGATTGTTGCTGACATACGCGGAGACGATATCCGCGGCCAAGGTGATGAGACGGGCTGAGTCGGTGTCGGATTCACTCATGATATTCGCGCCATCGGTTCGCTATGTTGATACTGTACGCTAGCCTATGCTCCGTTCGCGCGTGTAGCAAGATGTTATTGAAAGAAATCCACTGGTTTACGGATCAATCGTTCAAATATTTCGCGTGTTCGCCGTCTGCGAGCCCCACATCCTTGGTTGCGCATACGTTTGGAGGGTGAAGCGAACAGAATTTACCGAGTGTTCTGCCGCATTAGAGCGTCACGGAAGCCCGCTCAACATGGGGTCCAGCGAAGGACGGTATGAAGAACTTTGCCACCGGCGCGAGGCATCGGTAAAAACGGTCTCAACCAATCATTGCAGATTTTTCGGCCTCGGAAGCCCAGGCGGTCGAGCCTAGCGTTCATGCGAGTCGATCCCAATTGCGGATATGTTTGACAGCGGTCCGTGGGCGGGCACCGTGCGGTCGCCAGCCGCGATCGTCGCTCGCTCTTTGGCGGTACTTCCGTTCAAGTGTCCGTCAGAACGCTCCCCTTCCAACACTTGCCGGTCTACAAACGAGTCGGCCACATAACGCTTGGCAGCCCTCGAATCGCGATGATCGTGGTCTATGCCAGCAGATTGCACGGAGTCTGCGATGATGTGTACTCTCATAAAGTCGTATGTATGCTCTCCCTCTAATGTTTTAAGCTGAGGCGACAGATGGCGCGGCAGGTGTGTTTGTAACTCTTTCGCCAAAAATCGTCTCCACCACCGGATAAACGATCATCTTGTCACAGGACGGAGAAAGGCCAATCGGCCACGGTCAGAGAATCACCAGTGGATCCCGCTTCTCTTGTCAAAAGTGAATGAACCGCCTCTCTCACACAGTCATCAAGCATCGACCCTTAACTTGATCGATGATAAATAGTTCCTCGGCTGCGCATTTAAACCGTTTTTTTAAACAATAAAATCGATCGGTCTTGCGAGCTTCGATGTCGAATTTTGCAAAATAATTCGGTCGTCACTGGTCTCTCGGCATCAGAAAGCCGGGCTGTGACTGGAGGTGACGGTGGGCAGCCTCGCTGGAACGCGATCGACAGGCGTTAGCGGTGCCCCAATAGGCTGGCACCGATGCAATTCAAGCGCGCGGAGATGGCGGGGACTGGGCGTTCGCAGGAATAGCTCGGCGCGAATCGGGAGACGGCTTCCGCGATGGGCGGAAGACATTGCTGTGCCTCTTCTGGATAATAGGATCGTGCTTTCCCGGTGCGCGACCGGTTGCATGCTACGGGCTGATCCCCGCGCAGACCCTCGATGATGGTGCTGAACGACCCAGTGGCGGTCGTGATCCCGGCCCCTGGAATCGCGACGTGCCGTCGTCGCGCGAGGTCATCATCGCGAGGGGCGGGAACGTAGCGATTGGGCGGATTGGGGCATGTCCGGCACCGGGGACATGACGTGATTCGACCTCTTCCCCAATCCGCGTCGCGATATCAATCCAGACCGAGCATGAGGCCGATATTCTGCACGGCGGCACCCGATGCGCCTTTGCCGAGATTGTCGAGCCGGGCCACGAGCAACGCATGAGCATGGTCAGGCGTACCATAAACCCGTAATTCGAGGTGATCGCTGTCGTTCAGAGCTTCGGCGTCCGGCTTGTCGTCCGGGTTGGTCCGAACCACGGTCACCATCGTGCTTCCGGCATAATGCGCAGCGAGGGCCGCTTGCAGCGCAGCAGCATCCGGATGCCCCGGCAGGGTATCGAGGTGGAGTGGGATACTCACCAGCATGCCCTGGCGGAAGTTTCCCACGGACGGGATGAAGATCGGCCGCCGGGTCAGGCCGCCATAGACCTGCAGTTCCGGCAGGTGCTTGTGAGCAAAGCCGAGACCATAGAGCTGAAAAGCCGGTGCCTCTCCGGCCTCATATGCCTCGATCATGTTCTTGCCGCCGCCGCTATAGCCGCTGACCGCGTTGACGCTGATAGGCGTATCGGGCGGCAGCAATCCAGCATCGACCAGTGGCCGCACGAGAGCGATGGCCCCGGTGGGATAGCAGCCGGGATTCGCGACGCGCCGCGCCTCGCGGATCACTTGTGCCTGACCGGCATTCAATTCGGCAAAACCGTAAGCCCAGCCCGGGCTGATGCGATGGGCGGTGCTCGCATCCAGGATGCGGGGTCCGCCATTGGGCATGCCATCGGCCAAGGCCACCGTTTCCTTTGCCGCATCGTCGGGCAGGCAGAGAACGACGAGATCCACATCCGCCAGAAGGGCGCGTTTGACCGCTATGTCCTTGCGGCTCTCGTGCGGGATGCTCTTCAGGGAAACACGGCCCTCGCGCTCCAGGCGTTCGCGAATGCCAAGGCCGGTGGTGCCTGCCTCCCCATCGATGAACACTGTAGGCTTTGCCACTCCGCTTTCACTCATTCCAAAAGTCCCGTTCGTCTCGCCTGGGATGGGAGCCGCCATGCGCGTTTGCGAGGTGGAGGCTGCGGCCTCTCAAGTCAACATCGCGGTTTTACGACGTTTCCGGCTGCGCCGCCTGTATCGTGTTGCTTTCTCACGGATTGATGACACGCCGTCCACCGGGAACCGGCCCCCTCGGTGCAGGTTGATCGCACGGAAACAAGCATAGGCTCGAACGATGGCGGCCAGCGCTGAAAAGACCGACCCTAAACTATGGGACAGGATCAAGTCCGAGGTGACCGCTTCCGACAAGGGAGGCAAGGCTGGGCAATGGTCAGCCCGCAAGGCCCAGGCGGCAACGAAGGCTTATAAGGAGGCCGGAGGCGGCTACAAGGGCAAGAAATCCGACGAGAACAGCCTGACGCAATGGTCGAACGAGGAATGGGATACGAAATCCGGCAAGCCCAGCGGTAAGACCGGGGAGCGCTATCTTCCAAAGAAGGCCCGCTCATCCTTGTCGAAGGACGAGTATGACCGCTCCACGAGAAAGAAGCGCGCGGACACCAAGGACGGCAAGCAGTTCTCCAATCAGCCAAAGGATGTGGCCGAGAAATCCGCGGCCGCTAGGAAGGCCGGGACCAAGCAAGGAAGGGCGTCCGGCGGCCCGACGAAGGCGGAGCTGATGCAGAAGGCCAAGTCCGCGAACATTCGTGGCCGGTCAACCATGTCGAAGGACGAACTCGAAAAGGCGCTCCATGTCGCGTGACCGCATGGCCATGCGGATGCCCAAGCTCGTCTTCCATATCCGTTTTGAACGGAACTGAACCGCGCGGAGTTCTGCCCCAGACATCACCCGCCGTTCAGGATTTTGCCTAGATGATCGCCAGACCCGTCGTTCTCAGCCTATGTCTCGCCCTGTCACCGACGGGAGCCGTCGTCGCGCAGATCATCGAAGCGCCGGCCGGTATCGGTACCGTCCCGTCGAGCCGCGGCGAGGCTATGACACCGGAGGGTGGACGCAGCCAAGCGCCGTCGAGCGCGGCAGTACCAGCCAACGGATCTACGGAAAAATCTCGTGCCAGCCAGGCTCCTGTCGGTGGTGCGGGCGTGGCAACGGGCACGTCGTCCGGCGCGGGCGTCGGCACCGGCATCGGCGGCCCGCCCGGAACCGGGGCCCTGCCGGGCACCGGCGGGACCTCGGGCGGCCCGGGCGGGATCAATCGCTGACCTGACCGGCACATCCGCACCGCCGCCCTTCCGCAATTCTGAAACTCGAAAGGCTACGCTATGCCTATCCACGCGACGCTCGTTTTCGCAGGTCTCGCATCTTTCACGGTTCTAGCGACTGGCGTGGGTACGGCCGAAGCATCGTGCCTGCGACAGGTCACCAACCGGTCCACATTCACCCTGGTGGTGGGCCAGGAGGGTAGTCCCACCGTGACGGTTCGCCCCGGCACCTCCAGATCGATCAGGCTCGATGGACCGGCCCCTGTTGATGTCTCGGGCTATTGCGGCGGAGGGCTGCGCGGTGGCGTGCCCCTCGGACAACCTGTCCTTCGACGAAGCTTCGCTGTGACCGCCGTGAAGGACCGCTGCTTCTACCAGGTCGGCAATGGCTTCTTTGAGCGTGAGCTTGGTCCGAGCTTTTTCCCGCGTGAGGATGCCGGCGCTTTTGCCCTCAATAATCCGCGTCAGGGAGATCTCGCACTCGGTCCGTCGACTGACGCCTGCGCCGCCATCCGCTAAGCGACGAGCTGGAACGAGAAAGGCCCGCATGATGGCATGCGGGCCTTTCTTCATAGAGCCTCTTACCCAGGAATCAGTAAGCAGCGACCTTCCGGTTGATGACGAGCGCGCTCAGGGTCGCGACCGCGCCGGACAGGAGATAGACGCCGACCCAGGCCAGGCCGAACCGGCTCGACAGGCTGAGTGCCACGAGCGGCGCGAAGCCGGCTCCGATCAGCCATGCGAGGTCCGAGGTAAGCGCAGCGCCGGTATAGCGGTAGCGCGTCCCGAGATTCTCGGTCACCGATCCGGAGGTCTGGCCGTAGGAGAGGCCGAGCAGACCGAAGCCGACGAGGACGTAGATCGTCTGACCGGTCTCGCTATCACCAAACAGCAGGGGCGCGAGGATGCTGGCGAGGCTGAACAGGCCGATGAGGCTCGCTGCGATTCCCACCAGTCTGCGCCGGCCCACCTGATCCGCCACGATTCCCGAGATCACGATCGCGCCAGCAAAGACGATGGACCCGACGAACTGCACCAGCAGGAACTCGCCGGCCGAGCGTTTCGTGAACAAGGTGATCCAGCTGATCGGGAAGATGCTGACGAGGTGGAACAGCGCGAAACTCGCCAGCGGCACGAAAGCGCCGATGAGGACGGTCCGGCCCTGTGCGCGAATCATCTCCCAGACCGGGGTCGGGGCGAGTTCACGGGTCTCGAGCAGCTGAGTGAACTCCTCCGTCGCGACGAGGCGAAGCCGGGCGAAGAGGGCGACCACGTTCACCGCGAAGGCGACGTAGAACGGATACCGCCAGCCCCAATCCAGGAAGTCGTCCATGGTCAGATTGGCGAGGAAGAACGAGAAGAGGGCACTGGCGAGCCCGAAGCCGATGGGCGCTCCGAGCTGCGGGATCATCGCGTACCAGCCCTTGCGATCGCTGGGGGCCTTGATCGACAGGAGCGACGCCAGGCCGTCCCAGGCTCCCCCGAGGGCGAGCCCCTGCCCTATCCGGAAGGCAGCGAGCAGCCAGATCGAGGCCATGCCGATGCTGTGATAGGTCGGCAGAAAGGCGATCGACACCGTAGAGCCGCCGAGCAGGAACAGGGCGATGGTCAGCTTCACACCCCGCCCGTGCCGCCGGTCGATCTCCATGAAGATCACCGAACCGATGGGCCGCGCGACGAAGGCGAGGGCGAAGAGAGCGAACGCGTAGAGCGTCCCATCCAGCGCCGGCACGAACGGGAAGAAGACCTTCGGGAAGATCAATACCGAGGCGATGCCGAAGACGAAGAAGTCGAAGAACTCCGACGTCCGGCCGATGAGGACGCCGACGGCAATGTCGCCGGGGGCGACTTCGGGTTCGGTAGCGCCGGCCCGGGCACCTGTGCTCAGATGCGGCGGGGTCTGCAACGCGTAATCTTGGCTCATGGACGGCCACATTCGCTGCTTGAAGGGTGGGAGGACACGCCGCACTTGGCGCGCCCCTGTGTTCCGATTATGAAGGCTTGTTGCACTGCGGCAAAGCGATGCAACGGAACGTTTCGCGGATCGCTATGGCATATTGTCCGCGATTGATGCTCCCCTTCTTACTGCCTCTCGTCAGAGAAATCAGCTATGCTCTAAACGCCCGGCTGATTGAAGCCGCAGGCCCTTGCCAGGGCGCCTTTGCACTGCGCAGGAGAAGCCCGTATCGAACCGGTGTCGCGGTAAGCGGTCCGGTCCGAACCGCCGCTTCTCGTAAACCAGATGTTTCCTCCCGACGTTCCGTCCACGGACGTCTCACTGCAGCCGGTCGGATGTCATCCAGATCCTTGCGCGCTCTCGCTATCCTGCCTCTCGTGGCCCTTCTGTCGGGCTGCAACATGGTCGTCATGCAACCCGCGGGCGACATCGCCACGCGCCAGCGTGACCTGATCGTTGCCTCGACGGGGCTGATGCTGCTGATCATCTTACCCGTGATCGCATTCACGCTCTTCTTCGCCTGGCGCTACCGTCAGTCGAACACCGAAGCCGAGTACGATCCGGACTGGCACCACTCGACGCAGCTCGAGGTGCTGATCTGGTCCGCCCCGCTCGTGATCATCATCGCCCTTGGCGCGCTGACCTGGATCAGCACGCATACGCTCGATCCCTACCGGCCCCTCAGCCGCATCGACGCCTCGCGGCCCCTCTCGCCGGATGTGAAGCCGTTGACCGTGGAGGTCGTGGCCCTCGACTGGAAATGGCTGTTCTTCTACCCCGATCTCGGCATCGCCACGGTGAACGAGCTCGCGGCACCGGTGGATGTACCGATCAACTTCAAGATCACCTCGGCCTCCATGATGAACTCGTTCTTCATCCCGGCGCTGGCGGGGCAGATTTACGCCATGGCCGGCATGGAGACGAAGTTGCACGCCGTCATCAACAAGGCTGGCGTCTATGAAGGCTTCTCGGCCAATTACAGCGGCGAGGGCTTCTCGCGGATGAACTTCAAGTTCCACGGCGTAACCCAGGAAGGGTTCGACCAGTGGGTGGCCAAGGCGAAAGCCGAAGGTAAGGAGCTCACCCGCGACGCCTTCATCGCACTGGAAAAGCCGAGCGAGCGTGAGCCGGTGAGCTACTACTCCTCCGTCGCGCCAGGCCTCTACAATGCGATCCTCAACATGTGTGTCATCGAAGGTAAGATGTGCATGGGCGAGATGATGAGCATCGACTCCAAGGGCGGCGCCGGCAAGGAGAGCCACGCCAACCAAGAGCGACTCCGCTACGACAACCGTCATGCCGTCCGCGGCGAGGAGGCGCAGGGTGCGACGTTCCCTGCCTCCGAGAAGAAGCCGCGTACCCAAGAGGTCGACCCCGCCAAGGGGCATGACCACCACGACCATTCCGGGCCGGACACGAAGCAAAGCGACCCCGCCCCGGCTCAATTGAACCGCTAGGCCGACGCGATGACGCGCGGCCTTCGGGACAGGCGCGTTACGGCGACGGCACCACTAAATTGAACCCATGAGAGACGGGTACCGAGTCGATCGGTACGTCCCCTCGCCGACAACCGGGAACGAAGCGATCCCATGTTTGCCAATCTCGATCTTCAGAAGCTCGTCTTCGGGCGCCTGACTCTCGAAGCCATCCCATATCACGAGCCGATCCTGCTCGTGACCTTCATCGGCGTCGCCATCGGTGGCGTCGGGCTTCTGGGCCTCATCACCTACATGCGCTGGTGGGGTCCGCTGTGGCGCGACTGGTTCACCTCCGTCGACCACAAGAAGATCGGCATCATGTATGTGGTGCTCGCCCTGGTGATGCTGCTTCGCGGCTTCTCCGATGCGCTCCTCATGCGTTCGCAACAGGCCATGGCGTTCGGTGCCAACGAAGGCTATCTGCCGCCGCATCATTACGACCAGATCTTCACCGCCCATGGCGTGATCATGATCTTCTTCGTGGCGATGCCCCTGGTCACCGGCCTGATGAACTTCGTCGTGCCGCTGCAGATCGGCGCCCGCGACGTGTCGTTCCCGTTCCTCAACAATTTCAGCTTCTGGATGACCGTTAGCGGTGCCGCGACGATCATGGCCTCGCTGTTCGTCGGCGAGTTCGCCCGCACCGGATGGCTCGCCTATCCCCCGCTCTCCGGCCCTGCCGGCAGCCCGGGCGTGGGCGTCGACTATTATATCTGGGGTCTCCAGATCGCCGGTATCGGCACCCTGCTGTCGGGTATCAACCTCATCGCCACCATCGTGAAGATGCGTGCCCCCGGCATGACGATGATGAAGATGCCAATCTTCACCTGGACCGCCCTCTGTACGAACATCCTCATCGTCGCCGCCTTCCCGATCCTCACGGCCGTTCTCGCGCTGCTCTCCCTCGACCGCTACGTGGGCACGCACTTCTTCTCGAACGACCTCGGCGGCAACCCGATGATGTACGTGAACCTCATCTGGATCTGGGGTCACCCGGAGGTCTACATCCTGATCCTGCCGGCCTTCGGCGTCTTCTCGGAGATCGTCTCGACCTTCTCCGGCAAGCGGCTCTTCGGCTACGCATCCATGGTCTACGCCACCGTGGTCATCACGATCCTGTCCTACCTCGTCTGGCTGCACCACTTCTTCACGATGGGCTCGGGCGCCTCCGTGAACTCGTTCTTCGGCATCACGACGATGATCATCTCGATCCCGACGGGGGCGAAGCTCTTCAACTGGCTCTTCACCATGTACAAGGGCCGCATCCGCTTCGAGGAGCCGATGCTCTGGGCCATCGGCTTCATGGTGACCTTCACCATCGGCGGCATGACCGGCGTTCTGCTCGCCGTGCCCCCGGCCGATTTCGTGCTGCACAACAGCCTGTTCCTCATCGCCCACTTCCACAACGTCATCATCGGCGGCGTTCTGTTCGGCATGCTGGCCGGCATCACCTACTGGTTCCCGAAGGCCTTCGGCTTCCGGCTCGACCCGTTCTGGGGGAAGATGTCGTTCTGGTTCTGGCTCTCGGGCTTCTACTTCGCCTTCATGCCGCTCTACGTCCTCGGCCTGATGGGCGTGACCCGCCGCGTCCAGCATTTCGACGACCCGTCGCTGCAGATCTGGTTCATCATCGCTGCCTTCGGCGCTGGTCTGATCGCACTCGGCATCCTCTCCTTCATCATCCAGCTCGTGGTGAGCTTCATGCGGCGCGAAGCATTGCGTGACCACACCGGCGATCCGTGGGGCGGCCGGACCCTCGAATGGTCGACCTCCTCCCCGCCGCCGGACTACAACTTCGCCTTCACGCCGGTGATCCACGACCACGATGCGTGGTCGGACATGAAGCGTCGCGGCTATGCGCGACCGCTCAAGGGCTTCCGTCCGATCCACATGCCGAAGAACACCGGTACGGGCATGATCCTGGGTATCCTCAGCATCGGCTTCTCGTTCGGTATGATCTGGTACATCTGGTGGCTTGCGGCGCTGACCTTCATCGCCATGGCCGTCGTCGCCATCGGTCACACGTTCAACTACAACCGCGACTTCTACATCTCGGCCGACGCCGTCATCGGTACCGAGACTGAACGGACGCGGATGCTCGAAGGTCGGGTCTGAGAACCATGGCGTCGCATTCCCCCACCCTCGCCAAGGACGGCGAGGCACCCTCCTTCTACATGGAGGAGGATCACCATCCCGAAGGCGGCACCATGCTCGGCTTCTGGATCTACCTGATGAGCGATTGCCTCATCTTCGCGGCCCTGTTCGCCACATACGCCGTTCTCGGTCGCAACTATGCGGCAGGTCCGTCCCCGAAGGACCTGTTCGACCTGCCGCTGGTGGCGCTGAACACCTCGATGCTGCTGTTCTCCTCCATCACCTATGGCTTTGCCATGCTGGAGATGGCCAAGGGCGAACAACGGCGGATGCAGCTTTGGCTCGGCGTGACCGGCCTGTTCGGCCTCGCCTTCATCGGACTCGAACTCTACGAGTTCGCCCACCTCATCCATGAGGGCGCCGGACCCCAGCGTAGCGCCTTCCTGTCGTCGTTCTTCACGCTGGTAGGCACCCACGGCCTGCACGTGACCCTCGGCCTCGTCTGGCTCATCGTCCTGATGGTTCAGACCGAACGGAAGGGCCTGATCCCGGAGAACCAGCGGCGCCTTCAGTGCCTGTCGATGTTCTGGCACTTCCTCGACGTCATCTGGATCGGCGTCTTCACCTTCGTCTACCTCATGGGAGTGCTGCAATGAGCGCCGCCAGCCAGTCCGCCCATGCCGCTGACCATGAAGAGGACGTGAAGGGCCACGGCGACCAGAGCGGTCATGGCTCCTTCAAGGGCTACGTCACCGGCTTCGTGCTCTCCGTCATCCTCACCGCCATTCCGTTCTGGCTGGTGATGGGCGATGTGCTTGGAAACCCCCGTTTGACCGGCCTCGTTATCATGGGCTTCGGCGTCGTGCAGATCGTGGTCCACATGGTCTACTTCCTGCACATGAACACCAAGTCCGAGGGTGGGTGGACGATCCTGGCATTGATCTTCACCCTGACGTTGGTGGTGATCACGCTCACGGGCTCCGTCTGGGTGATGTATCATCTAAACACCAACATGATGCCGATGACGCCGACCAGCCTCCATCAGCACCATTAGCGCATCGCCCCGGAACGGTATCCTGTTCGCTAGACAGACGATGCGACACCGGAAGCCCATGGCCCTGTCCCGGATGCGAAACCCGCGGCGGGGCCATGGCTTTTGTGCCGACCCGCCCCGATGAATACGGGTAGGTCCTCGCAACGCGCGACGCCGACGCTTGCCGCGATCGGCGTCCTGACACTCGTGGCCGTAGTGGCTTTCGCGGCACTCGGGACATGGCAGGTGCAGCGCCGCGCGTGGAAGCACGACCTGATCGCCCGGGTCGACGCGAGGATCCAAGCCGATCCGGTCCCCGCGCCAGGGCGCGCTGCCTGGCCCGCGCTTGATGTCGGGACAGACGCCTACAAGCGCGTCGTCGCCACCGGGACCTTCGCATATGACCGGGAGACCCTGGTCCAGGCGGTCACGGAACTCGGCGGCGGTTTCTGGGTGATGACGCCGCTGGTGGGGGCCGATGGTTCCAACATCCTTGTCAATCGCGGCTTCGTTCCGGCGCAGATGCGCGATCCCGCGACCCGCGAGATCGGTCGGCGGGCGGGTGAGGGCCGCGTCACTGGTCTGCTGCGCTTGTCCGAGCCCGGTGGCGGTTTCCTCCGCCGCAACGACCCCGCTGCCGATCGCTGGTACTCGCGCGATGTGGCGGCCATCGCCGCTTCGCGTGGCCTCGGCTCGACCGCGCCTTACTTCATCGATGCCGATGCGGAGCCCAATCCCGGCGGGTATCCCGTGGGCGGGCTCACCGTGGTCGCCTTCAGCGACAACCACCTCGTTTACGCGCTGACTTGGTATGCGCTCGCCATCATGGCGGCGGCCGGTGGCGCTTATGTGATCCGCGACGGGATGCGCCGACGCGACGCCTGACCGGTCAGCCCTCCTCCGGAACCCAGCCGATGGACTGCCGGAGGAATCCCATGCCGAGGGCGAGGAAAGCGGCCGTCTCGGAATTGTCCTTGCCATAGCCGTGGCCGCCGGCCGCCGGCTCGAAGAAGGCCGGGTCGTACCCGAGATGGCGTAGCTTCTCCGCCATCTTGCGGGCATGCCCGGGATGGACGCGGTCGTCGCGTCGCGTCGTGGCGATGAGGATCGGCGGATAGGGCTTGCCCGCTTCCGCTGTGTGATAGGCCGAGATGGCGCCGAGGAAACTCCAATCCGCCTCCACATCGGGGTCGCCGTACTCGGCGATCCAGCTCGCGCCCGCCAGGAGCTTCGAATAGCGCCGCATGTCGATGAGGGGGATCGTGCAGAACAGGGCGCCGAAGCGCTCGGGGTAGCGGGTCAGCATGTTGGCGATGAGGAGGCCGCCATTCGAGCCGCCCTGCGCGGCGATGCGCTGGGGTTTCGTGACGCCGCGCGCCACGAGATCCGCCGCCACCGCCGCGAAATCGTCATGCGCCAGCGCCTTGCCCTCGCGCCGGCCGGCCTGATGCCAGCGGGTGCCGAACTCGCCGCCGCCCCGGATGTTGGCGACGACGCCGATGCCGCCCTTCTCCAGCCAGAGTTTGCCGAGCACGGCCTGGTAGGTGGGAAGCAGCGAGATCTGGAAGCCGCCATAGGCTGACAGATGCACGGGCGTGTCACCGCTCGCCTCGGCGGGGCCGACCTGGACGTAGGGGATACGCTCGCCGTCCACCGAGACGGCCTCGTGGCGGGTGACCGTCAACCCCTTGGTGTCGAAGGCCGATGGCGTCGTGCGCAGGATGGTGGGAGCCGAGAGATCGCCGGGGATCGACAGCAGCGTCGGCGGCGTCAGCGGATCTTGAACCATCGCGAGCAGAGACCCGTCCGACTCGCTCGGCTCGGAATCGAAGGGCCAGACGGACACGCTGCCGATCTCCGGCAGGCCCGGAAGGCCGAGGCGGTTCCAGCCGCCCTCCTCCGGTTCGAACACGCTGTAGGACGGGCGCAGATCGTCCAGGGCATCGACGATGAGGCGCGGTCCGGCCCAGGACACGTTCTGCAGCGCCCTGCGGTCGGAGGGCGTCCACAACACGGTGAAGGCGCGATCCCCGTCGAGGAAGGCCGGTAGGCCGATGGCCAGGACCGTATCGGGCACGTGGAGCGCGCCGCCGATGCTCCAGTCCGAGCGGGTCCGGATGACGAGATGGTCGCCGTGGAGGGAGATTTCGGCGTCGGTGGGGGCATCGATGCGGTGGGTCGGCCCAGTTCGGTCACCGATATGCAGGATGCCGTCGAAGAAGCCGGTGCGCTCCATGAATACCACGCGCTCGGAGGGCGCGGCGTGGTCGACCTCGCCCCACAGGCCCATATTCTCGGGAGCGGTCTCGAACAGGATGGTGGCCGCGAGCGGGTCCTGGCCGCGCGTCCAGAGCCGGACCGTGCGCGAATAGCCGGAGCGGGTGGCCATGCCCTCGCCGAGGGCGCTGGACAGGATCAGCGTGTCGCGGTCCAGCCAATCCGCCCCGCCTTTCGCCTCGGGCAGGGTGAAACCGTCGGCGACGAAGCTGAGCGTCGGCAGGTCGAACTCGCGCAGGATGGTGGCGTCGCCCCCTCCCCGGCTCAGCTTCAGCAGGGCGCGGTCATGGGTGCCGGGGATGAGCGTCGCCCCGCCCCAAACCCAATCCACGCCTTCGGTTTTCGCCAGCCCGTCGATGTCGAGGAGGGTCTCCCAGGCGGGGGTGCCGGCGCGGTAGGAGGCCTCGTCGGTGCGCCGCCACAGGCCGAGGGGATGCTCGGCATCGCGCCAGACGTTGTAGAGGAGATGTCCGCGTCGTGACACGAGGGGGATCTTGTCAGGCCGGTCGAGGATGGCCTTCACCGCCTCGCGGTCGCGCTCCATGACAGGGTCGGTGAAGCGGGCCAGCGTCTCGGCATTGCGCGCCTCGACCCAGGCGACGGCGTCTTCACCCTCCACCTCTTCGAGCCAGAGATGGGGGTCGTCATCGGGTTCGGCGCGGGTGGGGCGGGGGTCGAAGGTGGGTGTCGTCGGCTGGCTCATGCCCTGAAACTAGGGCGATTCCACCGGAATGGCGACGGCTTCCGAGCGGAATCGGACCCCCCTTTCGACCGGTACGCGACGGGTCTTCGCGCGAATCCCTAACCCTCGAGCGTTCCCCAGCTCGGCTTCCAGGCGCTCTGCGGATCGATGACCACGATTTCCATGCCGCCCTCGTTGGCCACATGGACGGCGATGCCGAAGGCCTGGGCGATGGGGAGCACCCCGGTGGTGCTGAACTGGCGTCCGTCGGCGAGCTTCACTTCGCCCTTCACCTCGTCGCCGGCCTTCGACAGGCAGAGCGTGACCGCGGTGACGACGGGGGCGTGAACGCGCCGGAAGACGTTGGGCATCGAGTGACCTTCGGACTGTGTCGCGACAAACGAAAAGGGCGGCACGAGGCCGCCCTTTCCAAAAACCGATTGAACCGAAACGCTCAGCGCTTCGAGAACTGGAAGCTGCGGCGAGCCTTCTTGCGGCCGTACTTCTTGCGCTCGACCACGCGGCTGTCGCGGGTCAGGAAGCCTTCGCGCTTCAGCGGCGCGCGGAGCTCCGGCTCGTAATAGGTGAGCGCCTTGGACAGGCCGTGGCGCACCGCGCCGGCCTGGCCGGAGAGACCGCCGCCATGCACCGTGACCGTGATGTCGTACTGATCGACGCGGTTGGCGATGGTGAGCGGCTGGCGCAGGATCATGCGCAGCACGGGGCGGGCGAAGTAGGTCTCGACCGTGCGGCCGTTGACCACCACGGTGCCGTTGCCGGGCTTGATCCAGACGCGGGCGACCGCGTCCTTGCGCTTGCCGGTGGCATAGGCGCGGCCTTGGGCGTCGAGCTTCTGAACGTGGACGGGAGCCGCGTTCTCGGGATCTTCGACGTTGGCGCGGTTCAGGTCGGAGAGGGACTGGAGGGTCGCCATGATCAAGCGCTCACGTTCTTGCGGTTGAGGCTGCCGACGTCGAGCGCCTGCGGCTGCTGGGCGGTGTGGGGATGCTCGGTGCCCTTGTAGACCCGGAGGTTGCCCATGATCTGGCGGAACAGCGGTCCACGGGGGAGCATGCGCTCCACGGCCTTCTCGACCACGCGCTCGGGGAACCGGCCGTCGAGGATGAACTTCGCGGTCCGCTCCTTGATGCCGCCCGGGTAGCCGGTGTGGTGGTAATACACCTTCTGCTCGCGCTTGCGGCCGGTGAACTTCACCTTCTCGGCGTTGATGACGATGACGTTGTCGCCGCAATCGACGTGGGGCGTGTAGGAAGGCTTGTGCTTTCCACGCAGGCGCATCGCGATGATGGTGGCGAGCCGGCCGACGACCAGACCCTCCGCATCGACGATGATCCACTTCTTGTCGACGTCGGCGGGCTTCAGAGAAAAGGTCTTCATCCCGTGGCGTTCCGTATGATGTCTTGCAAAACGATGCGCCGCCACGTGAGACACGCAGCGGCGTTGGAGGCTGCAATACGGGGCTGCGGATGAGTCGTCAAGGCATTTCGGGTGAGCGGAATCGGCAAAAACCGTAAGCGGATGAAGCATTTCGGGGCTGAGGTATCAGGATACCGCATCCTTCGCGCTCCCCTCCCACCCGCGACCTCATCCTGAGGCGCCCGCGCCAGCGCGCCTCGAAGGAGCCCTCCAGCCATCTTGCGTGATCTGGACCCCTCCTTCGAGGCCTCCGCTGCGCTGCGGCGCCTCAGGATGAGGTGGATGGGTGGGAATGGCCGGGTGCTTCGGCGGGTTCGAGAATGGGCACGTCGCCATCGGTCAGCCAGATCGGCTGAAACGTGAGGAAGCTTGACTGTCGGGGGCTGGGCTATCCGGCCCCCCCTCTCCCCGCACGCGGGGAGAGGATCACAGGCACCTTGTCGTGCCTGTGATGAGCGGAGCGATGGTGAGGGGGCGTCGCCGGAAGAGGCTCCCCCGGAACCGCCCCCTCGCCCTCGGCTGCCGCCTCGACGCGCCGACGACGGGGTCGTCGCGTCCCTCTCCCCGCGCGGCGGGGAGAGGAGATGCTCACGGTGGGCGAGGATTTCGCGCGGACTGGCAGCGTCGGTTGGTTCCCCACTTGTCAGGATGCGCACTTCCCCTCTCCCCGCATGCGGGGAGAGGATCACAGGCACCTTGTCGTGCCTGTGATGAGCGGAGCGAGGGTGAGGGGGGCGTCGCCGGAAGAGGCTCCCCCGGAACCACCCCCTCACCCCCGGCTGCCGCCTCGACGCGCCGACGACGGGGTCGTCGCGTCCCTCTCCCCGCGAGCGGGGAGAGGGGATGCTCACGGCGGACCCACAGAGGGGGGAGGGTCACGTGCTCACCGCTCCGGCGGGATCGAGTACGTCCCCGTGGCGTGGCAGACGAGGTCGTCGGAGCCGGTGGCGAAGAGGCGTGCCTCCCCCACCGCGAGGCGCTTGCCGAGCTTGAGGAGCGTGGCCTCGGCGACGAGGCCGGTGGGGCCGGGTTTGCGCAGGAAGTTGAAGGAGAGGTTCGTCGTCACGGCGAGGCCCACCGGGCCGATATTGGCGAGGATCGCCGCGTAGAGGGCGTAATCGGCCAGCGCCATCATGGCCGGGCCGGAGATGGTGCCGCCGGGGCGCAGGAAGCGCTCGTGATGGTCGAGCCGCATCCGCGCGGAGAGCGGACCCACCGATTCGAGGTGGAAGGCCGGCCCGTCATGGTTCATCTGCGGGAAGTCCCGCTCCAGAAAGGCGAAGGTCTCAGGCAGGGTCATGGCAGTCGTCATGGCTCGCCTTGCAGCACGGGGCGCGATGACGGACAAGTCTATGAGCCCGTCACGCAAGAGTCCCGATGACCGACACCGTCGCCGTCCGCCATGATCCGTCGCGCCACGACCGCTATCCCGATGCGCTGATCCGCCGGCTCCTCACGGAAACGAAGACCATCGCCCTCGTGGGCGCGTCCGCGAACCCGGCCCGGCCGAGCTGGATCGTGCTGAAATACCTCCTGTCGCGGGGCTACGACGTGATCCCGGTCAATCCCGGCCTCGCCGGGCAGATGCTGCTGGGCAAGCCCGTCGCCGCCCGCCTCGCCGACCTCCCCGGCCCGGTCGACATGGTCGAGATTTTTCGGAACTCCGACGCAGCCGGCGGCCTCGTGGACGAAGCCCTTGCCTTGCCCGTGCGGCCGAAGATCGTCTGGATGCAGCTCGGCGTCCGCGACGATGACGCCGCCGCCCGCGCCGAGGCGGCGGGCCTCACCGTGGTGATGAACCGCTGCCCCAAGATCGAGTACGGGCGGATCTCGGGTGAGATCGGCTGGACCGGGGTGAACTCTCGGATTTTGAGTTCGAAGCGGCCGGTTTTGGGGGGTAAGGGGGTTCAAAGGCTAACGATTGAACGGGGGTGAATGTGCGCGCCACAAAGGACTCTTTTACACGGGCGATTGTTAATATCCTTGCAAAAAGAGCGGCAAATATTTGTTCAAACCCTGAGTGTCGTGCGATTACCAGCGGCCCAGCTAAGGAAGATGGTCGGGTTATTATGGTCGGAGAGGCGGCTCATGTTTATGGGGCGAGGCCTGGGTCAGCTAGATATGATCCTTTAATGAGTTCTACCCAGAGACGAGCAATTACAAATGCTGTTTGGCTCTGCAAAAACTGCCACAAGATTGCAGATGATGATTCAGTCAATTTTTCGCCGTCCCTCTTATTCGAGTGGCGAAATATACATGAGAAATACATCATGGATAGATTGGGAAAAACTAATGATATATTGCGGCGTAGGCTTGTAGAAGAAGAAATATCTGAACTTAATCGTATTAGTTATACTGCTAGACAGATTTTGATCGATAGGCCTTATGCTTGGGAATATCGGTTAACCGCGGAAGTGCTAAAGTGCAAACTAAACCCAATATTGCTGCGAGCTAGATCTCTTGAAAAAGGTTTGTATTGCAAGCCTATCGTAAGATTGAAAAAGCAGGATGCTTATTGGTGGTTTCAAGAAAGAATTGTGGAGATGGGTAATATCGCTCCTGCACTGTCTGGAATAATTAATTCTGAGTTTCAGGAAGCCTGGGGTGCACCAGGTGTCGCCGGATCCCCAGCGGACATAATAAGAGTATGCAGCCTCTTCGAAGAAGCCTGTGATCAAATTCTTCTATGGGAAGAAAAAGTAAAATTTACTCTGATCCCAGATGAGTTTCAACGACTTAGCAGTTTTCTTTCAGGAATAGGAACGCGCCTCATAGATCAGGTTGGTGTCGTACCTCAAAAATTGAATGATATTTTCGATAAAAAGAGGCCAGATGGACATTATGAAATCAATATTACAATAGATCTTCCAGATAGATGGTACGAGAAATATTCTATTGAGCTTGAAAATATATCAGATGGAATGATGAATTCGCTTTAAAAAATAATTTAATGTTGTTGATTTATAATCGAGATGTTATTTAATTGAGGTGTTTCCCGTTTCCTCCATCAACGCCACAGCCACAAAGCTAACCCCAGCCGCCACAGCCAAATAAAGCCCCACCCAACCGATCCCGCCCCAGTCACTCAACCGCTGCGCCAGATACGGCGCGGCGGAGGCGCCCAGGATGCCGGCAAGGTTGTAGGTCACCGAGGCGCCGGTGTAGCGGACGCGGGTGGGGAAGAGTTCGGGCAGCAGGGCGCCCATGGGGCCGAACAGCCAGCCCATGGCGAAGAGGCCGAGGCAGAGGAAGCCCAGCACCAGGCCCCCCTGCCCGCTTCCCAGCATCGGGCCGAGCAGCAGGCCGAGCGACGCGGTGAAGGCGAGGCCGGTGAGGAGGACGGGGCGGCGGCCGTAGCGGTCGGCGGCCCAGCCCGAGAGCGGGATGCCTAAGCCCATGAACAGCACCGCGACGCATTCGAACAGCAGGAAGGTCGGGCGGGTAAAGCCGAGTTTCGAGACGCCGTAGCTCAGGGCGAAGACGGTGGAGAGGTAGAACACCGCGTAGCAGGCCACCATGGCGAAGGTGCCGAGCAGCGTCGCCTTGATGTATTTCGTGAAGATGACGGCGAGCGGCACGCGCTCGGGCGGGGCCTTCTCCATGGCGGCCTTGAAGACCGGGGTTTCGGTGAGCTTCAGGCGGACATAGAGCCCGACGCCGACGAGCACGGCGGAGGCGAGGAACGGGATGCGCCAGCCCCAGGCCTGGAAATCGGCCGGGCTCAGGGCGAGGGCGAGGCCGAGGAAGCCCAGATTGGCGGTGATGAAGCCCACCGGCGCGCCGAGCTGTGGGAAGATGCCGTAGAGGGCGCGTCGCCCCGGCGGGGCGTTCTCCACCGCCAGCAGGGCAGCACCCCCCCATTCGCCGCCAAAGCCGATGCCCTGGCCGAAGCGCAGCACGCAGAGGGCGAAGGGCGCCCACCATCCGGCGGTGGCATAGGTCGGCAGGCAGCCGATGAGCACGGTGGAGAGGCCCATGATCATCAGCGAGGCCACCAGCGTCGCCTTGCGCCCGACCCTGTCGCCGAAATGCCCGAAGAACGCCGCCCCCAGCGGCCGCGCGATGAAGGCGATGGAGAAGGTGGCGAAGGCCGCCAGCGTCTGCACCGAGGGATCGTCGGCCGAGAAGAAGATCGGCCCGATCACCAGGGCGGCGGCCGTGGCATAGACGTAGAAATCGTAGAACTCGATCGCCGTGCCGACGAAGCTGGCGATGAGGATCCGCGCGGCGGGAACGGGAGGGGGCGGAGCAGGCTGGAGCATGTGCGGCGCTATAACCGCAGGCGGGGGCGAGTGCCATGCGAATTCGTGCAGGATCGTGCCGGGGGGGCCCCCTCTCCCCGCCGGGCGGGGAGAGGATCGTGGACACCTCGTTGTGTCCGCGATGAGCGCAGGCGAAGCCGGAGCGAGGGTGAGGGGGTATCGCCGAGTGGTGCTCTTCCGGACGCACCCCCTCACCCCCGGCTGCCGCCTCGACGCGCTCCCCGACGAGGGGGAGACGCGTCCCTCTCCCCGCCGAGCGGGGAGAGGAGAACCCCACCTCGCGACACCACCCACCCTTGACCCGCGCGCATCGTCCGCCATAAAGAACTTCTGTTCGTTTAAGCGGAACGGGGGCGTGGCTCCTCTTCCGTCTGGCCCGGCACAGGCGCTAGAACGATGTCCAGTGCGTGCCCGCCGGCCCCCGGAGTAAGTGATGACCGACCGTATCCCAGGCTTCAACACGCTGGCGATCCATGCCGGCGCCGCTCCCGATGCCACCACGGGCGCGCGGGCCACGCCGATCTACCAGACCACGTCCTTCGTGTTCGACGACGTGGACCACGCCGCCTCGCTGTTCGGGCTGCAGGCCTTCGGCAACATCTATTCGCGCATCACCAACCCCACCAACGCGGTGCTGGAAGAGCGCATCGCGGCGCTGGAAGGCGGCACCGCCGCCGTGGCGGTGGCCTCGGGCCACGCGGCCGAGTTCCTCACCATGCACGCGCTGATGCAGCCGGGTGACGAGTTCGTGGCGGCCAACAAGCTCTATGGCGGCTCGATCAATCAGTTCAACCATTCCTACAAGAGCTTCGGCTGGAACGTGGTCTGGGCCGATACGGACGACCCGGATTCGTTCGAGCGGGCCATCACGCCGCGCACCAAGGCGATCTTCTGTGAATCCATCGCCAATCCGGGCGGGGTCATCACCGACATCGCCGCCCTGTCGGTGATCGCCCGGCGCCACAAGATCCCGCTCATCGTCGACAACACCATGGCGACGCCGTACCTGATCCGCCCCTTCGAGCACGGGGCCGACATCGTCGTGCATTCGGCCACCAAGTTCTTGGGCGGCCACGGCAATTCCATCGGCGGCCTCGTGGTCGACGGCGGCACCTTCGCCTGGGCCGGCGACGACCGCTACCCGATGCTGTCGCAGCCGCGCCCCGAATATTCCGGCATGGTCCTCTCCGAGACCTTCGGCAATTTCGGCTTCGCCATCGCCATCCGGGTGCTCGGCCTGCGCGATCTCGGGCCCGCGCTCTCGCCGTTCAACGCCTTCCTCATCCTGAACGGCATCGAGACCCTGCCCCTGCGGATGCAGCGCCACTGCGACAACGCGCTCGAGGTCGCCACCCATCTCGACGCCCATCCGGCGGTGGAGTGGGTGAGCTATCCGGGGCTGGAGACCGACAAGTATCACCAGCTCGCCCGGCGCTACACGCCGCTCGGCTCCGGCTCGGTCTTCACCATCGGCCTCAAGGGCGGCTATGAGGCCGGCGTGAAGCTGGTGGCCAATCTCCAGCTGTTCTCCCATGTGGCGAATATCGGCGACACCCGCTCGCTGGTGATCCATCCGGCCTCCACCACCCACCGCCAGCTCACCGACGCGCAGAAATCCGCCGCCGGGGCCGGGCCGGAAGTGGTGCGCCTCTCCATCGGCATCGAGGACCCGGCCGACCTGATCGAGGATCTCGACGCGGCGTTAAGCGCTTGATTTTGCTGGCAGGCCTGGGCGCGTCTCCAGCCCGGCGCCCCCGGGTTGACCCTCGGCGGCGTCGGGATTACCCCGCGAACCATTCCTCCATCGAGATCGTTCGCATTGCATGACGCATGATCCTTTCGAAACTTCCGGCGAGCCCCCGGTCATCCTCCTGGTGGAAGACGACGGCCTCCTCCTGATGGAGGCGGCCGATACCCTGGTCGATGCGGGGTTCCGCGTCCTCGAAGCGCCGCAGGCCGACAAGGCGCTCACCATCCTCGAACGCAACGAGGAGATCGACCTGATGATGACCGACGTGGACATGCCGCAGGGCTCCATGGACGGGTTCGCGCTGGCCCGCCTCGTCGCCCATCGCTGGCCGACGATCCCCGTCCTCGTCGTCTCCGGCATGGGCACGCCCGGTCCGCACGACATGCCCGAGGGCGCGCGCTTCATCCCGAAGCCCTACGCGCCCACCACCCTGGTCCGGACATTGCGGGCCTTCGCCAGGCGCGCTGCCTGACCCCGCCACCTCTTTCGAAGATCGCGACGCCCATCATGGCCACCGAGACCCGCCCGCTCCGCTTCGCCACCCAGGCCGTCCATGCCGGCGCGGCACCCGACCCCGCCACGGGCGCGCGCGTCCAGCCGATCTACTTCACCAACGGCTTCGTGTTCGAATCCACCGAGCAGGCCGCCGACATCTTCGCCATGCGGCGCACCGGCTTCTCCTATTCGCGCGGCTCGAACCCCACCGTCGCCGCCCTGGAGCGCCGGGTCGCCGCCCTGGAAGGCGCCAAGGCGGCCGTGGCCGTCTCGTCGGGCCAGTCCGCCCTACTCCTCGTGCTGATGACGCTGATGAAGAGCGGGGACGCTTATGTCGCCTCGCCGCGCCTGTTCGGCGGCTCGCTCGGGCTGATGAACCGCCTCGACGGGCGCTACGACCTCAAGCCGCTCTTCGCCAAGGGGCTGACGCCCGCCGATTTCGAGGCCGCGATCACGCCGCAGACGAAGGCCATCGTCTGCGAGTCGATCGTCAATCCCTGCGCCACGGTGATGGACATCGCCGGCATCGCCGAGGTCGCCAAGCGCCACAACCTGCCCCTGGTGGTGGACAACACCCTCGCCTCCCCGGCCCTGATCCGGCCGATCGAGCACGGGGCCGACATCGTGTTCCACTCGACCTCGAAGTTCCTCGGCGGCTCCGGCCAGACCATCGGCGGCATCATCTGCGACGCGGGCACGTTCGACTGGCCGGCGGCCGTGGGGCGCTACAACCTCATCACCGAGCCCTGGGCCGATTACGACGGGCTGGTCGTCTCCGACCGCTTCCCCGATTTCAGCTTCGCGGTCGCCTGTCGACTCTTCGGCCTGCGCGACCTCGGCCCCGGCCTGTCGCCGATGAACGCCTTCCTGACGCTCACCGGCATCGAGACCCTGCCCCTGCGGATGAAGCGGCATTGTTCGAACGCCAAGGCGGTGGCCGCCTTCCTCAAGGACCATCCGGCGGTGGCATGGGTGAGCTATCCGGCGCTGCCCGGCCAGAAGGGCGAGGAACTGGCCGCCCGCTACGTGCCCGATGGGCCGGGCTCGATCTTTACCTTCGCGCTGAAGGGCGGAGAGCCGGCGGCCGTGAAGTTCATCATGGGCCTGGAGCTCGTCTCGCACCTCGTGAATATCGGCGAGATCAAATCCCTGGCGATCCACCCGGCCACCACGACGCACCGCCAGCTGAGCGCGACCGACAAGACGGCGGCCCTGGTCGGGCCGGAGACGGTACGCCTGTCCATCGGCCTGGAGAATGTGGAGGATCTGATCGCCGATATCGCCCAGGCGCTGGATCAGACCGCCGCCTGATCAGGCGAATTTGAGCGCGGCGGAGACCGCCGCTCCCAGGGAGGCGGCTCTGCCGCCGTGCTTCTTCAGGAACCACGGCACCCGGCTCTGCGGCATGGGCTTGCTGTACAGGTAACCCTGCGCATAGGCGCAGCCCTGCTCGCGTAGGAATTCCGCCTGCGCCTCGGTCTCGACACCCTCCGCGGTGACGTCGAGGCCGAGATTCTGGCCGAGCTGCACCACCGCCGTGACGATGGCGGCATCGTTGGGGTCTCGTTCGAGGTCGCGCACGAAGCTGCGGTCGACCTTGATCTCGTCCACCGGATATTGCTTCAGGTGGGTGAGGGAGGCGTAACCGGTTCCGAAGTCGTCCAGGGCGACGCGGATGCCGGCGCGGTGCAAGTCCGAGAGGATCGCCGAGACGCGGTCGCCATGGCCGCCGAGGAGCACCGTCTCCGTCACTTCCACGCCGATCCTGTCATGGGCGAGCCCCGCGGCGGAGAGATCGGCGATCAGGCATTCGGCGAGGTTGTCCTGCGCGAACTGCGCCGAGGACAGGTTCAGGAACACCCGGCCGGGATCGTACCCTTGCGCGATCCATCCCGCGATGTCGGCGAAGATCTGGCGCGCCAGGACATGGCCGACCGCGATCCCAATCTCCGCATCGTCGAAGACCGTCGAGAAACTCGCCGGCGAGAGGAGGCCGCGGGTGGGATGCTGCCACCGCGCCAGGGCTTCGAAGCCGATGATCCGACCCGAGGCGAGGCTGATCTTGGGTTGATAATAGGGGATCAGGCCGCCGACTTCGAGCGTCGACCTCATCTCGCGGGCGACGGAGACGCGATGTTCGATATCCGCCCGAAGCGCCGGAATGAAGAGCGTCGCGCGGTTTCGTCCGGCCGCCTTGGCCGCGTAGAGGGCGAGGTCCGCGTTGGTGAAGAGGTCGGTCGAATTGGCGGCGTGTTCCGGGTAGAGGGCGAGGCCGAGACTGGCGCGGAGCGAGACCACGCGCCCCGATACCCCCATCGCCGGTTTCAGCACGTCGAGGATCGCCCGTGACAGGGCATGGATTCGCCGGCTCGGCTGGTGACGGTCTTTCTCGCAGGGCGCGATGATGACGAACTCGTCGCCACCGAGGCGGGCGACGAGATCGTGTTCGCCGATGGCTTTGCCGAGACGCCGGGCGACCTCCTTGAGCACCGCGTCGCCCGCCTCGTGGCCGAGGGTGTCGTTCACTTCCTTGAACGCATCGAGATCGATGAGGATGAGGCCGACGCGCTCTCCCGAGGCTTCCGCCCGGCTCAGCGCCGCATCGAGGGTGGTCTGGAACAGGGCGCGGTTCGGCAGGCCGGTGAGGACGTCGCGCTGGGCAGCGAGGCGGATCCGCTCTTCCACCGCCTTGCGGCTCGTCATGTCGACGAGGCTCGAAATGATGCGGGTCGACCCGTCCATCTCGACGGTGACCGCCGACAGCATGGCGTCCCGTCGCACCCGCCCCTGGGCTCCCGTGCTGATCTCGATCTCGTCGGCGGTGCCGGTCCTGTCGAGTTCCGCCTGGATCAGGCGGCGGGCATCCCCGTCGAGGAGATCGCGCGTCCTGTATTGTGTCAGGTCTTCCCCGTCGTCGAGCCCGTAGAAGCGGTTGGCGGCGTCGTTGGCATCCACGATCTGGCCGTCGTCCCGGCGGGACACCACGATCGGGATCGGCACCGCCTTGAACATGGTCTCGAACAGGCGGCGGCTTTCCGCCAGTTCCGTGTTGGCACGGCGCTCGGCCTGGGTCGCCATCCATTCCAGACGCCTGAGGCGGTTCGACCGCACCACGAACAGCAGCATCGCGATGTTGGACACCAGCACCGCGAGGCAGATGCCGAATGCCGTGGATGGCAGGGGGCCGGGCAGGAGATAGCCCGCCGTGAGCGCGACCGACGCGAGCGCGCTGCTCGCCACGCTCCAGAAGAAGCGTGTCGGCACGACGATCATGTAGATCGCGGGCAGCAGGAGCATGACGAAGAGCGCGATGTCCGACCGCGACGAGCACAGGAGCGCGACGCAGCCGGCGACGACGATCTCCCACGTCACCATGACGGCCTGCAGCCTGCCGAAGCTCGCGACGTTCCGGGTCGCCAGCAAACAGATGAGGGAGATCAGGATGACGCCGCTACGGGCCGGTACGGCGACCCAGAAATGGGTCTGTCCCGCAAAGCGCCAGTCGCTCAGGAGAAATAGCGTGTTGAGGAGAACGCCGCAGAGGAAGACCAGCCGGGCATGGCGGAGGGTCTCGGGCAGGCGCTCCTGCTGGAACGCCGTTTCCCGCTCGACCGAGACGAATTCGCCGCCAATGGCGCTGAGACGATGCTTCCACATGGTGCATCACACTCTCACGCAATCGTCGCGCAGGCGTTAAGAACCGGCTACAGCGATAACAATAATCACTCTTTCGCCTTGATCCTGGTCATGGCGCGCAACGCCCCGCGAAACGTCCGGACATCCTGCTCCGTCATGGCCATGCGGTGCAGCATGTCGCGCATGTTGCGGGCGATCACGTCCCGCTTCTCGGGCGGGTAGAACCCGCTTGCGTCGAGGCTGCCTTCCAGGCTGGCGACGAGGGAGGCCATCGCCTCGCGCGTGGCGGGCGGCGACTGCATCTCGCCGGTGAAGGGGAGCCGGGCCTGGCCCGAGGCCTTGCGCCATTCGTAGCCGACGAGGAGCACCGCCTGGGCGAGATTGAGGGACGGAAAGTCAGGGGAGACGGGAAAGGTGACGATGGCGTCGGCCAGCGACACCTCGTCGTTGGTGAGCCCGATCCGCTCCCGGCCGAACATCACGCCCACGCGCTGACCCGCCCGCGCGGCCACATCCGCCATCGCCTCGTCGGGGGCATAGGCGCGCTTCATCTGCCCGCGCTCGCGGGCCGTGGTGGCGAGCAGATAGTTCAGGTCGGCGATGGCCTCCGGCACCGTGGCGAAGACGGTGGCGCCGTCGAGCACATGTGTCGCCCCGGAGGCGGCTTCGCGCACGCCCTTCTTCGGCCAGCCGTTCTTGGGGGCGACGAGGCGGAGTTCGGAGAGGCCGAAATTGGCCATGGCGCGGGCGACCATGCCGATATTCTCGGCCAGCTGCGGTTCGACCAGGATGACGACGGGGGCGATCATCGTCGCCCTCTGCCACGGGGCGGGCCGGACGCATAGTCCGTATGGGGAGGATGGGGAGCCGCGGGGCGATCGCTTCGAGCGATGACCCTCGGGAGAAACGCCTTACAGCCTGTTCGATCGGATTTTTCGGCGGATTTTCGTGCCAATTGAAGAGATCATCCAATCAAATCTCCTCATCCTGAGGTGTCCTTTGCAGGAGCAAAGGGCCTCGAAGGAGCCCTCCAGCGGTCGCGGGATCCCTGGAAGGCTCCTTCGAGGCCGCTACGCGGCACCCCAGGATGAGGTAAATGCTTGGAAAAAACGACTCAGACAGGCGCTCAGATCTTACCGTCGAGACCCATCTGGTAGTATTTGTGGATGATCTTGTCCTGGTTCTCGAGGAGCCAGTCGATCGAGGGCTCGTTGGTCATGGCCTTGCGGATCGCTTCCGTCATGCCCTTGCGCTGGATCTCGAACAGGGCCTTGTGATCCACCGTCTCCGCCTCGATCACGCCGGGGCTGAGCCAGACCGAGCAGATGATGCCGAGATCGTTGGCCTTCTCCTTGGGGATGTAGCCGAGGCGCACCGCGTCGAGGACGCCGTTGGCGATGGCGAACTGCACCGTGCCCATCAGGATGGAGGTGTACTTTGATTCCGTGACGCTGACCTTGGAGACGCAGAGCGTCACCGGCCGCACCATGATGTCGGTGTTCAGGAGCGCGAAGACGCGGGAATGGCCGACCACCTGATCGCCCGTGAGGGTGGCGAGCGCCGTGCCGACCGGCCCGTCGAGCTCTCCGATGATGACCTCCGGCTCGGAGGCGGTGTTGGGCGGGCCGCCGGCGACCAGGGCCTCGCCGGCCCGCAGGATGATGCGTTCGCTCATGGACATGTCCTTCTCGATGTCGGAATGGCCCGCACATTCCCGCCCCGTCGCCGGATGTCCAGGGGGATCGGCGAATTTCGAGCCCGCCGACGCCCCGCCCGATCTGTAAGGGGCACGGCTTTCGCGTCCTGTTGCAGCGCGCTATGACCGCCGCAGCGGGAGCGCGGCCGGCCCCGGCCGCGTGATGAGAAAGGTTCTGAGGATCATGTCGAAGATCAAGGTGGCGAACCCGGTCGTCGAACTCGACGGCGACGAGATGACCCGGATCATCTGGAGCGAGATCAAGAACAAGCTCATCCACCCCTATCTCGACCTCGACCTCGACTATTACGACCTCGGCGTCGAGCACCGCGACGAGACGAACGACAAGGTCACCGTCGATGCGGCCGAGGCGATCAAGCGCCACGGCGTCGGCGTGAAATGCGCCACCATCACCCCCGACGAGCAGCGGGTGGAGGAGTTCAAGCTCAAGGAGATGTGGCGTTCGCCCAACGGCACGATCCGCAACATCCTCGGCGGCGTGATCTTCCGTGAGCCGATCATCTGCAAGAACGTGCCGCGCCTCGTTCCCGGCTGGACCCAGCCCTTCGTCATCGGCCGCCACGCCTACGGTGACCAGTATCGCGCCACCGACTTCAAGGTGCCCGGCAAGGGCCGCCTGACCATCAAGTTCGAGGGCGACGACGGCACAATCATCGAGAAGGAAGTGTTCAAGTTCCCGGCCGCCGGCGTCGCGATGTCGATGTACAATCTCGACGAGTCGATCCGCGACTTCGCCCGCGCCTCGCTGAATTACGGCCTCGCCCGCAAATATCCGGTCTATCTCTCGACCAAGAACACCATCCTCAAGGCCTATGACGGCCGCTTCAAGGACCTGTTCCAGGAGGTGTTCGACGCCGAGTTCAAGGCGAAGTTCCAGGCGCTCGGCATCACCTACGAGCACCGCCTCATCGACGACATGGTCGCCTCCTGCCTCAAATGGTCCGGCGGCTACGTCTGGGCCTGCAAGAACTACGACGGCGATGTGCAGTCGGACACCGCCGCCCAGGGCTTCGGCTCGCTCGGCCTGATGACGTCGGTGCTGATGACGCCGGACGGCCAGACCGTGGAGGCGGAAGCCGCGCACGGCACCGTGACGCGCCACTACCGCGAGCATCAGAAGGGCAAGGAGACCTCCACGAACTCCATCGCGTCGATCTTCGCCTGGAGCCGTGGCCTCGCCCACCGCGCCAAGCTCGACGACAACGCGGATCTGGCCAAGTTCGCCAACACCCTGGAGAAGGTCTGCGTCGACACGGTGGAAGCCGGCTTCATGACCAAGGATCTCGCCCTCCTCGTTGGCCCCGATCAGAAATGGCTCTCCACCACCGGCTTCCTCGACAAGGTCGACGCGAACCTGAAAACCGCCATGGCCTGAGGGCGAGGCTCGGGTTCCCCCTCTCCCCGCCGGGCGGGGCGAGGGGAATGCCCGGCCATCGCCGCTTCAGGTTGAAGACCTTGCCGCTTCAGCGTTGCGCTTACGGGTCGCGGCGGCTTTCTTTGCCGAGGCGGAGCGCTGCTCGGCGGTGCGGGAGGCCGAGGCCTTTCCGCCGGCGGCGCCGCCCTTGTGGGCCGCCGGGTGGGAGCTCGATTTGCCCCTCCCCGATCCGCCCGGATGCTTGCCGCCGCCATCGTCCTTGTTGACGGTCGCCCAGGCGCGGGCCTCGGCTTCCTTCTCCGGGACGCCGCGCTCCTCGTAGGAGTCCGCGATGTGCTCGGCCTTGCGGATCTGCTTGTCGGTGTATTTCGACTTGTCACCTTGTGGCATGGCGAGTTTCCCGTATCGGGCCCCTCGCCGCTGCCTCAGCTGCCGTCGGCCGGACCGTCCAGGATGGCGCGAACGCGGCGGATGAGATCGGTCCGGCGATAGGGCTTGTTCAGAAGGTCGAACTCCGAACCCCCGGCATCGGTTCGCTCGAGACTCGCCTCGGCGTAACCGGTGGTCAGCAGGACCTTCAATCGGGGTTGCCGCCGCTTGGCCTCGCGGGCGAGCATGATGCCGTTCATCCCGCCCGGCATGATGAGGTCGGTGAACAGCAGGTCCACCGAACCGCTCGAATCCAGGATTTCCAGCGCCTCGCGGCCGTTCCGGGCCATCAACAGCGTGTAGCCGCTGTCGCGCAGGATGGTTCGCGCCAGTTCGGCCACGTCCTCACGGTCGTCGACGATGAGGATGGTCTCGGTCCCCTGGCGATCCACCGTCCCCGGCACGGCGCGGTTGGGCTCCCGGTCGTCCTCGGCGGCGGCGGGGAAGGACAGGCGGACGCGCGTTCCCTCGCCGACGACGGACTCGATCTGCGCCGCGCCGCCGGATTGCTTGGCAAAGCCATAGACCATCGAGAGGCCGAGCCCCGTGCCCTTGCCCTCGTCCTTCGTCGTGAAGAACGGCTCCATCACCCGCGCCAGGGTCGGCGGCGAGATTCCCGCCCCGGTATCGGTGATGGTCACGGTGACGTAGCGACCCTCACCCAGGGGTTCCGACCCGCCGAAATCCTGTGAGCCCAGATCCTGCGCGCCGATATCCCGGTTCTCGGTGGAGATCACGACAGTGCCGCCCTCCGGCATGGCATCGCGGGCATTGATGAGGATGTTGAGGAGGGCGACCTCCGCCTGTGCCGGGTCGACACGGCAGTTCCAAAGGTCTTCGCCCAGGTCGAGCCGCAGCGTGATCGCGTCACCCAGGCTGCGCGCGGCCATATCCTCCATGCCCTTCACGAGGGCGTTGAGATTGACCGCGCGGCCGTCGAGACGCTGCTTGCGCGCGAAGGCGAGAAGCTGCTGGGTCAGGGTGGTCGCCCGTTCGGCGGCGGTCCGGATGTTGTCGGTGGCGCGCCGAAGGCGGTTCCGGTCCGCATCCGGACGGTCGAGCCCGTGGCTCAGAATATCGATGTAGCCGACGATGACCTGGAGAAGGTTGTTGAAGTCGTGGGCGATGCCGCCGGTCAGCTGGCCGAGCGCCTCCATCTTCTGGGCCTGACCCAACGCCTCCTCGACGGTGCGGCGGCGGGAGACGTCGAGCTGCGAGGCGAAGAAATACACGAGCTCGCCGGCCGCATTGTAGATCGGCGCGACGAACAGCGCGTTCCAGAACGTCGATCCGTCCTTGCGGTAGTTGACGATCTCGGTGGCGAATTCCCGCCGGGCCTGGATCGCCTCGCGCAGGGCATTCACGCTGTCCCGGTCGGTGTCCGGTCCCTGCAGGAAACGGCAATTGCGGCCGATGATCTCCTCGGCTTCATAGCCTGTCAGGCCGAGAAAGGCCTTGTTGACGAAGACGATCGGATTGTCGTCCTGCCGCGGGTCGGTGACCACCATCGGCATCCGGGTCGCTTCGACGGCCGTAAAGAAGATGTCGCTGGTGTGATCGGCGATCTCCGACACCGCTCCCGTTCTCACGCGCGGCGGTACACCAGCAGGCGGCTTCTCGGGGCTATCGGTCATCATCTGTCGATTGTCGTGCCAGGGAATGAAGGTGGGTCAGAAATACCCAACGGCTGGCACATCATCCGTTTCCCTCGACACATCTCGCGATGACGACGCAGGCGCCCCCGTCGTCATCGATCGAAACGACCTGGAGTTGCGCCCGACCGTCCGGGTCGGGACGCATCTCCAGGTTGTCGTCGTGCCGCGCCCGTCGTGGCCGACGCGGCATTCACCTCGGCGGAGCGCGGGTCAGGTCGCCGAGGGGGCGAAGCGCACGCTCTCGATATTGGCGCGTTCGAACGCCTGCATCACGTGCTGGTACGAGCGCTCCATCTCGGTCGCCTCGTCGCCTTCGGTCTCCTCGGGCTTCAGCACGAACATCAGCATCGAGCGTCCGGTGACGTCGTAGCGGTCGCCGATGGCCCAGGTGCCGACCTCCTGGCTGTCGGGCAGGTTGGTGTCGAGGAGCCGCGTCCAGCCGACGCCGCCGACGGAACCCGGCAGGGTGAAGGAGACGAGGTCGCTGTAGGCGTTGTAGAGGATCAGCAGCGTCGCATCGCCTCCCCGGCGGTGGATGCCGGAGGCCTGGGCGCGGCCGTCGAGCAGGACGGCGATGGAATGCGCGCCGCCATCCGTCCAGTTCTCCGTGGACATTTCCTCGCCGTCGGGCCTCAGCCAGGTGACGTCCTTGACGCCGAGGTCTTCGTCATAGGCGCCGGAGAGGAACCGGCCGCGGGTGAGGATCGGCAGGGCCTCGCGCAGGATGGTGAGGCGCTGCGTGAACTCGGCGAGGTCGCGACCAGCATCGTCGATCCCCTCCCAATCGAGCCAGGAGATCTCGTTGTCCTGGCAATAGGCGTTATTGTTGCCGCCCTGGCTGCGGGCGAACTCGTCGCCGGCGAGCAGCATCGGCGTTCCCCGCGAGAGGAACAGCGTCGCCATCATGTTGCGCATCTGGCGGGTGCGCACCGCCTTGATCGTCTCGTCGTCGGTGGGGCCTTCGACGCCGTAATTGTTGGATAGGTTGTGGGAATGCCCGTCCCGCCCGTCCTCGCCATTCGCGAGGTTGTGCTTCTCGTTGTACGAGACCGTATCGTTCAGCGTGAACCCGTCATGGGCGGTGAGGAAGTTCACCGAGGCCCAGGGCTTGCGCCCACGCTTGTTGAACTTGTCGGCCGACCCGGTGATGCGCGAGGCGAGGCTCGGCAGAAGACCGGAATCCCCGCGCCAGTAGCCGCGGACATCGTCGCGGAACCGGTCGTTCCATTCCGCCCAGCCGGGCGGGAAGCCGCCGACCTGATAGCCGCCGGGGCCGCAATCCCATGGCTCGGCGATGAGCTTGACCGAGTTCAGCACCGGGTCCTGCCGGCAGGTGTCGAGGAAGCCCCCGCCCTCGTCGAACCCGTGCGGCTCGCGCCCGAGGATGGTGGCGAGGTCGAAGCGGAAGCCGTCGACCCGCATTTCCGTCGCCCAGTAGCGCAGGGAATCGGTCACCAGCTGCAGGACGCGCGGGTGCGACAGGTTGAAGGTGTTACCGGTGCCGGTATCGTTGATGTAGTAGCGCTCGTCGCCCGGCATCAGGCGATAGTAAGAGGCGTTGTCGACACCCTTGAACGACAGGGTCGGCCCCTTCTCGTTGCCCTCGGCGGTGTGGTTGTAGACCACGTCGAGGATCACTTCGAGGCCGGCGCCGTGCATGCGCGCCACCATCTCCTTGAACTCGGAGAAGGCGAAATCCGGCACCGCCGCGTAGCGCCGGGCGGGCGTGAAGAACGAGATCGTGTTGTAGCCCCAGTAATTCACCAGGTTCTTTTCCTGGAGATAATCGTCCTGCACGAAGGCATGGACGGGCAGGAGCTCCACCGAGGTGACGCCGAGGCTCTTGATGTAGTCGAGCACGGCCGGGTTGCCGAGGCCGGCATAGGTGCCGCGCAGCTTCTCCGGCACGGCCGGATGCAGCTTGGTGAAGCCCTTCACATGGGTTTCGTAGAAGATCGTCTTCTCCCACGGCACGTGGGGCTTGCGGTCCCGTCCCCAGGTGAAGGCCGGGTCGATGACGCGGCTGCGGCGGGTGAAGGGCGCGGAATCTCGCTCGTCGAAGGTGAGGTCGTCGCCCGTCTCCATCTGGTAGCCGAACAGGGCCGGGTTCCAGGTGATCGAGCCGACGAGACCCTTGGCGTAGGGGTCGATCAGCAGTTTGTTCGGGTTGAAGCGGTGCCCGGCCTTGGGCTCGTAGGGACCATGGACCCGGTAGCCGTAGATCGTGCCGGGGCGCGCGTCGGGCAGGTAGCCGTGCCAGATCTCGTCGGTATATTCGGGCAGTTCGATCCGCTCGAGTTCCTGCTCTCCGGCATCGTCGAACAGGCAGAGCTCGACCTTGGTGGCATGGGCCGAGAACAGGGCGAAGTTGACGCCGAGGCCGTCCCAGTTGGCGCCCAGCGGATAGGGCGATCCCTCTTTGATGCGCGATCGCACCGCCTTCGTCTGCGTGGCGGCTTGCGGCATCGGGGGGTTCTTGGCGACCATGATCACTCCAGGGGGGGCTCGCTGCCTGAGGCGGAGCCCGACGGCATGAATTCTGCCGAGTGAACGTTCATGCTTGACCGTAAGGTCCGCCGGCGCGGAAACTTTTTGCGGTGCGAGAGGCACTTTCGCGTCAATGCCGTACTATGGTCGGGTCGCTTTGCCGCGCTCGACATCGTCGCCGTTCTGGAGCCAGCCCATGCCCGACAGATCTTCCGTTTTGCAGACCGTCGCCGACCGGCACGGCGTCAGCGTCGACGCCGTGCGCCATCTCATGCGCGCGCTGGAGGCGGGCAATGGGACCATGGCCCAGTTCAACCACCCCGAACTCGGAGGGTTCGGCCAATGGTCGTCCGGCGGCATGACCATGATCGGCAACATGTTCGACGCGAATCTCAAGTCGCGCGTGGCGGCGATCTGCTCGGATCTCGCCCAATCCCTGCCCCCCGGCGGCTGGGACGACGGCTCGGCTTCCGCGACCTGGTGGCCCGCCGAACTCGGCCGACCGGCGACGTCCGGCTCGCAGAACGGCATGCGCTACGCCTATTTCCCGGATAGCCGGTTGCTCGCGGTGGAAACGGCGGGAACGCTCGTCCTCTACGATACCGGGCATTACGACATTTCCGGCGTCTCGCAGCAGCAGGGCGATACGCAGAGCCTCCGCTTCAGCGGCCGCAACGGTTACGTCGACCTCGAATCGCTCCAGCGGGTCAGCGTGGCCCCCACGCCGGAACGCTCCCTCGAACCGAAGCCGTTCCACCCCGACCCGATCGCGGCCCCGCCCCGCACCGAAGACCGCCCGCCCCCGACCCCGGAGCCGGGCTTCGCCCAGGCCGGAGTCCCCTCGGGCGACGTGATCTCGACCCTCGAGCGCCTGTCCGAACTCCACCGCAAGGGCGTGCTCACCGAGGCGGAGTTTTCGTCCAAGAAGGCCGAACTTCTGGCGCGGTTGTAGGGGGCGTCAGCCTGGAAAGGTCTGCCCCGGCAGACTTTTTCAGGCTCGCGGGGTGGCTCAGGTTTTCAGAACGAAATCGGAAACCGCCATCGCCACATTCGCTCAAGCGCTGCCGACGCCCAGGCGGCCGCGCGCGTCGGCGATCAGCTGGGCGATCCCGTCATCGAGATCCACCCGAGCGGTCCAGCCCAGATCTCGCAGGACGGAGGTATCGGCCACCATTTCCGGCGGCTCTCCCGCGCGGGGAGGAAGCGACCGCTGCCAGGGCCGATCGAAGCCGCTCGCCCGGATGGCGCGTTCGACGAAATCACCGAGCGGCACCGCGACACCCGACCCCAGGGGCACATCCTGCCATGCGGGAAGCCGTCCGCGCGCATCGATCAGGGCGAGGATGGCCGCCACGGCATCGTCCACATGGACGAAATCGCGGCGTTGCGTTGCCGGCGTGGTCACGAGCGGCCTCAGGTTCTCGACGAGTTGCAAGGCGAGACCGGGAACGAACTTGTCCGGGTCGTCCCCCGGACCGTAGATCATCTGCAATTCCGCATTCGCCACATGCACGCCGGTTCGACCCTGCGTGACGAGGAGGCGAGCGAGATCGACGAACTGGCGTTTGGTCAGGGCATAGAGGTTCACCGTCGGCGGCAGTGTCGTCGCCGTATTGATAAAGAGTGTTCCCGCACCCATCGCCCCGAGCAGCGCCGCGCTCAACGTCACGTTGGCATCCACCATCGTCGCAGCGCTCTCGCCCCGCCGCCCCTGAGCGGCGGCGAGGTGGATCAACACATCTGGCGCGAGCGCCCCCACATGCCGTGCCGCCTCATCCGCGCCGGAGAAGCGGTGAATGGAGGCCCCACCGGATTCGAGCACCGAGGAGGGACGCGCCAGGAGGGCGACGTCGTCGCCCCGCGCCACGAGTGCGGCGGTGACTCTCTTGCCCAGGAAGCCGGACGCCCCGGTTATCGCTACCCGCACCGTACCGGCCTCCTTGCAAGGTCAAAACGAAGCCGCGCTGCTCTACGGGCGCGCGGCCATATCGGCGAGGAACAGGTCGATCTCGGCCTCGCTCAAGGCACCGACCGGCTCACCCGCCAGCCGACGCTGCGACCAGTCGACGATCCGCTCCAGGGTCCGGTCCAGGCGCCATGTGGGCCGCCAGCCGAGGCGCTGGCGTGCCTTCGAGCAATCCAGCGACAGGGCATGCGCCTCGTGGACATGCCCGTCCTTGTCCAGTTCCCAGCGCGCCGTGCCACCATACAGCTTCACCATCCGGTCGACGATGTAACCCACCGGGCGGATGTCGTCCCCGTCACAGGCGAAGTTCCAGCCTTCGGCCCAGTCCTGGCCGTCCTCGTACAGGTGCTCGGCGATGCGGAGATAGGCGCCGATCGGTTCGAGCACGTGCTGCCACGGCCGGGTCGCGCCCGGATTGCGGATCACCGCCGGCTTGTCCGCCTCGAAGGCCCGCAGGATGTCGGGGACTAGGCGATCCTCCGCCCAGTCGCCGCCACCGATGACGTTGCCCGCGCGCACCGAGGCGACCCGGGCCGAATCTGGCGTCGAGAAGAACGACTTGCGCCAGGAGGCGATGGCGATCTCGCACGCGCCCTTGCTGCTGCTGTAGGGATCGTGACCGCCCATCGGGTCGTTCTCGCGATAGCCCCAGGGCCATTCGCGGTTCTCGTAGCACTTGTCGCTGGTTACCGAGACGACCGCCTTCACCGAAGGCGTGGCGCGGACGGCCTCCAGCACATGGATCGTGCCCATGACGTTGGTGGCGTAAGTCTCGGCCGGCTCCCGGTAGGACAAGCGCACCAGGGGCTGGGCCGCCAAGTGAAGCACGATCTCCGGCTGCGCTTGCGCGATCAGGCGCTTGACGAGGTCGGCGTCACGGATGTCGCCGATATGCGACGTCATGCGCTCGGCGATTTCCGCCTCCTCGAACAGGCTAGGCTGCGTCGGGGGCGCAAGCGACAGGCCCGTGACCTCGGCTCCCCAGCGGGTAAGCCACAGGGACAGCCAGGCGCCCTTGAAGCCGGTATGGCCCGTGACGAAGACACGCTTGCCGCGCCACCACGCGGCGCCACCGCGTTCGGATGCGGCGCTCACTGCGGCGCTCATGCCCACACCTTCCACGGAGCCTTGCCGGACGCCCACAGGCTCTCGAGCATGTGCTTGTCGCGGAGCGTATCCATCGGCTGCCAGAACCCGCGATGTTCGAACGCCATCAGTTCCCCGTCGCCGGCGAGGCCGCGCAGCGGCTCCTGCTCCCAGACCGTGAGGTCGCCGGCGATGCGCTCGATGACCTTGGGCGACAGCACGAAGAAGCCGCCATTGATCATCGATCCGTCGCCCTTGGGCTTCTCCTCGAAATTCGTGACGACCTTGTCGTGGATACCCAGGGCACCGAACCGACCCGGCGGGTAGGCGGCGGTGAGGGTGGCCTGCCGGCCATGCGCGCGATGGAAGGCGAGGCTGGCGGTGATGTCGACGTCGCCAAGCCCGTCGCCGTAGGTGAAGAAGAATTCCTTCTCGTCGCGGACATGGTCCGCCGTCCGCAGCAGCCGGCCGCCCGTCATCGATTCCTCACCGGTATCCACCAGCGTCACGCGCCAGGGCTCGGCCCAACGGCGATGGAACACCATCTCGCCACTCGAGAGGTCGATCGTCATGTCGGAATTGTGGAGCGCATAATTGGCGAAGTATTCCTTGATGACATAGCCCTTATAGCCACAGCAGATCACGAAATCGTTCACGCCATGAGCGGCATAGATCTTCATGACATGCCACAGGATCGGCCGGCCCCCGATCTCCACCATGGGCTTCGGCTTCACCGACGTTTCTTCGCTGAGACGAGTACCGAGTCCGCCTGCGAGAATAATCGCCTTCATAGTCTCTCCTCGGAATATGTCTGAACAGAAAGGTTATCGAGCGACATCAGCCGGCGGCCAGCACCCTATCGATATCCGCGATATTGGGCGACCACTCGGACGTTACTGGGTTCATGGGCTGAAGCATGAACGTATGATGATGCCCGTAGACGACCGACAACCGCGTGAAGCACGTCTGCACGCCCAGCATCTTGGATTTGGCCAGCGTCGTGGGCGCGATCTCGAGGACCCTCACGCCAGGCTTAGCGAAGACGAGATGCGACAAGCCGGCGCCATGTGCGCCGATGACCAGTTCCGCCTCGCGGAAGAGATTGATTTTGTCGAGCAAGCCAAGCTCGCTGAGCACCATCGGCGTGATGCCACGTTCGGCGAGAGCCGTCTCGAATTCCAGTTCGCCGGCCATGGAGCGGCGTGCCGAATCGCGGCGGGAAATATAGAAGCGGCGGGGCATGTCGCGGTCGTTCCGGTGTTCCGCCGCGGCGATAAGGTCGCCGTAGGTACTCTGGAAGGCATCCCGGCGAGGAAGTACGCCGATCTCCCCGTATCCTACATACAGCCGGCGACAGAAAACCGGGCCCTCAATTGCGACAAGCTTGTCTTCGGCAATGCCGAGCGCTCCGAGCGCGTCTTTGGCCAAGCTCAGATGTTGCTTCCGGAGCAGGATCGGGCAGTCGGGCGTGCTAGGATCGAGGCGCCAGGCCAAGCCGCTCAGCCGTCGCACGATCCACTCGAAATAACCTTTGTGCCGGCCGGCGCAGCTGAAGGCTGCTTCGAAGAGGGGTACGGATGTCGGGTCGGTCACGCTTGGTCCAGCGCCGGTCGTTTCCTGGAAGACGCTTCCGTCCGCCGACCAGATCATTCCCAGTTCGTTAATGAAAACGTCTTTGTATTCCGTGACGACGGGAAACTTCTGTTGTTTGAGACGTACTTCGAATTTGGTAAGCAGCGTCTTGACGAGTTCCTCGATCTCCGGCTCGATCCCTTCGAGGCGCACGACCTCGATACGCGACGGGGGCACACTGAAGTTTTCCGAGTCGGTGGGGAAACGATGTGTGACGGTTTCCGTTCGTGCAGCGAGCGGCGTTATGAACCTTGAGATCAGCCGACGGACTTCGCGGCGTGTGACGCGGTCTTTCGGCATCTTCTTGAGGCGTACCGCGAGCCGCTTAGCCTTGTCCGATTTGAAATCAGGAGGAAGCCCATTCAGCATTTCAGCGGCGTCGAGTGGTCGCTTCCACTTCGTAAGCAGTGACGCGAGTTTGATGACGCGATCGGCATCGTCGATCTGTCGGCTCTCGTCACAGCAACGTTTAATCTCTACTTCATCGCCGAGCTCGAGAGCGGCGCGCAGTTGATAATCGAGAAAATAGGGATGATCGACGGGGCTCTCGCTCTTCTTTGCGGCCAGAAGGAGTTTCAGCCAGCGCCCAGCAGAAGCGAAACGTTTCAGCTTGCGCATTGTCCGGCGATAGCTCTCATTGGCGGGCGATCCTATCGATGTTATAATAGACGAAGTATCCATCAATGTCGTATCGCGATCCATCTGTCATAACCTCACGGCGTACATTGATCGACTGTCGCCCAGCAGCCTGCGCATATGACATCTTGGTAAATAATGGCGGCTGTCATCCCCGTTGATCCCCGGGGTGCATTAGCCAGTATGGGAGCGAATGACGTTTGCGACACCTGCAAACGATCCGATCGTCGGCTGGGTCGTATATGCAACCACTTCCAATGTCATGGCTGCACGATCCTTTGAGTCTCTCGGCGCCGCGATCACGACATCATCCACGGGGAGGTCCGCTATAGCATGAGAGTGCTGTCGTCCATTCCCATCGAAAAGGCAGGTCTCATGCCGATATCGATTGACCATCGGCCCTCTCCGGTCTCACTCCCAGAATGTCACCCGATAGTGTAGCATGGGCACAATGACCGATCATGACATGCGCGAATCACGCGCCGCACTTATGTTGCTCGCTGTCGCCGTGGCGTCGGTCCTGATATTCGGAGCCGTCACGATTCTCATTCAGCTCTGAGCCGAATGCACCGACCACCGTGCCCCGGCGACCTCAGTGGGTCCAGGGCGCCGTGCGGTTGAATTTGAAGTTGTCCGAATAGGACAGGCCCTTGCGGATCGCGGGCTTCTGGGGCTGCTCTACCCGGAAGGTGATGCCGTTGCGGGTGGCGTAGGCGACGGCCTCGTCCTGGGTCTCGAACGACAACCTGACCTGCTGCAGCATGTCCGACGATCCGGTCCAGCCCATCAGGGGGTCGGTGTCGCGCGGGGAGCTCTGGTCGAATTCCAGTAGCCAGGCCTTGGTGCGGGCCGTGCCGGATTGGGAGGCATCCTTGGCGGGCTGATAGATTCGAGCACTCGGCATCGTGGGGTCGATAGCTCCAGCAGGAGAGAACGGCCGATACGCACGCGATTGGTCGGGGCGATAGGATTCGAACCTACGACCCTCTGGTCCCAAACCAGATGCGCTACCAGGCTGCGCTACACCCCGACACGCTCGCGCGCAGAGCGGAGGTACGGTTTTTGGAAGCAAACAGCAAGCGCGCCGCAGCGATAAGCGCCACGATGGTGAAGGAGAGCCGAAATCTGCGGCCCCTCCCCTGTCGGCGGCGCTGCGGATCAGACGGAGAACGCGACGCCGAGCTTCCGGTCCCGTCTCCAGACGACCGTGCAGGCGCGCGGTTTGGCGTAGGCGGTCATCACCAGGATGAACTCGTCCGGAACCTCGTCCGGAGTCTCGACCTCGATCTGTGCGCCGGTCTCGGACTGGTCCCAGACCAGGCAGTCGATATCCGCCCGCTCGCCCGCGAAGGAGAGGGCCCCGATGCGGAATGCACCTTTCCGCGAGGCGCGGCGACGATTGGTGGTCACGTCATGGATCCAGCTCTAACCTGACGCCGACTGTCACCCTGGCCGGTTAATTTTCAGGCTATCGGTACAGGATCAGACCATCACGTCGACGACACGGTCCTGGCCTGCCGGACGGGCGGTCACCGTCGGTGCAGTGGGCGCGCCGACATTGACCGAGACCAGTTTCGGTTCGTCCTCCCCATCGCGAAGGGCCTCCATGCGGGCGCTCGTCACCACGTCGAGGGCCTTCAGCAGTCCCAGCGTGTTCAGCGAAACCGTGATCGTCATCGGGAGAGGCCTCCGTCGATGGATGGTGCTGCCATGTCTTGCAGCTTGGGACGCTACACGAGGATGTCGAGGACGCGTTTCTCGGTGTCGAGGGTCGATTTCATCACCGCCGTGTTGACCTCGAAGCTCGCCTTGCTCTCCATCAGCTGCATGGCCGAGCTCGACAGGTCGACCTGGGTCGGGCTGGGGAGGACCTGATCCACCTGGGTCGGGCTGGGCATGGTCATGCCCACCGAGGCGATCTGTTCCGCCGCGTTGCTGAAGCGCTGGGAGGCCGCCACCATCCCGCCGCCGCTGATCGAGATAGCGCTGCTCATCCTGCCGGTCTCCCGCTCGGGTACCCCCGTGAGCAATCATGCAAGCACGAGAAGCCTGAAGCAATCGGTCGAACAATCCCTCGCATTCTAGCGACCTGCCATTCGACCAGCCCGGCATTCGCGTGAGCGGCGCGGCTTGACCTCGGTGCCGCCGGTCGCCAACTCGACCTTCGGCGTTGCCCGGCACTCGCGGCGCGCTGAAAGGAATTTCGATGATCGATCTGCATTACTGGCCGACGCCGAATGGCCACAAGGTGACGATGTTCCTGGAGGAGGTCGGGCTCCCCTACGCGATCAAGCCGGTGAACATCGGCAAGGGCGAGCAGTTCAAGTCGGACTTCCTCGCCATCGCCCCCAACAACAGGATGCCGGCCATCGTCGATCACGACCCGCCGGGGGGCGGCGCTCCGATCACGCTCTTCGAATCGGGCGCGATCCTGCTCTATCTCGCAGAGAAGACGGGGCGCTTCATCGCCGCCGACCTGCCGGGTCGGGCCGAGGTGCTGCAATGGCTGTTCTGGCAGATGGGCGGACTCGGTCCGATGCTCGGCCAGAACCACCACTTCTCGCAATATGCGCCGGAGAAGATCCCCTACGCCATCGAGCGCTACGTCAAGGAGACGAACCGGCTCTACGGTGTCCTCGACCGGCGCCTGGCCGACCGGGCTTTCGTCGCTGGCCCCGATTACTCCATCGCCGATATGGCCTCCTATCCGTGGATCGTCCCCTGGGAGAAGCAGGGCCAGAACCTCGACGATTTCCCTAACCTCAAGCGCTGGTTCACGGCCATCGCCGAGCGCCCCGGCACCAAGGCGGCCTATGCCCGCGCGCCGGAGGTCAACCCCGACCACGGCAAGACCATGAGCGAGGACGCCAAGAAGGTGATGTTCGGCCAGACCGCCAAACGGGTCTGACCTATCGCCGTAGGCTGTCCAGCCTCACCGGGGCGGCGTGCGGGCGGGTCGCCAGCATGCCGTCGATGAGCGCCAGCACCTCGGCCCGGCCGCAATTGGCGGCCGGCTCGAACGGGGTCCAGGTCTGGGTGAAGTCGAGTTGGGCGAAGACGTCGCGGTAGCGGCGCAATTCGTTGGTGGTCAGCGGCACCCCGCGCACGAAAGCCTTGTGGGCCGAGATCGTCTCGGCCCGGCGGAAATCCTTCGGGTCGAGCTCGAATTTCAGGGCATCGCCGCAGAACAGGATCTTTCGCCCCCGGTCGAACAGGATCGCGTGGCCGTCGAAATGCCCCGCCGTGCGGTGGAGTTCGAGGCCGGGCAGCGGTTCGAGGAAATCGTCGTAGGGCCAGGAGACCTGCAAGGCCGCGCTCCAGATGAAGTCGGCGGCCGGAAGGCAGAGTTCCGGGTCGAACCGGTCCTGCAGCTGCACCAGCGCCCCATAGGCATGCGGGTGCGAGGAAGAGAGCACCTGCATCCCGCCGAGGGACGCGATGTGCTTCAGCGCCGCCTCGCTGAAGACCGGGCAGGCCTCGAAGCCCATATTCCCGTCGGGCGTCTGGATCAGGTAGGCGCTCGGCCCGATGCCCGAGACGGGGTCGTTCCAGAAGCGCCAGATGCCCGGCTCCAGCTCCTCCCAATGACAGGGGAAGCGGTCCTGCGCCTCGCGCTCGCTCCAGAACTGCCAGCCCTTCTGCGGCACCACGTGACGTGCGTCGAGGCACATCGGACACGAGGGCGGCGGCGCGAAATGGCGCTGCCAGAACCCGCAATTGTCACAGGTATAGGCGGGGAGATCGAGGGCGCCGGCGAAGGGCAGGTATCCGGGAGACACGGTGGCGTTGCTCGGGTTCGGGGCGGGATGTCGAGGCCCGGCCATATAGGTCGCGTGGCGGGCCTGTCGCGGGTCGAATGACGAGAGGATCGCTTCGGGGTCGGCCGGGACGCATGGCTCCTGCGCCGGACGGCCCGGTTGCGAAGCGGCGGCGGCGTCGCGATCTCTTCCGGGTGGGAACGTTCATGGCCGGCGCGAGCCGGTCGCTCATGCAAACGGACACGCGATTCATGATCCCTCTTTCCGTTCTCGACCTCGCCTTCGTGCCGCATGGCGCGACGCCCGGGGACGCCCTGCGGAACACCCTCGACCTGGCGCGGGCCGCCGAGCGCCTCGGCTATCGGCGGTTCTGGCTCGCGGAACACCACAATATGGTGGGCATCGCCAGTGCGGCGACCTCCGTCGTCATCGGCCACGTCGCCTCGGGCACGAGCCGAATCCGTGTCGGGGCCGGCGGGGTCATGCTGCCGAACCACTCGCCCATGGTCATCGCCGAGCAGTTCGGCACGCTGGAGACCCTGTATCCGGGCCGGATCGATCTGGGCCTCGGGCGCGCTCCGGGCACAGACCAGCGGACCTTGCGCGCCCTGCGGCGCTCGCCCGAGACGTCCGACCAGTTTCCGCAGGACGTCCTCGAACTCCAGGCCCTGCTCGGCGACGCGCAGCCGGGCCAGGTGATCCAGGCCGTGCCGGGGACGGGCACCAAGGTGCCGCTCTGGATCCTCGGCTCCAGCCTGTTCGGAGCGCAGCTGGCGGCCATGCTCGGCCTGCCCTACGCCTTCGCCTCGCATTTCGCGCCGGATGCGCTGATCGAGGCGCTTTCCGTCTATCGCGAGCGCTTCACCCCGTCCGAGCAGTCGA
This sequence comes from Methylobacterium sp. Leaf106, assembly GCF_001422895.1. Taxonomy (NCBI): domain Bacteria; kingdom Pseudomonadati; phylum Pseudomonadota; class Alphaproteobacteria; order Hyphomicrobiales; family Methylobacteriaceae; genus Methylobacterium; species Methylobacterium sp. Leaf106. The sequence continues at coordinate 339,216 of NZ_LMNB01000001.1, forward strand.
CGGCGCCCCATGCCATGGTGGGCGTCAACGTCGTGGCGGCCGAGACCGATGCCGAGGCGCGCCGCCTGTTCACCTCGGCGCAGCAGCAATTCGCCAACATGTTCCGGGGCACGCGGGGCCTGCTGCCGCCGCCCATCGACGATATCGAGACCTACTGGTCGTTCTCCGAGAAGCGCCAGGCCTCGGGGATGCTCGCCCGCGCCATCGTCGGTTCGCCGGAGACCGTGCGCCGGGGGCTCGCCGACCTGATCGCCGAGACCGGGGCGGACGAACTCATGGTGGCGAGCGCCATCCACGACCATGCCGCCCGCGTGCGCTCCTACGAGATCCTGGCGGATGTCGCCGCGGCGCCGGTCCGGGCCGCTCCGGCGCGGGAACTCGTCGCGGGCTGATCCCGGCTCCGCCGGGCGGGGTCTCGCATCGCTCGGGCGGTGTGCCTATGGTGCGCCACCAACCTCACGGGCCGACATGATCAAGAAGACGCACCTTCCCTCCGACGCGACGCTCGCGGACGTCGTCCCCACCCTGGAGGAGGCCGACGCCTATCTGAGCCGGCTGCTCACCAACATGCGCTTCTGCCAGAAGCGGCACGGCAATGCCTCGGTCCGCATCGCGGTCACGGGCAAGGGTGGCCACCCGTCCTACCGGGTCGATTACGTCAAGCCGGTGGCGCCGGACCCGGACGGCACGCCGTTCGACGCCTATGGCGGCAAGGCCCATTACAGCTTCACCGCCATCAACATCATGGAGACGAACTGGAGCAGTCGGTCGATGAGTATCGACGAGGTGCTGAAACTTCAGGCGGACTTGAGGAAGCCGAAATTCGAGGAACGGTGAGTCCGGGGGCCTCGCTCTGATCGCTCTCGGCCGAGCCTGCTGCATTTATCCCTCTGCTTTTAGGCAGGGCGCGTCCCTCTCCCCCTTGTGGGGAGGAGGGTCCCACGCATCCCGCGAGATGCGTGACTCTCATAGCGCTCGACCGCAGGCGGTCGGTTCAGCCCGCCAAGGGGATGCGGGAGGCCCGGTCGGGCAGGCGCGCGGTCTTCGCCCCGCCCGTTTGACCTGCGCCGAAGCCCGGCCGGGACGCGAAGGGCAGGAATGTCCAGCCGTCTCGTGTCCGGCCCTTCGTGGCGTAGAGCGCAGAATCCGCGCATTCGATGAGTTCCTCCGGCGTGTGGTGTCTGCCGGGGACGGCCGAGGTCACGCCGATGCTGATCGTCAGCCCGATGGTCTCCCCGCGCCAGAGGAAGGGCGAAGCGCGCAGGGCCGCGTTGGCCTGCTCGGCGATCTCGGTTGCCGCATCCCCCTCGATCCCACGAAGCAGGATGCCGAATTCGTCGCCGCCGAGCCGCGCGAACATATCGGCGGGGCGGATGCTCCGCCGCACCACGTCCGCCACGTGTTTGAGCGCGGCGTCGCCGGCCACGTGGCCGAGACCGTCATTGATCCCCTTGAACCGGTCGAGGTCCATCAGCATCACGCTGAACGGCTCGCCGGTCTCGCGCGCGCACTCCCCGGCGAGCTGCCGCATGAACTCTCGGCGATTGGGCAGGCCGGTCAGGTCGTCCTCGGCGGCCAGCCGCTCCACCGTCGCCATCAGGTTGTCGACCACCGAGACGATGAAGCCGAAATTCCAGACGATGCCCGCCAGGATGAAGACCAGCAGGTCGATGGCGGCGAGGGAGACCAGGGACACATCCGGTGCGATGCCGCTGAGCCTCACCGTCACCGCGCAGGCGACGATGCCATGAGCCGTGATCGCGACGGTCAGCGCGCTCATCGTGATGAGCGCGCCCAGCTCCCGAATCCGGCGCCGGGCGAGATAGAGGACGGCGAGCGCGAGAGGAATGCATTGCGACGTGACGTAGAGCGGGTTCTGGCCCCACCAGGGTTGCCAGGTGAGTGCCATGGCGAGCACGCTGGCGGCCAGCAGCCCGGCATGGAGAGCCCAACGCGGCCCGTCCCCGTGGAAGCGGCGCAGGCCGACCGTGTTCAGATAGAAGGCCAGACAGGCGACGGCGTTCCCGCCGACGGTGGTGGCGAAATTCCCGACGCCGCCATCGAGGGCGAGCAGGATGCCGCCCGCCACATGAGCCACGCTGCCCGCCAGCCAGTAGCGCACGCCCGGCAGCGTCCTGTAGCGATAGAGGATGGCGGCCCAGAGCACGCAGTGGGAGAGCCCGGCTATCAGCACGACCAGATACAGCGTGTAAAAATCCGGCATGCGGGACGGGCACTCTCTCTTTCGGGTCACACGCTCACTGAGCAAGCTTGGCGGTTTGGATGTCTGAATACGCTATTCACCGCCGTTTGGGCGACTCGGTGCCTCTCACAAAACTCCCGCTGCGCCGTTGCGCCGTGAGCAAGAAGAGCCGTGAGCGGGACGCGACCGGGAGTTTCGTGAGGTACTCCCAAGGCCGGCGTCGACATGAATGCATCGCCCGCTCGACCATGATCTTGACTTGCGCGGGCTCTCGGACTAGTCCGCCAACCTCATATCCGACGACATGTCGTCAATACGAACGCCGACCGGCCCTGCGAGGCCGGAGGTCAACGCCCGACAGCGCGATGCGCCCTCGGGCGAGTTTCGCGTTGGAAACAGGCCGTCGCTCCGCCGATCCAGACGAGTGAGTCTCGCCCTGTCGCAAGCGCATGAACCCCTTCGCATCGAGGATGCGGTCAACGACGTCTGCCCCTGGTCGGGCAAGCCGATCGCGGCCGATTCCCTGACGCTCTACAACGGGTCCGTCGTCGGGTTCTGCAATCCCGATTGCCGGGACAAGTTCGCGTCGGCGATCAACGCCTTCGAGGCGGCGCTGCAGGTGCGGCGCGTCTCGTCCGCCGGCCTGTTCCAGTAGGTTCGGAGAGCCAGACGATGTTCGAAGGTCTGTCCGACCGCCTGTCCGGTATCCTCTCGGGGCTCACCCGTCGCGGTGCGCTCACGGAAGCCGACGTCACCGCCGCCCTGCGTGAGGTGCGCCGCGCGCTGCTCGAAGCCGACGTCGCCCTCGAAGTGGTGCGCGGCTTCACCGAGAAGGTCCGTGAGAAGGCGGTGGGCGCCGTCGTCGTCAAGTCGGTGACGCCCGGCCAGATGGTCGTGAAGATCGTCAACGACGAACTCGTGGCCATGCTCGGCTCCGAGGCCGGCCTCATCGACCTCAACGCCCCCGCCCCCGTCGCCATCCTGATGGTCGGCCTCCAGGGCTCGGGCAAGACCACCACCACCGCCAAGATCGCCCGGCGCCTGACCAACCGCGACAAGCGCAAGGTGCTGCTCGCCTCCCTCGACACCCGCCGCCCGGCCGCCATGGAGCAGCTGGCGATCCTGGCCAAGCAGGTCGGCGTCGACAGCCTGCCCATCGTCGAGGGCCAGTCGGCGGTGCAGATCGCCCGCCGCGCCATGGATGCCGCGCGGCTCGGCGGTTTCGACGTGGTGATGCTCGACACCGCCGGCCGCATCACCCTCGACGAGGCGCTGATGGCGGAGGCCGCCGAGGTCAAGGCGGCGACGAATCCCCACGAAGTCCTGCTGGTGGCCGATGCGCTCACCGGCCAGGACGCGGTGGTCACCGCCCGCGCCTTCGACGAGCGCCTGGGCGTCACCGGCATCGTGCTGACCCGCATGGACGGCGATTCTCGAGGTGGCGCGGCGCTCTCCATGCGCGCCGTCACCGGCAAGCCGATCAAGCTCGTCGGCACCGGCGAGAAGGTGGACGCGCTCGAGGAGTTCCATCCCTCCCGCGTCGCCAACCGCATCCTCGGCATGGGCGACATCGTCTCCCTCGTGGAGAAGGCGGCCGAGACCATCGACCATGAGCAGGCGCTCCGCACCGCGGAGAAGATGCGCAAGGGCAAGTTCGACCTCGACGACCTGTCGATGCAGCTCGCCCAGATGGAGAAGATGGGCGGCATCGGCGGCCTGATGGGCATGCTGCCGGGCATGGGCGCCATGAAGAAGCAGGTCGAGGGCGCCAATCTCGACGAGAACATGTTCAAGCGCCAGCGCGCCATCATCTCCTCGATGACCGCGCAGGAGCGCAAGAATCCCGACATCCTCAAGAATTCCCGCAAGAAGCGCATCGCCGCGGGGTCGGGGACGAAGGTGGAGGAGCTCAACAAGCTCCTCAAGATGCACCGGACCATGGCCGACATGATGAAGGCGATGGGGTCGGGTAAGCGCGGCATCGGCCAGGCGCTCGGCTCGATGTTCGGTCTGGGTGGGGGTGGCTTGGGCGGCGGGATGGGCGGCATGCCCGGCCTTCCCCCCGGCATGCCCGAGCCGACGCCCGAGCAGATCGAGGCCATGCAGAAGCAGATGGGCGGCAAGCTGCCTCCCATGCCGCCGGGCTTCGGCGGCGGAAAGATGCCGGGCCTTCCGGGGCTCGGAGGACCGAAGGGGCCGGGCGGTCTGCCGGGCCTCGGCGGTTTCCCGTTCGGGAAGAAGAAGTAGGGGCGAATGGGGAGTAGCGAATAGCGAAGGGGCGGCAGGCCGGCCCTCTTCGCTACTCACTACTCGCTATCCGCCCAGAACGATCAGATCACCAACCTCCAGGAGCACACCATGTCCCTCAAGATCCGTCTCACCCGTGGCGGCGCCAAGAAGCGCCCGTATTACCGCATCGTCGTCGCCGATGCCCGCGCGCCCCGCGACGGCCGCTTCATCGAGAAGGTCGGCGTCTACGACCCGATGAAGGCCAAGGACGATCCGGCCCGCATCGTGCTCGAGTCCGAGAAGATCCAGGCCTGGCTCGCCAAGGGCGCCCAGCCGACCGACCGCGTCCTGCGCTTCCTCGACGCCGCCGGCCTCGCCAAGCGCCCCGCGCGCAACAACCCGCAGAAGGCCGAGCCGGGCGAGAAGGCCAAGGAGCGCGCCGCCAAGCGCGCCGAGAAGGCCGCCGCCCCGGCCGAAGACGCCGCGGCCTAAGGCGTTTTCGCGATGGCGCGCCGTCCCGGAGGCAGCAACCCCACCGGCGATGGCGGCCGTCGCGACCGCCCGGGCCGCATCGGCTCGGGCTCGGCGACCTCCGCGCATCGGCCCCGGCCGATGCCGGAGGTGCCGCTCCCGTCCACCGATCCGAGCCTCGTCCAGATGGGCGAGTTCGGCCGTGCGCACGGGCTCAACGGCGAAATCCGCCTGAAATCCTATACCGGCGACCCGCAGGCCATAGGCTCCTACGGGCCGCTCATCGGCGCCGGGGGCCAGCGAATCGAGCTCACCGACGTGCGCCGGGCGGGCGGAGCCTCGCCCGACCTGCTCGTGGTGCGGGTGAAGGGCGTCTCCGACCGCAACGGCGCCGAAGCCCTGAATCGCCTCGCCATCTACCTGCCGCGCGAACGCCTCGGCACCGCGGAGGACGAAGACGAGTTCTTCACGGCCGATCTCGTCGGCCTCGACGTGGTGGATGTGTCCGGCGCACTCCTCGGCACCGTCACCGACGTGCCGAATTACGGCGGCGGCGATCTCCTCGAGATCAAGCCGTCCCTCGGTGGTCCCACCGCGCTCCTGCCTTTCACCAAGGCCTTCGTCCCGACCCTCGACGTCGCCAACGGGCGGATCGTGATCGATCCGCCCGACGACCTGTTCGCCCCCGCCGGGCCGAAGCCGCCCGACGAGCCCGCCTGAGGCGCGGGCGACCCGACCGGGCCGTCGCTCAGGGCTTGACGGTCGTCATCGCCGTCCGCGCCATCTCCAGCGGCGCCGACGTCACCGGCATCGGCCCGTCGAAGGGCCGCTCGTGCAATCCGATCATGCCCAGCGTCGTCACCGTGGCGACCGAGAACAGGATCATCGCCACGGCCTGCGGCACCGGCTTGTCCACGTGGATCAGCCCGATGGACACGAGGGTGAGCAGCGCCAGCACCATCAGCGTCAGCCATTTCGACTGGTCGCCCTGAACGTCGGCGAGGCCGAGGCGCGTGCCGCGCTCGGCCCGCAGGTTCATCACCGCGTCGAGAAGGCTCCCATGCGCGGCGGCTCCCGCCTCGGCGCTGTGCCGGGGATCGGCCACGGACTGCATCAACTCGCCCAGGGCCTCGTTGGCGGTCGCCGACGACTCGCCCACCGTCATCTTCGGCCATTCGTCGTCGATCAGCGCGTTCGCATAGGCGACCAGCTTGGAGCGGATCGCGGACATGTCGGAGGCCGTGGCGAGGCTCAGGTCATGCACGGCGAGGAGGTTGGTCTTCTCCGACTGGACGATCTTCGTCGCCTGCCGCTGACGCTCCCAGGCGTCGTTGGCCACGAAGCCCGTGAGCAGCGCCAGCATCACCGAGATGGCGTTGAAATAGGGGGCGACGACGCCGATCCCGAGCTTGTGCATGCCCGGCCGCGTCGCGGACCAGGTGGAGAGAAGGCTGATGGCACCCATGCAGACCGCGAAGACGGCGCTCAGAAGGACGAACATCAGCCAGACAGGCTGATCGAGCCAAAACGTCAGGACCACGCACTCATTCTCCCGCTCGGTGTTCGAGGCGGGGCCACCCTAGCGCTTCGCCGCTACCGAACCGTGAATCCGGGCGCGATCACCGCCGGTCGGATCGCGTCGCCACGTCCTTGCACGGGGTGATCGCGGAGGGGGCGGGACGCGCGTCGACCGTGGGCGCCTCGAAGATCGCGAGATAGCCGACCCCGCCCTCCAGCACCGAGAAGCCGGTCTCTCGGTAGCCCGCCGCCGCGAGTTCGCACCGGAGCAGGGCCGGCGGCGTCCCGTGCCGAGAGGGAATCGCGTCGGCATCGACGATCCCGACCCGGCCGCCGGGCTTCATCGCGGCGGCGAGGTTGTGCAGGAGGCCATAGGGCTGGCTGATCTCGTGGTACATGTGGACCAGCAGGGCCGCGTCGAGGGAGCCGGGCGGGAGCCTCGGATCATGGGGCTCGCCCCGCACCACGGTGACGTTGCCGAGCTTGGCCTGCGCGATGCGGGCCGTCAGGTCGGCGAGGTAACGCGGCGTCACGTCCTCGGCGACGATCCGCCCCTGCGGCCCGACCCGCTCGGCCAGACGCACCGTGTAATAGCCGCTGCCGGCCCCGATATCGGCCACCGTCTCCCCGGGCGCGATCCGCATCAGCCGGGCGACCTGGCCGACCTCGTCGACCTTGTCGCGCTGGGCTTCCGACGCCCAGAGCGGCGCGATGATCTCGGCCACCGGCCTGTCCGGCTTCGGAAAGGCGGAGGCGGGGGCGCCGGGAGGTGCCAGCGGTTCTGCGGCGAAGGCCGGGACGATGAGGGTGAGGACGGCCGCGAGGGCGAGACGAGGAGGCATGGCGAGACAACGAAGCGGCCCGCCCGGAAGTGCCCTCCCCCGGTTGCGGCGCGTTGGCGTTCGTCGGCGGAGCCTGTCGCGGCGTAAGAAAGAAGGGCGTTGTTGACCCGCCCTCACCACACGCGCCATCAAGCGCCATGACGCCCGCGCCCTGGTCCGCCACGATCCTCACCCTCTACCCGGAGATGTTTCCCGGCCTCCTCGGGATGTCGCTCTCGGGCGATGCGCTCGCGCGCGGAACCTGGGCGCTCGAAGCCCGGCAGATCCGCGAGCACGGGATCGGGCGCCACCGGGCGGTGGACGACACCCCGGCCGGCGGCGGCGCGGGCATGGTGCTGCGCTGCGACGTGCTCGGCGCGGCCATCGATGCCGTTGCCTCCCCCGGCGATACCCGCCCCCGTCTGCTCATGAGCCCGCGCGGCCGCCCCCTGACGCAAGCGCGCGTGCGCGAGCTGGCGGAGGGGCCGGGCATCGTCGTGGTCTGCGGCCGGTTCGAGGGGGTGGACGAGCGGGTCATCGCGGCGCGGGGCCTCGAGGAGGTCTCCATCGGCGACTACATCCTGTCGGGCGGGGAGGTCGCGGCCTTCGTCGCCATCGATGCCTGCGTGCGCCTGCTGCCCGGCGTCATGGGCAAGGCGGTCTCGGGCGACGAGGAGAGTTTCGAGGGCGGGCTCCTCGAATACCCGCACTACACTCGGCCGCGGGAATGGGAGGGCCGTGCGATTCCCGACATCCTCACCGGCGGCAACCATGGCGCCATCGCCCGCTGGCGGCGGGAGGAGGCGGAACGGATCACCCGCGAGCGCCGGCCCGACCTGATGGGTGCGAGCAAGTCTCACCCGACAAAGGCCTGATTCTCAAAGACTTGATCGGAAATACCCGCTCCGTTGTGCCGGGCGGGACTGAATTTATCGCCCGAGCATCTTGCTAAGTCGCCGGGACGGGTCCATTGGCAGCGCCGGGCCACTCCTCCCCAACGAGGAGCATTCATCTGTAAGGATGGACTTTGTCATGACACGTCCCACCACGCGCCCCCGCGTGCCGAATTTCTCGTCCGGCCCCTGCACCAAGCGTCCCGGCTGGACCCTGCAGGCCCTTCAGAACGCCGCGCTCGGCCGCTCGCACCGCTCCCCCGCCGGCAAGGCCAAGCTGGTCGAGGCCATCGAGCTGACCCGCACCGTGCTGCGCGTGCCCGCCGATTACCGCATCGCCATCGTCCCCGCCTCCGATACCGGCGCCGTCGAGATGGCCATGTGGTCGATGCTCGGCCCCAAGACCGTCGAAGTGGCCGCCTGGGAAGCCTTCGGCTCCGAATGGGTCACGGACGCGCTGCAGGAACTGAAGATCTCGCCAATCGTCCACGAGACCGCCTATGGCGTGCTGCCGGACCTGTCGGCCATCGACACCAAGCACAACGACGTCATCTTCACCTGGAACGGCACCGCCGCCGGCGTCCGCGTGCCGAATGGCGACTGGATCGCCGCCGACCGTGAAGGCGTGACCATCTGCGACGCGACGTCGGCCGCCTTCGCCATGCCCCTCGACTGGGCCAAGCTCGATGTCGTCACCTTCTCCTGGCAGAAGGTGATGGGCGGCGAGGCCGCGCACGGCATGCTGATCCTCTCGCCCCGCGCCGTCGCGCGCATCGAGAGCAACACCCCCGCCTGGCCGATCCCGAAGGTCTTCCGCATGGCCAAGGGCGGCAAGCTGATCGAGGGCATCTTCAAGGGCGACACGATCAACACGCCCTCGCTCCTCGCGGTGGAGGATTACCTCGACACCCTGCGCTGGGCGCAGAGCATCGGCGGTCTCGACGCGCTCCATGCCCGCGCCGACGCCAATACCAAGGTCGTCCACGACTGGGTGGCGCGGACCCCCTGGATCGGGCACCTCGCCGTCGACCCGGCGACGTATTCGAACACCGGCGTCTGCCTCGTCATCACCGATCCGGACGTGCTGGCCAAGGGTGACGCCACCGTGGCGGCGGTCGCCAAGGGCATCGCCGACACGCTCGATGCCGAGGGGATCGCCTTCGACATCGGCGCCTATCGCGACGCGCCGGCTGGCCTGCGCATCTGGTGCGGCGGCACGGTGGAGACCTCGGATCTCGAGGCCCTGATGCCCTGGCTCGACTGGGCCTACGCCGCCCAGAAGGCGAAGCTCGCCAAGGCTGCCTGAGGCAATGCTTCCCTCCCCCTCTCCCCTCCGCGGGAGAGGGTGGCCCGCGCAGCGGGTCGGGTGAGGGGAGCGCGCCGTCCGGAGAGGTCGTCCCCTCTCCCGGTCGCTCCGCGACCACCCTCCCCCGCAATGGGGGGAGGGTTGAGACCTGCCGCGCCCTCACGCCTCACCTCCGAAATAATTCCCTTCCTCAAGAGCCGGAGGCCATCATGGCTGCTCCCAAGGTGCTCATTTCCGATTCCCTCTCGAACGCGGCCGTCCAGATCTTCCGTGACCGTGGAATCGACGTCGACTTCTTCCCCAACCTCGGCAAGGACAAGGAACGCTTCGCGGCCGTCATCGGCCATTACGACGGTCTCGCCATCCGCTCGGCCACCAAGGTCACGGAGAAGGTGCTGGCCCAGACCTCGCGGCTGAAGGTCATCGGCCGGGCGGGAATCGGCGTCGACAACGTCGATGTCGCCGCCGCCACGGCGCGCGGCGTCATCGTCATGAACACGCCCTTCGGCAATTCCATCACCACCGCCGAACACGCCATCGCGATGATGTTCGCTCTCGCGCGGCAGATCCCGCAGGCGGATCTCTCCACCCAGGCCGGCAAGTGGGAGAAGAACCGCTTCATGGGCGTCGAGCTCACGGGCAAGACGCTGGGCATCATCGGCTGCGGCAATATCGGCGCCATCGTGGCCGACCGCGCGGTGGGCCTGAAGCTCAAGGTCGTGGCCTACGACCCCTACCTCTCCCCCGAACGCGCCCTCGAGATCGGCGTGGAGAAGGTCGAGCTCGACGCGCTGCTGGCACGGGCCGACATCATCACGCTCCACGTGCCGATGACCGACAAGACCCGCAACATCCTGTCGGCCGAGAACCTCGCCCGGACGAAGCCCGGCGTGCGCATCGTCAACTGCGCCCGTGGCGGCCTCGTGGACGAGCTGGCGCTGCGTGCCGCCCTCGATTCGGGCCATGTGGCCGGGGCGGCCTTCGACGTGTTCATCGAGGAGCCCGCCACCGCCAACCCGCTCTTCGGCCACCCGAACGTCATCTGCACGCCGCATCTCGGCGCCTCCACCAACGAGGCGCAGGAGAACGTGGCCCTGCAGGCCGCCGAGCAGATGTCCGATTACCTGATGACCGGGGCGATCACCAACGCGATCAACTTCCCGTCGATTTCGGCCGATGAGGCTCCCCGGTTGAAGCCGTTCGTGGCTTTGGCCGAAAAGCTCGGCTCGTTCCTCGGCCAGCTCACGGACGCGCCGATCGAGGGCATCCGCATCACCTACGAGGGCGCGGTCGCGGGCATGAACACCCGCGCGCTCACCGCGGCAGCGGTGACCGGGGCGCTGCGGCCGTTCCTGCAGGACATCAACATGGTGTCCGCCCCCGCCCTGGCGCGGGAGCGCGGCATCGTGGTGGACGAGATCAAGCGCGAGGGCGGCGCGAGCGACTACGAATCCGTCATCCGCATCACCGTGGATGCCGAGGACATGCCGCGCGACGCCGCCGGGACGGTGTTCCATGACGGCAAGCCCCGGATCATCGAGATCCGCTCCATCGCCATCGACGCCGCCTTCGCGCCGCACATGCTCTACGTGCGCAACCACGACAAGCCGGGCTTCATCGGCCGGCTGGGCACCATCCTGGGCGAGGCCGGCGTCAATGTCGCGACCTTCAACCTCGGCCGCGAGGAGGAAGGCGGCAACGCCATCTGCTTCTGCGCCGTGGATGCGCCGATCTCGGAGAGCGTGCGGGCGGAGATCGAGACGATCCCGCAGGTGAAGCGGGCACGGCCGGTAAGCTTCTGAGCGCGTAGCCCTCTTGTAGGGGGCACGCTGCCGTCATCCCGGGGCGCCGAAGGCGAGCCCGGGATCCAGAGCCGCCAACGGCGAATAGTCTTGCTCGACCTGCGTTTCTGGATCCCGGGCTCCGCTGCGCGGCCCCGGGATGACGTGGTGCAACACCGGATGTTCGGTCGATCGACGCGGCCTGGTCGATCGCTCCGCGCTCTGCGATGGGGCGGGCGCGTGGCCCAAGGACTGGCCCTTCCGCCCGGAACATGCGAGAGGCCCGCGCATGAACATCGACGGCACACCCTACCGCACCATCCTGCCCGCCGCCGACGGCGCGTCCGTCGAGGTCATCGACCAGACCCGCCTGCCCTTCGCCTTCGAGATGAAGCGGCTCGCCACCCTGGACGAAGCGGCCGTCGCCATCCGCACCATGATCGTGCGGGGAGCACCTCTCATCGGGGTGACGGCGGCCTACGGCCTTGCCCTGGGCCTGCGACGGGACGCTTCCGATGCCGGGATCGACCATGCCGTCGAGACCCTGGCCGCCACCCGCCCCACCGCCATCAACCTGCGCTGGGCGCTGGACCGTGTCGCCGCCAAGCTGCGCGAGGTCGAAGTCTCGGAGCGCGCCGCCTACGCCTTCGCCGAGGCCGGGCGCATCGCCGAGGAGGATGTCGAAAGCTGCCATGCCATCGGCCGCCACGGCGCCGCGATCCTGGCCGATCTGCACGAGGCCAAAGGTCGCCGCCTCAACGTGCTCACCCATTGCAACGCCGGTTGGCTCGCCACGGTGGATTGGGGCACCGCCCTCGCGCCGATCTACGTGGCGCACGAGGCCGGCATCCCGGTCCATGTCTACGTGGACGAGACCCGGCCGCGAAACCAGGGCGCGGCGCTCACCGCCTTCGAGCTCAATGCCCACGGCGTGCCGCACACCGTCATCGCCGACAATGCCGGTGGCCACCTGATGCAGCATGGCGAGATCGACGTCTGCATCGTCGGCTCGGACCGCACCACGGCCTCGGGCGACGTCTGCAACAAGATCGGCACCTACCTGAAGGCGCTGGCGGCCTCCGACAACCGCATCCCGTTCTATGCCGCCCTGCCCTTCTCCACCATCGACTGGACCCTGGACGACGGCGTCGCCCAGATCCCGATCGAGGAGCGCGACGGCCGCGAGGTCTCCCACCTCACCGGCCGCCTCGCCGATGGCGGCTTTGCCACGATCGAAGTGGTGTCGCCCGGCAGCCCGGTGGCGAACCCCGCCTTCGACGTGACGCCGGCGCGGCTGGTGACGGGCATCATCACTGAGCGCGGCGTGGCCTCGGCGGATGCGGAGGGATTGTTGGCGCTGTATCCGGAGCGGCGCTCGGCGGCTTAGCCGAGGGACGACTCCGCGCCTTTCCCGGCGGCTGCTCAGGGCCCTTTTTCGACTCGACCGGTCATATCGAGGCTAGACCGAGGAAAACGAAGATCGCCCGGTCGAGCCGGGCGATCTCGTCCTCGTCCAAAGTTCCTATCTTGTTGCCGAGCTTGGACTTCGGAACGGTCGTCACCTTGTCGGCCATCAGGCGAGACGGAGCGCGCAGACCATTCCGCATGCTTGGCGTCAGTGGGACCCGGAATAGGGGTGCGTCCGTCGGATCGGTCGTCAATGCACAGACCGTGATGGACTCGGTGGCGTCGAAGCGATCATCCTGAATGATCACGACCGGACGTGGCTTACCGGCGTAATCCTTTCCCCCTGAGACCGTCCAAATCTCCCCTCGCCTCACGCCTCGTCCCAAGACGATGCGGCATTGATGAAGCTCTGATCGTCCTCGGCATGACGGCTCGTGGCGACGGCCGCCGATTGCCGATGCGCTTCCTCGGCGAACGACGAGGAGCTTGGGTCCGGAATCCAGATTCTCACCGGCTTCAGACCCTGGCGGCGCAAGCGAGCGTGACGCTGACGGATCGTCTCTGTGGTCTGTTCGGACTTCGGTGGGGCGTTCATGGCAAACCTCGGGGCTTGACGGCCCATGCTAACCACTCCGGAGCACGAATGCCAAAGGCATCTGCCTTCGGCATCGGACCGTCTCCATCAAACGGGGGCGTCCCATTGCCAGAACACCGACCCGGTAAACTCGAACACCCGTTCCCCGCGCTGGTTCTGCGCGGTGTTGTGGTGGGTCGCGACGCCCCAGCCGGGGCGTGAGGCCGACTCGCGCTTGTCGAGGAGGGTGCAGGCGTAGCGAATCGTGTCGCCGGCATAGACCGGGGCGAGCCAGCGCATGTCGCGAAAGCCCGGCGAGGGGCCGAGCTGCGGCACAGGACCGGCCCGTTCCGTCAGGGCGATATCGCGCTGGCGGGTGATGTGCAGGCGCTTCATCCACACGGCCGCCGTGTGCCAGCCCGAGGCGCAGAGGGCGCCGAAATGGGTCTTTCGGGCGGCGTCCGCATCGAGATGGAAGGCCTGCGGGTCGTAGTCCCTCGCGAAGGCGATGATCGCCTCCGGGGTGAAGACGTGCCGGCCGAGATCGCGGATCGTGCCGAGCTTCGCCTGTTTGAGGAAGAGGAGCGTCTCCGCATCGTCGCCCTCGATCACCTCGACCGGGTCGCCTGGCGTCACCGCGCGGGGCGGCAGGGGATCGGCCCCGCGCCGGGCGAACATGACGGTAAACGCCTGAATCATGACCGACTCGTCGCGCCCGTTCACGACCGTGAGGGTGAAGCGGACGAAGCCGCGATCCGGCTTCGAGTTCGAGGCGCGGCACTCCTCCACCTTGGTGACGATCCGCAAAGCGTCACCCGGCAGGACGGGGCGGAGCCAGCGCAGCTGCGAGATGCCGGGCGAGCCCATGGAGGTGGCGCCGCGAAAGACATGGGCCTGGAGCAGGCGCATGCCGAACCCGGCCGTCTGCCAGCCGGAGCCGATCAACTGCCCCGCCAGCGTCGCCTTCGCGGCCTCCTCGTCGAGGTGGAAGGGCTGCGGATCGAACTCCCGCGCGAAGGCGACGATCGCCTCCCGCGTCACCGTGAGCGGGCCGCCCTCGATGACGTCGCCGGGGGTGAAATCCTCGAAGGTGATGCCGGTCATTGAACCTCTCGTCTTCGGGTCGAAGAGTTTCGGGTCGAAGGATGGCGTTGCGCTCGCTACAGGGGCGGCCCGCCTCTCCCCGCTTGCGGGGAGAGGATCACCAGCACCTCGTCGTGCTTGTGATGAGCGGAGCGAGGGTGAGGGGGCCGTGCCGGAGGAGGCTCGTTCGGACGAGCCCCCTCACCGTCGGCTGCCGCCTCGCCGCGCCGACGACGAGGTCGTCGCTTCCCTCTCCCCGCCTGCGGGGAGAGGGGATGGGCGTCCTCACCCCGGCGGATGCCGACAGGCCGGTCCAGTTCCTCAATTGGCGAAGCGGAAATGCAGCACGTCTCCGTCCTGCACCACGTAGTCCTTGCCTTCGAGCCGGAACTTGCCGGCCTCCTTGGCGCCGCTCTCGCCCTTCAGCGTGGTGTAATCGTCGAACGCGATGGTCTCGGCGCGGATGAAGCCCTTCTCGAAATCCGTATGGATCACGCCGGCGGCGGCAGGCGCGCGGGTGCCCTTCTCGATGGTCCAGGCGCGCGCCTCCTTCGGACCCACGGTGAAGTAGGTGATGAGGCCGAGAAGCTCGTAGCCCGCGCGGATGACGCGGTTGAGGCCCGGCTCCACGAGCCCCACCGCTTCGAGGAAGTCGCCCTGGTCGGCCAGCGGCATCACGGCGATCTCGCTCTCGATCTTGGCCGAGACCACCACCGCGCGCGCACCCTCGGCCTTGGCCTGGGCGATCACCGCCTCGGAATAGGCGTTGCCCTTGTCGGCATCGCCCTCGTCCACGTTGCAGACGTAGAGGACGGGTTTGGCCGTCATCAGCCCGAGGGTCTGGAACAGCTTTTCCTCCTCCGGCTTGCGGCTTACCAGACGGGCGGGCTTGCCCTCGCGCAGCAGCGGCAATGCCCGCTGGACGAGGTCGAGCATCTCCTTGGCTTCCTTGTCGGCGCCCTTGGCCTTCTTCTCCAGGGCGAACAGGCGCTTCTCCAGGCTGTCGAGATCGGCGAGCATCAGCTCGGTCTCGATGGTCTCGATATCCGCCTTCGGGTCGACCTTGCCCTCCACATGGGTCACGTCACCATCGGTGAAGCAGCGCACCACATGGGCGATGGCATCGACCTCGCGGATATTGGCGAGGAACTGGTTGCCGAGCCCCTCCCCCTTCGAGGCGCCGCGCACGAGGCCGGCAATGTCCACGAAGGTCAGCCGCGTGGGGATGATCTCCTTCGACGTGGCGATCCGCGCCAGATCGTCGAGGCGCGGGTCCGGCACCGCCACCTCGCCGACATTCGGCTCGATGGTGCAGAACGGGTAATTCGCCGCCTGTGCCGCCGCGGTCTGCGTCAGCGCGTTGAAGAGGGTCGACTTGCCGACGTTCGGCAGGCCGACGATGCCGCATTTGAAGCCCATGATCGCGTGTCCGTCAGGTGAGTGCCAGCGTAGCGCTGGCGTGAGGCGTGAACGGGTTGATGACCCGAACCGTGTCGAGGATCTGTCCATCGGACAGGTCTTCGGACACGAAAGATTTGCACCCGGCCTGGATGGCCGATGCGATGGCCAGGCTGTCCCACCAGGAGAGGCGATACTGCATCTCTATCGCGATCGCCGTGCGGTGGGCCTGCGTATCCAGCGCTGCCGTGCAAGCAGGATAGAGGGTCGCCAGATAAGCGGCGGCGGCGCTCGGCGTGACGAGTTTACGCTTGTGCACCAGGACGGCGTAGCACTCGTTGAGGATTTGCGGACTGATCACGAGCCGGCGTTGACCGAATGCCAGTTTGATCAGGCGCACACTCGTCGCCCGCCTGTCAGCCGCCGCCGGATCCATGGCGTAGACCAGCAGGTTCGTATCGAAGAACAGCCGGTCGGTCATAGAGCTCCTCGCGCCCGGGCAGGTTTTCGGACACGCCCGACCAGCCGGGACCGTCGAGAAAGGCGCTCAAGGCGGCCAACTGATCCGCGACCTTGGGTGTCCTGCGGTCGGCCAAGGCCTGGCTCACGAAACGCGACAGGCTTTGCCCGCGCTTCGCCGCCTCGACCCGTGCCCACGCGAAAAGGTCTTCCTCCAGCGTGATGGTGAGGTTCTTCATGATGTCCACCTCCAGGACCGGAGATATCGTGTTCCCGTGTTTTCGTGTCAATCACGGCCGGTGGCCGCCGCATTGACCTGCTTGACGTCGTCCCAGCCCCGGCCCGCCATGGCGAGGTGGACCTTGTTCTGGAAGCTCGCATCCTCGCCCTGGGCCAGCAGCGGAGCGTGGTCCGCCACGGCGCGGCAGAGATCCTCCACCCAGGCCCGCTCGCCCTTGCCGAAATCGTTCAGCACGTAGGCATGAACCAGGGCCTTGTCGCCCGGATGACCGATGCCGAGACGGACGCGCCGGTAATCGTTGCCGCATTGGGCGGTGATCGAGCGCAGGCCGTTATGGCCGGCATTGCCGCCGCCGAGCTTCACCCGGAGCTTGGCCGGGGCGAGGTCGAGTTCGTCGTGCAGGACGATGACGTCGGCGAGGGCGATCTTGTAGAAGCGCTGCGCTTCCGAGACCGAGCGGCCGGATTCGTTCATGAAGGTCTGCGGCTTCAGCAGGACGACCCGTTCGCTGCCGAGCGTCGCCTCGGTCACCTCGCCCTGGAACTTGCGCCGCCAGGGCGCGGCGCGGTGGACGCGCGCCATCTCGTCGAGGGCGAGAAAACCGATATTGTGGCGGTTGCCCGCATAGCGGGCCCCTGGATTGCCGAGCCCGACGATCAGGCGCATGGCATCATCTCCAAGACGAGTTCGTCACGAGAGCGCTCTCCGCCGAAGTGGATGCCGGTTCGGCGGAAAAGAGCGCGGCAAAGCAGAAGATCTGGAGCTGCGCCCGACCCAACGTGGGCGGGCGCAGCTCCAGGACGGACGACGAAGAGGCGACGTCAAACGAAAAGGTGCCCCGACCTCGCGGCCGGAGCACCCGTGGAGAAAGACGAGACCGGGGCGCGAAGCCCCAGGGCCTCAATCCTCCTTCTTGTCTTCCTCGGCCTCGGCGGCCTCTTCGGCCTCAGCCTCGGCCTTCTCCTCGGCAGCTTCCGTCGCCTGCGCCTCGGCGATCGCGGCCTCTTCGGCCTCGACCTCGGCGCCGAGCACGGTCGGCGGCACGACGTTGGCGACGACGGCCTCGGCCTCGCCGGTGAAGGTCGTGTTGGCCGGCAGCGTCACGGCTTCGATGTGGATCGAATCGCCGATCTCGAGACCGGTCAGATCGACCTCGACCGCGTCGGGGATCGCGTCGGCCGGGACTTCGAGCGAGAGCGTGTGCAGCACGACGTTGAGGGTGCCGCCGTTCTTCTTGATGCCGGGAGCCTCGTCCTCGTTGATGAAGTGCACGGGCACTTCGACGGTGAGGTTCTGGCCCGCGACGACGCGCAGGAAGTCCACGTGCAGCGGCACGCCGGTCACCGGATCGAGCTGGAAGTCGCGCGGGATCGCGCGGGTCTTCTTGCCGCCGGCGTTGATCTCGAACAGGGTGGTCTTGAAGCCACCGGCGTAGATCAGGGTGCGGGTGCGGACGAGGTCGATGGCGATGGCCTGCGGAGCCTGGCCGCCACCATAGATGACGGCGGGAACGTTGCCCTGGCGACGAACTTCCCGGGCGGCCCCCTTGCCGACCCGGTCGCGTGCCACGGCCTCAAGCGGCTTTACTGCGCTCATGGCGTGATCCTTCAAAAAAACAGAAAAAAGCCGCGCAACGCCAAAGGCCGCCCGAAACGGACGGCCCTCACCGATCCACGACGCGCCCGTGCCTCCAAGGGTGTCTGGCGAGCGCGTGAGGTGCATACCCGCAAGAGCCGCGAAGCGCAATAAGCGCCGAGACGCGCGAGCAAGAGCCGGGACGCGACTGGGGAGAATGCCCGGCATCCCACCAATGCGGCGTTCATCATCCGAAGGGTCGGCTCCCGCCTTATGCGGACAAGCGAAGACTTCGTTCATTCGCTCCGCCGAGGATCGTACCCCGTGTGGCGAGGGATCCATCGATGACGCAGCCGGTCCTCTGGGCGCTGGGAGTCACCTCCGTCGCGGCGGCGGTCAGTTTGACCCTGGTGACGCGCTTCGAGAATGCCGCCCGCCCTCGGGAGCGCGGCGACGCGGTCCTCAACCTCGACAGCGCGAGCCTCGGCGGGACGAACCCGACGCGTTTCGCGCCCAACTCCGTCATTCTGGCGGCCGATTCCCTCGGGCATTTCTCCACCGAGGTCGACGTGGCGGGGCGCAGCCTGAGAATGCTGGTGGATACCGGGGCGAGCATCTGCGCCTTCAGCTACGAGGACGCGCAGCGCCTGGGGCTCCATGTCTACGAGCGCGACTTCAACCGTCGCGTCGACACCGCCAACGGCTCCGTCTCCGTCGCGACCGTACGGATTCCGGTGATGCGGGTCGGGACGATCGGCATCCGCGACGTCGAGGCCGTGATCCTGCCCAAGGGGCGTCTCGGCAAGAGCCTCCTCGGCATGTCGTTCCTGCGGCGTCTCGAGGATTTCAAGATGTCCGACGGCCGGTTGACGCTGCGCGGCTGACGCGACCTCGCACCGCGCGCCGGCCTACTTTTGGCCGCCCCCGCCCCCGCCCCCGCCCGTGGCCAGGTTGCGGCGGGCATCGGCCTGTCCGCTCACGTCTCCGAAATACTTCGTCGCGTCGCCCAGCTGCATCGACGGCATGCAGTTCGGGGTGCAGGAATAGGATTCGCGGTCGAGTCCGCGCTGGACCGTGACGATCGACCCCTGCGCGGCCTGCACGCTGATGGTGGTCTCGGCGAGCATCGTGCCGAACGCGTCGAGGGCGATGAGGTTCGTCGAGCCGAAGCTCTTGCCGGTGAGGATGACGATCCCGTTCCGCTGAAGGGCGACATCCGCCACGAGGGGGTTCCCCACGATGACCGTCTGCGTCCGCTCGGGCAGGCGAATGACCTTGGCATTGTCGACGCTCACCGCCACGATGGCGGGCGCCGTCTCCGCGTGAGCGGGCGCCGCGCCGAGAGCGAGGAAGAGAGCGATGCCCGCCGCTCGGGCACGACGCTTCAAGGGCGAGGGTGTCGGCATTGACCGGTGGCCCATGGCTCGGGTGATCTCGGCTGCGACGGCGAGGTTCCGACAGGAGCGCGAGCACCGGAGGGGTCGGCCGCCTTTGTCGTCATGACAGTCTTATCGGCGTGTTGGTAAACGAAGATCTAACGTCGACATAAAGGCGGTAGATATCGTTGCGCTCTCTCGAGCCTTCGTTGATGCAGATCGGTTGTATATCCCTCTGTCTAAAGGTTGTATTCTAAATATTTGCACTTTTTGGCTGTATATCGAGGTGGCGATTACTTTGAATGATCCACTCATCCATTCAGTGATTATTCACCACATGGCAATCGGGGATGGTACTGATCGGTTTTCCGGCTCTGTTTAACGTAATTTCAAGACAGGACAGTCCATCTTCATCCTCAGTCGCCGGTCGAAATACACCGCTCCTCGACGGCCACTTCGCAAGACGAACCATCAAGGAATACGATCATGTCGAACCTCTTCAAGCGTTTTGCCGCCGACGAGTCGGGTGCAACGGCGATCGAATACGGCCTCATTGCTGCCCTCATTGCTGTTGCGGTCATCACCGTACTCACCACCATCGGCACCAACCTGAATGCGACCCTCACCAAGGTTGCAACCGGCGTTAACAAGTAAGATGGTTTGAGGCAGTCCGGGTTCGGATTGCTTCCCTTAATCTTGCGCAAATGGTCGTCCACGCAGGTGATGCGTGGATCGGACACCTCGCCGGACGATCCGCCCCGATCGTCCGGCAGAGCTCGTTGAAGTCCTCCTGCTCGATGTGGACGGTGCGACAGCGAGCGTCGACCTCCGGTGGGGTCCCGACACGGCCTTTGCCGCCGCGACCGAACACCCTGTGGCGACGGCGTTTCACGGGCGACGATCCGACCTTCGACTCCAGACCGAGACGTCCCCGATGGCGAGTGTCACGCTCCTGATCGTCTTCCCGTTCCTGATGGCCTATGCGGCCGCTCGGGACCTGCTGACGATGACGATTCCGAATGCGGTTTCCCTGCTGTTGCTGCTCGGATTCGCGGCCTTCGCCGCCGCGACCGGGATGTGGGCGTGGGATCTCCTCAGTCATCTCGGAGCCGGCGCGGCGACGCTGGTCGTGACGTTCAGCCTCTTCGCGCTGGGCAAGATCGGCGGAGGCGATGCCAAACTCGCTGCCGCCACCGCGGTGTGGATCGGGTTCGACCAATTGGCGCAATACCTGGTCGTCGCTTCGCTTGCCGGTGGCGCACTCTCCGTGGCGATCCTCGTCGCGCGGGCGCATCCCCTGCCGTCACTCCTCGGTCGCCTTCCCTTCGCCATCCACCTTCACGATGCGAAGACCGGCGTGCCCTACGGGATCGCCCTCTGCCTCGGAGCGTTGATCGTGATTCCGGAAACGATGACCTGGGCAAGAATGATGGCATCGTGAGGCCGAATACACGCAGCGGGTGAGCTTGCCGGGCCGGGTCCGAATCTTGTCGAACCCGGTGCTTTATCGACCTGACCTATCGTGGGTCGAACAAGATTCGCATGCGTTAGTTTTCGTTAACCGTAATTTGAGGAATCCCGGCGAAGCCTGAACGGCGACGGCAACAGGCCGTCCTGTCAGGTTCGAACACGGCGATGAAACCAGCCCGCCTTGCCGTCATCGCCATCGCGCTCGCCGCCGGTTCGGGCGCCGCCTTTCTGATGAGCGGCAGCGATGCGCCGCCTCCGGTCCAGGCCGTGGTCGAGGCGCCCCCTCCTCCCCCGCTCCCCGTCACGGATGTCCTGGTGGCCGCCGCGGACCTGCCGATGGGGCAGAACATCCAAGCCGCCGACCTTCGCTGGCAGCCCTGGCCCGACCAGGCCATCACCGTCGGCTACATGACGCGCACGGCCTCGCCGAACGGCATGGACACCATCGTCGGCTCGATCGTCCGCACCGCGTTCCTCGCGGGTGAGCCGATCCGCCCGCAGAAGCTCGCGCGGTCCGACGGCGGCTTCATGGCGGCGATCCTGCCCTCCGGCATGCGCGCGGTCGCCATCGTCACAGATACGCGCGGATCGAGCTCGGCCGGTGGCTTCATCCTTCCCAACGACCATGTCGACGTCATCCGGACCTATCGCGACGAAGACGCATCGCGTTCCGGGGGCGGCGAGGTCCAGATTTCGGAGACGCTGCTCACCGACATCCGTGTGCTCGCCGTCGGCCAGATCGTTCAGGAGCGGAACGGGACCAACGTCGTCACCGGCGAGACCGCGACCCTCGCTCTGACACCCGCCCAAGCCGAGACCGTCACCCTGGCCCAGAAGGTGGGACAACTCTCCCTCTCCCTGCGCAGCCTCATGGATGCCGGCCGGACCGTGGATGCCCCGCCGGAGACTCAGCAGGACACGGCCCTGACGGTCGTCCGCTTCGGCGTCGCCAAACAACAACCGCGTCGCTGAGATGCCGAACCGCGCGATGATGAAGGATTCTCCGATGACCACGAGACACCGGGTCCGCGTGGGCAGCCTGTCCGTTCTCGCGACCCTCGCCGGCCTGGTCCTCGCCGCCGCCACCGCCGTGGCGGCGCCGCGGGACGGTTTCACCGCCGCGCCGATCGTCGATGTCGGCGGCAACGAATCCGGGACCTCGCGTCGCGTCGAGCTGACGACCGGGCGCTCCCTGGTGATCGACCTGCCGCGCGACGCCAAGGAGGTCTTCGTCGCCAATCCGAAGGTGGCCAATGCCGTCGTGCGCTCGACCCGCAAGGTCTTCGTCATCGGCATGGAGGACGGTGCGACCTCGATCTTCATCATGGACGCCGAAGGCCGCCAGATCACCGCCCTCGACGTCACCGTAGCGCGGGACCTCAAGCTCGGAACCCTGCGGCAGATCCTGCTCCAGAGCATTGCGGGCGGGCGGTTCGACATCCGGACCGCCGGCGATTCGCTGATCCTGTCGGGCTTCGTCGGCTCGGCGGCCGAGTCGGCCCAGGCCATGGACATCGCGACCGCCTTCGTCGGCCAGGCCGGCGGTGCCCCCGGCGGAGCCGGGGCCCGGGGCGCCGTCATCAACAACCTCACCATCCGGGGCAAGGATCAGGTGATGCTCCGCGTCACCGTCGTCGAGGTGGCCCGGACCGTGCTGAAGCAGTTCGGCGTCAATCTCAGCGGCAACTGGTCCGGCCTCAACCTCGCGAACGTCGCGCCCTTCGGTCTCAATGGCGGCCAATTCCCGAACGGGAACGAGATCAAGGCGACGATCAACGGAGGCGGCGGGGCGAGTGTCTCGGCCACCCTGCGGGCCTTCGAACAGGCCGGTGTCTCACGCATTCTCGCGGAGCCGACGCTCACCGCGATCTCGGGGGAATCCGCGAAATTCACCGCCGGCGGCGAGATTCCCGTCCCCGCCTCTCAGAACTGCACGGGGGGCGTCTGCTCCATCGGCATCGCGTTCAAGACCTATGGCGTGACCCTGAACTTCACCCCCGTGGTGATGGCGGAGAACCGCATCTCCGTGCGCGTCGCAACGGAGGTCTCCGAGATCGACCAGACCAACTCCTTCACCTTCGTCCAGGGCGATTCCACTGTCGCGGTGCCCGCCTTCACCCTGCGCAAGACCGAGACCACCGTCGAACTCGCCTCCGGCGGGACCATGATGACCGCCGGCCTGATCCAGCAGCGCAGCAAGGCCGCCGTCGGTGGACTTCCCGGCCTCGTGAACCTGCCCATCCTCGGTGCCCTGTTCCGCTCGCGGGACTACCAGCGGCAGGAGACCGAACTCATGATCATGGTCACGCCCTACATCGCCAAGGCGATGGAGGCGAAGCAGGTCGTGCGGCCGGATGACGGCTTCATCGATGCCCAGGACGGTCAGGGTATCCTGCTCGGCCGCCTGAACCGGGTCTACGGCTCGGGCGGCGCCGCGCCGCTGGGCGCCAATTACCGTGGCCGCGTCGGCTTCATCACGGACTGACGCGGCGATCTAAGATCGCGACGCCACGATTTCTCAGGACGAAGCGGCCCAGGCACCCTCAGGACCCGACCCCTCAATGTCACTCCTTCCCTTCCGCTCCCCCGTCGCACTCCTCGCGTCGATCGCCCTGGCCACCGCCCTCGGTGCGTGCCGTGCCGACCGCGCCGAGACCACCGGCTCGCTCTATCCGGCCGATTACCGGGTCCGCCATCCCATCGTGCTCGCCGATGCCACGCGCTCGCTGGACGTCTTCGTCACCGGGACCGGCCATGTCGATCCGCGACAGCGCGCCGATATCGAAGCCTTCCTGCTGGAATTCCGCCGCTACGGGCGCGGCACCCTCATCCTCGACATCCCGCGCGGGGTCTCGCCGTCGCAGGGTGCCGCCGTGGAGCGGACCGGGGCGGCGATCCGCAGGCTCGGCGCCGACAACGGCATCGGCGGACGGCAGATGATCGTCACCGGCTACGCGGTGGCGGACCCGTTCCTCGCCGCTCCGCTGCGGCTCAGCTTCCAGCGCATGGAGGCGAAGGTCGCCAGCCAATGCGGCGTCTGGCCCCAGGATCTCGGCGTGGGAAGCCCGGGCTTCTCCTCGCGCAACGAGGCCCACTGGAATCTCGGCTGCGCCATGCAGGCCAATGTGGCGAGCCAGGTGGCCGATCCGGTCGATCTCGTTCGCGGCCGGCCGGAAGGGCGCATCGACTCGATCCGGCGCACCGTCGACATCAATAAGCTGCGCGAGGGCAAGGATCCATCAACCATATGGCGTCAGGATGGGAAGACGTCGGTGAAGTCAGCCATCGAGAACTGATCGGCGCGTCCCTTCCCGTCGTTCGACAGAGCTTCGGCCCTCGTTGTCACCCACAGCCCGGACCCCGCCCCATGCCTGACTTCAACGAGTCACCCGAGCGCGTCATCGCTCCGGTGCCGCGGATCACGATCCAGGCATTCTGCGAGACGGGCGAGACGGCCGCGTCGATCGAGGCGGCGGGAAGCGACAGGCGGCTGCAGAAGGCCCAGATCAAGATCCAGATGGGCGGCGGCCCCGCCGCCGTCGAGGCGTTCCGCCACGCGCCCACGCCCAACGTGGTCATCATCGAGACGCAGGGCACGAAGTCGCGTCCCCTGGAGATCCTCGATTCCCTGGCGGAGGTCTGTGACGAAGGGACGAAGGTCGTCGTCATCGGCCACGTCAACGACGTGCAGCTCTACCGCCAATTCATCCAGCGCGGCGTGAGCGAGTATCTCATGGCGCCGGTGGAGCCGATCGTCCTGATCCAGGCCCTGTCCGACCTGTTCACGGCGCCCGGTGCCAAGCCGGTCGGCCGCACCATCGCGGTGGTCGGCGCCAAGGGCGGCGTGGGCTCCTCCACCATCGCCCACAACCTGGCATGGACCGTGGCGCGCGAGCACGGAATGGCGACGGTCATCGCCGATCTCGACATCGCCTTCGGTACGGCGAGCCTCAACTTCAACCAGGACCCGCCGCAGGGGATCGCGGAAGCGGTCTTCGCGCCCGAGCGCCTCGATTCCAACCTCCTCGACCGCCTGCTCTCGAAATGCAGCGACAACCTCTCGCTGCTCTCCGCGCCGGCCACCCTCGAACGGACCACGGACCTCACCGAGCCGTCCTTCGACAACCTGATCGACCTCCTGCGCGCCGCCGTGCCCTGCGTGGTCCTCGACGTGCCCCATACCTGGTCGGCCTGGACCCGGCGCCTGCTGATCTCGTCCGACGAGATCATCGTCGTCGCCCAGCCGGAGCTCGCCTCCCTGCGCAATCTCAAGAACCTGCTGACCCTGCTGCAGCAGAACCGGCCCAACGACGCCCGGCCGCGCATCGTCCTCAACAGCGTCGGCGTGCCGAAGCGCCCCGAGATCTCGGCCGGTGAGTTCGCCAAGGCCCTGGACGCCACGCTGACGGCGGCGATCCCCTACGATCCGGCCCTGTTCGGCACGGCGGCCAACAACGGTCAGATGATCGCCGAGGTCCAGGCGGGCGCCAAGGCCTCGGACGTGTTCTCGGAGCTCGCAGCGCGCATGATCGGGCGTTCCGAGACGCGTCGTGTCCGCGGGAACCTGTTCGAGCCTCTCCTGTCGCGGCTGTCCCGACGCAAGGCGTCGTGATGGCGGCGCGCTGCGTGGAGGTCCGTCATGTTCGGTAGGAGGAGCCCGGCCTCGGAGATCCCGAAGGCGGTCGCGGTTCCGTCCGCGCCAAAGCCGCAGGTTCCGATTCCCGTCCTCGACGACCAGCCGGGCGTGGCGAAGACCCAGCAGGTGGAACGGCTCGTCCCCGTCCGGGAGGCGGTGAAGTCGGAGGATTACTTCCGCACCAAGAGCATGATCTTCGGTGCGCTGATCGAGGCCATCGATCTGGCGCAGCTATCTCGCCTCGACGTCGAATCGGCGCGCGAGGAAATCCGCGACATCGTCTCGGAGATCATTGGCCTCAAGAACATCGTCCTGTCCATCGCCGAGCAGGAGGAACTCCTCGACGACATCTGCAACGATGTCCTCGGCTACGGACCGCTGGAGCCGCTGCTGGCCCGGGACGACATCGCCGACATCATGGTCAACGGCGCCAACCGGGCCTTCATCGAGGTCGGGGGCAAGATCCAGCTGACCAACGTGCGCTTCCGTGACAACCAGCAGCTGATGAACATCTGCCAGCGCATCGTCAGCCAAGTCGGCCGGCGCGTCGACGAATCCTCGCCGATCTGCGACGCGCGCCTCCCCGACGGGTCCCGCGTCAACATCATCGCGCCGCCGCTCGCCATCGACGGGCCGGTGCTCACCATCCGCAAGTTCAAGAAGGACAAGCTCACCCTCGACCAGCTCGTGACCTTCGGGGCGATCTCGCCCGAAGGGGCCCGCATCCTGCAGATCATCGGGCGCGTCCGCTGCAACGTGGTGATCTCCGGCGGTACGGGGTCCGGCAAGACCACCCTGCTGAACTGCCTGACGCGCTACATCGACGAGGACGAGCGGATCATCACCTGCGAGGACGCGGCCGAGCTGCAGCTGCAGCAGGCCCACGTCGTCCGCCTCGAGACCCGGCCCGCGAACATGGAAGGGTCGGGGCAGGTCACCATGCGCGACCTCGTGAGGAACTGCCTGCGCATGCGGCCGGAGCGGATCATCGTCGGCGAGGTGCGCGGCCCGGAGGCGTTCGACCTGCTCCAGGCCATGAATACCGGCCATGACGGCTCGATGGGCACCCTCCACGCCAACTCGCCCCGCGAGGCGCTGGCCCGTATCGAATCGATGATCACCATGGGTGGGTTCAGCCTGCCCTCGCGGACCCTGCGGGAGATGATCGTCGGGTCGATCGACATCATCGTCCAGGCGACGCGCCTGCGCGACGGTTCGCGCCGCATCACCCACATCACCGAGGTGATGGGGCTAGAAGGCGACGTCATCATCACCCAGGACCTCTTCGTCTACGATGTGCTCGGCGAGGACGCGAACGGCAGGCTCATCGGGCGCCATCGCTCCACCGGCATCGGCCGTCCGCGCTTCTGGGAGCGCGCACGCTATTACGGTGAGGAGAAGGCCCTGGCCGCCGCCCTCGATGCGGCGGCCGACAGCGCCGGCAGCTCATGAACGCGCTGCAGATGCCCCTCGCCGTCGGGCTCGCGGCGGTGGCGGCCGGGGCCATCGCCTATGTGGTGCTGACCCCCCTCCTGTCGGGGGAGAACCGCGCGGCCAAGCGCATGCGAGCAGTCAGCGTGGTGACGTCTCCCGGCAGTCGCGCGGTCACGGCCAGCCGGCGCGAGCAGGTGGCCAGGAGCCTGAAGGAAGTCGAAGCCAAGCGCGGCGGGACGAAGGTCACGCTCGAACTCAGGATCGCCCGGGCCGGCCTGGATTGGACGAAGCAGAAGTTCCGCGTCGTCTCCGTGCTCATGGCCGTCGTCGCCGGCCTCTTCGTCTTCGTCCTGACCTCGCACAAGCTCGCGACCCTGGCGGCCCTGTTCGCCGGCGGGTTCGGCCTGCCCCTGTGGATGCTGAGCGTCCTGCGCAAGCGGCGCATCGCCGCCTTCATCGCCGAACTGCCCACCGCCATCGACATCATCACCCGCGGCGTGCGCGCCGGCATCCCGGTGGGCGACTGTTTCCGCATCATCGCGCGGGAAGCCGAGGAGCCGATCCGCAGTGAGTTCCGCCAGGTGGTGGAATCCCAGACCCTCGGTCTCAGCCTCGGCGATGCCATGGTGCGGATGTACGAGCGGGTGCCCGTCTCCGACGTCAACTTCTTCGCCATCGTCATCGGCATCCAGGGCCGGTCCGGCGGCAATCTCTCGGAAGCCCTGAGCAACCTCTCCAAGGTCCTGCGCGAGCGCAAGAAGATGGCCGGGAAGATCCAGGCCATGAGCATGGAGGCCAAGGCCTCGGGCGGCATCATCGCGGCCCTGCCCTTCATCGTTGCGGTGCTGACCTACCTGTCGAGTCCGGCTTACGTCTCGCTGCTCTGGACGACGGATACCGGCAAGATGGCCCTCGTCGCCTCCGCGATCTGGATGTCGATCGGGGTCTTCGTGATGAAGAAGATGATCAGCTTCGAGGTCTGACCGCCCATGTTGTCCCTCATCGGCGAAAAGCTCATCGATCCGCGCTTCATCGGCATGGTTCTGGCCGGGGTGGCGGCCGCGGCGACGGCCTTCGCCCTGCTGCAGCCGCTTCTGGAGCCCGACAAGCTCAACAAGCGCATGAAGCTGATCGGCGACGAGCGCGAGGAACTGCGCCGCCGCGAGCGTGACCGGCTCAACAATCGATCCACCCTGCGCGTGGCGCCGAAAGCGTACATGAAGCGGGTCGTGGACCAGTTCAACCTGAGCCGCTGGCTCGGTACCGATACCGCCCGGCGGCAATTGATCATGGCCGGATACCGCTCGCCGGGCGCGGAGACCGGGTTCCTGTTCTTTCGCATGATCACCCCGATCGCGGTCGGACTGGCGGCGATCTTCTATCTGTTCGTCCTGAAGGTGCTGGACTACTCCGTCACCGTTCGTCTCATGATGGTCATCGCGGCCCTGCTGCTCGGCATCAAGGGACCGGAACTCTACCTGCTCAATGCCACGAAGAAGCGTCAGGCCGAGATCCAGGCGGCTTGGCCCGATGCCCTCGACCTCGCCCTGATCTGCGTCGAATCCGGGATGTCGGTGGAGCACGCCATCCGCCGGGTCAGTATCGAGACCGTGACCCAGTCGGTCGCGCTGGCGGAGGAACTCGCCGTCACTGCGGCGGAACTGTCCTACCTGCCCGATCGCCGCATGGCGTTCGAGAACCTCGGCAACCGTGTGGGCCTCGATGCCGTCAAGGCGGTCACCACCGCCTTGATCCAGGCCGAGCGCTACGGCACGCCCGTGGGCCAGGCCCTCCGCGTGCTGTCGCAGGAGAGCCGCGACCACCGCATGAACGCCGCCGAGAAGAAGGCCGCCGCCCTGCCGCCGAAACTGACCGTGCCGATGATCCTGTTCTTCCTGCCGGTGCTGTTCGTCGTGATCCTGACCCCGGCGATCATCCAGATCTACCGCTGAGGCGGCGCTCAGCCCCGCGGCATGTCGCCGGCGAGCGGGCGGCTTGAGGATCTGGGTGCTTTCTGCGCCCGGGCCTGGGCGGTCATCGCGCGCAGGGAGGCGGCGTTTGCGGCTGCCTCCTCCGGGGTCAGGTCACCCCGGGTCAGTTCCTCCGCCTCCGCGAGCTTGCCCCTTAATCCGAGGACCAGAGCGAGATTCTGCCGCACCCGTGCATCCGCGCGCGGCTGGGCCACGGCGTTGCGCATCACGGTCTCGGCCTGATCGAGCTGCCTCGCCAGAGCGTAGGAGAGGCCGAGATTGGACAGGACCGTGGGATCGTCCGGCTGGATCTTCAGCGCGGCCTCGTAGAAGCCCTGCGCGCGGGCATGGTCGCCCATCTGGTCGGCCACCGCGCCCTGGGCGGACAGCACGCGCCAGTCCGGCCGGGCCGGGGTATGGGCGTTCTGGAGCACTTCGGCGGCCTCGGTGAACCGTCCGACCTCCGCCAGGGCCTTGCCGTAGGCCGCCAGCACGGCCGAGTTCTTGGCGTTGCGCAGGGCCGTCTGCTGCAGCACGGCCACGGCCTGCGGCTTCTGGTTCGTCGCCTTCAGCGCCTGCGCATAGCGCAGGGCGAGGCCGACATCGTTCTGATCGGCGTTGTATTTCTGGCCGAGCGCATCGACGTCGCGCAGGGTCACCACCTCGCGGCTCGGCGCGCGCCCGAAACTCTTCAGGGAGAGCCCGCCGATCGAGCCGGTGGTCTCCGGTGAGCCCGACTGGCAGGCGCTCGCCAGGAGGCCGAGCAGCGTCACGCCGGCGAGACGCAGCGGGAGCGTCATCCCCGTCCGGGCCGGCTGCGATGACGAGGGCTGGTTTGAACGCAACGACACCATGACGTGCTCCGCACGAGCCTGCCGGTCGACGCTTCACGTCTCCGGTCGTGCGGTGATAGACCGTTAACCCTAATCGCCGGTTAACCCACCTTCAGGGCGTCCAAGGGTCAGCCGGCCGCGTCACGCAATGCCCCCGAGATCCGACCCTGCCCCATCTCAGCCCCGACGATCCCACCGCCCTCCCGATCTTCTGCATCAGGGGCGAGGAGTGGAGCAGTTTCGAAGCGGAACTCGGCGCGCGGCACGGGGCCTTCGCCAAGGCGACCGACTTTCAGCCGAAAGCCGGGCGTGTGGCGCTGCTTCCCGCCGAGGATGGCCGCGTGGATAGGGTCCTGTTCGGCCTCGGTGACGGAGCCGATCCGTTCCTTGTCGGCAAGCTGCCCTCGCTGCTGCCCCCCGGAACCTACCGGCTCGAACCCAGCCCCTCCCTCGACAGGCAGGCCGCTTCCCTGGCCTGGCTGCTCGGAAGCTATCGCTTCACGCGCTACCGCAAGCCGCAGCCGAAGGGGCCCGTCCTCGTGACCCCGGAGGGTGTCGATGCCGCCGAGATCCGCCGGATCTCTGAGGCGGTCGCCCTCGGGCGCGACCTCGTCAACACGCCCGCCAACGACCTCGGCCCCGAGGAGATCGAGGCCGTCGCCCGAGCCCTGGCCGATCGCCACGGTGCGGCGATCTCCGTGACCGAAGGGTCGGAGCTCGCCCGCGACTTCCCCCTCGTCCACGCGGTCGGCGCGGCCTCCCCCCGCGCGCCCCGCCTCATCGACATGATCTGGGGAGACGCGGACGCTCCGAAAGTGACCCTCGTCGGCAAGGGCGTGGTGTTCGATACGGGCGGCCTGGACATCAAGCCGTCGAGCGGCATGCTGCTGATGAAGAAGGACATGGGCGGTTCCGCCGCCGCCCTCGCCGCCGCCGCGATGATCATGGGCTCCGGCCTGAACCTGCGCCTGCGCGTCATCGTTCCCACCGTCGAGAACGCCATCGCCGGCAACGCGTTCAGGCCCGGCGACGTGTTCCGGAGCCGCGCCGGGCTGACGGTGGAGATCGGCAATACCGATGCCGAGGGGCGCCTGATCCTCGCCGACGCCCTCGCTTTGGCCGACGAGGAGAAGCCCGATCTCCTCATCGATTTCGCCACCCTCACCGGAGCGGCGCGGGTCGCGCTGGGGCCGGATCTGCCGGCCTTCTTCACCGAGGACGACGCCCTGGCCTCGGCCGTCTACGATGCGGGACAGGTCGCCGCCGACCCGGTCTGGCGGCTGCCGCTCCACAAGCCCTATGCCAGCCTGCTCGATTCCAAGGTCGCGGACCTCAACAACGTCTCCGGCGGCCCCTTCGCCGGGGCGATCACCGCCGCTCTGTTCCTGCGGCGGTTCGCGCCGGGCACGCGGGCGCATGTGCATTTCGACCTGTACGGCTGGAACCCGTCGACCAAGCCCGGAAGGCCGGAAGGCGGCGAGGTCCAGACCGCCCGCCTCGTCTACGCCCTCCTGAAGGAGCGCTATCCGGCCCGGTAGCGGGCGACTTCAGGCCGCGAGCTGCGCCTTCTCGGCGATATAGGCGACGCGCACCACGTCCTTGCCATAGGTCCGTTCCAGGCGGCGCACGGTGAAATGGGCGCGTGCCATCGCCTGGAAATGGTTCATGAAGGCGGTGTTCACGGCCGCCCCCCCGACCGCGCCGAGGATCGGCACCGCCTGCGCCGCGACCTTCTGCGAGACGACGAGGCCGAACCGCGCCGCGATCTGCGTGGAGAAGCGGATCAGGGCCGGGGCCGCCTCGTCGAGCAGGGCGCGGTTGCCGGCATAGCGCGCCGCTTCCGACATGGTCTTGGCGAGTGCGGCGCGCACGGCGAAATACCCGCTCTCCGTCAGCGCCGTCTCGGCGCCGCTGCGTCCGCCCAGCGCGAAGACCTGGACGCAGGCCAGGGCGTTTTCCGGGTCCGACAGGTCTTCGCCCTCTTCCCGCGCGATCTGCGCGATGGAGCGCAGCATCAGCGTGGTCGAGACCGGCAGTTCCACCGGCAGGGTCGCGATGCCGAAGGCACCGCCCACGGCGCCGGACAGGGCCGCCATCGCCTTGTGTCCGAAATCGCCGGTGGGCAGGAAGCGCGCGAAGCGCTCGCCCGCCGTGCTGGCCGCCGGCACGGGGAGGTCGTCGAGCACCGGCACGGCGGTCGCCCCGGCGGCCGAGGCCGGGACGATGGTCTTCTCGGCCTCCGGCAGGGTCGCGAGGGCGACGCGCAGGGCCGTCCGCATGGCCCCTTCCGTGGCGCGCGACACCGCGTCGGTCACGGGCGCCGGAAGGCTGCGGCTGATCATGTCGAGGGGAGCCCCCGCCACCGCGGACAGGCGCGCGGCGAGGCCGGGCGTCTCCAGCGTGCGGACGGCACGCACGAGCGCGGCGCGGTCGGCATCGTTGAGGTCCGGGCCGGCCGACGCTTCGGCCGGGGTGGAGCGGGTATCGTCGACGAGGGAAATGTTGCTCACGTCTGCGGTCTCATCCGTGTTTCGGGCGCCGGCGCGCCGGGCCGATCGCTGGAAGCAAGCGTGAGGCCCGCGGGATGGTTCCCGCTCACGGTCTCGGTGTCGCCCGAGGCGGCGGTCTCGGCGGCGGCGCGGGCCGCGCTGCGTTCACCGGCGCGCCCGACGAAGAAGCACAGGATCAGCACCGGGATGCCCACCGCCGCCGTGAAGGCGAAGAAGACCGGGTAACCGTAGCTGGCGACCATGAAGCCGGACGTGCCCGCCACGAGCTTTCCCGGCAGGGCGTAGAGCGAGGAGAACAACGCGTATTGCGTGGCCGCGAAGCCCGGCGCCGTGAGGCTCGACATGTAGGCGATCAGCGCCATTCCGGCGAAGGATCCGCAGAAATTGTCGATGGAGATCGCGGCGGTCAGGCGCCAGACTTCCGGTCCGCCATAGGACAGCCACGAGAAGGAGAGGTTGGAGGCCGCGCCCAGGAATGCGCCGGCGACGAGGGTGGGGAACAGCCCGAACCGGGTCATCGCCCAGCCGCCGACGAAGGCGCCGGCGATGCCGACCCAGATGCCGTAGAGCTTCGACACCGCGCCGATCTCGGTGAGGGTGAAGCCGATTTTGAAGTAGAGCGGGCTCGCCATCACGCCGGAGATGAAATCCGGCATGCGATAGAACGCGACCAGGATGAGGATCGCCCACAGGCCCGGGCCGAGGCGGGTATGCAATTCGGTGAGGGGTTCGAGCACGGCGGCGCGGAACGACCAGGCCTTCGCCGGTGCGCCGGCCGGCTGCGCGGATGCGGCGTCCAAAGCCTCGGCGTGCTCCCTGTCGAAGGCGGGAGCGAGGAGCGCGGCGATCATGCCGACGCCCATGAGCCCGGCCATGCTGAAATAGGCCACCGACCATCCGGCCCAGTCGGCGATGAACAGGGCGCCCGCCCCGGCGCACATGAGCGCCAGCCGGTAGCCGAGGTTCGAGGTCGCCGCCATGACGCCCTGGAGATCGGTGCCGGCGGCATCGATGCGCCATCCGTCGATGACGACGTCCTGCGTCGCGGCGCAGATCGCCACGAGGAAAGCCCCGAGGCCGAGGAGGACGAGGCTGCTCGCCGGGTTGGCCGTGGCCATGAGCGAGAGCGCGAGGGCGACGGCGACCTGTGTGGCGATCATCCACGAGCGCCGGCGGCCGATGCGGGCGCTCAGGACGGGAACGTCGAAACGGTCGATGAGCGGCGCCCAGAGGAATTTGAGGGTGTAGGGCAGCGCCAGGTAGCTGAAGAGGCCGATCGCCTTGATGTCCACGCCGGAATAAGCGAGCCGCGTGGAGAAGGTGCCGAGCACGAGCAGCAGCGGCAGGCCGGACGAGAAGCCCAGGGCCAGCATCAGGACGATGCGGGGATCCTCGACAATATCCCGCAAGGCGAGCTTGGTGCGCCCCTTTCCCGATACCTCTGCACTCTGAGCCATTCGTGGAACTCCTGAAGGCTTATGACCCTTTAGGGTCGGCTGCCATGTTCGCCGGACGCCGGTTCGTCCAAGGGGTCGTCACGACGCGGTACGGCCTGTGCCGCCTCGTGTGACTGGAATGAAGAATGGTAACCAGGAACTTAATGAATGCGCATACTTTGTAGGTAGCTATTGGCTCGCAATGAGACATATTCCTTGCCGGCGAGTCGACGTAACGAGGAAATATCCTCCCGATCTATTTGCCGAGGCGGTCGTTTCGGTCTGTGCCGTCGAAGTGCTGCTGTCATCGGATGAGGGCGGTGGTACAAGCGTGATGTCAGGATGATGGGCAGCAGCAACAATCAGGTTTCGGCCGGACTTCGCCCGGTGGGGAACGCCTCCGTGGATGCCAAGATGTTCGCCATGGCTTTCGACGCCAGTCCCACGCCCATGGTGGTGACTGACCCTCGCCTTGCCGACAACCCCATCGTCTGGGTCAACGACGCTTTTCTCACCCTCACCGGTTATGCGCGCGCGGACCTGCAGGGCCGCAACTGCCGCCTGCTCCAGGGGCCGGACAGCGATCCGCGGACGATCGATGCCATCCGCGACGCCTTGAGGCGGCAAGCACCCGTCGAGGTCGAGCTGTGCAACTATCGTAAGGACGGCTCCTCCTTCTGGAACGCCATGACGATCTCGCCGGTTCGCAACGACTCGGGCGAGCTGGTGTATTACTACGCCGCCCAGGCCGACATGACCGAGAAGCACGCTCTCGAACTCGCCCTGCAGGAAACGAACGACGAGCTCGAACGGCAGGTTCACGAGCAGACCGCAGACCTGCGGGCCGCCCTGGAGGAGAAGACCGCGCTGCTCCACGAGGTCGATCATCGGGTCAAGAACAACCTGCAGGTCATCTCCTCCCTGGTCTTGCTGAAGGCGCGGCGAACCCCCCAGGGCGAGGCGCGCGATGCCCTTCAGGGCATGGCCGAGCGCATCGGCGCGCTCTCCATGGTGCATCGCATGCTCTATTCGGCCGGGGACGTGACCCGCTTCAATCTGGAAGAGTTCGCCGACGATTTCATGTCCGACCTCACCGCCGGCATCGACCCGGCGCGCACGGCGGTCACCGCCGAGGTCGACCCGATTTCCCTGCCGGCCGCCATCGCGGCACCCCTCGCCCTGATGCTGCACGAACTCGCCACCAACGCCGTGCGCCACGCCTTCCCGAACGATCGCGAAGGACGGGTCAGCATTTCCGCCCGCCGGTGCGAGACCGGCCTGCGCCTCCAGATCGAGGATGACGGGATCGGACGGAATGCCGCGGTGCCGAACCCGGCCGGGTTCGGCTGTTCCCTGGTGGAGATGGTGGTGAAGCAGCTGCGCGGGGTCATCACCTGGCACGAACCCGGTTCGGGGACGCGGGTCGAGATCGTGATTCCCCTTCAATCGGAGAGCCCCAGACCCGCCACGTCCGCGCCGCGTGAAGCCACGCTAGGGCAGGCAGGGTGAGCGCCGGGGACGCACTTCGTATCCTCGTCGTCGAGGACGAGGCGCTCATCGCCCTCGAACTCCAATGCCTTCTGGAAGATCTCGGCCACGTCATCGCCGGGGTGGCGGCAAGCTCGGCCGAAGCCATCGAACTTGGGAGGGCGACCTCCCCCGACATCGCCCTGGTGGACATCCATCTCATCGACGGCCCGACCGGGGTCGAGGTGGCGAGGATCCTGAGCCTCGACCCGCGCACCAGCGTTGTGTTCATGACCGCCAATGACAAGCGCATCCCCGCGGATTTCGCCGGTGCATTGGGCGTCATCGCCAAGCCCTATTCGGAACGCGCGGTCGCGGGTGCGTTGCGCTACGTGGCGGCGATCCGGGCCGGGGGGCAACCCGAGCCGCACGGATCGGACGGGTTCCGGCCGGCGTCGGAGGGCGTGGCGGAGGATGCCCTCTGGTCGCAGAAGCCCTGGGCCGGGGCGAGGCCCTGACGCCTCCGGGCCTCAGTTCATGTCGTCGCGAGCCGTCTTCTTGAGGCGATAGAGCACTTCCAGCGCCTCGCGCGGTGTCAGGGCGTCGGGATCGATCCGGTCCAGCTCCTGCCGCAGGGGATCGTCTGCCGCGGGAGCCTGCACCTCCGGCAGGGGCGGCGGGGCGAGGCTGGCGAAGAGCGGCAGGTCGTCGATGCGCGGACGGGTCGGGCGGTCGCGCTCCGCCTTCTCCAGGTTTTTCAGGATCGAGCCGGCCCGGGCGATGACCCCGGCGGGCAGGCCGGCGAGACGGGCGACCTGAAGGCCGTAGGACCGCTCGGCCACGCCCGGCACGACCTCGTGCAGGAACACCACTTCGCCCTTGTGCTCGGCCACTTTCAGCGTCGCGTTGTCGAGCCGCGTGAGACGCTGGCTCAGGGCCGTGAGTTCGTGGAAATGGGTGGCGAAGAGCGCGCGGCACCCGTTCTGTTCGTGGAGGTATTCGAGGCAGGCCCAGGCGATGGAGAGACCGTCGAAGGTCGCAGTGCCCCGGCCGATCTCGTCGAGGATGACGAGGGAATGCCGGCTCGCCTGGTTCAGGATCGCGGCCGTCTCCACCATCTCGACCATGAAGGTCGATTGCCCGCGCGCCAGATCGTCGGCGGCGCCGACCCGCGAGAACAGCCGGTCCACCACCCCGAGATGCACGCGGGTGGCCGGTACGAAGGCGCCCATCTGGGCGAGGACGGCGATGAGGGCGTTCTGGCGCAGGAAGGTCGACTTGCCGCCCATATTCGGCCCGGTGATGAGCCGGATGCGGCCGCGCCCTTCGCCGGACAGGTCGCAATCGTTGGCGATGAACGGCTCGCCGGACCGCCGCAGGGCGGATTCCACCACCGGATGGCGGCCGCCCTCGACGACGAAGCTGAAACTGTCATCGACGAAGGGCCTGCGCCAATCCCGTTCCACAGCCAGTTCCGCATGGGAGGCGGTGACGTCGAGGCTGGCCAGGGCGTCGGCGATGGCGGCGACGGTCTCGGCCTGGGCCATGATCCGAGCGGCCAGCGCATCGAAGACCTCGGTCTCGAGGGCCAGCGCCCGGTCGGCCGCCCCCGAGATGCGGCTTTCGAGATCGTTCAGTTCCACGCTCGAGAACCGCATGGCATCGATCATGGTCTGGCGATGGATGAACGTCTCGCGCAAGGCGCCCTTGAGGCAGGTCTCGCCCACCGCCTGCGGCACCTCGATGTAGTAGCCGAGCATGTTGTTGTGCTTGATCCGCAGGGTGCGGCATCCGGTCTCCTCGGCATAGCGCGCCTGCAGCCCGGCGATGACCTTGCGTGAATCCTGGCCGAGCAGCCGGGCCTCGTCGATCTCGGCATCGTAGCCGGCGCGCACGAAGCCGCCGTCGCGTCGGTTGAGGGGAAGGTCGTCGGCGAGCGCCGCGCGCAGATGCTCGACGAGATCGGCATCCACCGTGCCGAGGCGCTGGACGATGCCGGTGAGATCCTCCGGCAAGGCTTTCACCTCTCCACACCGCTGCGAGATCGCCAGGGCCGCGTCGAGACCGTCGCGCAGGGCCGCGAGATCGCGCGGCCCTCCGCGCCCGAGGCCGAGCCGCGATAGGGCGCGGGCGATGTCGGGCGCCCGCGCCAGGGCGTCGCGCAGGCTTCGGCGAAGGGCGCCATCCTCCACGAGGAACGACACCGCTTCGTGGCGGCGCCTGATCGCCGACAGGTCGGTGAGAGGGCCGGCGAGATGCTCGGCCAGCAGCCGCGCGCCGATGGCCGACACGGTGCGGTCGATGGCGTCGAGCAGGCTGCCGGTGCGCTCGCCCGAGAGGGTCCGGGTGAGTTCGAGATTGGCGCGGGTCGCCGCGTCGATGGCCAGCGTCGCCCCGCTCGTCTCCCGGGTCGGCGGCGACAGGGCGGGCCGCGCGCCGATCTGCGTGCGCTCGATATAGAGCAGGGCCGCTCCGGCGGCGGCGAGCTCCGCCCGCCCGAACTGCCCGAACCCGTCGAGGGTCGAGACGCCGAACTGTTCCTTGATCCGCCGTTCCGCCGAGGCCGGTTCGAGCTCCGCCTGCGCCAGGGGCGTGACCGGGGCCTTCACCTCGCGCCAGAGGCCGGCGAGCGACGGGTCGGAATGGATCGACTCGGAAAGCACGATCTCGCGCGGATCGTGGCGGGCGATGGCAGCACCCAGTTCGCCTTCGGGTACCTCGCTGAGCGAGAAGCGGCCGGTGGAGATGTCCACGGCGGCGATGCCGTAGGCATAGCCGGATTCCGAGAACTTGCGGCGGCCGAGAGCGAGGAGGATGCTGGCGCGCGACGGGTCGAGGAGACGGTCCTCGGTGATCGTACCGGGGGTGACGAGGCGAACGACCTCGCGGCGCACCACGGATTTCGGTCCCCGCTTCTTGGCCTCCGCCGGGTCCTCGGTCTGGGCACAGACCGCGACGCGATGGCCGAGGGCGATGAGGCGGCTGAGGTAATCGTCCGAGCGCTCCACCGGCACCCCGCACATGGGGATGTCCGCCCCGCCATGCTTGCCGCGCTTGGTCAGGACGATGCCGAGGGCACGCGATGCGATCTCCGCATCCTCGAAGAACAGTTCGTAGAAATCCCCCATCCGGTAGAACAGGAGGCAATCCGTGTTGGCCGCCTTGATCTCGATGTACTGCGCCATCATCGGCGTCGCGCCGGCGATGTCGAGGGGCGAGGCGCTCACCGTCTCCTCGGCCGGGACGCTGGTCTTCGGGCTGGAGCGGGCGGCGCGTTGGGACATGCGCCATCATAGCAGAGGCCGCCGGACCGGATCAGCGCCCCTGCCAGCATCATCTGGGGAGAACCGTGATCCCACGAAAAAAGGCCGATGCGTCTCCGCACCGGCCCTTCCGACGATGAAGCCGAAGAACGGCTCAGTAGCGCGGGCCGCCCGTCGTGGTGCCCTTGCGCTGCATGTAGCCCGGCTGCTGCGGGTTGCGGGAGTTCGGATCGCCGTGGCTGTAGGCGGCCGGGGCGCGGCGGTGGCGCATGCCGTGACGATGATGGTGGTGGCGATGGCGCATGCCGCGATGGCTGGCGTAGCCCGGGTGATGACCGCGGCTGACGACCTCGGTGGCGAGCGTATCGCCGGCGATCACGGGAGCGGCCGGCATGGCCGGGGCGGCGGAAGCGGCGCCGAGGCCGAGGGCGCTGAAAAAGGTTCCTGCCGCCAGGGCAAGTGCAATCTTGGTCATCGAGTAGTCCATCCGTTCGGATCGCGCCGCGCGCGTCGAGGCAACAAGTCGTTTGCCCGGACTCCGTTCCCATTCTTTTCGATGCCCGATGACGCAGCGAAAAGCCGCCGAACGCATGAGGATCATGGGATGATTTTCGCATCGCGCACGTGATCCGCGCCGGCATGGCGAAACGGGGTTGCGCATCCTCCCGCTTGCCCGCACCACCACATCCGCGATGGCGACAAACCCCTCCCCCTCCGCTGCCCTGCCGATCGATGCGGCCCTGCCGGGCCTTCTCGCGGCTCTCGAAGCCGGTCATTCGGCAGTGCTCGTGGCGCCCCCCGGAGCCGGCAAGACCACCCGTGTCCCGCTGGCCCTTCTCGACGCGCCGTGGCTCGGCGCGGCCGGCCGGATCATCCTCCTCGAACCACGGCGCCTGGCTGCCCGCGGCGCGGCCGAGCGCATGGCCACCACCCTCGGTCAGCGCGTGGGCGAGACCGTGGGGCTGCGCGTCCGCCTCGGCTCGAAGATCTCGCGGGCGACGCGGATCGAGGTCGTCACGGAGGGGGTCTTCACCCGCATGATCCTCGACGATCCGGAGCTGTCCGGCATCGGCGCCGTGATCTTCGACGAGTTCCACGAACGCTCCCTCGACGCCGATCTCGGGCTCGCCCTCGCCCTCGACGCGCAGTCCGGCCTGCGCGACGACCTGCGCATCCTCGTCATGTCCGCGACCCTCGACGGGGCGAGGGTCTCACGCCTCATGGGCGATGCGCGGATCGTCGAATCCGAAGGCCGGGCCTATCCGGTCGAGACACGCCACACGGAGCGCGATCCCAACCGGCGGATCGAGGATGCGATGGCCGACGCCATCCTGCGCGCCCTGCGGGCCGATCCCGGCTCCGTCCTCGCCTTCCTTCCCGGACAGGGCGAGATCCGTCGGGTCGCGACGCTCCTCTCCGAACGGGTCGACGAGAGTACCGAGATCGCGCCGCTTTACGGCGCCCTCCCCCCGGCCGAGCAGGACCGCGCCGTGGCGCCCGCCCCGCCCGGAACCCGGAAAGTGGTGCTGGCGACCAGCATCGCCGAGACCTCGCTCACCATCGAGGGCGTCCGGATCGTGGTCGATTCCGGCCTGTCCCGCGTGCCGCTCTACGAGCCCGGCATCGGCCTGACGCGCCTCGTCACCGCCCGCGCCTCCCGCGCCTCTGTGGACCAGCGGCGCGGTCGCGCGGGGCGGACCGAGCCGGGCATCTGCCATCGCCTCTGGTCGGAGGCGGCGACCAGCGCCCTCGAACCCTTCACGCGGCCGGAGATCCTGGCCGCCGACCTGTCCGGCCTGCTCCTCGACTGCGCCGCATGGGGCGTCTCCGACCCAGCCACCCTGTCGTTCCTCGATGCCCCGCCCGCTCCCGCCCTGGCGGAGGCGCGCGCGATGCTGCGCGATCTCGCCGCCCTCGATGCCGACGGGCGCCTCACCGAGACGGGGCGGGCCTTGCGCGCCATCCCCCTCCCCCCGCGCCTCGCCCGGATGGTGGTCGCGGCGGCCGGGTTCGGGCGGGCGCGGGAGGCGGCGGATCTCGCCGCGATCCTGGTGGAGCGCGGCCTCGGGGGAGACGATGCCGACCTCTCCGTCCGCGCCGACCGGTTCGCCCGCGACCGCGGACCCCGCGCCTCCGACATGCGGCGTCTGGCGCGCGGCTGGGCCGAGCAGGCCGCCGGATTCGCGGGCGCGGTGACGACGGCCGATGTTTCCGGGGCCGGAGCGCTCCTTGCGCTGGCCTATCCCGACCGCGTCGCCCGCTCGCGGGGGCGGGACGGCGAGTTCGTCATGGCGAACGGACGCGCCGGGCGCGTGGACCCGGCCTCGGCCCTTGCCCGCGAACCCTTCCTCGTGGTGGCCGACATCGCCGGCACGGCGGCCTCCGGGCGCATCCTCGCCGCTGCCGCGATCCCCCTGGACGACATCGAGGCCGCGTTCGCGGAACGGATCGACTCCGTCACCCAGGTGGTGTTCGACAAGGGCTCCCGGTCCCTGAGGGCGCGCGCCTCCCGCCGCCTCGGTGCCGCGACCCTCGGCGAGCGGATCCTGCCGGTGCCGTTGGATGCGGCATCGGCCGTCATCCTGGCGCGGGGCATCGCCGGGCTCGGACTCGACAGCCTGCCCTGGACGCCGGCCCTGGCCCAATGGCGGTCCCGCCTGAGCTTCCTGCGCGCGGCCGAGGGCGAAGCATGGCCCGACCTCTCCGACGCGGCGTTGAGCGCATCGGTGGAGAACTGGCTCGCGCCGGAGATCGAGGGACGCACTGGCCTCGACGCCGTCACCGCCGACGATCTCGGCCGCGCCCTCAACGCACTCCTCCCGTGGGACATGCGTCACCGCCTCGACGCGGAGGCGCCGACCCATGTGGAGGTGCCCACGGGGTCGCGCATTCCCATCGACTACGATGCCGAGGGCGGTCCGGTCCTGGCCGTCCGGGTGCAGGAGCTGTTCGGCCTCGACCGCCATCCCGCCATCGCCGGCGGACGGGTGCCGCTGGTTCTCCACCTGCTGTCACCGGCCTCGCGGCCGATCCAGATCACGAAGGACCTGCCCGGCTTCTGGCGCGGCTCATGGAGTGCCGTGCGCGCCGAGATGCGCGGGCGTTACCCGCGCCATCCCTGGCCGGACGATCCGTTGACCGAGCCGCCGACCCGGCGGGTGAAGCCGAGGGGGACATGATGAACACGCTTGATTCGTTCGCGGCGCTCTTCGATCCGCGAGGACGGATGTCCCGCCGGAGCTATCATCGCCGATTGATCGGGATGCTGCTGCTTTTCTTCGTCTCCGGCAGCGTCGCCATCCTTGCCGCGTCGCTGGATGCGCGGTTCACGGGCCTCGCCATCGTCGGTGTCAGCGTGGCCGGAATAGCTGTCCTGCTCATGGTGGCGACGATCCGGCGCCTGCACGACCGGGGCCGGACGGGATGGTGGATGCTGCCCGACGTCATCACCACCCTGGCTGGCTTCGCGCCGCTCGAGACTCTCGCCGACGTCTATCCGTGGCCCGTGATCGCCGCCACGCTGGCCATGACCGGGTTCAACCTGTGGTTCTTCGTGGAAACCATCTGCCGGCGGGGTACGCCCGGCCCGAACCGCTACGGGCCGGAGCCCGAGCGGTAAGCGGGTGTCAGTGGACGCGCGCCCGGTCCACCACGGCGCGGGCCGCCTCGAAGGCCTCGTCCGCATCGAGTTCGGTGGTGTCGAGGAGGACGGCGTCGGCGGCCGCCTTGAGGGGCGCCGTCGAGCGTTGCGCGTCCCGCGCATCGCGGGCGACGATGTCGGACAGGATCGCCCCGAGGCTCGCCGACTCGCCGCGCCGCAGGAGTTCGAGGTGTCGGCGCCGGGCGCGCTCCTCGGCGGCGGCGGTGATGAACAGTTTCACCTGGGCCTGCGGACAGACCACCGTGCCGATGTCGCGCCCGTCGAGGACGGCACCGCTGGCACCGCCGGCGAAACGCTGCTGCCAGGCGAGCAGGGCCGCACGCACCGCCGGGATCGACGAGATGCGGGAGGCCGCGTCTCCCATCGCCCGCTCGCGCAGCCTCGGGTCGGCGAGCCGGTCGGCGATCAGCGTCGCGGCGGCCCGAGCGGCGGCGGCGTGATCGTCGAGATTGCAGCCGGCATCGATGACGGTGAGGGCCACGGCCCGGTAGAGCAGACCCGTATCGAGATGCGGCAGCCCGTAATGCGCGGCGAGGCGCTTGGCGAGGGTTCCCTTGCCCGAGGCGGCGGGTCCGTCGATCGCGATGACCATCGGCATGGGGCTCACTCCGCGATGCGGCCGCCGAGCGCCCGCATCGTCGGCAGGAAGCTCGGGAAACTGGTGGCGATCATCGCGCCGTCATCGACGGTCACGGGTTGCTTCGTCGCGAGGCCCATCACCAGGAAGGCCATGGCGATGCGGTGGTCGAGATGGGTGGCCACGGTGCCGCCGCCACGCGCGGCGGAGCCGTCGCCCTCGACGATGAGGTCGTCGCCCTCGATCCGGTAGGTCACGCCGTTCTCGCGCAAACCATCCGCCACGGCGGCGAGGCGGTCGGATTCCTTCACCGTCAGTTCGTGCAGCCCGTTCATCCGGGTGACGCCCTCGGCAAAGGCGGCGGCCACGGCGAGGACGGGATATTCGTCGATCATCGCCGGGGCGCGCTCGGCCGGCACGTCGACGCCCTTGAGGCGGCTGGCGCGGACATGGAGATCGGCCACGGTCTCGCCGCCCTCGTCGCGCTCGTTGCGACGCTCGATATCGGCGCCCATCTCCAGCAGCGTCGTGATGAGGCCGATGCGCAGCGGGTTCATCATGACGCCCTGGATCGTCACTTCGGAGCCCGGAACGATGAGGGCCGCCACCAGCGGGAAGGCCGCCGAGGACGGGTCGGCCGGCACGATGACGTCGGTGCCGCGCAGGGTGGGCTGGCCCGTGAGGGCGATGCTGCGACCGTGGCCGCCGGGTCCGTGAGGGCTCACCAGTACCTCGGCACCGAAGAGGCGGAGCATCCGCTCGCTATGGTCTCGGGTCGCCGCCGCCTCGATCACCGTCGTGGTTCCCGGCGCGTTGAGGCCGGCGAGGAGCACGGCGGATTTGATCTGCGCCGAGGCGACGGGAGTCTCGTAGGTGATCGGAATGGCTTCCCTCGGCCCGCGAAGGGTGAGGGGCACGCGGCCGCCCTCCTCCTCGCTCAGAACCTGCGTGCCCATGCGGATCAGCGGATCGAGGATGCGGCGCATGGGGCGCTTGCGCAGGGAGGCGTCGCCGTCGAAGGTCGCGGTGACGTCCTGCCCGCCGACCACGCCCATCATCAGGCGCGAGCCCGTGCCGGCATTGCCGAAATCCAGCACGCCGGCCGGATCGGTCATTCCGCCGATGCCGACGCCGCGCACGACCCAGCGCCCCTCCCCGAGACGATCGATCCCGGCTCCGAGGGCTCTGGCGGCCTCCGCCGTGCGAAGGACGTCGTCGCCTTCGAGCAAGCCCTCGATGCGGGTCTCACCGATGCTCAGGAGACCGAGGATCATCGCCCGGTGGGAGATCGACTTGTCGCCCGGCGGCCGCAGCGCGCCGCGCAAGGGCGAGCCGGCGGAAGCGGTCAGGGGCTGCGGTTCGGAAGTGTGCGACACGGGAATGATGACTTTTCGGCTTCTGGCGCAGTCGGGCCGTCGGAGCCGACCCTTCGGCCGGCGGCGACGTCATGGGGCCGGTTACCACGCAGGCGGGGCGGCGTCATCCGACCCGTCGCGGCCTCAGCGGGGTCGAATCCGGGCGAGGTTCGGGCCGAACGCGGTGGATCGCCGGCGCGGGAGCATTTGACAGGACGGTTTCACCCGACTAACGGGGCGCCTCTCCCAAATCCCTATCAGAGGTTCGCCCGTGGCCAGACCGGAACTCGGCTTGAAGCGTCAATGCATGAGCTGCGGCGCGAAATTCTACGATCTCGACAAGGATCCCGCGACCTGCCCGAAATGCGGGACCATCTATCAGGCCGCCGCGACGTCGCGCATCGCCGCTCCCGCCCTCGCCTCCCGCGCCGCGGCCGTTCCGGCTGACGACGACGAGGATACGGACGCCGAGAAGGGCGGTCCCGAGATCGTGTCCCTCGACGAGGTCGAGGCCGCCGAGGACGAAGCGGATACCACGACCGGCGACGACGACGCCGATTCGACCGACGCCGACGACACCTTCCTCGAGGAGGAAGATACCGGCGACGACGACGTGGCCGATCTCATCGACGGCGATATCGAGAACGACGAAGAAAGCTGAGGCGCGTCCCCGCCTCGCTTTGCCTGTCCCGAGGCCCAGCGCCGAAAATTCTCGGCGATGAATGCGATTAGGGGCTTGAGTCCGGGCAACGGCCCGAATATAGAACCGCCTCCGCCGGACGCCGCGAGGCAGATTGGCGGAACGACCATCGCGAGACGTGTTGCGGTGGTCCCAGAAGTGGGGCCTTAGCTCAGCTGGGAGAGCGCTTCCATGGCATGGAAGAGGTCATCGGTTCGATCCCGTTAGGCTCCACCATTTCTTTTCATCCGGTTCGCGGATGTCGCCCCGAGGGGCGCCGTCAAACGAATCGGACAAGACCAGTCTC
This sequence comes from Methylobacterium sp. Leaf106, assembly GCF_001422895.1. NCBI lineage: Bacteria > Pseudomonadati > Pseudomonadota > Alphaproteobacteria > Hyphomicrobiales > Methylobacteriaceae > Methylobacterium > Methylobacterium sp. Leaf106. Next base: position 384,149 of record NZ_LMNB01000001.1, read on the forward strand.
GGTGAGGTTCACCGAAGATGACGACATTCGCGAGACGGCGTCGCGATTGTCCTGGAATGTGGGGCCTTAGCTCAGCTGGGAGAGCGCTTCCATGGCATGGAAGAGGTCATCGGTTCGATCCCGTTAGGCTCCACCATTCACTTTCAGCCGCCTGCCCATCCTCTCCAGGGCCGTGTGTCGTCCCGCCCCGACCACTGACTTTCCAAGATCGCCGGCAAGGCCGTTGTCCCTCCCTGGTCGATGCTGCCACGCGCGTTCCCCGGAACACCGATGCGTCTTGGCATCGCGAATGCCGCGGCTTGTGGGGTGATAACTCTACCGCGCGGAATGGTGTCGCCCTTCGAAATTCAATCGTGCGTATGTCCGGTCGCAAGCTCGATTGCGGAAGACGTCGGCTCTGATCGGTCCATCGAGATCATCCTGCCCGATACGGGAAGCTTTGACGTGAGGGAGATGCAGAGCGACCTGTTCGTCTTCGGCGCGTGACGGGTGCGCCTCGGCCCATGGGCTTCGTGAGCGGGCAATCCGCTTGCCCCGCCCATCGGTCGGGCAGGGACGTCGCCGCCCCGCCCCGCCCCGGCATAGGCCTCGGATACCCGTGTCCGATGCCGATCACGCCGCGATGCGCGGCGCGACCGGCCTGTGGGAGACGATCCCGCTCAGACGATGTGGAAATCCTGGTACGTGAGCGCGATCGGGTGATCCAGCACGGCGAACGTCACCGCCGAGGCGCTTCCGCTGCCGTCCTTGTCGTAGGACAGGGTCCCCGTGCTGCGGTCGTAGAGGATGCGGTCGCTGGAATCCGCCGAACCGGTGGAGAGATCCTTGAACGCCGTGGCGGCCAGCGTGCCCGTGGGCAGGACCGGGGCGACCGCCTTCGCGATCTCGATCGTATCGGCGGTCTCGAAATCCGTGATGTGATCGACGTTGGCGGCGGAGAAGGCGGTGCTGAAGCGGAACGTGTCGCTGCCCGCTCCGCCGGTGAGGACGTCCTTGCCGAGCAGGCCGTCGAGCTGGTCATCGCCGGCATTGCCCACGAGGGTGTTGGCGACCTTGCTCCCCGTGATGGCGTCGGCGAAGACCGAGCCGAGGACCGCTTCGATGGAGGTCAAGGTATAGGTGCTGCCGAAGGTGCCGGTCGCGGTGCCGGCGCCGAGATCCACGATGGCGCCATTGACGGCGCCGAAAAGGTCGTCGTTCCGGAAATCGAGGGCGTCGATGCCGGACCCACCGTCGATCGTGTCGTTTCCGGCGTGGCCGGTGAAGCGGTTCGCAAGGCTATCGCCGGTCAGGTGGTCGTCGAACTGGGTGCCGACGATGGCCTCGATCCCGATCAGCTTGTCGGTGGTGCCGAAGCCGTCCGTCGCCGTGCCGGCCGCGAGATCGACCGTGACGCCCGAGCCGCCGCCATTGTCGACGTCCCTGTCGTAGCGAACCTCGTCGAAGCCCTTGCCGCCGTTGATCGTGTCGTTACCGCCGAGCCCGTAGAACCCCTCGTAGGCGGCGCTCGCGGCGTTGCCTCCGGTCAGGATGTCGACATATTGCGTGCCGCGCACGACCTCGATGCTGATCAGCGTGTCGTGGTTGCCGAACCCGTCCGTGGCGGTGCCCTTCGCGAGGTTGACGGTCACGCCCTGGAGCGCGCCGAAGCTCGCGTCCCTGTCGTAGCGGGCCGCGTCGTTGCCGCCGCCGCCGTCGAGGGTATCGTCACCGGCGAGGCCGATCAGGCTGTCGAAGCTCCGGTCGTTCGTGTCGTTGCCGTGCAGCTTGTCGGCGTATCGGGTTCCACGCACGCCTTCGATGTTGCTGACCGTATCGGTGGTGCCGAACCCGTCGATGGCGGTCCCCGCCGCGAGGTTCACGGTGACGCCGCTGTTGCCGCCGAAACTGGCGTCCTTGTCGTAGCGCAGTTCGTCGTAGCCCGAGCCGCCATCGATGGTGTCGTTCCCGCCGAGGCCGAGGAAGAAGTTGTTCGCGCTGTTCGGGTCGGTGTCCCCGCCCGAGAGCTTGTCGTCATAGGCGGTGCCTCGCACCGATTCGATGTTGCGGAGCGTATCGACGGTCCCGAACCCGTCGACGGCCTTGCCGGTGGTGAGATTGACGGTGACACCCTGCGTGCCGCCGAAGGCCGCGTCGCGATCGTAGCGGACCTCGTCGAAACCGCTGCCGCCGTCGATCACGTCCTTGCCGGCGAGCCCGTAGAAATACTCCCCCGTGATGTCCAGGGCGACATTGCCTCCCGTAAGCTTGTCGGCGAGTTGCGTTCCCATCACCGCTTCGATTGAGATCAGCGTATCGGCGCTGCCGAATCCATCCGTGGCCTTGCCGGTGGCGAAGTTGACGATGACGCCCTTCGTGCCATTGTTCCGAAAATCGTTCGCATAATTGGCGATATCGAATCCGGCGCCACCGTCGATCCGATCCTTCCCGTCGAGGCCGGAGATGACATCGTCGCCTGCCATGCCATTGATGGTATCGCTCTGGCCGAGCGCATCCAGGTAGCTGTCGTTACCGGGTGTGAGATTGACCACCGACATGTTCGCCCCGCCGTCAAATCAATGATTCGTGTTGAATTCGAAGTGTTCGAAAAGGAATGGCGGGTGTTGATACCCCGGTCGTGTCCGAGATCAAATAGTCTTTGTGCGACGACGCAGTGATGGCCGTCATCCGGACGTGGGAAGATTGGAGGTTGGTCGTCCGGGCCGGGGTATTGCTCGGCTGCCCATGCCGGCCTTCGGCGCGGCCCTCCATCCCCCGGCACAGCCCTGTCGGAGGCCGGCGATCCCGCTCCGCGTGACGATGCTGCATGACCGGCGCTACGGCGACGGCGTGTGCAGGCAAGCGCCGCATGATAATCCGGGGTCATGACGCGTCCCGCAACACCGCTCGCCCTCACCTCGCGCTCCGCTTCGGACGCCGAGCTGCTGATCGAGACCCTGAGCGCACGGCTCCTGAACGGCGACAGCGCGACGACGGTGCTGGAGGGCTGGTGCGAGGAGCGTCGGCTCGCGTCGGAGGCCCGTCTGGTGGCGACGCGGGTTCCGGGTCCCGAACGGCTCCCCAGCCCGGTGCAGAGCCGGCGGCTGGCTTTGTCCGACGGAGAGGCGGTTCGCTACCGGCACGTCCGTCTGAGTTGCGCCGGCTACGTCCTGTCGCAGGCCGAGAACTGGTACGTCCCGGCGCGTCTGACGACGGAGATGAACCTGTCCCTCGACATGACGGAGGCTCCCTTCGGCCGGGTGGTCCACACCCTGTTCCCGAAACGCCGAAACCTCCGGCTGCTGAGATTGTGGCCGCGGGATGCGGGTGTTCCCGGCCCGTCGGATCTCGTCTTCGCCATCGAGGCGATCCTCTCGGACCGGTCGGGGCGTCCGATCTGCGAGGTCAGCGAGACCTATACGGGCGCCATCCTTGCCAGGGGCGAGGTCTAGGCGAGCGGCTCACTCGTCCAGGCGGGATTCCGGGTCGAGCTTCGACAGTTTCAGCAGGTTCTGGCCGTAGGCGGTCTTGGCGAAGAGCTCGCCGCGGGCGATCAGCTGCGCCTTGTCGATGAAGCCCTGGAGATAGGCGATCTCCTCCAGGCAGGCGACCTGGAGGCCCTGCCGGTTCTGCAGCGTGCGCACGAACTCGCCCGCCTCCAGCAGGCTGTCATGCGTCCCCGTATCGAGCCAGGCATAGCCGCGCGACATGCGCTGCACATGGAGTTCGCCGAGGTCGAGATAGGCCTGGTTGACGGATGTGATCTCCAATTCGCCGCGCGCCGAGGGCTTCACGGCGGCGGCGATGTCGAGCACCCGGTTGTCGTAGAAGTAGAGGCCGGTCACCGCCCAGGGGCTCTCCGGTACCTGGGGCTTCTCGACGATGCGCAGGGGCCGTCCGTCACGGTCGAGGGTGACCACGCCGTAAGCCTCCGGGTGATCCACGTGATAGGCGAAGATCGTCGCGCCGGTCTTCCGTTCGCGCGCCTGTTTGAGCATGGCGCTCATGCCCGAGCCGAAGAACAGGTTGTCCCCCAGCACGAGGGCGACGTCGTCCGTGCCGACGAAGTCGCGACCGATGGTGAAGGCCTGGGCGAGACCTTCCGGGCGCGGCTGAACGGCGTAGCTGAAGGAGAGGCCGAACTGCTCGCCGGTGCCGAACAGACGCTCGTAATTGCCGAGATGCTCGGGGCTCGAAATGATCAGGATCTCGCGGATGCCGGCGAGCATCAGCACCGAGACCGGATAATAGATCATCGGCTTGTCGTAGACGGGCAGCAGCTGCTTGTTGATCGACAGGGTCGCCGGATGGAGGCGCGTGCCGGACCCACCGGCGAGAACGATGCCCTTCATGACTGTGCCTCTGCTGAATGATGCGCGGGGCCGACAAGCCGGTCGAGGATGTCGTCGAGGGCTGCCTGCCAGGGGCGCGGCGCCAGCCCGTAGGCCTTCGTCAGGCTCTCCGTCGACAGTTCCGAATTGGCGGGCCGCCGCGCGGGCGTCGGATAGGCGCTGGTGGGGATGCCGTTGACCGGAACGCTCCGGCCGCCGCGCGCGGCCGAGCCGGCGACGATGGCTTGCGCGAAACCGTGCCAGGTGGTGGCGCCCGCATTGACGAAGTGATGCGTCCCCGTGGGCGCGTCGCTGTCGGCGGAAAGACGCAGGGCGATGTCCGCGAGGGCGGCGGCGAGATCGGCGGCGGAGGTCGGGCAGCCGCGCTGGTCGTTCACCACGTTCAGCGCATCCCGCTCGGCTGCGAGCCGCAGCATCGTCTTCACGAAGTTGCCCCGGTGCGGGCTCACGACCCAGGCGGTACGCAGGATGGCGTGGCGCGGATTGGCGGTGCGGACCGCCATCTCGCCGGCGGCCTTGCTGGCGCCGTAGACGCTGGTCGGACGGATCGGCGCGTCCGGCGCGTAGGCGCCCGATGCGGCGCCGTCGAAGACGTAATCGGTGGAGACGTGGACGAGGGGGATGCCCCGCCGCGCCGTCTCGGCCGCCAGGATGGCGGGTGCCAGGGCGTTGAGGCGCCAGGCTTCCACCACCTCCGACTCGGCCTTGTCCACGGCGGTGTAGGCGGCGGCGTTCACCACCGCCCCGATGGTGCGCTCGGTAAAGATCCGCGCCACGGCTGTGGCATCGGTGACGTCGAGTTCGGTACGGGTCGGGGCGACGAGGGTCACGCCCGCGCCCCAATGCCGGGAGGCCTGCAGTTCGGTGCCGACCTGGCCCGCCCCGCCGAGGATCAGGATATCCATCTCAAGCCTTCGTCGGCTGCGTGCCGAGGCCGAGGCGCTCGCCGGTATAGCGGCCCTCGCGGATCGGGCGCCACCACGCCTCGTTGTCGAGATACCAGCGCACGGTCTCCTCAAGCGCTTCCTCGAAGGATTTGGTGGGGGTCCAGCCGATCTCCCGCTCGGCCTTGCCGGGATCGATGGCGTAGCGCCGGTCGTGGCCCGGCCGGTCGGCCACGAAGGAGATCAGGCGCTCGTGCGGCCCATGCTCCGGCCGCAGCCGGTCGAAGGCGGCGCAGAGAGCCTTCACCACGGCGAGGTTGTTGCGCACCGAGCGGCCGCCCAGGAGATAGGTCTCCCCGAGGCGGCCCCGTTCCAGCACCGCCACGAGGCCGCGTGCATGGTCCTCCACGTGGATCCAGTCGCGCTCGTTGAGGCCGTCGCCATAGACCGGCAGGGGCCGGCCTTCGAGGGCGTTGAGGATCATCAGGGGGATCAGCTTCTCCGGGAAATGCCGGGGGCCGTAATTGTTGGAGCAGTTCGTCACCAGAACCGGCAGGGCGTAGGTCTCCCCCCAGGCCCGTGCCAGATGGTCGGAGGCGGCCTTGGAGGCCGAATAGGGCGAGCGCGGATCGTAGCGGCTGTCCTCGGTGAAGAACCCGTCCGGCGGGAGCGAGCCGTAGACCTCGTCGGTGGAGACGTGGAGGAACCGGAACGCCGCCTTCGCTTCGCCGCCGAGGCTTTCCCAGTAGGTACGGGCGCCATCGAGCATCACCTGCGTGCCGACGACGTTGGTGCGTATGAAGGCGCCCGGGTCGGTGATCGAGCGGTCCACATGGCTCTCGGCGGCGAGATGCATCACCGCGTCGGGCCGGAACTCGGCGTAGAGGGCGTGTACGGCGGCGGGATCGCAGATGTCGCCGGTCACCAGCCGGTGCCGCGGATCGCCATCGAGGGGAGCCAGCGAGATCGGATTGGCCGCATAGGTCAGCGCGTCGAGGGTCGCGACCTCATGGCCGAGATCCTGGACGAGGTGCAGGACCAGAGCCGAGCCGATGAAGCCACAGCCGCCCGTGACCAGAATGCGTTGGGATTTGGCCATGTTCATAGATCCTGGTGGTCACGCATGGGCGGTTCGGTATCGCGTCGTTCCGACGTGCCTTCGCCGAGGGGGCGGGCGGTACTTCAGAACACCGCGCCCAGATCGGCGAAGGACGGTGCCACGCGGTCCTTGTCGGACAAGACCGCCTCGTCCTCGCCGACCGGCCAGTCGATAGCCAGATCCGGATCGTTCCAGGCCAGATTGCGGTCGTGCTCGCGGCTGTAATAGGCCGACACTTTGTAGGCGACCATGGTGTCGGGTTCCAGGGTGCAGAACCCATGGCCGAAGCCCACCGGGACGTAGAGTTGTTCGCCCTCGGCGGCGTCGAGCCGGACGGCGACATGCTGTCCATAGGTCTCGGATCCGCGCCGCAGGTCGACGGCGACATCGAGGATGGAGCCCGACAGGACGCGCACGAGCTTGGCCTGGCCCGCCGGTGCGAGCTGGAAATGCAGGCCGCGAACGGTCCCGCTCTGGGCGGAGAAGGATTGGTTGTCCTGCACGAAGGCGTCGGCGATCCCGGCACCGGCCAGGATATCGGCCCGGAAGGTCTCCGAGAACCAGCCCCTGTCGTCGCCGAAGCGATTGGGCACGACCCGCTTCACCGCGGGAATCCGTGTCTCGACCACACGCATCGCGATTCTCCATTCAACTTCGGCGGTCTCTAGGCGCGTGCCGGGGCGCCCTGTCAAGGCATGCGGGGGCGTATCGGGCCGGTCTCGACCCTGCGCTTGCCCCTCCCATGCCGGAGGGCTAACTCCGCTTCCCGCGAGGCGGGGCCGCCCCGGCGGCCGCCGGAACCGTTCGAGAGGACGAAGGATGACGATGAAGTTCACAGCGATGCCAACGCGATCCGCCGTGGCCGTCATGGCCCTGATCGCGATGACGGGAGGGGGCTTCGCCCAGAAGGGGGCCGACCCGAGCGGGGTCTGGCTCACCGAGAACGGGGATTCGAAGGTTCGGATCGCGCGCTGCGGCGGTGGCTATTGCGGCACCCTGGTGAGCGTGCCGGGCAAGGGCCTCGATTCCAAGAACCCGGATGCCTCGCTCCAATCCCGCAGCCTGATCGGCGTCCAGATCATGAACGCGGCGACCCCGTCCGGGGACGGCTACGAGGGTTCGCTCTACAACCCCAATGACGGCAAGACCTATTCCGGCAGTCTCACGGTCAAGGGGCCGAACGTGGTCGAAGTGGCGGGCTGCGTCATGAGCGTTTTCTGCAAGCGCCAGACCTGGAAGCGCGTCAACTGACGGAGAGCGCCTGGGCGATGGCGTCGATCGCCGCCTGGGCGCCGGTTCCCTCCGGGCCACCGGCCTGGGCCATGTCGCGGCGTCCGCCGCCGCCCTTGCCGCCGAGATGCCCGGCCCCGGCGCGGACGAGGGAGACCGCGTCGAACCGGTCGGTCAGATCCTCGGTGACGCCGACGACGAGGCCGGCCTTGCCGTCCGGCGATACGCCCACCAGGGCGACGATGCCGGAGCCGATGCGGCTCTTGCCGGCATCGGCGAGACTCTTCAGGTCGCGCATCTCGACGCCCTCGACGACCTTGGCCATCAGCTTGACGCCGCCGACCTCGACGATGCCGTCGTCGTTCCCCGACGAGCCGCCCATGGCGAGCTTCTTCTTGGCGTCCGACAATTCGCGCTCCAGGCGGCGGCGCTCATCGATGAGCGCGCTCAGCCGCTCGGGCACATCGGCACTCTGGACCTTGAGGAGCCCGGCGATCTGGCCGAGGGTGCGGCTCTCCTCGGCGCGGTGACGACGGGCCGCCCCGGCGGTGAGGGCTTCGATGCGGCGCACGCCGGCGCCGACCGCGCTCTCGCCGAGCACCGAGATCTGCCCGATCTCGCCCGTGCGGCCCGCATGGGTGCCGCCGCAGAGTTCGATGGAGAAGGCCGGAAGCCGGCCCTCCTCCGCGAGGTCGCCCCGATCGTCGACCGGGCGTCCCATGGAGACGACGCGCACCTCGTCGCCGTATTTCTCGCCGAACAGGGCGCGGGCGCCTGAGGCGACGGCCTCGTCCTGGGCCATCAGCTTCGTCACCACGGGCGTGTTCTGCAGGAGCACCGCATTGGCGATGTCCTCCACGGCGCGGAGCTCGGCCTCGTCCATGGGTTTGGGATGGCTGAAATCGAAGCGCAGGCGCTCGGCCGAGACCAGCGAGCCCTTCTGGGCCACATGGTCGCCGAGCACTTGGCGCAGGGCCTCGTGCAGAAGATGGGTGGCCGAATGGTTGGCGCGGATCGCCGACCTGCGGGCGTGATCGACGGTGAGCTCCGCTGCCTGCCCCAGGGTCAGCCGCCCCTCGTCGACGGTGACGTGATGCACGAAGAGATCGCCGAGCTTCTTCTCCGTGGCGGTGACCCGCGCGGTCAGGCCCGACGCGGTCAGGCGGCCGGTATCGCCCACCTGACCGCCGGATTCGGCATAGAACGGGGTCTGGTTGAGCAGTACGAGGCCGGTCTCGCCGGCCGACAGGCTCTCCACCTCGGCCCCGTCGCGCAGGAGCGCGGTGACGATGCCCTCCGCGCCCTCGGTCTCGTATCCGAGGAACTCCGTGGCGCCGACGCGCTCCTTGATGCCGTACCAGACCGTCTCGGTGGCGGCCTCGCCCGAGCCGGTCCAGGCGGCGCGGGCGGCCTTGCGCTGGCGCTCCATCGCCTGACCGAACGCGTCGGTGTCGACGCCGATGCCGCGGGCCTTCAGGGCGTCCTGGGTCAGGTCGAGGGGGAAGCCGTAGGTGTCGTAGAGGGTGAAGGCGGTCTCGCCGGACAGGTTCTGACCGGAGACCAGGGTGCGGCTCTCGGAATCGAGGATGGCGAGGCCCCGCTCGAGGGTGCGACGGAAGCGGGTCTCCTCCAGGCGCAGGGTCTCCGAGATCAGGCTCTCTGCGCGTGTCAGTTCGGGATAGGCCTGCCCCATCTCGCGGACCAGGGTGGGGACCAGGCGGAACATTACGGGCTCGCGGGAGCCGAGGAGTTCGAGGTGGCGCATGGCCCGGCGCATGATGCGGCGCAGGACGTAACCGCGGCCCTCGTTCGACGGCAGCACGCCGTCGGCGATGAGGAACGAGACGGAACGCAGGTGATCGGCGATGACGCGGTAGGAGGCGACGGTGCCGGCCTCGGGAGGACGGCCGACGGCGTGGCTCACCGCATCGATGAGGGCCTTGAACAGGTCGGTGTCGTAATTGCTGGTGACGCCCTGGAGGATCGCCGCCATGCGTTCCAGGCCCATGCCGGTGTCGATGGAGGGGCGCGGCAGAGCGAGGCGGTGGCCCGGCTCGATCTGCTCGTACTGCATGAAGACGAGGTTCCAGAATTCCAGGAACCGGTCGCCGTCCTCGTCCGGCGAACCGGGAGGACCGCCCTGGAGGCCGGGTCCCTGATCGATGAAGATCTCCGAGCAGGGACCGCAGGGGCCTGTATCGCCCATCTGCCAGAAATTGTCGGAGGTGCCGATGCGGATGATCCGGTCGTCGCCAAAACCCGCGATCTTCTTCCAGAGATCGGCCGCATCGTCGTCATCCGCATAGACGGTGACGAGCAGCCGGTCCTTCGACAGGCCGAATTCCTTCGTGATCAGGCTCCAGGCCAGTTCGATCGCCTGCGGCTTGAAATAATCGCCGAAGGAGAAGTTGCCGAGCATCTCGAAGAAGGTGTGGTGGCGGGCCGTATAGCCGACATTGTCGAGGTCGTTGTGCTTACCGCCGGCGCGGACGCATTTCTGCGCCGTGGTGGCCCGGTTGTAGGGCCGCTTCTCGACGCCGGTGAAGACGTTCTTGAACTGCACCATCCCCGCATTGGTGAACATCAGGGTCGGGTCGTTGCGGGGGACGAGGGACGACGACGGCACCACGGCGTGGTCCGCCTTGGCGAAATAGTCGAGGAAGGCCGACCGGATCTCGTTGACGCCGCTCATCGTGAAATGACTCTGTCGTGCGCTTTGGGCCGTCGAGACGACGACCCGAGGCTTCTTCGTGGCTTGCGCCCTCATAAGGAGGCCGGACCGTCGAGTCACGCCCGGTCGATTGCGGTGGGTTCCGCTTTTTCACGACGTGGGCTGCAAAACGGCCGCAGCACCCGTTGCGTCCCCTCGGAATGGCGGTTCGAGGGTGGCTTCGTAAGTCCGCCGCGGGCCACGCGAAGGTAGTGCGCGCGAGCCGTTCGGGCTCTCGTCGAGGTCAAGCCGGAGGGCGGATCGATACCGCGCCGATCCGATCATCAAAAAAGGCCGCCGCAGGGAGCTGCGACGGCCATTTCGATGACTTGCGAGGCGATCAGGCCTCGCCTTCGTCCAGATCGTCCTCGGTGGGCTTGGCCGTCTCGAGGATCTTGTCTGCGAGCAGGCCGGAATTCTGCCGGATCGCCGCTTCGATCTTGTTGGCGATGTCCGGATTATCGCGCAGGAAGCCCTTCGAGTTTTCGCGGCCCTGGCCAAGGCGCTGGCTCGCATAGGAGAACCAGGCGCCGGACTTCTCCACGATCCCGGCCTTCACCCCGAGGTCGATCAACTCACCGACCTTCGAGACGCCCTCACCGAACATGATGTCGAATTCCACCTGCTTGAAGGGCGGCGCGACCTTGTTCTTGACCACTTTGACGCGGACTTGGTTGCCGATGGCCTCGTCACGGTCCTTCAGGGTCGAGATGCGGCGGATGTCGAGGCGCACCGACGCGTAGAACTTGAGCGCATTGCCGCCGGTGGTCGTCTCCGGGCTGCCATACATGACGCCGATCTTCATCCGGATCTGGTTGATGAAGATGACCATGCATTTGGAGCGCGAAATCGAGCCCGTGAGCTTGCGCAGGGCCTGGCTCATCAGGCGCGCCTGAAGACCGGGCTGGCTGTCGCCCATCTCGCCCTCGATCTCGGCGCGGGGCGTCAGCGCCGCCACCGAGTCGACAACGAGCACGTCGATGGCACCCGAGCGCACCAGGGTGTCGGTGATTTCCAGGGCCTGTTCGCCGGTATCGGGCTGCGAGATCAGGAGATCGTCGAGCTGCACACCGAGCTTGCGCGCATAGACCGGATCGAGGGCGTGCTCCGCATCCACGAAGGCGCAGACTCCGCCCTTCTTCTGGGCTTCGGCGATGGTGTGAAGGGCAAGGGTGGTCTTGCCCGAGGATTCGGGGCCGTAGATCTCGATCACCCGGCCACGCGGCAGGCCGCCGACGCCGAGCGCGATGTCGAGGCCGAGCGACCCGGTGGAGACGGTCTCGACCTCCGCCACCTTATCGTTCTTGCCGAGCCGCATGATCGAGCCCTTGCCGAAAGCACGCTCGATCTGGGACAGCGCGGCATCGATCGCCTTCGCCTTGTCCTTGTCCACCATCGGGGAATCCACAACTTTCAGCGCGGGCTGGGCCATTCGTCGGCATCCTTATGCATGGGGAGAGCTCAAGGCTCAATGTGCCTCGGATGCGAATGATGTACTTGTTTTGTTCTCTTTTCGCAAGGTGCCTGGTGCCGATTTCGCATCATTCGGTGGGAGAACGTCGCCCTAACGGGCGATCGTCTCCTTCACCGTTTCCACGAGCTGCTTGAGGCTGAAGGGCTTGGGCAGGAAATTGAAATCCTCGCCCTCGGGGAGGTTCTTGCGGAACGCGTCCTCGGCATAGCCGGAGACGAAGATCACCTTCAGGTCCGGGCGGTGCTTGCGCAATTCGCGCAGCAGCGTCGGACCGTCCATCTCCGGCATCACCACGTCGGAGACGACGAGGTCGATGGTCTGGTCGACATCGCTGATGAGGGCCAGGGCGTCGAGGCCGGAGGCGGCTTCCAGAACCGTGTAGCCCCGTGCCGACAAGGCTCGGCTGTTGACCGCGCGCACCGGATCCTCGTCCTCGACCAGCAGGATCACGCCCTGCCCCGTATGATCGGGCGAGGGTTTGCGCGGGGCGGATTGCCCGCTGCCGGGCTTTTCGACGTCGCGTGCTCCCCGGAGCCGGCTGGCGGCGATCTCCGCGTTGCTCTGCGGGGCGGCGGATGCGAGGGCGGGATCGGGGGCGGGCTCGGCGGCCGGTTCGTGACGCGGCAGGTAGATTCGGAAGGCCGTGCCGCTGCCCACGGTCGATTGCACGTCGATGGTGCCGCCGCTCTGCTTGACGATGCCGAACACGGTGGAGAGGCCGAGGCCCGTCCCCTTGCCGATGTCCTTCGTGGTGAAGAACGGCTCGAAGATCTTCTCCATCACGTCGGGCGGGATGCCCTCGCCGGTATCCAGCACCTCGATCAGAACGTGGTCGCCCGCCGGTGCGCCGGGCCGGCGCTCGGTGTTCTCCAGTCCTTCGAGGATGTTGGCGGTGCGGATCAGCAGGCGGCCGCCATTGGGCATCGCATCGCGGGCATTGACCGCGAGATTGACGATGACCTGCTCGAACTGGTTCACGTCGGCCTTGATCGGCCAGATGTCGCGCCCGTGCTTGAGGTCGAGGTCGACACGCTCGCCGAGCAGGCGCTTCAGCAGCAGCGTCAGGTCGGACAGCGCCTCGCCGACATTCATCACCTCCGGTCGCAGGGTCTGGCGCCGCGAGAAGGCCAGCAGCTGCCGCACCAGGCTGGCTGCCCGGTTTGCGTTCTGCTTGATCTGCATGATGTCCTGGAAGGCCGGATCGGTGGGCCTGTGGCTCGCCAGCAGAAGGTCGGAATAGCCGATGATGGCCTGGAGGACGTTGTTGAAATCGTGTGCGATGCCGCCGGCGAGCTGGCCCACTGTGTCCATCTTCTGGGTCTGGGCGATCTGCTGTTCGAGCTGGCGCTGCGCCGTGGTGTCGAGGGCGTAGAGGATCACGCGCTCGCGGTCGGGCTGGGAGGACCCATCCTCCGCAGCCGCGGTGTCGCCGCCGGCCGGGCTGAGCCAGACCCGCGCCGAGCGGTTCCCCGGCCCCGCCAGTGCGACCTCGATGGGTTGCACCTCGATGGTCCCGTCGGCGGCCTTCACCAGGGCGCTCTCGAGGGCGGCCCGGTCGCGGTCGACCAGGGCCTCCCACATGGTCGGCTCGGTGCCGAGTTCGCCGCGCCCGTCCGGCACGGCCTGGCGCGGCGTCCCGCCGAAGAGCCTGGCGAAGGACGCGTTGGCGCGCGCGATGCGCCCGGTGGGGTCGAGGGTCGCGATGGCGATGGGGCTGTTGTTGAGGAAGCGAGCGAGCCGCACTTCGGCGGCGCGCTGCGGCTCGTCGCTCTCGGCCCCGGCCGAGCGGTTGAGCACGAAGGTGCGCGACGGTCCGGGCTTGCCGTCCTGGCCGAAGGCCACGCGGTGATAGAGCCGGGTCGGCAGGGGCTGGCCGTTGCGGCGCCGCAGGTCGAGGTCGAAACGGTCCGTGCGGACCTCGCCGGGTAGTCCCTCGGTGGCGGTGAGCACATCGGCGCTGGGCGCGATATCGGGCAGGCGCAGGCCGCCCGAGCCGACCGTGGCGAGGTCGTAGCCGAGCCAGAAGGCCAGCGTCGCGTTCATGTAGACGATGGAGCCCGACGGATCGATGGAGAGGAAGCCGGCCGGCGCATGATCGAGGTAATCGATCGCGTGCTGAAGCTCCTGGAAGACGTTCTCCTGGCGCTCGCGCTCGTGGGTGATGTCGGTGACCGTCCACAGGGTCGCCGGAAGTCTCGGCCGCTCCACCGCCCGCACGGCGATGCGGAACCAGGCGAAAGCGCGCTCGGTCTCGCCCTGGGGCGGGGGCGCCATGCGGATCTCCTCCACATGGCCGCGCCCGTCATGGGCCGCCTGGGCGAGGCGGTAGACCGCCTCCGATACGTCCGGCGAGCCGACGAAGACGCGCTCCACCGGCCTGAGGTTGGAGAAGGTCTCCCCGCCGGAGATCCGCAGGTAGGCCTCGTTGGCGTAGATCAGGCGGCCGCCATCCTCGACGACGATGGCGCCTTCGGGCGAGGCGTCGACGATGGCCTTGGTGATGTCGTCGCGGCCGGTCTGGCCCGCGAGCTGGAGCGCGCCGATCGCCAGGGCGAACAGGCAGAACACGCCCGCCATGGCGAGCAGGGCGAGAAGACCCAGAATGAGCGGCTGCGCCTGCTCGTTGGCGACGAAGGACAGGCCCACCGCCGCGCCGACGAGAAGTCCGGCCAGGACGAGGAGCAGCCCGACCCGCCCAGGCCTTTCCGACCGGTCGATGGCGCTCGACACCGGTTTCGTTGGTCCGCTCACCTCAGCCATCTCGGCGCCATTCCACCCTCGAGCGATCCCGGTTAGCGCCCAGGCCGCGTCGGCAGCAAGGGTGTCCGCCGGACGTTAGGGACAAGTCTCGTCAAAAAAGGTGCATAAAGCGTGGCGCTTTCACGCCGCCCTGCGCTTCAGCCGCATGACGAAGCCGATCACCTCGGCCACGGCGCGGTAATGCTCGGCGGGAATCTCGGAATCGATCTCCACCGTCGCATGGAGCGCCCGCGCCAGCGGCGGGTTCTCCATGATCGGCACATCGTGCTCCTTGGCGACGGCGCGGATGCGCAATGCCAGGGAATCGACGCCCTTGGCGACGCAGATCGGCGCCGCCATGCCCGCCTCGTAGCGCAGGGCGACGGCGTAGTGGGTGGGGTTGGTGACGACGACCGTGGCGGTGGGGACGTCGGCCATCATGCGCTTGTTGCCCCGCGAGGCGCGGATCTGCCTCATCCGGCCCTTCACCTCCGGATTGCCCTCGCTCTCCTTGTGCTCCTGCTTCATCTCTTCCTTGGTCATGCGCAGCTTCGAGCGCCAGCGGAAGCGCTGGTACAGGGCGTCGCCCATGGCGATGACCACGAAGATGGCGAGCATGCCGCCGAGAAGCTTGAGGGCGATGCCGAGGATCGCGGGCAGCATCGCCGCCGGATCGAGCCGGGCGAAGACCTCGAGCCGGTCGCGCTCGTTCCACAGGATGGTGCTCGCGACGACCCCCACCAGCATCAGCTTGGCGAGCCCCTTGAGGAACTGGACCAGGGCCTCGACGCCGAAGATGCGCTTGATGCCGGCCATCGGCGAGATCCGATCGAATTTCGGCATCAGGGCATCGGTGGAGAAGACAAGCGGGTGCTGGACGAGACCGCCGGCGAGGCCTGCGATGACCACGAGGCTGACCGGAATCACGAGCGCCTGGGCGCAGATGAGCAGCATCCGCATCCCCATCTCGGTATAGGCGGTGGGGTCGGAGGGGACCTGATGCGCGTTCATCAGGAAGGCGCGCAGGCTCACCACGAGATCCTTGGCGATCGTTCCCGATGCCAGCAGCAGCGCCATCGTGAAGGCTGCCAGGATGAAGAAGGTGTTGACCTCGATGCTGTTGGCGACGTTGCCCTGCTCGATCGCCTTTTCGATGCGCCGTTGAGTCGGCTCTTCTGTCTTGTCTTCCTGGTCGCTGTCGTCGGACACGGCTCAGCGCTCCCCTGTCCGGCGCATCGTCGGAACGTTCGACACCGCCTTCATCGCCCGGTCAACTCGCCGAGGTAGCGGCCGATATCGTCGAGGAAGACGCTCATCATGATGCCGAGGCTGCCGAACAGGATCAGCATGCCGATGAGCACGGAGGCCGGCACCGCGATGAAGAACACCTGCATCTGCGGCATCAGGCGCGAGAGCACGCCGAGGCCGACATTGAACAGGATCCCGAAGGCGATGAACGGCGCCGAGATCTGGACCGCCAGGAGGAAGCCGCGCGCCATGGCCCGGAGCGCCAGCTGGGCCGCCTCGCCCATGGCCAGAACGCCGTCGGGCGGCAGCATCACGTAGCTCCGGCCGATGGCATCGAGCGCCACATGATGCAGATCGGTGGCGAGGATGAGGGTGATGCCCAGCATCATCAGGAAGTTGCCGAGCGCCGCCTGCTGGCCGCCCTGCGTCGGGTCTACGGTCATCGCGTAGGACAGGCCGAGCTGCTGCGAGACGATGACGCCCGTGGTCTGCAAGGCGGCCAGCACCATGCGGACGGTGAGGCCCAGGACGAGCCCGATCAGCAATTCGCCGATGAGGAGCGAGATCAATCCGGGCGCCGCTAGGGCCGCGCCCTGCATCGGCAGCAGCGGTCGCACCATCGGGAACAGGATCAGCGAGACGAGGAGCGCGAAGGCGAGACGGATGCGCGGGGAGACGGATTGCTCGCCGAGCCCCGGCAGCAGCATCATCAGCGTGCCGATGCGCGCGAAGGTGAGCAGGTAGGCCGCCGCGATGCCGGGCAGGAGCAGGTTCATGATCCTGCATAGCAGCGCCCGGCCCGGCGCGTCATCCGCCCGATACGATGCGGGCGGCGATGCGGGTCATGTAGCCGGCGAGCGCGTCGCCCATGAAGGGCAGCATGAACAGGAGCGCCGCGAAGACGGCGACGATCTTGGGCACGTAGATGAGCGTCTGTTCCTGGATCTGCGTCAGCGCTTGGAGCAGCGACACGATGAGGCCGACCACGAGGGCGACGATCATCAGCGGCCCCGCCACCTTGAGGAAGACGAAGATTCCGTCCCGGGAGACGTCGAGGATGGCAAGGCCGGTCATGGACTGATGTCTCGTTGTGGGTGAAATGGCAGCGTCTGGTGCGCATCCCCCTCCCCACTGAGGCTACTGGATTCGCACATTTCGCGGGTTGCGCGGCCCTCCTCCCCCTTGTGGGGAGAAGTTGGAGGTGGGGGTGGTCGGGTGACCCTGATGCTGCGGAGGCTGGCGGAGCCACCCCCACTCCTGACCTCTCCCCACAAGGGGGAGAGGGACGCGATCTGCCTGAAAGGGAAAAACGGGTGGATCCAGTCGCCCGGTGAGCTGAGGGGATGCTCGCGCTAGATCTGCATCCGCATGATTTCCTCATAGGCGGAGATCACGCGGTCGCGGACGGCGACCAGGGTCTGCAGGGCGGTCTCGCTCTCGGCGACGGCGGTCACCACGTCGACGACATTGGCCTTGCCGCCCGCCACCGACAGGGCCTGGGCATCGGCTTTCGCGCCGCTCTCGCCGATCTTGTCCATGGCCGAGGTGAGCAGCGAGGTGAACCCGCCATCCGCCCCCGAGGTCGGGGCGATCCTGGGCGTACCGCCCTTCATCCCGCCGATGTTCTGGACGGCGGCGTAGGCTCCTGCGGCGAAGGCGTTGGTCGGCATGGCGGCGGACTTTCGGGAGAGGAAGAGCGTCAGGCCTTGAGGATGGCGAGGGTGGCGTTGATCATCTTGCGTGTCGCGGTGACCATGTTCAGGTTGGCCTCGTAGGAGCGCTGGGCCTCGCGCATGTCCATGTTCTCGATCAGCCCGTTGACGTTGGGCATCCGCACCTCGCCGCGCGCATCGGCGCTGGGATTTCCCGGATCGTACTTGGTGCGGAACGGCGAGTTATCCCGCCTCACCCGCCCGGCCTCGATCATCGACGCGCCGGTCTCGCGGTCGATATGCTGGGTGAAGGTGGGGATCTTGCGCCGGTAGGGTTCGGCGCCGACCCCGCTCGGGGCCGAATCCGCGTTGGCGATGTTCTCGGCGATGATCCGCATCCGGCCCGACTGGGCCTTGAGGCCGGATGCCGCGATGGTCAGGGATTTCAGGAATTCCACGGCGCGTACTCCGCAAGCTTAAGGGTGGGCGGAACGATCAGCGCTTGCCGATGGCGATCTTCAGTTTGTCGAGGCTCTTCTGGTACATCGTCGCGGCGAGCTGATAATCGGCCTGGTTGTCACCGGCCTTCATCATCTCCTCCTCGAGATTGACCCCGTTCCCGCTCGGCCTAATCTCGAACCCGTTGAACCGGCGCGGCTCCGCGCCCGGGCCTTCGGGGCCGCCGTTGAGAGCGATGTGAGCCGGGCTGGTGACGGCGAGGCCCGAATTGCCACCCGTTGATCCGGAGGGCTGGGCGAGATCGCCGGTCCCGCCGCCGAAGCTGGGGCTCGCGAGATCGCGCGGCTTGAAACCCGGCAGATCGGCGTTGGCGACGTTCTCGGCGAGAAGCTTCTGGCGCGTCTGATGCCACTGCATCCGCGTGCGAAGCATGGAGAGAATGGGGAGATCGGTGACGGACACGGTGCTCGGAGCCCCTCGGCGCCGCCGGACGACCCCGGAGCGATGGGCAAAATCTGCCGCCTCCATGGTTAACGTCCGGTTAAGAGCCTGTCTGTCAGCAGCGGATGCTCGGCGCGGAAGTTGCCTGTTAACGAACTCTTAACGTTATTGCCTTCCGCCGCTGCGATCGTGATATCAGGACAACCTGTGCTGCGTAGGGCCTCCGGCCCGAAACCCGAAAGAGCCCGATCTTGTCAGCGTTCTTTAATTCGGACGGCTCCTTCCCGCTCCAGTTCCTGATCATATTCGCCGTCATTTTCGCCGTTCTGGCCGCCATCGTCCTGATCTTCCGGCGGTTCTCCGGCAGGGGCATGGCCCTGTCGAAATCCGGTCCGCGCGGCCGTCAGCCCCGTCTCGGCATCGTCGACATCTACGAACTCGACCGGCAGCGGCAGCTGATCCTGCTGCGCCGGGACAATGTCGAGCATCTGCTCCTCGTCGGCGGTCCCAACGACGTCATCGTGGAGCGCAACATCCACCGGGGCGCGGGAGCCCGGCTCCCGCTCGACGAGTCGGCCCGGGCGGAGCCGCTCCCCGAAGAGCCGGTCTTCGAGCCGGCCCGGCCCGCCGATCCGCCCGCGCCGCCGGTCATGCAGCCTCCCGTCTTCCACGAGCCCAGGGCGCCGATTCCGGAACCGGCCGCGATCGTCAACGCGCCCGCCGAGCCCCCTGGCGAGGGCCTCGCCGAGTCGAAGCCCGCTCCCCGCTTCACCAAGGCGGATCTGATTGCGGCGAAGGCGGCGCGGCGGAACCCGCCGCCGTTGGCCAACCTGAAGCCCGAAGCTCCGGACCTGCCACGTCCGGCGCTCACCGCGCCGGACGTGGTCGCCGAACCGATCGTCCCTGCCGTCGAAGCGCAGAAGCCAGTCAAGGCGCCGGAAGCCCCACCCGCACCGGTGGCGCCCGCCGTGATCGAGGCGCCGAGCCCGGAGAAGGCCCCGGAGAAGGCCCCGGAGAAGGCCCCGGAGAAGGCCCCGGAGAAGGCCCCGGAGAAGGCCCCGGAGAAGGCGGTGCGGCCACAACCTCCGGTGAAACCCGCGCCCGTCGCGGAGGCGGCTCCCGTCGTTCCGCCGACCCTGGCGCGGCCGACGAGTTCCCGCCCCGTGGACGCGGCCATCCTGTCCGACATGGCGCGGCAGCTCGAAGAGGCCCTGCGCCGGCCATCGGCCGCGATCTCCCCGTCCACGCAGGCCGTCCCGTCGACACCGCCAAAGGCGCCCCCCGTGCCCCCCGCCGAGCCGAAAGCGGCGGCGGCGAAGCCCGAACCGCGTCCCGAACCCGTTGCCCCGGAGAAGGCAAAGGCGGACCAGCCGATCGACCCGATGGCGGCCGCCATGGCCACGCCCGTGGAGATCGTCCCGGACGAGTCGCCCGTGGTTCCTGCGAAGGACAAGCCGGCGAGTGCCAGATCGGCTCCGACCGAACCGGTCTTCGCCGATGCCGTGTCGAGCGAGCCCGCACGGAGCGAACCGGTGACCACCGAACCGGACGTGTTCCTTCCGGCCCCGCCGCCTCCACCCGCTCCCAAGAAGGTGACTGCCGCGAGCCAGAATCCCTTCTCCGTGGAGGAGATCGAGGCGGAGTTCGCGCGGTTGCTGGGACGTCCCCTCGACAAGAAGGGCTGACCCCGCCGCGGCTATTCCGCGGCGGAGCGTGACGGGAAGCCCTTTCCGTCATTGGCGAGTGTGGTCCGCAGGGCGAAGGCCCCCTCGGTGGGCTCGTCCTTGCGCCCGATGAAGCGACCGAAGAGCCGGACGAAGAAGCGCGACAGGTCGTCCACCAGGACGAAGATCGCCGGCACGAAGATCAGCGACAGGCCCGTCGAGACAATGAGGCCGCCGATGACCGCGACGGCCATCGGCGCGCGAAATTCGCCGCCGATGCCGAGCGCCATGGCCGACGGCACCATGCCCGCCGCCATGGCGATGGTGGTCATGACAATGGGCCGGGCGCGTTTTCGGCCGGCGTCGATGATGGCGGTGGCGCGGTCGACGCCCCGCGCCATCTCCTCGATGGCGAAATCCACCAGCATGATCGCGTTCTTGGTCACCACGCCCATGAGCATCAGGATGCCGATCACCACCGGCATCGAGATGGGCATGTGGAAGATCAGCAGCCCGAGGATCGCCCCGCCGATGGAGAGGGGCAGCGAGAACAGGATGGTGAGCGGCTGAAGGAAGTTGCCGAACAGCAGCACCAGAACGCCGAACACCATCATCAGTCCCGCGCCCATGGCGAGCGCGAACCCTTCGAACACCTCCCCCATGATTTCCGCGTCGCCGGTCTGGCTGATGCTCACGCCCGGCGGCAGGTTCTTCGCGGTCGGCAGCGCCATCACGGATTCGATGAGGGTGCCCAGCGCGTCCGAGCCCTCCATGTCGGCCTCCAGGGCCACGCGGATCGAGCGATCGTAACGGTCGATCGCCGTGGGACCACGCCCGAGGCTGAGATCGGCCACCGTGGAGAGCGGAACGGAGGCGCCCCCCTTCACCGGGACTTTCAGGCTCTCCAGCTGGGACAGGTCTCCGCGCAGGGCGAGGGGCAGCTGAACCCGGATCGGAACCTGCCGGTCGACGGCGTTGAACTTGGCGAGGTTGGCGCCGATGTCGCCGATCGTCCCCACCCGCACGGTCTCGGCGATGAGGTCCGTCGAGACTCCGAGATCGGCCGCGACGCCGGCTTTGGGGCGGATGCGGATCTCGGTGCGGTCGAGGGGGGCGGTGGAGAGCACGTTGACGAGGTGGGGCACGGAGGCGGCCTCGCGCTGCAATTGCGCCGCCGTCTCCGAGACGAGGCGCAGGTCCGGCCCCGAGACGATGAGGGCGAGATCGCGCTGGCCGCTGTCGCGCAGGGACCAGAACCGGATGTCCGGCTCCTCCCGCAGGATCGCGCCGATGACCCTGTCGAGCTGCTTCTGGGTGCGGTGACGGGCGTTCTTCGGAGTCAGGTTGATGGTGAAGCTCGCGAGCCGCACCTCCTTCTTGGCGGGCAGCTGGCGGCCGCCATCCACGAACACGCTGCGCACTTCGGGCAGCGCCTTGATCCTGTCGACGATGCCGTCCGTGACGCGGGTGGTGTCGGCGAGACGGGCACCGGGCGGCAATTCGACCACGAAGATCGTCCGTGCCGCATCCTCCGCAGGCAGGAAGCCGGCGGGCAGCAGACCGGTGGACATGATCGATCCGGCAAAGCAGGCGAGCCCCACCACCAGGGTGATGAACTTGTGCCGCACCGACCACGCGACCACGCGGGTATAGGCCCGCATCACCGGCCCCTCGCGCTCGTGATCCGGTCCGTGATCGCGCAGGAAATAGGCGGCCAGCAGCGGCGTGATGAGGCGCGCCACCAGCAGGGACATGAACACGGCCGCCGCGATGGTGAGGCCGAACTGCTTGAAATACTGGCCGGCGATGCCGCTCATGAAGGAGACGGGTGCGAAGATCGCGATGATCGTGGCGGTGATCGCGATGACGGCGAGGCCGATCTCGTCTGCGGCCTCGAGAGCCGCCCGGTAGGCGGATTTCCCCATCCGCATGTGCCGGACAATATTCTCGATCTCGACGATGGCATCGTCCACCAGAATGCCGGTCACGAGGGTGATGGCGAGCAGGCTGACCGCGTTGAGCGAGAAGCCGAGGGTGCTCATCACCCAGAAGGTCGGCAGCACCGAGAGGGGCAGCGCGATGGAGGCGATGAGCGTCGCCCGCCAATCGCGCAGGAACAGGAACACCACGATGACGGCAAGCGCCGCGCCCTCGATGAGGCTCAGCATCGCCGAATGGTAGTTGCCCACCGTGTTGATGACGGAGGTGTCGATCAGGTCGAACCGGACACCGGGATGCTTGGCGGCGAGATCGGCGATCTTGCGCGCCACGGCGCTGGCGACCTCGGCATCGCTGGCGCCCGTCGCGCGTGAGATCGCGAAGGCGACGACGGGCTCGCCGTTGAAGCGCGCGAAGGTGCGCGGCTCTTCCGAGCCGTCCACCAGCGTCGCCAACTCGTCCAGTCGGACCTTGCGGTTGCCCGGCACGACGATCGAGGTCTGGGCCAGGGTGTCGAGGCTGGCGGCACCGGCCAGCGTCCGGATCGACTGTTCCTGGCCGCCGAGTTCGCCGCGCCCGCCCGCCATGTCGGCCGAGGTGAGGCGGAGCTGGCGGTTCACGTCCGCCGCGGTAATGCCCAGCGCCAGGAGCCGGTCGGGTTTGAGCGTCACGCGGATCTCGCGGGCGACACCGCCCAGGCGCTCGACGCCACCGACGCCCTTCACGCCCTGGACCTGCCGGGCGATCACGTCGTCGATGAGCCAGGACAGGTCCTCCGGCGTCATGGCCGGTGCCGAGGCGCCGTAGACCATGATCGGCAGTCCGGCGATCTCGACGCGGCTGATGATCGGCTCGTCGATGGTGCGCGGAAGCGTCACCCGCACCTTGGCGATGGCGTCCTTCACGTCGTTGACGGCGCGGTCCACGTTCACTTCGAGCCTGAACTCGATGGTGGTGGCCGAGACGCCCTCCGAGATCGTCGAGATGATGTGCTTGACGCCCTTCACCCCGGCAACGGCATCCTCCACCACCTTCGTCACCTGGGTCTGCAGCTCGGAGGGAGCCGCGCCGGCCTGGGTGACCTGGATCGCCACGATCGGGATGTCGATGTTCGGGAACTGCGTGATCGGCAGCGAGCGGAAGCTGACGAGCCCGAGGATCATCAGGACGAGGAACAGCACGATCGAGGTGATCGGCTTGCGGATCGCCCAGGCGGAGATGTTGAGGCGCATGGGCTGACGGGTCCGATTCTCAGCGCGACGTCACGGAGGCGGCGGCTTCGGCCTTCGGCTGCACCGGTCTGACCCGGTCGCCATGGCGCAGAAAGCTGCTCGCCCGCGCGACGACGGCCTCGCCGGATCTCAACCCCTCGCGGATTTCCATGAACCCGTCCGCCGCGAGGCCGGAGACGACCTTGCGGGCCTCCACCGTGCCGTCATTCACCACGTAGACGAGGGCCGCGCCATCGATCCCGTAGAGTACGGCGGAGAGGGGAACGGCCACGGAGTTGCGCCGCGCCACCTCGACCTTGCCGCGGGCGAAGGCACCGATACGCAGGGCCGGGTCGCGGTCGAGGCTGATGCGGATCTTGCCGAGGCGCGTCAGCCGGTCGATCTCCGGGTCGATCCGGCGGACCTTGCCCGTCACGATCCTCCCCTGGTCCGCTTCGAGACGCACGATGTTGCCGCGCTCGATCCGGGGCATCCAGGTTTCCGGCACCTCGCCTTCGAGTTCGATTTCGCCGCGCGCGATGAGCCGGAACAACGGTTCGCCCGTGGAGGTCGCCGCCGCGCCGATCCGGGCGATGCGGCGGCTGACGATGCCTCCGTCGGGTGCCTTGATGTCGGTGCGCGCGCGCCTGAGGGCGATCTCGTTGCTCTGCGCCCGCGCCGCCGCGAGATCCGCTTCGGCAAGTTGCAGGCCGCCCTTCGCGGCAGCGAGCCTGCCTTCGCCGCCTTGGGCGGCCGAGACCCGCTGCTCCAGCACCGCCGCCGTGGCGTTCCCGGTCTTGATGAGTGAGCGGGCACGCTCCAGCGAAAGATTGGCCTCGATCTGCGCGGCCTCGGATTGGACGATCTGGCTGCGGGCCTGAACGATGGCCGCCTGAGCCTTGGCGATGGCGGCGACGTTGGCCGCCTCCTGCGTGGCGATCATCTCCAGGGAGAGCCGGGCCAGAACCTGCCCTTTCTCGACCTCGGCGCCTTCCTCCACCAGCAATTCGGTGATGCGGTAGCCCTCGATTTCGGGCGCCACCAGGATCTCGTCGCGCGGGACCAGGGTGCCGGTGACCACCGCCTGCTCGACGATCTCGCGATCGGCGGCGGCGACGATGGTCACCGCCGGCGCGGGCGCGGTGGAACCGCTCGCCGGCGGGACTTCCGCCGCGTGGATCACATGGGACGACACAAGGAGCGGAAGGATCAATAAGAGCCGAAGCAGGCGCATGAAGAGGTGGCTCACCGTTCGGCGGATCGATCTGGAAGACATCGTCGGCGCGGAGCCGCTTTATACGCTGATGCAGCGTGACACCGGCGTTTTCGTGACGCTCGACGCATTGCGTGTCGCAATACTTTGACCTTCGTCGGTGCGACCCGCCGAAATGTACCGGTGTCCGGACATTCGGGACGACCTCATGGCCAGTCGGTGAAAGCTTTCTCCAGGAATTTTGCCGCCGCGAGCGCTCGCGCATCGTCTCCGAAGCGGGCGATGACCTGCACCCCGAGCGGCGGGCCCTCCCCCGGCACGGGGACGGTGACGCACGGCACGCCCATCATCGTCCAGAGCCGGTTGAAGCGGGAATCGCCGGTGGAGGCGTAACCCTCCGGCGCTGGGCCCGGGGCCGAGACCGTCAGCAGGACGTCGAGGTCGGAATTGCGCAGGATGTCCCTCAGGCTGCGCCTGGCGTGATGCGCCACGCGCCGGGCCGCGTCGTAGGCGGCGGCCTCGATGGTCCGGGATGTGTCGAGATGGGCGCGCAGGAGCGGCGGGAGCGAATCGCGGTGGGTTTCGTATTCCCAGGCGAGGGCTTGCGCGGATTCGAAATCCTGGATCGTCGCATGCTCGTCGAAGGCATGGCGGAACTCGTCGGGCAGCGTGAAGGCGCGGATGCCGGCGCCCGCCGCTTCCGCCATAGCCCGCGCCCGGTCGAGGGCCTCCAGCGCCTCGGGTTCGGCAGCCTCGCAATAATCCGGGACGAGCAGCCCGATCCGCGGCACCGTGGCGGGCTGGTCGATCTCCGGCCGGCCGGCGATGAGGGCGAGGGCATGGGCGGCATCGGCCGCGCTTGCGGCGAACAGGCCGAGCGTGTCGAGGGTCCAGGAGAAGCATTTCACCCCCACCGTCGGCAGCAGTCGGAACGACGGTTTCACGCCGACCACGCCGCAATAGGCAGCCGGCCGGATCACCGAGCCGCCGGTCTGAGTTCCCAGGGCCAGCGGCAGCATGCCCGCGGCCACGGCCGCCGCCGAACCGGCGGAGGATCCGCCCGGCGTGCGGCCCGGCGCACGGGGATTGCGGGTCTCGGTCGGATCGATGAAGGCGAAGGCGGTGGTGGTGGTCTTGGCCAGGGGCACTGCGCCGAGGCGCTTCAGCCGCGCCACGATGGGGGCATCGGCGCGCGGCTGCCAGCCACGATAGATCGACGACCCCATCTGCGTCGGCAGGTGGGCGGTGTCGATGATGTCCTTGATGCCCACCGCGATTCCAGCGAGCGGTCCCGCATCGGGAACGTGCGGATCGGGATCGGTCGCCACGAAGGCGCGGATCGATGGTTCGTGCTCGGCTATCGCGTCCCGGGTCAGCGCCACGGCCTGCGCGGGGGTGAGCGACCCCGCTTCGATACGGGCGCGCATGGACAGGAGCGAGAGCATCGTCATCGGGTGGCTCGCGGGGACGCGGTTGATGGGAAGCGGGTGGCTCGTTCTAAGCAGGTTTCACCAAGACGGTCACCGGTTTGGCGTTCCGAAACCTCTGACACCCCAAAGGTAGGAGCGAGGTGAAACCTCGGCCTGCCGACGCGAACCCGCTCAGGGGGCGGCGAGGAGCGTCTCCGGCCGCCCGTTCGGATCGTCGAGGTGATGGCAGTTGCGCCGGGGAACGTCCAGCGGAGCGCCGTTCCGCGAGGCGTCGGCCTTGCAACTTCCGGATGAGCCATTCATTGCCGCTCAGCTTTGGTCTCTCTCATGCATGGCGCGTCGGCCGAGGGAGAGCGACGATGGAAAGCGTGCCCGAGACACGCGCCAGGCCGGAGCGCTTCGAGAGTAGGGATGTGGGAGACGATGGCGGGAGTCGAGACGCAGGCGGCCAAGGATCGCGTGGGCATGATGTGCCAGTCCCTGCGCCGCGCCATCGTCGAGCGTGCGTTGGCACCCGGTGACCGCCTGCCGGAGGATGCCCTGGGCGAGCGCTTCGGCGTGAGCCGCACCATCGCGCGGCAGGCTCTGGGGCAACTCGCCGGTGAGGGACTGGTGGAACTGCGCCGCAACCGGATCGCCATCGTGGCGACCCCGAGCTGGGAAGAGGCGCGCGACACGTTCGAGGTCCGCATTTCCCTCGAGCGCCTCGTGGTCCAGCGCCTGGCCGGTCGCCTCACCGCCGAGCAGGAAGCGATCCTGCTCGCCCATATCGACCAGGAGGACGCGGTTCGCGGCGGACCCGAAGCCCCGTCGATCCGCCTCGCCACCGAGTTCCACTTGCTTCTGGCGCGGATGACCGGCAGCCCCGTCCTCGTCCGCTACGTGGCCGAGCTCGGCTATCGCTGCGCGCTGACCCTCTCGCTCTACAGCCGGCCGCATTCGTCCGATTGTGCCGTCAACGAACACCGCGAGATCGTGGCCGCGCTGATGGCCGGCGACGTCGACCGGGCGACCCACCTGATGGATCACCACCTCGATGCCGTGGCGGTGCGCGCGCACATCGTCGCCGAGCCGCCGCGAGACCGCGACCTCGGCCGGGTCCTGGCGCCCTACGTCACCGAGAAGAGTACGTTGCGACGCCGGGCTGGTTGAAGCGGCGCAAATGCGATTCCGCGCCGGCTTGCGACATGCGCCAATCCATCGGCTTTAATCTCTCGGCAACCCTGAAAGCCTAGGCCCCTCTCCTCGGACAGCCGGCCCTGACAGGAGAAGCCCGCCTTGCGTGAACCGTTCGTTCCCGATGCGCTGGCCGAGCGGCTGCGGGCCAAGCGGCGCAATACGAGGCCGGTAGCGGCCCTGGTCTGCGAGCCCGCCAAACCCGTCTTCGCCGAGTTGCTCGATGGGCGCGGGCATGGCACCGGGCAGTTCGTGCGTCTGTCGCAGGGCATGGTGGAGCGCATCGCGCGGGTGATGCGCGATGAGGTCGTCGGCGGAGGGGCTTGAGCGGCCGGCGAGGCCGCATCCCGCTGGACTGCTGTTCCGGTTCTGCGAGAACGGCCGTACAGAGCCGGCGATGGATCTCAGACCCTACCAGCGTGCCAGCCTCGATGCCCTCTATGCCTCGTGGCGCGACGAGACCGGCGATGGGCTGATCGTCCTGCCCACGGGGGCGGGCAAGGCCTTCGTCATCGCGGCCCTGGTGCGGGAGGTGATCGCCGAGCGTCCCGATGCGCGGATCGCCATCGTCACCCATACCCGCGAGCTCATCGCCCAGAATCATCGTGAGCTCATGACCTACTGGCCGGATGCGCCGGCCGGCATCTACTCGGCCGGGCTCAACCGGCGCGAGACCGCGACGCAGATCCTGTTCTGCGGCATCCAATCGGTCTGGAACCGCCTCGACGCCATCGGTGCCTTCGACGTCGTGGTGGTGGACGAGGCCCATCTGATCCCGCGCGATGCCGAGACCCGCTACGGTCGGTTCCTCTCGGGCCTGCGCGCCGCTCGGCCGGACCTGCGCGTCGTCGGCCTCACCGCGACCCCGTACCGGCTCGATAGCGGCCGCCTCGACGAGGGCGAGGGCCGGCTGTTCGAGCGGATCGTCTACGAGGCCAATGTCGGCGACCTGATCCACCAGGGCTACCTCGCCCCCCTGATCTGCAAGGCCACCGCCACGGCGCTCGACGTCTCGGGCGTCGCCAAGCGCGGCGGCGACTACATTCCCAGCGCCCTCGAAGCGGCGGTGAACCAGGACTGGATCACCCGCGCGGCGGTGGAGGAAATGGCCGGTTTCGGCCGCGACCGCCGGGCCTGGCTCGCCTTCTGCGCGGGCGTCGCCCATGCGGAGGCGGTGCGCGATGCGGTTCGGGCGGAGGGCTTCAGCTGCGAGATGGTGACGGGCGAGACCGGCAAGCGCCAGCGCGACCGGATCGTGCGCGACTTCACCGCCGGGCGCCTGCGCTGCCTCACCTCGGTGGGCGTCCTCTCCACCGGCTTCAACGTGCCGCGCGTGGATCTCATCGCCCTGTTGCGGCCGACCCAGAGCACGGGGCTCTACGTCCAGCAGGTGGGTCGTGCCTTGCGCACCGCGCCGGGCAAGTCCGATGCGCTGATCCTCGACTATGCCGGGCTGGTGCGGATGCACGGGCCGGTGGACATCGTCACCGCGCGCAGTGCCGCCGCGATCAAGGGCCGTGAGGGCGAGGTGCGGGCCAAGCCCTGCCCCGGCTGCGGCGCGCTCATCGCCCTCAATGCCAGCACCTGCGAGGCGTGCTGGGTGGAGCCGGACAAGACCGAGGAGGATGGGCCTGGCCACGAGGCAGCGGCCGACGACGAACATCCGATCCTGTCCCGCACGGTTCCGGTCTGGCAGGGTATCTCCCGATGGCGGCTCGGTCGCCATGCGGCGTCCGGCAGCCTCGATGTCGAGTTCCGGACCGAGGACGGATCGAGCCACCGGGTGCGGATCGCCCTGGAGCAGGCGGGCTATGGTCGCGAGAAGGCGGTGCAATGGTGGCGCCAGCTCGGCGGGGCGCGAGATGTGCCCATGACCGTCGTCGAGGCCCTGGCGCGGACCGAGGAACTCACCCGCCCCGCCGCCATTCTGGTCCGCGCCAACGGCCGGTTCTCGGAAAGCGTCAGCTACCGCTTTGCGGACGGCCGGACCTTCGTCGATACACGGCGGCTCGCCGGAGCCGACGCCTGAGCGCGCTCGCCTATGCCGAGACGCCGTGCTTCGTGAGCAAGCGTTCGGCGCTGTCGTTCCAGACCTCCATCGTCACGATCAGCCCGTCACGGACGGTGAAGCGGTCGACGTAGCGGTTGCCCTCGAACGGGGTGCCGTCCGGCCATTCGCCGTAGAGGGTGCCGAGGCTGTAGACCGTGGTGAACCCCTCCCCCGGCACCACGTCCAGACGCTCCATGCGCTTCTTCACCCAGGCATAGCGGCCCGCGTTGAACGCCGTCACCTCGCGCGGATGCCGGAAGACGCGGCCGCCGGTGAAGACGATCTCGATCCCCGGCGCCATGTAGCCCGCCGCCCTCTCCGGATCCGGCACCATGGAGGCTTCGAGATAGGCGGTGACGATGGCCGCGTCGGTGCCGGTATCGGTGCTCGATCTGTCGCTCATGCTCTCGCTCTCCATTCGATCCCGAACCTGCCCGAAGCTCGACCGAAGTGCATGCAATAAGTGTATGCAATTTGGCGTGAAAGCAGGCAGGGGAATTCGCGCGCCGCTGAATAATTGAGTTATTTCAATATCCTGGCAAATGGCATGGCGGTTGCGGCGACGGATGCAATTCTTCCGGAGCTCCGATCCATGCGCAAGCACAGCCCATCGCCGATGACCCGCCGCCTCGCCCTCGGCGCGACCGCCTTGATCGGGCTTGCGCTGATCGCGCCGGTCAAGGCGGCCGAGTCGATCAAGATCGGCCTCGTCACCGCCCTGTCCGGTCAATCGGCGAAATCGGGCGAAGCGATCTCGCGCGGCATCGGGCTCGCCATCGACGAGATCAACGCGGCCGGAGGCGTCCTCGGGCGTCCCCTGGAACTCGTGGCCCGCGACGACGAAGCCAACCCGTCGAAGGGCGTGCTGGCCGCCCGAGAGCTGGTCCAGCGCGTCGGCGTCGTCGCCCTGGTCGGCGGTCTCGATACCCCGGTATCCATGGCGATCGTGCCCATCGCCAACCAGATGAAGGTGCCCTTCCTCGGCCCCTGGGCGGCGGGCACCGGCATCACCCGCAACGGTGCAGCCGACAATTACGCGTTCCGCGTCTCGGCGGTGGACGCCCTCGTGGACGAGGCCCTCGTCGCCTACGCCGTCAAGACCTACCAGGCCAAGAAGCCCGGCATGATCCTCGTCAACAACGCCTGGGGCGAGTCGAACCAGCAGGGCCTCACGGCGGCCTTGAAGGCCGCGGGCCTGCCTGCCGCCGGCATCGAGAAATTCGAGGCGTCCGATGTGGACATGGTGCCCCAGCTGACCCGGCTGAAGGAGGCCGGCGCCGACGCCCTGTTCATGGTCGGCAATGTCGGACCCTCGGCCCAGGTGGTGAAATCCCTCGACCGGATGGGCTGGACCGTTCCCGTCGTGTCGCATTGGGGACCGGCCGGCGGTCGCTTCGACGAACTGGCCGGCCCGAGCGCGGCCAAGGTCCATTTCATCCAGACCTTCACCTTCGCCGGCAACGCCTCGCCCAAGGCCGTCGCCGTGCTCGATGCCCTGAAGGCGAAGTACTCGGCGATCAAGTCGATGGCCGACGTGACCCCGGCGGTGGGCATCGCCAACGCCTATGACGCGACGCATCTCCTGGCCCTCGCGATCGGCGAGGCCAAGTCCACGAAGGGGCCGGACGTGCGCGACGGCTTCTACAAGATCGCCACCTATCCCGGCCTCATCAAGACCTACGACAAGCCCTTCGCCCCGGACCGTCACGACGCGCTCGGCCCGCAGGACTACGTCTTCACGCGGTTCAAGGACGGCGAGATCGTCGCCGTGGCGAACTGAGGGAGCGGCCATCGCCATTTATCCCACCCGCCACCTAATCCTGAGGCGCCGCGAAGCGGCCTCGAAGGAGGTCTCCGGAACTCACTGTGCGAACTGGACGCCTCCTTCGAGGCCTCCGCTTCGCTTTGGCGCCTGAGGATGAGGTGGCTGGGTGGGATGGACGACATGATACGGTGAAAGTGAGAATTCCATGCTGACCGGCTCCCTCGTGAGCGGCCTCGGTCTCGGGAGCATGTACGGGCTCATCGCCCTCGGCTTCCATGTGACTTATGCCGTCTCCGGCACCGTGAACTTCGCGCAAGGCAGCGCCGTCACCCTCGGGGCGGTGCTCGGCTACATGCTCGGCATCACGCTCGGCTGGCCGATGCCCCTGGCGGTGGCGGCGGCCCTGGCCGGCTGCGCGCTCCTCGGCATCGTGGTCGAACGCATCCTGGTACGGCCCTTCGTCGAGCGTGGCTCCGATGCTTGGCTGCTGGCCACGGTGGCGGGCGGCGTGGTGCTCGACAACGTCATCCTGTTCACTTTCGGCAAGGAGCCGCGCAGCCTGCCCTCGCCCCTGGCGCGTGACCCGATCGACCTGTTCGGCACCGGGATATACCCGCTGCAGATCGTGATCCCGGTGGTCGGCCTCGCCGTCGCCTTCGCCATCCGCACGGTGTTCCGCCGGACCGATCTCGGCCGCGTTCTCCTGGCGGTGGCGCAGAATGCCGACGCCGCGCGGCTGATGGGCATCGACGTGCGTCGCACGGTGGCCTGCGCCTTCGCGCTCTCCGCCCTGCTCGCTGGCGCGGCGGGCCTCCTCATCGCTCCGCTGTTCTCGGTCTCGGCCGAGATGGGCACCCTGTTCGGCATCAAGGCCTTCGCCGTCGCCATTCTCGGCGGGATCGGCTCCGCCACCGGCGTGGTCCTGGCCGGGCTGCTCTACGGCGTCGTGGAGGCCCTGGTCACCGGATATCTCGGCTCCGGCTACACCCAGATCGTGGTGTTCTCGGTGATCATCCTCGCGCTGGCGCTGCGCCCCGACGGCCTTCTCGGCCGGGCCGCCGTGAACAAGGTCTGAGCCGATGCGCGCCGGAAGCTCCGCCCTGCCCCTCGCCATTCTCGCCCTCACCGTCGCGGGGATCGGCCTCGTGGCCGCCACCGACGGCTACAGCCATTTCATCATCGCCCTCGTGGCGTTGACGACGCTGGCCGGAACGGGGCTGAACGTCCTCCTCGGCCTTACCGGTCTGATCTCCTTCGGCCATGCCGGATTCTACGCGATCGGCGCCTATGCGAGCGCCATCCTGACCCTTTCCGGGGTCAGCTTCTGGCTGGCGCTCCCCGCTGCCGGCCTGCTCTCCGGGGTTCTCGGCGGCGTGCTCGCGATCCCCGCCATGCGGGTGAAGGGCCCCTATCTCGCCATGGTGACGATCGCCTTCGGCTTCATCGTCGAGCATGGGCTGATCGAAGGCGGTGCGCTCACCGGAGGCCAGAACGGCCTCGTCATCGCCACCGGCCCGACCCTGTTCGGATTCCCGTTCCTGGAACGCGAACTCGCGATCCTGTCGGTGCTCGGCGCCGGCCTCGCCCTCTACGGATTCCACCGCCTCGCGCGCAGCCGCCTCGGCCTCGCCATGCGGGCGGTGCGGGACGCGGACGTCGCCGCCGCCTCCCTCGGCTTCGATCCGGTGCGGGTGAAGACCCTCGCCTTCATGATCTCGGCGGCACTGACCGGTCTCGCCGGGGCGGTGCTGCCGCCCTTGATGCTGTTCATCGCGCCGAGTTCGTTCCCGTTCACCCAGTCGATCCTGTTCGTGCTCTCGGTGGTGGTGGGCGGTGCCGGCACGGTGCTGGGGCCGCTCTTCGGTGCCCTCGTCACCGTCCTCCTGCCGGAGACCCTGTCTGGTCTCGCCGAATACCGCCTGCTGTTCTTCGGCCTCGCGACGCTGGTCGTGCTGTGGCTGGTGCCGGCGGGCATCGTCGGCAGCCTTGCCCGGCTGCTGCCGCGCCGCCTCACCGGGGCCGCGTCCGGAACCGGCGGCGACGTCGCGTCCTATCTGGCCCAGCCACAGCCCGAGGCGCTCGCGGTGGAGGGGATCGGCATCAGCTTCGGCGGCATCAAGGCGGCGCAGGACGTCTCGGTGACGGCCGCCCCCGGAGCCGTCACCAGCATCATCGGCCCGAACGGGGCCGGCAAGACCACCGTGCTCAACATGGTCTCGGGTTTCTACCGGCCCGGTGCCGGGGCGATCCGACTCGCGGGTCGGGATCTCGCCGGACTGTCCGCCCACCGCATCGCCCGCGCCGGAATCGCGCGGACCTACCAGACCACGCGGCTGTTCGGCTCACTGTCTGTCATCGATAACGTGACCCTCGCCATCGCCCCCGGACGCCTGTTCAGGGCGGGCGCAGGAAGCGACGTCGATGCTGCCACCGCGCTCCTCGCCTTCGTCGGCTATACCGGGGCCCTCCACCGGCCCGCCGCCGAACTGCCGCATGTGGACCGCCGCCTCGTGGAGATCGCGCGCGCTCTGGCGGGCCGACCGCGCGTCCTCCTTCTCGACGAGCCGGCGGCGGGCCTCACCCGCGCCGATACCGACCGCCTGGGCAGCCTCCTGCGTCGGATCGCGGAGTGCGGAATCGTGGTGGTCCTCGTCGAACACGACATGCCCCTCGTCATGGGCATCTCGGACCATATCCTCGTCATGGATGCAGGACGACCCATCGCGCTGGGGGATGCCGCCACGGTACGGGCGGATCCCGCCGTTCTGCGGGCCTATCTCGGAGGCGCCGACACCCCTGCCCGGCCGCGTCCGTCCCCATGGACGGGCCCCGCCGACGCGGTCCTCTCAGCCCTCGACCTGACCGCAGGCTACGGTGCCGCTCCGGTCCTCGACCGGCTGTCCCTCGATGTCCGTCCGGGCGAGACCGTGGCGCTCCTCGGGGCGAACGGGGCCGGCAAATCCACCGCCATGCGCGCGCTCAGTGGCCTGCTGCGTCCGGTGGACGGATCCGTCATCTTGGAGAACCGCTCCGTTGCCGGCCTGCCGGCCCATGCCATCGCCCGCCTCGGCCTCGCCCTCGTCCCCGAGGGCCGGCAGGTCTTTCCGGAGCTGTCGGTCGTGGAGAACCTGCGCCTCGGCGCGCATGGACGGAAGACCGCCATCGATCCGAGCGAGGTGGAGGCCCTGCTCGACCGGTTCCCCCGCCTGCGCGACCGGGCGACGAGCCGGGCCGGCCTGCTGTCCGGCGGAGAGCAGCAGATGCTCGCCATCGCGCGCGGGATGATGGCGCATCCGCGCATCCTCCTCCTCGACGAACCCTCCCTCGGGCTTGCGCCGTCCATGATCAACGCCCTCTACGCCGTGGTGGCGGAGTTGCGCGACCAGGGCGTCACCATCCTCATCGTCGATCAGATGGCCGCACTGGCCTTGACCGTTGCGGATCGCGGCTACGTCCTGGAGCAGGGCCGCGTCGTCGCCACCGGATCGGCGGCGGAGCTCTCCGCCGATGAAGGTCTCGCCGCCGCCTATCTCGGCGCTGCGTGACAATCTGAGCCTATGAGACAGATGAAGGAGCGCGACGCTTTGACGGACGCAGGTAACGACCATGGCCGCTATGCCTACAGCGCCCTGCCCGACCGCCCGGTCTACGATTGGCCCGGGGGCAAGCGCCTCGCCGTCTACGTGGCGCTCAATCTCGAGACCTTCGATTTCGGATCGGGCCTCGGCGCCGAACTGGCTCCCGGCGGCCCTCAGCCCGACGTGCTGAATTACGCCTGGCGCGATTGGGGCAATCGCGTCGGTGCCTTTCGGATGAAGGCCCTCTTCGACGAGCTTCGCCTTCCCGCCAGCGTGCTGGTCAACAGCCGGCTCTACGAGGATTGTCCCGGCCTGATCGAGGCCTTCCGGGCGCGGGGCGACGAGATCGTCGGGCATGGCCGCACCAATGCCGAGCGCCAGGGCAACCTCGAAGAGGAAGCCGAGCGGGCACTCATCGCCGAGGCCACCGCCACCCTGACGCGGGAGGAAGGGAAGCCCCCCGCCGGATGGCTCGGCCCCTGGATCTCGCAATCCCGCGTCACGCCCGATCTCCTGGCGGAGGCGGGCTACCGGTATCTCCTCGACTGGGCGCATGACGACCAGCCGGTCTGGTTCTCCACCCGCGACGGCGGTCGCATCCTCTCCGTGCCGTATCCACAGGAACTCAACGACATCCCCGCTATCGTCGCGAGGAAGGACTCCGCGCGGGACTTCGCCGCCATGATCGTCGACGCGTTCGACGAGATGCTGGTGCAGTCGCGGGAGGCGCCCCTCGTCATGGGGATCGCTCTGCATCCCTACATCGTCGGCCAGCCGCACCGGCTGCGGCCGCTCCGGGAGGCGCTCACCCATATCGCCTCCCATCGCGACGAGATCTGGCTCACCACCGCCGGAGGTATCGCAGGCCACGTGTTGGCGAGCGCGGTAGCCGATCCGCGATAGGGCGGACGCCACGGGGCAATCGACCGGGACGACGAGAATGGCCACTCCGTCCGTAATTCGCCGGTCAGAGATGCGGTATAAAAGGGTGGAAGGCGCCGGAACCTTGCGCCATATAGGGGACATGACCGAAACATCGACATACCCCTACACCCTGGAAATCCTCAGCCCCCGCACCGAGGGCGCGACCTATCAGTGGGCCATTCGCAAAGGCGGCAAGCTCGTCCAGCGCTCGGATCGCAGCCTGACCAGCGAGGCCAAGGCCCGCGAGAACGGACTCGCCCAGATCGAGAAGCTTCTTTCCGGCTTCGGCGAGCGGTAAGCTCGTCGTCCTTCGATCACGGTTGCATGAGCGGCGGCTGACCCATCAACGCGGTAATGCCGTGAATTACGCGCGCTTCGAAGAAGCCCCCGTCGGGAATGCCCGGCGGGGGCTTCTTTCGTTTCCATCGTGACACGGACGCCCTCGAACGGTCGGTCCGTGTCATCAGCCAGGATATCGCGCGGTCTGTCGGAACATCGCTGTCGGTGAAACCTTGGCAGCTTGAGGCGGCAAGCTGCTTCGGAATCTTTTCTGGCATATTATATCCCAGTAGTGCATTCCTGAGTTCGATTGCTGGGAGGCCGTTTCATGGCAAAGCCGATACAACCCGATCGTCCGATCTGGCCCCAACTTCCGGACAAGCCCGGCGACGTCGATCCGGTTTTCGAAGATCAGACTCCGTCGAGCGAGCCCGCGCCGAGCTTGCCGCAAGCCGATCGCATATCCGCCGACCCGGCAGAGGGTAGCGAGCCCGTGCGCCTGCGTTGAGCGCCGAAGTCATTCCTGGTGAGAGCCACGAGTCGCAGGCCAGCACGAGACGGATCCGCTGCGAAGCTTGAAACCTCTCGTCGGCCGCGTTGGTTGACGTCCCAGAGATCCACTCGTGAACTTTGGGACATTTGATGACGAAGAACGCCGCGTTACTCGCCAGTGTGTTGTTGACCGCCTCGGCACCTGCCTTCGCGCAGTCGGCGGGTCCCGCCGAGATCAAACAGCCGGGTCCGGCGCGCATGACCTCGCCGGGCACGTCGGATGTGCCGGTGGTGAAGCCGGGCGGCATCGATAACAGCGGTCCGGGTTCCATCGGGACCGAAGCCTATGGCTCCACCGGCGCGGAAAGCCGCTCGAACAATTCGGGGGCCGCGGGCAACGCCAACAAGCCGGAAGTCGCGATTCCCAACACCGGCGGTGGTGGCGGTCGATAAACGGAAGGCGATGGACGACCGACCGGCCCGCGTGAGGGGGGCACAATCGCGGGCCGGTCGATGTACCGCGCATTCATGGCCTGAACGCGCGATCCCTGGAATGCCCGGTGGAGCCGGGCGCGAACGACGTCCTGCTCAGGATGCCGCGGGGTGAGCCATCGCGGCCTCGCCGGGCGATGCCCGTTCTCCCGCCGGCTCCCGCTTCACGCGGAACCAGAGGGCGTAGAGGGCCGGGAGAAACAGCAGGGTCAGCAAAGTGCCCACGCCGACGCCGCCGATGAGGACGTAGGCCAGCGCTCCCCAAAACACCGAGTGGGTGAGCGGGATGAAGGCGAGCATGGCGGCGGCGGCGGTCAGGATGACCGGGCGGGCGCGTCGCACGGTCGATTCGACGATGGCCTCGTAATCCGACAGCCCCGACGCCCGGTCATGGTGGATCTGATCCACCAGAATGAGTGTGTTGCGCATCAGGATGCCCGACAGGGCGATGAGGCCGAGGATCGCGTTGAACCCGAACGGCTGATGGAAGATCAGCAGGGTCGGCGCGGCGCCCACGAGGCCCAGCGGCGCGGTGGCGAACACCATGAACATGGTGGCGAAGGAGCGCACCTGGATCATGATGACCGTGAGCGTCACGATCAACATGATTGGGAACACCGCCACGAGCGACATCATCGCCTTCGCGCTTTCCTCCACGGCGCCCGCCGTGTCGATGCGGTAGCCTGGTGGAAGCTTGGCCTTGATCGGTTCCAGCAGGGGGAAGATCTGGGCGTGGATGTCCGGCGGCTGTTTCCCGTCGAGGACGTCGCCCTGAACCCGGATGTAGCTTTCCCGGTTGTAGCGCTTCAGCACCGCATCCTCGCTGCGGCTCTCGAGCCGCGCGACCTGGGAGAGGGGTACCTGGCGCCCGTCCTTCGTCGCGAGGGTGAGGTCCCCGACTTCGCCGAGCGAGCGCCGTTCCGGGCCGGGGCTGCGTAGCAGGACATCGACCGAGCGCAGGTTCTCGCGCACCTGGGTGGCCGGCATGCCGTTCAGGTAGCTCTGCAATTGCTGGCCGGCCTCCTTCGGTGTCAGGCCGATCAGGCGCAGTCGCTCCTGGTCGAGAGCGAGGTGCAGGTTGGGGGTCTTGTCGCCCCAGTCGAGATGGACCATCCGCATGTTCGGGTTGGCCGCCATGACGTCGCTGACCTCGGCGGCGATGCCCCGGATCACGTCGAGATTCGGCCCGACCACCCGGAAGGCCACGGGGAAGCGGATCGGTGGCCCGAAGACGATCTGCAGGACCCGCACCCGTGCCTCGGGGAAGCGCCCCTCGTCGACGAGTTTGCGGACCTTGGTCCGCAGGGTGTCGCGCGCCGCCGCATCGGCGGTCTGGACGACGATCTGCGCGAAGGCGGGATCGGGCAGTTCGGGATCGAAGGACAGGACGAAGCGCGGCATGCCCTGGCCGACATAGCTCGTGATCTCACCGGCTTCCGGCAACTCGCGCAGGGCGGATTCCAGCCGCGTCACGCTGGCCTCGGTGGTGGCGAAGGCCGAGCCCGCCGGCAGGGTCACCTCGACGATGAGCTCGGCGCGCTCCGAGTTCGGGAAGAACTGCTGCTCCACCTTGCCCATGGCCACCACCGCGCCGGCGAACAGGGCCACGGTGATACCGGCCGCCATCCATTTGTGGTCGACGGACATCCGCACGAGGCGGCGCAGGCGCTGGTAGTTCCTTGTGGCGTAGATCGCGTCGTGGCCACCTTCCACCCGCTTAATGTTCGGCAGGAGCTTGACCCCGAGATAGGGCGTGAAGGTCACGGCCACGATCCAGGAGATGATCAGCGAGAAGGCCACCACCCAGAAGATGTTGCCGGCATATTCGCCGGCCGTGGACGCCGCGAAGCCCACGGGGAGGAAGCCCGCGATGGTGACGAGGGTGCCCGTCAGCATCGGCGCAGCGGTGGCGCTCCAGGCATAGGTCGCCGCCTCGATCCGGTCGGCGCCCTCCTCCATGCGCACGACCATCATCTCGATGGCGATGATCGCGTCGTCGACGAGGAGGCCGAGCGAAATGATGAGGGCGCCCAGGGTGATGCGGTCGAAGTCGCGACCGGTGATCATCATCACCACGAACACCGCCGACAGGGTGAGCGGCACGGCCAGCGCCACCACGATGCCGACCCGGAAGCCGAGCGCGGCGAGGCTGACCACGATCACCACCCCCAGGGCGGTGAAGAACTTGACCATGAACTCGTGGATGGCCTCGTCGATGACCTTGGCCTGGTCGGTGATCTTCGTGAACGAGATGCCGACGGGCGTTTCATGATGGATCGCGATCTCCTCGGCATTGAGCGCCGCACCGAGATTCAGCCCGTTGAAGCCGGGCTTCATCACCAGGCCGAGCATCAGCGCGGGCTCGCCATCGTTGCGGATGGCGAAGGTCTTCGGATCCTCGTAGCCGCGCTTCACCTCGGCGATGTCGCCGAGCTTGAAGCTGCGATCGCCCGCCGCGACGGGCAGGTCGCGGAGGGCATCGAGCCCATCGATGGCGCCGTCGAGGCGGAGATAGACGCGCGGTCCCCCCGCCTCGACGAATCCGGCCGGGGTCACGTCGTTCTGGTTGGCGAGAGCCGCCAGCAATTGCTGGCCGGTGATGCCGAGCGTGGCGAGGCGCTGGTAGGAGATCTCGACGAAGATCTTCTGGGCCTGCTCGCCGAGGATGTTGATCTTCTCGACGCCGGGTACGCGCAGCAGGCGCTGGCGAAGCTCCTCCGCCCGCATCACCAATTGCCGGTGCGGTAGATCTTTGGCCTGAAGTGCGTAGAGAGCGAAGTAGATGTCGGAGAATTCGTCGTTGAACAGCGGCCCCAGCACGCCGCGCGGCAGGCTGGAAGCCTGGTCGGAGAGCTTCTTGCGCGCCTGATAGAACTCCGCCTGGAGCTTGGCCGGAGGCATGTTGTCCTTGAACAGCACCTTCATCAGCATGAGCCCGGGCCGGACCGTGGTCTCGACGCGGTCGTAGTAGACAAGCTCCTGCAGGCGCTTCTCCAGCGGATCGGCGACCTGGCGCTGCATCTCGTCCGTGGTGGCGCCGGGCCATGCGGCCGAAACCACCATGACCTTCACGGTGAAGGCGGGGTCCTCGGCCCGACCGAGCTTCTCGAAGGCGAAGAAGCCGGCGCCGGTGAGCGCGATCAGCAGGAACAGCGTGACCGCCCGCTCCCGGACGGCGAGCGCGGAGAGATTGAAGCCGCTCACGGTGCCACTCCGGTCGTCGCGAGGGGCGAGACCCGGACTTTCTGCCCGGCCTTGAGGAGATGCGCCCCGAGGGCCACGATCCGGTCGCCGGGATTCAGGCCGGAGACGATGTCGGCGTTCTCCTCGGCCATGCGGGCGACGGCGACGGATTGGGCCGTGACGGTCTGGGTCTCCGCGTCGTAGCGCCAGACCGACGCGCCCTGGCCCTGGTCGAACAGGGCGCCGAGCGGCACCGCCACCGCGGCCGCCCGTGCGGCGTCGGTGGATTTGAGTTGGAGCGTCACCGTGGCGCCCAGTGGTGCGGTCTCGCCGCCGCCCGAGAGAATGTAGCGCGCCCTGTAGGTCCGGGTCGCGGCATCCGCCGTGGCGGAGAGCTCACGCAGCCGCGCCGGATAGGTCACCTCGCCCTCGGCATAGAGGATGGCCGAAGCCTCGCCCTGCGCGGCGCGCCGGCTCCCCTCGGGCAGGAACACCTCGGCCTCGCGGGCGCCGTCGCGCGCCAGCTTCACCACGGTCTGCCCGGCGGCGACAACCTGGCCCGGTTCGGAGGGCACCTCCATCACGACGCCGTCGGCATCCGCCTGCAACTCGGAGTACCCGGCCTGATTGGCGATCTGGCTCGCCTGCGCCTCGGCATTGGCGAATTGCGCGATGGCGGAATCGGCCGCACCCTTGTTCTGGTCGTAGGTCTGTTTCGAGGTCCAACCGTCGGAGACGAGCTTGCGGCTGCGCTCCTCATCGGCCTTTGCCTTGATCATCTGTGCGCGAGCCGCCTCCACCGAGGCACGGGCTGCATTGAGCGCCAGGCTGAAGTCGGTCCGGTCCAGGCGCATCAGCGGCTGGCCCCGCGTCACCCGATCCCCCGGGTCGACGAGCCGTTCGAAGATCTTGCCGCCAACGCGAAAGCCGAGATTGCTCTCGGTCCGAGCCCGGACGACGCCGGTATAGCGCGCGATCCCTCCGCCACCCCGCGCGACCTCGACGGTCTGGACCAGGGGCGGTTGAGGCGACACGGCGGTCTCACCGGGCGAGCAGGCCGCCAGGGCAAGACCGACAATCCCGAGGGCAATCCTCGCATCCATCACGCATTCCCCCGGCAACCGCACCATCATTGAGATGATGATCGTAATATATTTGGGCGTGGGCCAGCGTCAAGGGTGTGGCGGGATTATGCTGAAGCCATGCAGGCAGCCGGGATAGCGAGGGCACGACCGTGACGGTGCGCGGCCGGCGGCATCACCGTCGCCGACCCGCTCTTCGAAGCGAAAACGGCGGCCGAGGGAGATCAGACAAATTGGGAAGCTTCGGCCAAAGCGGCGCAGCCGTGGTACGCTCGCTGCGATCGTATTCCGATCACCATGTTCCGAGCGCCGAGCGATCGATCAGGAGCGGCAGCGAGGCGCCGGGACACGTGCTGATGCCCGGTAGCGACGCATATTCGCTGGGACGTCGGTCGCGGCGCCGGGGAAGGCTCATTCCCGCAGGGGGCGAGCTTCGAGGATGGCCGCCAGAATGAAGGGACGCTTCATCAGCGGACCGGTATTCCCGCGGTTGACGAAGTCGTTCGCGCCGGGATGTCGTCGCACGGCTTTACCGAGATCGAGCCGGTAGCCCTCCTTGAAGACGAACGGGGGCGCCATGGAATTCGCGAGGTAAGTTTCGACGGCAGCCGCCACCTCCTCCTGGGAGATGAGGTTCAGTTTGCAAAGGGCGGCTGTCGTCAGCTTCTCGGTCATTCGGAACGGTAAGGCTGCGGGGCAATCCCCGCAACCGTCCCACCGTCGCGCCGTACCGAAGAAGACGGGTGAGCGTATGGCGCCGCCGTCTTAGCGGTCGCGACGCTCCCGAACGGTGCCACGCTCTTCACGCCGCTCCATCCGCTCCTCGCGCCGATCCGGATCGACACCGAGCACGCCCCCGACGGTGCCCGTCGCGGCCCCGACCGCACCGCCGACCACCCCACCGACGGGACCGGCCGCACGATTGCCATCCTCGATCCCGCGTTCGGCGCCCCGTACCGTCCCCTGGGCCTGTGCCGATGCGGCCAGGGCGAGGGGCGAAAGAAGGACGGCCGCAGCGATAAGGGCATGTTTCATGAGGGTCTCCTCGACTGATGGATCGAACGGGAGGCTCACTTGGGCGAGCCTACCCTGCGTGATCGGTCAACGGTCGAAAGACGGATTGGTCGCAAGCGTGGCCCTAAGAGACACGTTGGAGCGTCAACTAGAGCTGCGCCCGACCACGTTGGGTCGGGGCACATCTCCAGGCCTTTGTTGTGCCGCGCTCTTTTTCGCCGAACCGGCATCCGCTTCGGCGTAGAGCGCTCGAGGGCGTTCCATCAGGGCAGGTTGGAGATGACGGAGCGGCACCGGGCCAGGGAGGCACGTCGAAGGACGAAGCTCCTTGGACGCCAACTCGCTGTTCCAATCAAACCTATGGCTTGACCGGAGCCTTCTTGGACGGCTCCGCGTGTTTGATGCTGCCTGTCTCGGAGACTCGATCCCGCGCCTGATCGAGGCGCTTCTTCGAGGCGACAAGCTCGCGCTGTGAGCCGGCAAGCTGCCCCTTGGCTGCGTCGCGCGCGGCAGCAGCTTGTTGAAGTTCCTCTCGCGCAGAGGCGAGCTTGCCTTGCCACTCACGCAGGAGATCGTTGTTTGCCTGTTCCAACTCTTTTTGGCGGTTGACCGCCCCGTCGCGATCCGCCCGCAGAAGGCCGACCTGATCGGTGAGATCGCGGTATGCCGAAGCCCTGTTCGCGAAGGCTCCCCATCCTGCAAAAGCGTAGACCGCCAGAATCAAGTTCAACGCCACCGTACGTGTCGGCGTCCAAGCAAACAGCACCGCAAGTTTCCAGCGCAGAAGTTCAAGCAGGCGAGGCATGGACCGTTTGTCTCCCACCGCAACTGGGCGGACCCCCTGGTCCGAACGGCTGACCGATGAATGTCGAGAGAATGCCCGTGCAGCGTTAATGCCTGCTTACGACGAGCAAGAGTGAGCCGCTCCTGAATGTATCACGAGGTCGCCGTCGACGACCGCCGCTATGAACGAGAGTGTCGATCAATCGCCGCGTCGCCGTTACCGTCCCGCTGGAGTTC
Organism: Methylobacterium sp. Leaf106; assembly: GCF_001422895.1. Taxonomy (NCBI): domain Bacteria; kingdom Pseudomonadati; phylum Pseudomonadota; class Alphaproteobacteria; order Hyphomicrobiales; family Methylobacteriaceae; genus Methylobacterium; species Methylobacterium sp. Leaf106. Next base: position 426,927 of record NZ_LMNB01000001.1, read on the forward strand.
TTCCGGCAGGACGAGCGCAAGGTTCTGGCGGGCAATCAGATCGGTGACGCCGACAGGCCGGTAGGCCCAGGCATCCACGCCGACATCGCATGAAAAGCGGGTATCGGGCAGCGATCCATGGGTGTGGCCATAGAGGTGCCGCGTCCCGCGCCACAAACCCGGCCAAGCCCGATGGGCGTAGTGAGCAAGGAACAGTCGCCATTCCTTGCCGGCGGCATCGCTGACGGTGATCCGCGCACTCTCCTGCGGCGGCTTTACCCATGGCAGTTCGAGGACCCGATTGGTGTCGTGATTGCCGCGGATCAGCCGCTTTCGCCCCCTCAAGGCAAAAAAGATCTCCGCACAGCGAGCCCGGCTGGCGCCGGCCGCGAAATCGCCGAGATGCCAGACTTCGTCGTCGTCGCCGACGACCTCGTTCCAGCTTTTGATCAAAGCCGCGTCATGATCATCGAGCGATCTGAACGCAGCTCCCCGCTGCCGCAGAATGTGAGAATCTCCAAAATGCGTGTCGGCGGTAAAGAATGTGGCCATGCGACTCCCACGGCGCCGGGTGCCTCGAGCGGTCGCCTGCCATTCAAACGCTTCCACTTTGCGGGGGATCGGCACTCCGGCAGAAAAGTCGCGTTGATCAGGACGCTGCCATGCACTTCCAACGCTCGGCCGCGTGCGTGCGAGACAGAAGTCGAGCGGAATTCAGATTTGGCCGACACGGAATGGGGGGAATTCGTGGGGGCCGTCCGTCAGGCCGAACTCGCAAGCAAATGCAAGGGTTTGGCTAAATGGCGGAGGGAGCGGGATTCGAACCCGCGATACCGTTTCCGGTATACACACTTTCCAGGCGTGCGCCTTCAACCACTCGGCCACCCCTCCAGTCTCTCACATCGTTGCCAGCTTTTGCAGCGGCGGCGATGAGCGAGTGGCGTGCTGTACAAGCCGAGTTCCCCCCGTGCAAGGGACCAGCGTACCGATCCGGTGAGGAAACATGCGATTTTCCGGTTGCCGCCGGGTGCCTGTGTCCCATCGGCACCGGGGCGGTCGCGACTGAGGGCGGAGATTGCGTCACCGCTTGAGGATCAGGCTGGCCGAGCGCGATGCGTCGAAGGATGCCACGGGCAGGTGCGATACCGCGGGCTCGGGGGATCGGACCCGGTATCGCCAGGGATCCTCTCGGATCGGGAACGGCGCGAGCGAGACCGAGTTTTATCGACCTCCACCGTGCCTCGTTAACTCTTCGCTAACCCTGAGCCCGGCAATTCTTGCCGGGTCCACGTGGGACGTGAAGGGTGTCGAGAATGAGCGAGGCGGGCTCCGCCGCGTCGGGTCCGGGGATGAGCGTCTCGCAATTCGCGAGCTTCGCGATCCCGAACCGTGCCAACCTGACCGCGCTTTCGAAGCGCACGGACCTGTTCTTCGCCACCGCCGTGATGGGTATCCTCACGGTGCTCATCTTCCCGCTGCCCGCGTTCCTGCTCGACCTGCTGCTCGCCGTCTCGATCATCATCTCGGTGCTGATCATGATGACGGGGCTGTTCATCGACAACCCGCTCGAATTCACCGTCTTCCCGACCCTGCTCCTCGTCGCGACCCTTCTGCGGCTGGCCCTGAACCTCGCCTCGACGCGGCTTATCCTCGGCCATGGCCACGAGGGGACGGCGGCGGCGGGCCACGTCATCGAAGCCTTCGGCAACTTCGTGATGGGCGGCAACTTCGTCATTGGCATCATCGTGTTCGCGATCCTCATCATCGTGAACTTCGTCGTCATCACCAAGGGTTCGGGCCGTATCGCGGAAGTCGCCGCCCGCTTCACCCTCGACGCCATGCCCGGCAAGCAGATGGCGATCGATGCCGACCTCTCGGCCGGCCTCATCGACGAGAAGGTGGCGAAGGCCCGACGCGCCGCGCTGGAGGAGGAATCCTCGTTCTTCGGCGCCATGGACGGTGCCTCGAAATTCGTGCGCGGAGATGCCATCGCCGCGCTGCTCATCACCTTCATCAACGTGATCGGCGGCATCATCATCGGCGTCGCCCAGCAGGGCATGCCCTTCGGCGCGGCCGCGAAGTCCTACACGCTGCTCACCATCGGCGACGGCCTCGCGAGCCAGGTGCCGGCCCTCATCGTCTCGACGGCGGCGGGTATCCTCGTCTCCAAGGCGGGTGTGAAGGGCTCGGCCGACAAGGCGCTGGGCAAGCAGCTTGCCAACTACCCGAAGGCGCTCGGCATGTCGTCGGGCGTGATGGTGCTGCTCTCGTTCCTGCCGGGCATGCCGATGCTGCCCTTCCTCGCCCTCGCGGGGGCCTCGGGCTACGCCGCCTGGCACTTCGCCAAGATCGCCCGCGAGGCCCCTCCCCTCGACTCCGATGGTGCGCCGATGGACGCCACCGCGGTGGCTGCGGCCCAGGCCGCCAAGGAGGAGACGGTGACCGATCTCCTCAAGCTCGACGACCTCAAGCTCGAAATGGGCTACGCGCTCCTCGCCCTCGTCAACGGACAGGAGGGCCAGGACCGGCTGACGGACCAGATCAAGGCCCTGCGCCGCCAGCTCGCGGCGGAACTCGGCTTCGTCATGCCCTCGGTCCGCATCCTCGACAACGTCCAGCTCGACTCCAACGCCTACGTCGTGCGGGTGAAGGAGATCGAGGCCGGCACGGGGCAGATCTTCCCCGGCCAGTTCATGGCCATGGACCCGATGGGCGGACAGGTTCAGCTGCCCGGCCAGCACATGCTGGAGCCGACCTTCGGCCTGCCGGCGACGTGGATCGACGCCTCCCTGCGCGATCAGGCCCAGCTCAAGGGCTACACCGTTGTGGACGCGGCCACCGTGGTCTCGACCCATCTCACCGAGATCATCAAGGCGCATGTGTCGGAGCTGCTGAATCACGTGGAGGTCCAGAAGCTGCTGAAGGAGCTCTCGAAGGACCATGCCGACCTCCTCAAGGAGGTGGTGCCCTCGCAGATCGGCACCACTGGCATCCAGCGCGTGCTGCAATTCCTCCTCGCCGAGCGGGTCTCGATCCGCGATCTCGGCTCCATCGTCGAAGGCATCGCCGAGGTGGCGGGCCATGTGAAGAACCCGCGCGACATCGTCGAGCATGTCCGCGCCCGCCTCGGCCGCCAGATCTGTGCGCAGTACCAGGGCCATGACGGCATGCTGCCGATCATCACCCTGTCACCGGCCTGGGAGCAGGCCTTCCTCGAATCCATCGCGGGCGAGCGCGACGAGCGCTATCTCGCCATGCAGCCGTCCAAACTCTCGGAATTCGTCAACACGGTGCGCGACCGCTTCGAACAGGCCGCGCGCACGGGCGAGATGCCGGTCCTCGTCACCTCGGCTCAGGCCCGGCCTTTCGTGCGTTCCATCATCGAGCGCTTCCGCCGTGAGACGGCGGTGATGAGCCAGGCGGAAATCCACCCGCGCGCCCGGCTGCGGACGGTGGGTTCGGTCTGAGGCCGAGATCCGGAAACACGGTGAGGGTCCGCCCGACCGTATCGCGGCGCTCTAAAGGCTCCTTGAGCCGTTTTTCCAAAGCTCCGCCTCATCCTGAGGTGCCGCGTAGCGGCCTCGAAGGAGACGTCCAGAGATCGCGCGACCACCGGAGGTCTCCTTCGAGGCCTTCGCTGCGCTTCGGCACCTCAGGATGAGGTGATCTGATTGGATGATGGACCTTCGTGAGAGCACCCGCTGAGACATCCGATCGAGCGGAGGCTCAGAGCGGCTTCTTCTCCAGCTTCTTCTCAATCCTGGTCGGATCGAGACCGGGCGCGACGACCGGCGGTGCTGGCACGGCCGAGGCCTGCGGCGCATTCGCGAGGTCGGCGAGGCGTGAGCGCTCGTAGAGCAGGACGACCACCACCGAAATCAGCGCCGGGATCCAGAAATAGAACACCCGGAACACGATGACGGCCGCGATGATCGCATCCTTCTGTCCGGGATCGGTGATCTGCATCGCCGTGATGAAGACCAGTTCGAAGACGCCGAGCCCGCCCGGTGCGTTCGAGACCAGGGCGACGGAGAACGAGGCGAGGAAGATCGCGATGACCGCGATGGGGCCGGGATTCACCGCCTCAGGCAGGGCGAAATAGAGAATGCCGGCCGCTCCGAGCAGTTCGAGGGGCGCCGCCAGGAGCTGCCGTCCCATGATCGCCGGACGCGGATATTCGAGCTTGAACTTGCGGATGTGGAGCGGCGGGAGGCGCAGGATCGACCCGGCGACGTAGAGCGCGACGAAGGCCAAAAGGCCGATGCCGACGATGAGCGCGGTCTTCGGGTCGGTGAGAAAACCGGGCAGGATCCCCTTGAGCCGTGAGAGCAGCTGCGGTTCGATCACCAGGACGATGCCACCGAGCAGGATCGTCCCGAGGAAGAAGGTGAACGAGCACAAAGCCACCAGCACCGCCACCTGGGCGGCCGAGAGGCCCTTAGCCGTGTAGGCTCGGTACCTCACCAGGGCGCCCGAGAAGACCGAGGCGCCGATATTGTGGGAGAGCGCGTAGGTCGTGAACGAGCACACCGCCACGAAGAACCACGAGATTCCGCGCACGCCGAGATGCAGCAGCGCGATCCGGTCGTACCAGGCGAGGGCCGCATAGGCGACGAGGGTCGAGAGCCCCGCCAGGGCCATGCGATGGGGCGGGATGGCGACGATGGCCCCCCATACCGCCGCCATCGATGTGGTCTTCAGCTCCTGGTAGAGAAAGTAGCCGGAGATCGCGATCGCCAGGATGCCGATGAGCGGCCAGGCGAAATCCTTGATTGTCTTCATTGCGAACCGGTCATGCCCCCACAGCCCAGACTACCTGCACGACCGCGCTGAGCATCGCAAGCGAGACGGCCGGCTAAGGCATTCCCCGGACAGATGTCATGTGAACATGACGACTTCGTGCCGCCCGCGCCGACGGATCGCTCAAGCGCGGATGCGGGAGAGACCGATACCGTCCATGGCGGCCTGGTCGCGGGCCGCTTCGGCGACGCGTTCGGCCGTGCGCTCGCGATCCTCGAGGATCTCGATCTTCTTGAGCTCCTCGAACGCCTCGCCGAGTTCGGCCTTGGCATCGGTGAGCTGGCTCTCGAGGGCGAGTGCGGATTGGCGCATGTTGTCCCGGCGGGTCGCGGCGGCGCGGGCATAGGTGGGATAGGCGAAATGGCCGGTATCGGTGATGCCGGCGCGGCCTTCCTCGTAGGCGACCTCGCGGTCGAGTTCGGATGCCATCCGGTTGAAATCGGCCATCATCATTTCGATTTGCGTCACCCGCCGACGCTTCTCGTCGACCTGGAAGCGGCGCAGCCGGATCAACGTGTCACGCGATTTCATATTGAGGGTCCCATTCCACGCCACGCACGAAAGGCCGGTGCTGTCGGCGCCTGAAGCGAATGAGATGACGTTCCGAACGTCACTCAGGCGCTTCCGACGATCGCTGCCAACCGTTGATAACCCTCGCCTATCGAGGTTGCTTCTTCCTTACTCTGACCCAGAAAAGCCTCGATACTTGGCATCAACGCCACCGCCTCGTCGACTTCCGCCGACGCGCCGGCCCTGTAGGCACCGAGCCGGATCAGCTCTTCCATGTCGGCATAGGTGGACAGGATGCGCCTTGCGCGCCTCACGGTGGGCAGATGGACGGGATCGCAGGACCGAGGCATCGTCCTGGAGACCGAGCGCAGCACGTTGATGGCGGGGTAGCGTCCCCGCTCGGCGATGCCGCGCTCCATGACGATATGGCCGTCGAGGATGCCGCGCACCGCGTCGGCCACCGGTTCGTTGTGGTCGTCGCCTTCCACCAGCACCGTGAAGAGGCCCGAGATCGCGCCCTGCCCCGTTCCGGGGCCGGCGCGCTCGAGCAGGCGCGGCAACTCGCTGAAGACCGTCGGCGTGTAGCCCTTGGCGGTCGGCGGCTCGCCCGCGGCGAGGCCGATATCGCGCTGGGCCATGGCGAATCGGGTGATCGAATCGATCATGCAGAGCACCTGCGCGCCCTGATCGCGAAAGTACTCGGCCATGGCCAGGGTGACGTAGGCCGCGTTGCGCCGCATGAGGGCCGGCTCGTCCGACGTCGCCACCACCACCACGGACCGGGCGAGGCCGGCGGGGCCGAGATCGTCCTGCAGGAACTCCTGCACCTCGCGCCCGCGCTCGCCCACGAGGCCGATCACCGCCACGTCCGCCGCCGTGTAGCGCGCCAGCATGGACAGGAGGACGGATTTGCCGACTCCAGAGCCGGCGAAGATGCCCATGCGCTGGCCGGCGCACATGGTGATGAAGGTGTTGATGCAGCGGATGCCCAGATCCAGGGGCGGGCCGACCCTGCGCCGGGCATGGGCCGGTGGCGGGTCCGCGCGCAGGGGGTAGATGGCCGGGCCGGGCGGCAGCGGGCCGAGACCGTCCACGGGTCGACCGAGGGCGTCGATGGTTCGTCCGAGCCAGCCGGCGGACGGACGAATCGCGCCGGCCGCCTCGTCGCGCACCATCGCCGGACATCCGCGACGGACGCCCTCGAGGGATCCGAACGGCATCGCCAGTGCCCGGTCGCCTTGAAAACCGATGATCTCGCAGGGAACGGCGCCTGTGGCGTTCTCCACCATGATGTCGAGGCGCCCTCCGAGGCGCATGGCGCCCACCGGCCCTGCGACCTCGACCAGCAGCCCCTTGATGGCGACCACGCGACCATAGGTCTCCAGCGTCTCGATTCCGGCCAGGGCGGCCTGGGCCGAGGCCAGATTGAGTGTGGAGGAAACCCGGGGTCGCACGGTCATCTGCGCTTCTCGCAACGTTTCGTTTACCTCCCTCCTTAACACTGCGTATATCGGGCACGAAGCGGTCCGTCGTCATTGGGTGGCGGATGCCTTTCGGTACCGGTCACGATGTGCCGCTTGGGAGTGTCTCTTGAGTTACATGTGACGACAAAGGCAAATCGATCAAGTGCTTAGCGGAATGTTTTGATGTAATGCATCTGCCGGCTCCTCACCTCGCGGGGCCAAATGACCGATCTGCGGCAGCATCATTTCTCGAGACATTCAAATCTGTGCTTGCCACCGAGAATCAGGTTTTGTTAACGATTAACCATTAGCGTTTCACGTCTATGACGAGGGAGCGTCCGCCACGGGCCGGTGGTGGACGAACGGCGGGGGCTTGCCCGAACGCTGAATACGGCCGGCTGGGCTGGGGACCGACGATGCGGGTACTTCTGATCGAAGACGACAGCGCGACCGCGCAGAGCATCGAACTGATGCTCAAGTCGGAGAGCTTCAACACCTACACGACGGATCTCGGCGAGGAAGGAATCGACCTCGGCAAGCTCTACGACTACGATATCATCCTTCTCGACCTGAACCTTCCCGACATGTCGGGCTACGAGGTGCTGCGCAACCTGCGCGTGGCGAAGGTCAAGACGCCGATCCTGATCCTCTCCGGCATGGCCGGCATCGAGGACAAGGTGAAGGGCCTCGGCTTCGGAGCCGATGACTACCTCACCAAACCTTTCCATAAGGATGAGCTGGTCGCTCGCATTCACGCGATCGTCCGCCGCTCGAAGGGCCACGCCCAGTCGGTCATCACCACCGGTGACCTGATCGTGAATCTCGATCAGAAGACCGTCGAGGTGACCGGCAGCCGGGTCCATCTCACCGGCAAAGAATATCAGATGCTGGAGCTTCTCTCGCTGCGGAAGGGCACGACTCTGACGAAGGAGATGTTCCTCAACCACCTCTATGGCGGCATGGACGAGCCAGAACTGAAGATCATCGACGTTTTCATCTGCAAGCTGCGCAAGAAGCTCGCCAACGCCTCCTCCGGCAAGAACTACATCGAGACCGTCTGGGGACGCGGCTACGTGCTGCGCGAGCCCAACGAAGGCGAAGAGCGCATCGCCGTCTGATCCGTCTCGCTTCGGAACTCGGAAAAAAAGGCCTCGCGTGAGCGGGGCTTTTTTGTTGGGCGATGGGTCTGCGAATCGGGACGCTGGCGAGACGAGAGACGGCTAGCAGTTGAGTGTCGACGAGGTCGGGCTCGATGCGGAGGTCGGCCCCTCCCCCGTTCGTATCGCCCCGGCGAGGCCAAAGGCCACGGTTGCGCCTGGCCTGCGTAAGGGACTGGAACCGGTGGCGCTTCTGCCAAGCCGCAGGCCGTCGCGGACTTGCGCGATCTCCGCTTCGGATCTCGTGTCGGGGATGGCGGATGCCGGAACCCACCGGACACGTGCGATCGATCCAGGCGCCGGCCGGCCGGGCTTTCGGAAGACGGCGACCTTGATCGATGCGCCTTAGCGGCCCAGGCCGGCAGGTCGTGACCTACAACCCCACGACCTTGCGCAGCATCGGTTGAGGCTGGGTGGCCAGGCCCGGCCGTGCGGCGCTCGGCGCCTGGCCGTAGAGCCCGCGATGCTGCGGGTGTGGTACGAGCCGGTCGGTGAGACCGATGACCGTCTCGGCGGCGCCCAGAAGGACGACGCCGTCCGGGGTCAGGCTGGAACTGAGACGTCCCAAGACGTCGCCCTTCGTCGGCGCGTCGAAATAGATCAGCACGTTGCGGCAATAGATGATGTCGAACGTCCCGAGCGAATCGAACGGATGCAGCAGGTTCAGGGGGCGGAAATCCACCATCTGGCGCAGGCTCGCGGAGATCCGCCATTGCTCGCCCACCTGCTCGAAATGCTTCAGCAGGGATTGCACCGGCAGGCCACGCTGGACCTCGAAATGGCTGTAGAGACCGGCCTTGGCCTTCTCCAGCACCTCGGTGGACAGGTCGGTGGCAACGATGTCCACCTGCCATCCGGCGAGGCGCGGCGCGGCGTCCTGGATCAGCATGGCCAGGGAATACGGCTCCTGGCCCGTGGAGGACGCCGCGCACCAGATCCGCAGGCGGCGCTGGGCCGCACGGCGCACCAGGGCTTCCGGCAGCAGCACGTCCCGGAACAGGTCGAAGGGGACGCGGTCGCGGAAGAAGAAGGTCTCGTTCGTGGTCATCGCCTCGACCACCGCGCGTTCCAGGCTCTGGTCGCGTGATGCCTTCAGCATGGTGACGAGATCGTGGAGGGTCGCGAGATTGAAGCGACGGCAAACCGGCGTGAGCCGGCTTTCGATGAGGTAGCGCTTCTCGGCGCTGAGGGCGAGGCCAGAGCGCGTCTTGAGGTAGCCGCGCAGGAAGTCGAACTCGAGGTCGGTCATGCGCCATGCCCCGTCAGGAGGTTGCGGAGTGCCGATCCGAGCTCACCGAGCGGCAGGACGGCCTGGGCGAGGCCCGCCTTTGCGACGCTGCCGGGCATGCCCCAGACGGTGCTGGTCGCCTCGTCCTGGGCGAGCACGGGCGCACCGGCATCCGTGAGGGAGCGCGCGCCGTTGGTCCCGTCCGATCCCATTCCGGTGAGGATCACGGCGAGGGCCGCCGCGCCGTAGAGGGCGGCGGCATCGTGGAACAGCACGTCCACCGCGGGTCGGCAGAAATTCACGACCGGTCCGTCGTCGAGCCGGATCGAGAGGTCGTTTCGGCTTCCCTGCAGGCCCATATGGCGGCCCCCCGGCGCCACGTAGATGCGGCCCGGCTGGATACGCTCGTCGGGCTTCCCTTCCGCGGCCGGCAGGCCGACTCTGGCACCGAGATGTTCGGCGAACACCGCCGTGAAGACCGGGGGCATGTGCTGGACGATCAGCACCGGGAACTGGCGCAGGGTGGCACTGCCGATCTTCTCCAGTACTTCACCGACCGCGCGCGGGCCGCCCGTGGAGGAACCGATGAGGAGGCAGCGCGGCGGGATCCCGGTGCGGGCCTTCGGGCGCAGGACGAACGGCGTCGCCGGTCGTTGAGCCGGCGCCGGGGCGATGTGGACCGCTCCCACCGCAGCCGGAGCCGCATGCGGTCGTCGCCGGGCACGGGCGGCTCCGAACACGCGGACGCGCTCGATCAGTTCGACGCGGAACGTGTCCGAGGTGGTGACGCCGCGATTGCTCTCCGGCTTGGCGAGGTAGTCGACGGCGCCGAGGGCGAGACATCGCAGGGAGATGTCGGCGTTGCGCGTCGTCAGCGTCGACATCATGACGACCTGGACGCCCGGGCTCTTGGCGAGAATCAGAGGCAGGGCCTGCGTCCCGTCGAGTTCCGGCATGTCGATGTCGAGGAGCACCACGTCGGGATCGGTGCGCGCCATGGAGTCCAGTGCGATCCGGCCGTTGGAGGCGGTCGCCACCACCTCGAATCCCGCCTCGCCGATCCATCGGGCGACGAGGCCGCGAACGACAGCCGAATCGTCGGCGATCATGACGCGCACACGAGCGGCGTTGTTCGCGGTGCCTCCCGCGGAGGGAGCGAAGACTGGAACGGAGGCGGCAGCGGCCATGGAACTCTACGCTTCGTCGTGATGACGGGGACTATTCAGCGACGATCCTGCGAGACCAGAGATCCACGCCGCCTTCCGTGTCAGGCGGCGTCGGCCTCCTGGCCGAAACCCACCTGTTCGAGCTTGGCCGTGACGATGTCGCGGTCGAAGGGCTTCATGATGTACTCGTCGGCGCCGGCATGCAGGGCCCTGGCGATGGCGCCGACGTCGTTCTCCGTGGTGCAGAACAAAACCTTCGGCACCATCCCGCCGGGGGTCTGGCGCAGGGCACGGAGGAACTCGTAGCCGTCCATGGTCGGCATGTTCCAGTCGAGCAGGATCACGTCGGGCATCGCTTCGATGCAGGCCGTGAGGGCCTTGGCGCCGTCCTCGGCTTCACCGACCTTGAAATTCATGGTCTCGAGGATGCGCCGCGCGACCTTCCGGATGACGGCGGAATCGTCGACGACGAGACAGTTTTTCATGGGGCTGTCCTCGATCTCGAAGGTCAGGCGGCGCCAGCGATGTCGCGCTGCGTTCCGAAGGCGAGAAGCGCATCGACATCGAGGATGACGAGGAGCCGGCCATCGAGGCGGTGCACACCGAGGGAGAGATTCCGCCAGCGGGAATCGAGGTTGATGGGCACCGGCTCGTGCGTGTCGCCTCCCAGCTTCAGCACCTCGCCGACACCGTCGACCACGAGGGCGAAGGTTTCTCCGCCCTGCTCGAGCCCGATCGCCATCTTCTGGCTATCGTCGGCACGATCCGGGAGACCGAGACGACGGCGCAGGCAAAGGGCCGTGACCACGCGTCCGCGCAGGTTGAGAAGACCGACGATCTCCGGCGGAGCCAGCGGTACGGGCGTCACCCCGGCGGGGATGAAGACGTCGTGAACCCGGTCGATGGCGAGGCCGAACATGGTGTCGGCGACGAAGACCGTGATGAAGTCGGTGATGGCGCCGTTCTCGACGCCCTTGTTGCTGTTGGCGGCCTGCATCATGGCTCAGATTGTCCGATCTCGTTCGAGGGCCAAGTTCAGGCGGCTTTGGGAAGGCTGACGATGTCGACTTCGCCGAGGGCCGAAATCAGCCCGCTGCGGTCGAACTTCGCCACCAGATCGAGGATCGAGAGGGATCGAGCCCGTTCGATGGCGTCGACGCCGACAGTGCCGGAGAGGCCGATGACCGGTAGCTGGGAGAGACGCTCGTCACCCTTCCGCATGGCGGCCACGAGGTCGAAGCCGTTTCGGCCCGGCATTTCCAGGTCGCACACCACCACGTCGATACGACCGTTGGCCATCAGCGTGGTGAGGGCGGCTTCCGCGCTTCCGGCGGTGATCACGTTGTAGCCGGCGGCCTTCAGGACCGGGCTGAGCATGTCGCGGAAGAAGGCCGAATCGTCCACGAGAAGCAGCGTCGCATTGCGCTTCTCGGGCTTGTGCGCGCCCCGTGCCCAGTCGTCATAGGCCAGCGGCAGGAAGTGGGCGATGTTGATGATCTCGGTGGCGCGTCCGCGCAGGACCGCCGAACCGATGAGGTCCGAACGCTCGGCTGCGATCTCCACGTCGAGACGCTCCTCGACGATGTCGATGATCTCGTCGACCACGAGGCCCATGGCCCGTTCGCCGTCCGAGAATACCACCAGGGCCTGCGTGCCTTCGCTCCTGATCTCGATCGATTGATCGGCCGGGACCAGCGGCATGAGCCGGCCGCGATACTGGATGAGCGGGCGTCCGCCGACCCACTCGATCTTGTCGGCTTCGATCTCCTCGAGCCGCGTGACGAGGGAGAGCGGTACCGCCTTGAAGCTGCCTCCGCCGCCCTTGAACACGAGCAGCGTCGCCTTGGCATCGGCGGCATCGGTCTCCTCCGGCTCGGCATCCACCGGGATGGCGCCCGTCTGCGTGCCCTGGCTGACCTGACGGGCGATGCCGTTGGGATCGACGATCAGGACCACCGCGCCATCGCCGAGAATGGTGTTGCCGGCGAAGAGCGGCAGGTGGCGCAGCTTGGACGACATCGGCTTCACGACGATCTCTTCCGTGTGGAAGACTTCGTCCACCAGGATGCCGAAGCGCTGGCGACCGACCTGTGCGACCACCACGAAACCGGAATCGATGCTCTCGGCATTCTCCTTCTGACCCAGCACCCCGGTGAGGGTCACGATCGGCAGAAGGCGCTCGCGCAGGCGCAGCACCGGCGAGCCGTTGATGCGCTCCACCTTCTGGGCGGTGGCCTTGTCGACGCGCACGAGTTCTAGCACGGCCACCTGCGGCACGGCGTAGCGAAGGTCGCCGGCCTTGACGATGAGGGCGGCGATGATCGCCAGGGTCAGCGGGATCTTGATGGTGAAGGTGGTGCCGCGGCCGAGCTGCGTGTTGATGTCGATGACACCGCCGATCAGCTCGATATTGGTCTTCACCACATCCATGCCGACGCCGCGACCGGAGACGGAAGTGACCGCCTTCGCGGTGGAGAAGCCGGGATGGAAGATGAACTTCGCCACCTGGGCGTCGGTCATCTTGTCGATGTCGCTCTGGCTCGCGACGTTGCGCTCCACGGCCTTGCGGCGGATGGCGGCGAGATCGAGGCCCTTGCCGTCATCGGCGATCTCGATCGTGATCGTGCCACCCTCGTGATAGGCGGCGAGACGGATCGTGCCACGGGCCGGCTTGCCCGCCGCCTTCCGGTCGGCGGTGGATTCGATGCCGTGATCGGCCGAATTGCGGACCATGTGGGTGAGCGGGTCCTTGATGACCTCGAGCACCTGACGGTCGAGCTCGGTCTCGGCACCGCTCATGATGAGCTCGATCTGCTTGCCGAGTTCCGACGAGAGGTCGCGGACCACGCGCGGCAGCTTCTGCCAGGCATTGCCGATCGGCTGCATGCGCGTCTTCATGACGCCTTCCTGCAGCTCGGCCGTCACGTGGCTGAGGCGCTGCAGGGGAACCTTGTAGGTCGAGTCGTCGTGGCGGCGGGCGATCTCGAGGAGCTGGTTGCGGGTCAGCACCAGCTCGGACACCATCGTCATGAGGTGTTCGAGTGTGTCGACGTTGACGCGGATGCTCTGGACCTTCGAGGCGCCGCCCTCTGATTCCCCGGAGGGAGCGTCCGACCCGTTCTTACGGTTGGCGCCCTTCGACGACGAATCCTCGGCGAGCGACGCAGGTTCGACCTCGGGAGCTGTGAATTCCGGCTGCTTCGGTTCGGCCATGGCGACGGGTGCCGGCTCCAGGGGGAGCGGCTCCGACAGGTCGGGACCTTCGGCTTCGAGGAAGGCGCGCTCCAGATCGTCGAGGGAGACTTCGCCGGGCTTCAGCTCACGAACGACGGGGTCGGGGAGTTTCGTTTCGACCACCGGGGCCGGCGCTACGAACGGGGCGGCCGACATCGCATCGAGGGCGTTGATCAGGTCGTCGTCGTTGCCGGTCGGCTCGGTGCCGGTGATTTCGAGATCGCCGAGGATCTGCTTGAGCCTGTCCAGCGTCACGAGGATGAGACTGACGGCGGGGCTGCTCACCGGCATGCCGTCGCGGAACTGGCCCATCAGCGTCTCGGCCGCATGCGCCAGCGCTTCGAGGCGCGGCAGGCCGAGGAAGCCGCACGTCCCCTTGATCGTGTGGACGAGGCGGAAAATGTTCCGGAGGATCGTCTGGTTGTTGGGATCCTGCTCGAAGCGGACGAGCTCGGCGTCCACGGTATCGAGATGCTCTGCGCTCTCGGTCAGAAACTCACGCAGCAAGTCATCCATTAGAGGCACTCGGTCCAGACGCGCACTAGGTTTGTGCGAGTTCCACCTTGAGGCCGACAGGTTAGTGAAGAGTTTCGAGAGAGAGACAAATTCACAAGTCGCGGCAGGATTTGATCCAGCCTGCCGCGACGGTCGTTCCGGCGATCAGGCGAGCGACGTCTCGGGCGGCTCGCTGTCGGAGGGGCGCGTATCCTCCAGGGGGCGCCCGGCGGGTGCCGCAGCCGGTGCGACGATGGCGGCCACCGGCTCGGCGCGGATCGTCACTTCGTCGCCCTCGATTCCGAAGCGGACGTTCATCGCGGCCGCGCGGGCCACGAGCCCGGCATAGAACGGCAGGATGCTGTGGGCGTCCACTGCGCCGTTCTCCGGCGTTCCCGCGATCAGATCCTCCACATGGGCGGGGATTCGGGCGTGCGACCCCTTCGATGTGATGACGATGGAGGGGGCCTCCCCGTCGCCGCTGACGACCACGTCGATCCGGCCGCCACGGGGAATGGTGGTGGTGGCGATCATCACGAGGTTGAGGAGGAGCTTGACCTTGTTCTTCGGATAGAGCGCCTGCGGTGCGCTCCAGGCCAGTTGGGTCTTCTCGTCGCCGAACATCCCGCGCGAGACTTTCTCGGCATCGGCCAGGTCGATCGACGCGCCCGCGGATCCGGCGGCGCCGAACGCGATGCGGGCGAATTGCAGCCGTGCCGAGGCCTGCTTCGCGCTCTTGCCGATCAGTTCGAGGGCGAATTCCCGCATCGAGGTGTCGCTTTCGTCCTCCAGGACTTCGAGCCCGTTCACGATGGCGCCGACCGGGCTGATGACGTCGTGGCAGACGCGCGAGCAAAGCAGCGCGGAGAGATCGAGGGAATCGAGATCGACGGGGGTCATCGTGCTCTCCGCACAGGGCAATGAAGGGGCCGCGGATGCGGCCGGTCCGTCGGCTTCGAGAGATGAAACCAACCGAGGGCGGCACCGATAGACGGCACAGGATGCTTTGAAAAGCGACGCGAGGAGTGCGTAGTCCGCTTCGGAGCCGACTCTAGAGTCGACAAGGCGCGGCTCGCAAGGCAAGACTTTCCTATGCCCCTCGATCCGCGGATGCGCGACAGCATCGCGACGACATTGACCGACATCGCCTGTGAAGCCGGCGACATCCTCCGCCGACATCATGGTGGCGACTGCGCGCACGTGATCAAGCCGGACGGGACTCCGTCGAGCGTCGCCGACATCGCATCCGAAAAGCTGATCTTCGATGCCCTGAGGCAACGCTACCCGACGATCCCCATCGTCTCCGAGGAATCCACTCACGACCTGCCGCCGGCCGACTTGTTCTTTCTCGTCGACCCTCTGGACGGCACGCGCGATTTTCTGGCCGGAAACCCGGATTACAGCGTCAATATCTGCCTGATCGAAGGGAACAGGCCGGTCGCATCGGCCGTGGCGGGTCCGGGCATCGGCCGCGTCTGGGGGGCCGGCGCCACGGCCTTCGAGGCGGTGATCCATCGCGGGCGACCGACGACGCGGAATGCGATCCGGGTCCGGAAGGTGCCGGAGGACGGACTCGTCGCCCTGGTCAGCCGGCGCCACGGCGATACCGAGACGGAGGCCTGCCTCGCGGGACTTCCCATCGGCCAGAGGCGCGGTGTCGCATCGGCCTTGAAATTCTGCCTCATCGCGTCCGGCGAGGCCGACATCTACGTCCGCTGCGGCCCGACCATGGAATGGGACACCGCCGCCGGGGACCATGTGCTGACCACCGCCGGCGGCTGCGTCATCGTGTCGTCGGGGCGTGAGATCACCTATGGCCATTACGGCATTTTCTACCGTAACGGCCCTTTCGCGGCCCTCGGAGATCCGAGCTATACGGGTCGCCTCGGCCTGCCCGATCGCGGGCCGAGCACGAGTACGGTCCGCCGGGGATCTGCCGCGCAGACCACGCCTTCCGTGTGAGAACGCCGTCTCAGGGTGGCGCGCCATCCTCGGTGAGCTTGCGCAGGGCCGGCCATTTCTCCTCCGCCGCCACGACGATGGCCGGCGACGCGACGACCCTCGAACGGTGTTCCCGATTGCGGAACAGGTAGAGACCCTCCCCCGCCGGACCGGCCAGGATCGCGAAGATCTGCGGGTCCGTGTCCACGATCCGGCCATCGAGCACCCCGATCGGATCGTAGCCGGACAGACGCGGCGCATAGGCGGAGGGCGCATCGCGGAAGGCCGCCAGGTTTCCCGGGCGCGAGAAACGCCAGGTCCGACCTTTCCAATCCCATTCGAAGGCCGGTTTGCCCGGTACCGGCTGTCCCTCGGGATCGAGGAAATAGCTGACCGCGTCGAACCCATCGAGGGCGATGAGTCCTGGCCGCGCGAAGGAGGCACGAGGTACGACGAGGCACGATGCCAGCGCGATTCCTGCAAGGTTACGGCGCGTTAACCCTATCATGCGGTACTTCATGCTCTAATCGGCGCTACGCGGGCTCGTGCCTCCGCTTGTCCCGGCTCGGACAAATCCGGCCAGGAGAATGTCGGCGAACGGGACGGATGTCGAACCTTGTGATGGGCGAACATGGTGCTCCGGATGACAGATCCTTCGAACCCCCTCGCCGCATCGGGCGAGCCCTCGCCGCTCACAGCCCGGCGCCGCGCTCTCATCCTCGGTGCAGCCGCAGCCGCCCTGCTCATCGCGGCGCCCGTAGCTCCGGCCCTGGCCTTCGACGAGCCGCCCCCCGGACGGTTCCGGCCCGCCGAGATCGTGGATAACGGGCATAAGTTCTTCGGCTCGATGTCGCGGGGTCTCGCCCTCACCGTGGAAGAGGCGACCCGGCGCTGGGGCGAGCCCAACGGCTACATCCTCGGGCAGGAAGCGTCCGGCGCCATCGTCGGCGGCGTCCGCTACGGCGAAGGCACACTCTATACACGCAATGCCGGGCAGCGCCGGATCTACTGGCAGGGACCGTCCATCGGGTTCGACCTCGGCGGCGACGGCGATCGCACGATGATGCTTCTCTACAACATGCCCTCGGTCTCCGGCCTCTACCGGCGTTTTGCCGGGGTCGACGGCTCCGCCTATTTCATCGGCGGGTTCGGGATGACCGCCGTGACGAATGACGGAATGGTGGTGGTGCCGATCAGGACCGGCGTCGGTGCGCGCCTGGGGATCAATGTCGGCTATCTGAAATTCACGTCGAAGCCGACCTGGAACCCCTTCTGATCCGACCCGACTCGTGGGCCTCGGCCGGCGGCGGTTCGTCTCGAACCCGTCAAAGGATTGGTCTCGCCTGGGGGATATGGTCTAAAGACATGCACGTCGCGGTCTGTCCGACCGCGCCAGGGGCTAGGAAGAGCATTCCCGCGTGATCGAAACCGTGATGATCTTCGCGCTCGGCTTCCTCGCTGCGAGCCTGTGCGCCCTCATGGTCCTGCCGGCCGTCAATGCCCGGGCGACCCGCCTCGCCAAGCGCCGGCTCGAAGGCCTCGTTCCCCTCTCCACCTCCGAAATCGCCGCAGAGAAGGATTATCTGCGTGCGCGTTTCGCCGTCACCCAGCGCCGCCTCGAGCGGAAGGTGGAAGCGGCGCGTGCCAGCCGCCATGCGGATATGGCGGCCATCGGGGCGCGGACCCTCGAGATCGCCGCTCTGTCGCGGAACGTGGAGGAGCGGGATGCCGCCCTGGCATCGACGCGGGCGACCCTGGACGGTGTCGAGCGCGACCTCGCCACCGCGCGCGCGGAGGGAACCCTCAGCCTCGCCACGCTCGAAGTTCTCGAGAACGCCCATCGCGATCTCCTCGACGATCTCCACGCCCTGCGCGAGGCGCGAGCGGCGCAGGCTGACGCGCCAGCCGACGACGAGGCGGGGCAGAACCTGCAGGAGCGCTACTCGGCGCTCCTCGCCGAATGTGAGGCCCTGCGCACGGCAAAGGCGTCTCCCGACGCTGAGATCGCCGCCCTTCGCCAGCGCATCGTCGAGGTGGCGGATTCGCTGCTGCGACAGAACCGGCTTCCGTCCGTCGATGTTTTCGCCATGCCGGGCTCGCAGGCCGGTTCAATTCCGGTGAAACAGACCGAACCCGTCTGATTTACCCGCGGGTGGAGAGAGGGCCGTTGCAGGCGGCCGGAGGAGTGGCGTAGAAGCCGCGTCTTCATGGGATGACCACCGGCGTGCCTTGTTTCGACCATGCAAAGGCATCATCGGGTTCGTTACATCCTCACTGTCTGAGACGGATCGCGTTCCCTATGACTTCCAAGATGACTTCGCTTGCCCTCGCACTCGTGACAGTGTCCGTGTTCTCGTCGGCGGCGGCCTTCGCCCAAGCCGCTCCCCAGACGAAGCGGGGCAACGAGACGCTCAAGAAGTATTGCACCGGCGATTACCTCACCTATTGCGGCAACCTCTCTCCCGACGATCCGGCGGTGGACAAGTGCTTCCAGACCAACTGGACCAAGCTGTCCGAGAATTGCCGCCGCGCTATCGACGCCTACGAGAAGACGGGCGGCAAGAAGGGCTGATCCCCTTCATTGAGGCCCCGGTGCCTCAGGCAGCACAAAGCGTGGCCGTTGCGCTCGCATCAGCGGGACGCAACGGCTATGATGCCGACGCCCGAGGCTCCGGACCCACGTTGATGTTGTTTCGTTCCCGACTGACGTTGCTCCTCGTTCTGGGCTGCGTGTCCCTGGCCGGCTCCGGCTGCGGCCGACGCGGTGCCCTGCAGGCCCCCGATACGCGGGCACCGGTGCAATCCTCCGGAGTCGGGCTCGGATCGTCCCCGGTGGCGGATTCCACCGCCGTGGCCGACGGCGACGATCTCGACCCCTCGGCGATTTCCGGCACGCCTCAGGCGATCAAGGAAGCGCCCGTGCAGACATCGAAGGGCGTCAAGCGCGGCTACACCATTCCCAAACAGCCCTTCATCCTCGATCCGCTGCTGTAGAGGATCGCCGGCGGGCCGACCGCCGCGCTCTCCTTTTCAAATCCGCGTTTCAGGATCCGCGTCCCAAGGCCCGTCGATGCACCATTTCCATTATCGCGACGGCCTGCTGGCGGCCGAGGATGTCGATCTGACCGGCCTGGCCGCGGAGGTCGGTACCCCGTTCTACTGCTACTCCACCGCGACGCTCGAGCGGCATTACCGCGTCTTCGCCGAGGCCTTCGCCGGGGACGACGCCCTCGTCTGCTACGCGATGAAGGCGAATTCGAACCAGGCGGTGCTCACCACGCTGGCGCGTCTCGGCGCGGGGATGGACATCGTCTCCGAGGGCGAGTTGCGCCGCGCCCTTGCCGCCGGCGTCGATCCGCAGCGGATCGTGTTCTCCGGCGTGGGCAAGACCCGCGAGGAGATGGCGGCGGCGCTGCATGCCGGCATCTACTGCTTCAACGTGGAGAGCGAGCCCGAGCTCGAAACCCTGTCCGAGGTGGCCTCTTCTCTTGGCGCGACCGCTCCGGTCTCCGTCCGGGTCAACCCGGACGTGGATGCCGGAACCCACGCCAAGATCTCCACCGGAAAATCCGAGAACAAGTTCGGCATCCCCATCGGGCGCGCGGCCGATGTCTATGCCCGCGCGGCGTCCCTGCCGGGGATCGCGGTGTCCGGCGTCGACATGCATATCGGCAGTCAGATCACCGATCTCGCGCCCTTCGCCCATGCGGCCGGGCTGCTGGCGGAACTGGCGCGCAGCCTGATGGCGCAGGGTCACCCCCTGCATCACATCGACTTCGGCGGTGGCCTCGGCATTCCCTATCGCGAGGACAACGCCCCTCCCCCGGAGCCCGCCGCCCTGGCGGAGATCCTACGCCCTCACTATCGGTCCCTCGGCCTGCGCCCTGTCTTCGAGATCGGCCGCATGATCGCCGGCAATGCCGGCATCCTGGTCACCCGCGTCCTCTACGTGAAGCGCACCGAGGGCCGTACCTTCGTCATCGTCGACGCGGCGATGAACGACCTCATCCGCCCGACGCTTTACGAGGCCTACCACGCCCTCCGTCCGGTCATCGAGCCCGGTGCCGACGCCCCACGCCTCGTCGCCGATGTGGTCGGACCGGTCTGCGAGAGCGGCGATTACATCGCGCTGGGCCGCGATATTCCCGATGTCGCACCGGGCGACCTTGTCGCCGTGATGACGGCGGGCGCCTACGGGGCTGTCCAGGCCGGAACCTACAATACGCGCCGCCTCGTGGCCGAGGTTCTGGTGAGCGGCGACCGCGCGGCCATCGTCCGGCCGCGTCAGACCTACGACGACCTCATCGGCCTCGACCGCGTGCCCGACTGGCTGCGGTCGGAATAGCCGCGCCCGCGATGCGGGTGGGCCGATTTGACCCGATCGCCGTGCGCCGCCACCATGCTAGGCTGACAGCGCGGGATGCGGCGAGCACTCACCGCCTCGGGAGCCCAGCAGAATGGACGAGGCCGACGCGACGACCTCCGGTGCGACCCAGATGACGACCCCGAAGCCGCCGGCCGCGCGAAGCCGGCTCGATCGGCTCGTGTCGCGATCGCAGGCCGCCGGGCTGTGGGAGCGGGCATGGCCCCTGCTCTGGCGGGGGCTCGCCGTGATCCTCGCCTTCCTGGCGGTCTCATGGCTGGGGCTCTGGCTCGATCTGCCACCGATCTGGCGGATCTCGGGGCTTTCCGCTTTCGCCGTCGCACTCCTCGCCGCGCTGGTTCCCTTGATCCGGCTTTCCCGCCCGAGCCGCCGGGATGCCCTCGCGCGGCTCGACCGCGATGCCGCTGCGGGCAATTCCAGCCTGTCCCACAATCCCGCTTCCGCCATCGAGGATACGCTCGCCGTCGGGACGACAGATCCGGCGACACAGGCTCTCTGGGCCCTGCACCAGCGCCGTGCGGCCGAGGCGGTGGCACGATTGAACGTCGGCCTACCGCGTCCGGGTATGCCGCGCCGAGACCCTTTCGCCCTGCGTGCGGGGCTCGTCGTGGCGGCGGTCGCCAGCCTGTTCGTCGCCGGCCCGGAATGGCGCCAGCGCATCGGCAGCGCCTTCGACTGGCACGAGGCCGCCGGCCCTGCACCGAGCTTTCGGGTGGATGCCTGGATCGATCCGCCGCTCTACACCCGGCTTCCGCCCCTCGTCGTCACCATGAACGGCACCGAGCAGCGCCTGCGCGCACCGGTGAACGCGACGCTGATCGTCCGGATCGCCGGCCAGGGCGATGTCGTGCTGACCCCGAATGCCGGTTTCAAGCCAATGCCTGGCAAGGAAGCGCGTCCGGACCTCCGTGAGGACCGCTTCCAGCTCGTCGGTGGCACCGCCGATCTCGTCATCGCCGCGGGCTCGGCGCCCACGCAGCATCTCATCGTCGAGACCATCCCCGATCTCGCCCCGGAAGTCAGGCGTATCGGCGGCCTGGAGGTGAATGCACGCGGTACCTTCAACCTGACCTACCGAGCCAAGGACGATTACGGCATTGGCTCGGCCGACGGGATCATCGAGCCCCTGGCCGGCGCGCGCTCCCTGGTTCCGGTGCCGAAGATGCCACTCGCCCTGCCTTCCGATGTGAGCGGGGACACCGACACGAAGACGCTGGTGGATCTGACCGACAATCCATGGTCCGGCGCGCGTGTCCGCCTCACCCTCGTGGTCAAGGACGAGGCCGGCCAGGAGGGGCGGACCGAGACGGCGGAGATCACGTTGCCGGCGCGGCCGTTCCGCGAGCCACTGGCGCGCGCCTTGGCAGAAGAGCGCCGACGCCTCGTCACCGCTCCCGACGAAAACCGGCGCCGGGTGCAGACAGCCCTCGACGCGCTGATGATCGCGCCGGACCAGTTCACACCGCAGCCGTCGATCTTCCTCGGGCTGCGCGCCGCATCCCGCCGGCTCAAAGCTGCGCGGACCGACGAAGCCCTCGTCGAGGTCGCCGACCTGTTGTGGGAGATGGCGCTCAAGATCGAGGACGGCGATCTGTCCGACGCGGAGAAGAGCCTGCGCGCCGCACAGGACAAGCTGAAGGACGCCATCGAGCGCAACGCGCCGGACGAGGAGATCAAGAAGCTGACGGAGGACCTGAAACAGGCCCTCGACAAGTTCATGAAGCAGATGGCCGAGCGCCAGCAGAAGCGGCCTCAGCAGCAGGGCGAGAAGGGCAAGTCGCAGCAGAACGCCAAGACCGTCACCCCGGACGATCTGAACAAGATGCTGAAGGACATGGAAGAGGCGATGAAGCGCGGCGACACCGCCGAGGCGCAACGCCTGCTCGAAGAGCTTCGCAGCATCCTCGAAAATCTTCAGACAGCCGAGCCGGGAGCCAAATCCGACCCGAATGGCCGTGAGATGAGCAAGCAGGCCGAGGAACTCGACAAGATGTCCCGCGAGCAGCAGGTGCTCCGCGACGAGACCTTCAAGGACGGCCAGAACAAGCGCGGCCAGCAGCCCGGGCAGAAGCAGGGCCAGAAGCCCCAGCGCGGCCAGCAGGGGCAGCAGCAGAATGGCGATCAGGGCCAGCAGGGCGGAGAGCAAGGGCAGCAAGGCCAAAAGGGTCAGAAGGGCCAGAAAGGCGAGCAGGGCCAGGGCGGCGCCGGCGAACGCCAGCAGGCCCTGCGCCAGCGGCTCGAGGATCTGCAGAAGCGGATGAAGGAGCTCGGGATGCAGGGCGAGGAAGGCCTCGCCGACGCCGAGGAGGCGATGCGCGACGCCGAAGGCGCCCTCGGCGAGGGCAAGGAAGGCGATGCCGTCGACGCTCAGGGCCGCGCCCTCGATGGCCTCAAGCGCGGGGCCGACGGGATGCAGAAGCAGATGGAGGAGATGGCCCAGGGCGAGGGTGAAGGCGAGGGCGAGCAGGAGGGCGGCGAGAACCCCAGTCAGCAGGGGCAGGCCGGCAATCGCGACGACGATCCGCTCGGCCGTCCGACGAAGGGCCGCGACCTCTCCGACGGCCGTGGCAAGGTTCCGACCGCCGACGAATCCGCGGTCCAGCGCACGCGCCGGATCATGGAGGAGTTGCGCCGCAAGCTCGGCGATCCGAGCCGGCCGAGAGAAGAGCTCGACTATTTCGAGCGACTGCTCCGGCGAAACTGAGGAGCGCATCCGTTCATCGGGTGCGATGCCCTGCCCTATGGGCTAGGGTAACACCGGAGCCATATGGGCTTCGTCCCCGCGTTCCGAGCCCGAGCCGTCATGTCCTCCAACTCCCTCGTCCTCGCCGCCTGTCTCGCCGTGGCCGTCGTGCTGTTGCTCGGCCTCGTCAACATGATGCGCGGCGGCAGCGCCAACACGTCCCAACGCCTCATGCGTCTGCGCGTATTGCTGCAGTTTCTGGCGATCGTCTTCATCATGGGCGTGGTGTGGTGGCGCTCTGCCTGAGCCACGATCACATCTCGGTGAGTGTGGCGGACGGGCCTCACACGCGATCTAACACGATGACGAGGCGGGATTACTGAGCCGCCGGACTGCCACCAGCGTATTTCAGCGTGGTAGGAAGGTTCCGTTCACTTTGGATCCGTCATCGATGCAAGCCATCTGCTCTCGCCTGGTCGCCGGCATTCTCGCCCTGCCTGTCGTGTGTTCCGCCCAGGCGGCCGATCTCGGATCGCCGCCTCCCGCCGCGGCCTACGTCACGCCTGTCCAGCCGCTGAGCATCGTCTCCGAGGTGCGTATCGGCGGGGCCGTCCAGGATCCCGGCAGCGCCGAGAAGAACACCAACGCCATCAACGGTGAGATCCTGTTCTACAAGCCAATCGTGAGCCTCGACCCGTTCTGGCAGGCCTTCGTGGCGCGCCCGACCGTGGGTGGCAGCTACAACTTCGATGGCCGCACCAGCTACGCCTATATCGGCCTGACCTGGACGGTGGACCTCTTCCCGCAGACCCTGAACAACCGGGTCTTCCTCGAAGGATTCTTCGGCGCGGGCGCGCATAACGGCTATACTGGCCTGAAAGCCAACGCACCGGCCGGCTTCAACTCCCTCGGTTGTAATCCGCTGTTCCGCGAAGCCGCGGCGCTCGGCTATCGTCTGACCGAGCATTGGAGCATCATGGCCACCGTCGAGCACATGTCGAATGCCGGCCTGTGCCACGAGAATCGCGGCCTGACGAATTTCGGCGGCAAGATCGGTTACACGTTCTAAGCCCGACGCCTGGATCTGAGATCGGATAACCCTTGGTCACCCTGAACCGCATCTACACGCGAACCGGCGACAAGGGCTCCACGGCGCTCGCCAATGGCGAACGTCGCTCCAAGGCGGATCTGCGGGTCGAGGCCTACGGGACGGTCGACGAGACCAATGCCTGCATCGGCCTCGTCCGGCTCCATGCCGATATCGTCCTCGACGCCATGCTCGGCCGCATCCAGAACGACCTGTTCGATCTCGGTGCCGATCTCGCGACCCCGGAAAGCGACGAGCCGCCGGCTTACGAGCCCCTGCGTATCGTCGCGAGCCAGGTGAAGCGCATCGAGGCGGATATCGACCTGCTCAACGCCGAGCTGTCGCCGCTGAAATCCTTCGTGCTCCCCGGCGGTTCGGCAGCCTCCGCCGCGCTCCATCTCGCCCGCACGATCTGCCGCCGTGCCGAGCGCCTGACGGTGGCCCTCGCTGCCGTGGAAGGCGAGCGCGTCTCGCCGGAGGCGCTGCAATACCTGAACCGCCTGTCGGACTTCCTCTTCGTGGCGAGCCGCACGGCAAATGCCAATGGAGCCGACGACGTGCTCTGGGTTCCGGGCAAGAACCGCTGAAGCGGGATATCTGGTAGACCGCATACAAGCGAACGTGGATTACGATTCGCATGTGTTCGACGCGGGGCTAGACTGTCGCACGCGTTGACAAGTCTGAAATCCCCCCGTTACGGTCCGCCGCTTCATTCCAAGAGGGTGCCCGGACCTTCGACCGCGTCGAAGGCCCCTCGCGCGCTGCGCCGGCCCTTGCCAAGAAAATCATTGGAGGATTGTGACCGCCATGAAGGTTCTGGTGCCCGTCAAGCGGGTCGTCGACTACAACGTCAAGATCCGCGTCAAGGCCGATGGTTCGGGTGTCGAACTCGCCAACGTCAAGATGTCGATGAACCCCTTCGACGAGATCGCCGTCGAAGAGGCGATCCGTCTCAAGGAAAAGGGCAAGGCGACCGAGATCGTCGCCGTGTCCATCGGCCCGCAACAGGCGCAGGAGACGTTGCGCACGGCTCTGGCCATGGGTGCCGACCGGGCGATCCTGGTGAAGACCGACGGGCTCGTGGAGCCGCTGGCGGTGGCCAAGATCCTGAAGGCAATCGTCAAGAAGGAGGCCCCCGGCCTCGTCATCCTCGGCAAGCAGGCCATCGACGACGATTCCAACCAGACCGGACAGATGCTGGCCGCCCTGCTCGACTGGCCACAGGGCACCTTCGCCTTCAAGCTCGAATTCGGCGAGGGTTCGATCGACGTCACCCGTGAGGTCGATGGCGGCCTGCAGACCGTCACCCTCGCCCTGCCGGCGATCGTGACTACGGATCTGCGCCTGAACGAGCCGCGTTACGCGTCGCTGCCCAACATCATGAAGGCGAAGAAGAAGCCTCTCGAGGAGCTCAGCCCCGATGCCCTCGGCGTCGATGTGACGCCCCGGGTCAAGGTGCTGAAGACCGTCGAGCCGGCCGGACGCAAGGCGGGCATCAAGGTCGGCTCTGCGGCCGAACTCGTCCAGAAGTTGAAGGGCGAAGCCTCGGTCATCTGAGCTTCGCGCTCGCGCATCGGCCGTCGCAGGATGGCCGGTGCCGGCCCACAATCCCTCCCTTCGGCCGCATACCGGCGCGACGCCGCGACGGATGCCAGGCCGCACCGCAATGAGGTTCGACACATAGCATGGCCATTCTCCTCCTCATCGAGCACGATAACGGCGCCGTGCGCGACGCCAGCCTGAAGGCACTCTCCGCCGCCAAGGAAATCGGCGGACCGATCCACGCCCTGGTCGCCGGTGCGGCGAGCCGCCCGGCAGCCGATGCCGCCGCCGCCCTCGACGGTGTCGACAAGGTGCTGCTGGCCGAAGACGCCGCCTACGACCACGCTCTGGCCGAGCCGACGGCCGCGCTGATCGTCTCGCTCGCGGGCGATTACGACGTGATCATCGCCGCCGCCTCCACCACAGGCAAGAACGTGCTACCGCGCGTGGCCGCCCTCCTCGACGTGGCGCAGATCTCGGACATCATGAGCGTGATCTCGCCCGACACGTTCGACCGGCCGATCTATGCCGGCAACGCGATCCAGACCGTCCAGGCCGCCGAGGGCAAGAAGGTCATTACGGTCCGCATGGCGGCGTTCAAGGCCGCTGCCGCCGGGGGATCGACGGCCCCGGTGGAGCCGGTCTCGGCGAGCGCGCCGGCATCCTCCAAGTCGACCTTCAAGGGCGAGGAGATCGCTCAGTCCGACCGGCCCGAACTGGCCGCTGCCAAGATCATCGTCTCGGGCGGCCGCTCGCTCGGCTCCTCGGACAAGTTCAAGGAGCTCATCGAGCCATTGGCCGATGCCCTCGGGGCGGCGGTGGGCGCCTCGCGCGCCGCGGTCGATGCCGGCTACGCTCCCAACGACTGGCAGGTCGGACAGACCGGCAAGGTCGTGGCGCCGGACCTCTACGTGGCGGTGGGCATCTCCGGCGCAATCCAGCATCTGGCCGGAATGAAGGACTCGAAGGTCATCGTCGCCATCAACAAGGACGAGGACGCGCCGATCTTCCAAGTGGCGGATTACGGCCTGGTCGGCGACCTGTTCCAGATCGTCCCCGAGCTTCAGGCCGAGATCGCCAAAGCCAAGGGCTGATCCCGGGTCCCGGAACCACGACAGGACTTCGCCGCGGGCATCTGCGACGGAGTTCTTTTCCCATTTAAGCGCTTGCCCGGGCTGCACCTCAGCGAGAAAATGATCTAGGAATTTTGTGCGCCGCATTTCAATTGCGGTGCCAACGCCTCGATCGCTAGGCGGGCGTTCTGCGGCCGAACCGGCCGCGCCTCAGGGGTGCGAGTTCAAGCGATGGCCATCGAGATCAAGACCGTCGGAATCATCGGCGCCGGCCAGATGGGAAGCGGCATCGCCCATGTCTGCGCCATGGCCGGGCTGGACGTGCGGCTGAACGACCGCGACACCGCCCGCATCCATAGCGGGCTCGCGACGATCGACGGCAATCTGGCACGTCAGGTCTCCAAAGGCACGATCACCGATGAGCAGAGGCGCAGTGGCGTCGCCCGTATCCTCGCCGCCGAAAGCTACGACGACCTCGCCCCCTGCGATCTCGTCATCGAGGCGGCGACGGAAGACGAGGCGACCAAGCGCCAGATCTTCACCGCCCTGTGCCCGTCGCTGAACCCTGATGCCATCGTGGCGACCAACACGTCGTCGATCTCGATCACGCGCCTCGCCGCCGCGACCGACCGGCCGGAGCGGTTCATCGGCATCCATTTCATGAATCCGGTTCCGGTCATGCAGCTCGTGGAGCTGATCCGGGGCATCGCCACGGCGGACCCGACTTACGTCTCCGCCAAGGCCTTCATCGCCAAGCTCGGCAAGACCTCCACCATGTCGGAGGATTTCCCGGCCTTCATCGTCAACCGCATCCTGCTGCCGATGATCAACGAGGCGATCTATACGCTCTACGAGGGTGTCGGCTCCGTGGAGGCCATCGACACCGCGATGAAGCTCGGCGCCAACCATCCGATGGGCCCGCTGCAGCTGGCCGATTTCATCGGTCTGGATACCTGCCTCTCGGTGATGCAGGTGCTCTACGAAGGGCTGGCGGATTCGAAGTACCGTCCCTGCCCGCTTCTGGTGAAATATGTCGAAGCCGGCTGGCTCGGCCGGAAGACGAAGCGCGGCTTCTACGATTATCGCGGCGAAGTCCCGGTTCCGACCCGCTGAGAGGCGGCAGGCCGGGAAAGCTCAAGCCCAGAGTGAGAGTCGTGGCTCATCGGGCGAAGATTTCTTGCGAGTGATCTCGCCAGATCAACGACGCTTCTCAAAAAAAACGCTACGGCTTCGACGCGGTTAAGTCCGCCGCAATGCCGTAGCGCGCTGTCGTCGTTGCCGGTCGTTAGAACCGACATGACCTCTGGCCTATTTCTGGCCACCGTTAGCCGACGGCTGGGCCGGCGCCGGGTAGGCCGGGTTGCCAGCGGGAACGTTGCCGGTGTTCGCGGACGACGCTCCGTTTCCAGCCCCATTCACGGAACCGGTAACTTGAGCGCGGGAGGCGTCCTGGCTCTGCGACGCGTAGTCCTTCGGGGAATTTGCACCCTGCCAAGTCATCAGACCGGCGATCGCGATGGCGAGGAGGACGAGGCTGCCGATCAGGACGTAGAGGACCGGCTTGCCCTTCTTGCCTTGACGTGCGTTCTGGCCGTCGAGTCGTTCTGCCATGGAAAACCTTTCGGAGCTCGGCCGAGTGCGGCCGTCATGTTCAACCTGAGACATTGATGTCCCATCTGGTGACTTGAACGCGACGGCTGAGCTCCCTGTTCCGACGCGATCGGCCCTGGCGAAGGCATCTGACGGAAAAGCCGCACCGCTATCGAGGTGAAGTCCTGCTTCAGCGCCCGGTCGTCAGCATGATCTTGCCCAGATGCGCGCTCGACTCCATCAGCGCATGGGCCTCGGACGCCTTCTCCAAGGGGAAGGTGGCGTGGATGATCGGCTTCATCCGGCCGTCGGCGAGGAGTGGCCAGATGTCCCGACGCAGGCCCTCGGCGATGGCCGCCTTTTCTGCTTTGGGACGCGCCCGCAGGGTCGCACCGGTGAATGTAAGCCGCTTCATCATGATCGGCGTCATGCTGAAGCTCTCGACCTTGTAGCCTTGCATGAAGGCGATCTGCACGAGGCGTCCCTCGATCGCCAGGGAGGCGAGGTTGCGGGCGAGGTAGGGCGCGCCCACCATGTCGAGGATGACGTCGACGCCCTTGCCCTCGGTGAGGCGCTTGATCTCCTCGGCAAAATCCGTCTCGCGGTAATTGATCGCCTCGTCGGCGCCGAGCTCCTTGCAGAACGTGCATTTCTCGGTCGAGCCGGCGGTGGCGAAGACCCGCGCGCCGTGCAGCTTCGCCATCTGGATCGCCGTAGAACCGATGCCGCTCGATCCGCCATGGACGAGGAAGCTTTCGCCCGGCTTCAGACGTCCGCGCTCGATAACGTTGCTGTAGACGGTGAAATAGGTCTCCGGCAGTCCGGCGGCCTCGATCAGCGAGAGCGGAGCCGGGCGCGGCAGGCATTGTCCGGTCTCGGCCACGGCGAATTCGGCATATCCGCCGCTGATGGTGAGGGCGCAGACCTCGTCGCCGATGGCGAAGCCCTCAGCCCCCTCGCCGAGGGCCGCGATCCGGCCGGCGACTTCGAGGCCCGGGATTTCGGTGGCGCCCTTCGGCGGCGGATATTTGCCTTCGCGTTGCTGGATGTCGGGCCGGTTCACGCCGGCCGCGACCACTTCGATGAGCACCTGGCCGGGACCGGGCTGGGGCAGCGGCACCGTCTCGAGCCTCAGGACGTCCGGCCCACCTGCTCCCGCGAACCGGATCTGGCGCATGGTCTCTGGCAGGTCTGGGCTTGAGGTCATCGCATCACATCTCCGGTTGGCGTGACCCGTCATGTGCGGCCGGAGGGCGGGTTGGCAAGGGCGCAGTTGGTAAGCGAGGACTGTCTCAACGGGTGCCGTACATCCGGTCGCCGGCATCCCCGAGGCCGGGCACGATATAGCCGTGGTCGTTGAGGTGGCTGTCGATGGAGGCGGTCCAGACCGGCACGTCGGGATGCCTCGCCTGGAGCTTGGCGACGCCTTCCGGCGCGGCGAGAAGGCAGACGAAGCGCAGGTCGCGCGCGCCGCGCTGCTTCAGGAGGTCGATGGCGGCGATGGCGGAATTGGCCGTGGCGAGCATAGGGTCGAGGACGAGGACGGTGCGGTCGGCGAGGTCGGACGGTGCCTTGAAATAGTATTCCACCGCCTCAAGCGTCTCGGGGTCGCGATAGAGCCCGACATGAGCGACGCGCGCGGAGGGCACCAGCGAGAGCATGCCATCGAGGAAGCCGACGCCCGCGCGCAGGATCGGGGCGAGAACCAGCTTCTTGCCCGCGATCTGTGGCGCTTCCATCGCCTGGATTGGGGTTTCGATCGTCACCCGCTCCAGGGGAAGGTCGCGGGTGACCTCATAGGCGAGGAGCATCCCGATCTCGTTGAGGATCTGGCGGAAGCCCTTGGTCGAGCGCTCCTTCTGTCGGAGCAGGGTCAACTTGTGCTGGACCAAGGGATGGTCGACCACCGTGACCGTCGCGCGGATCTCCGCGCCGGTAACGTCCGTATTCGCCATCGCCTTCACTCCCCCAAGAAGCGGCCCACCGTGCCACGAGCGGCACCGGCCCGACCCCACGCACTTTTGAACTCCCGCCCTTATGGCCCCCCGGGGCATGAAAATCCGATAAAGAAGCGCGGCCATGACGCGGTGGGGGCGCGTCCCGGTCGTCGGAGCGAGGCAAACAGGGTGGTCCGGATCGTCGATGAAACTTATCCGAAACAGCACGCCCATGAGCAAGTCCGCCCGTAACGACCGGGTCCGCTATCGCGCCACGTTCCTTAACACGCTCGGGGCGTCCCTGGTGATGGTCGGCTTCTTCCTGCCGGGGATGCGGCTCTACGAGGGGTATGACCACCGCCTGTCCCGCGCCGAGGCGTGGAGCGTCTCGCTGCGGTTCTTCCAGACCGAGCCGGGTGCGGTGAGCGTGACGGCGCTGATCCTCGGCTTCTGCCTGCATTTCATTGCCCTGCATCACCTGAAGAAACTGCAGGATTGATCGGGCCGCTGGACGAACGAAAAAGGGCTCCCGGCATCGCTGCCGGAAGCCCTCCGTGACCCCGGATGGGGTATCGATCAGACGTTCTGCGTCGGGCCGCTCGTATTGCGCTTGGCCATGAAGGCGTCGAACTGCTCGCGGTCCTTGGCGCGCTTCAGTTCCTCTACGAACTCGGCGAAGGCGCGGCTCTCCTCCTGCAGCGCCTTGCGCTGGGCGTTGAGCCGGTCGAGCTCGGCGCGGCGGTAATCGTCGAAGGCGAGGTTACCGGTGCCGCGCAGATCCGCGGCCTCGAACGCCTGGGCAAAGCGCGATTTGCGCATGCCCGCCTGCCAATCAGAGCCGCGGCCGATCATGCCGCGCAGTTCGGACAATGCCGGGTAACCCGCCACCTTCCAGGCGATGTAGGCCGCCGCCAGCGGCCACCAGTAGAAGAACGCGACGACGACGGCTCCGATCTCGAAAGAGCGGCGGGGAAACGGACCGCTGCGGCAGGCTTTGCCGGTGGCCCAGGGAGAGGTCGAGGAAAAGCTCACGGCTCACAGCTCCGATGTTAATGTGAACCACATTTACTTGCGAACGCGACGTGGTGGTTTCAAGGGTCGTTTTCAGAGAGTGTCAGGCCGAGTGTCGGGGACGACCCGCGCCATGGACGAGGGCCAGCACGCCGGCGCGTAACAGCTCGTATTTATCTGGCATGCCCGGCCCCTTCGGCAGATGGCCGGAGGCCGAGAGCGTGGCGAGCCCGTGCGAGAGGGCCCAGACTTCCAGGGCGACGAAACGAGGCTCGACTCCGCCGAAGCCATCCGGAAACGTCGATTTCAGCGCTTCAAGCAGAAGGTCGAAGGGGCTGGGCCTCGGCGGGACGTCGGAGGCTGCTTGCTCCGCCGTCATCGGGGCGCCACGCGTCTCGAAGATGGCGGCATAATAGCCGGGCTCTTCCTCCGCGAAGGCGAGATAGGCCTCCCCCATTCGGGTGAAGCGCTCCAGTGGTGTTCCGCGCGAGGTGAGTGAGCGTGCCAGACGCTCGGCGAGGTCGGTGAAGCCACGGCCGGCCACCTCCTCCAGCAGAGCTTCGCGACCCCGGAAATGGCGATAGAGCGCGGCCGGTGTCACGCCGACGAGGCGAGCCGCATCCACCAGGGTGAAACCGCCCACACCACGTTCGGCGATGAACCGGCGCGCCGCTTCGATCAGCGCCTCTTTGAGGTTGCCGTGATGGTAGCTTCGCCGGTCTCCCGGTCCTTCTCGCCAGGGTCGCACTGGATTCCATCCTCGGGCGATCGCCGGCCAGCGGCTGCACCTTTGCCGCGACTCTGCCGGGATGGCCCTCCCCTAACACGCGGAGCGCGCTTTTCGACCCTCCTCTGTCTACCCGGGGACAGAGATTTTCGAACGGCGATTGACAGGGACGATCTCACGAATTGTAATGGTATTACATTACATAATGGATGTCCGATGAACCAGCGCGATCACCGTCTCCCCGTCACCGTCCTTTCCGGCTTTCTCGGTGCCGGCAAGACGACGCTGTTGAACCACATTCTCAACAACCGCGAGGGGCGACGCGTCGCCGTGATCGTCAACGACATGAGTGAGGTGAATATCGACGCCGCCTTGATCCGCGAGGGCAGCGCCAACCTCTCTCGCACCGACGAACGCCTGGTGGAGATGACCAATGGCTGCATCTGCTGCACGCTGCGGGACGACCTCCTGGCCGAAGTCCGGACGCTCGCGGAGGAAGGGCGGTTCGATTACCTCCTGATCGAAGGCACGGGCATCGCCGAGCCGCTGCCGGTGGCGAGCACCTTCTCCTTCCGCGATGAAGACGGGGCTGCGCTGAGCGATATCGCCCGCCTCGACACCATGGTCACCGTGGTCGACGCGGTGAGTCTCCTGCGCGATTACGGTTCGACGGCGTTCCTGCGCGACCGGGGCCAGACCGCGGGAGAGGAGGATGCCAGGACCCTCGTTGACCTTCTCGTGGAGCAGATCGAATTCGCCGATGTGGTCGTCGTCAACAAGGCGGGTGATGTCGGGGCGGATCAGCTCGCTCTGGTCCGCTCGGTAATACGCGGACTCAATGCCGATGCCCGCATCATCGAGGCTTCCCATGGCCGCGTCGCGCTCGATCAGGTTCTGGATACCAGCCTGTTCAGCGAAGAGAAGGCGCAGAAGCACCCGCTTTGGTTCAAGGAGCTCTACGGCGCCGCCGAGCATGTGCCCGAAACCGAGGAATACGGAATTGGCTCCTTCGTCTACCGCGCCCGCCGTCCCTTCGCCCCCGAGGCATTCGACGCTTTCACCAAGACCACATGGCCGGGCCTCATCCGCGCGAAGGGGCATTTCTGGTTGGCGACGCGGCCGGACTGGGTCGGCGAATTCTCCCTTGCCGGTGCCATCGCGCGGGTCTCGCCGATGGGGGCGTGGTGGGCCTGTGTGCCGAAGGCCCGCTGGCCGGAGGATGCGGAGTGGCGCACCCATTTGTCCCGGACCTGGAGTGAGCCCTGGGGCGACCGCCGCCAGGAACTCGTCTTCATCGGAACGGGCCTCGATCGCGTGGCGATCACCGCCGCACTCGATGCCTGCCTGGTCGGTTCCGAGGATGTGACGCGGTTCGATCCGGCGCCGTACCGCGCCCTGCCCGATCCGTTTCCCGCCTGGCAGCGTGCCGCCGCCTGATGGCGTTCTTTTCCCTCAAGGATGCCCGCGCTCGCTCGGCCGCACGCTCGGCCGATGCGGCGAGGCTCAAAGGCGAGCTTCGCCTGGGTCTCGGGCTCGGCGAGGATGACGTCCTCGCCGTCAACGAAATCGCCTGTGGCGAGCCCGGCTGCGCCGATCGCGAGACCATCGTCCTGGTGATGCGGGTCGGCGAGCCGACGCGGGCGCTGAAGATCGCGCGTGGACTGGAGGCGGTCGAGCCCGACGACATCGCCCGGCTGGGGGCGAAAGAGGATGCCATGAGGCGGGAGGGCGCGACCCCGCCCGGAGCTTCCGCGCCTATAGTTTGAAAATCGAGGATGCCCGGTCCAGGGCGGTCTTCTTGCCCGTTCGGGCCGATTCCAGCCGCTCGATCTCGGCGCGCAGCAGGGCGATCCGTTCGGCGATCTCGTCGAGGGAGAGGGTGTCGAGGCTTTCGCCGATCGTATGGGAGACCGTGCGCTTCGGCCGGTCCGTGTCGTCGTCGCGCATGGCTCGTCTCCCTGTCATCCGGCGCTCGCCTAACGGTCCCACCGCGAGACCGAGCGAACGTGCTGTTGAGTGCCGGCATATTGCTTGAGGAATGTCGTCATTTCCGACAGTTCCGGCGCCTTCGAGCGGAAGGTGACCGAGAGGGCGAGAAGCGTGTCGGCATGGTCGAGACCGGGATAGATCCGCTCCTGCACCGGCACGCGCACCGCGCGCAGCCGCGCCGCGAGGCTCTGGGTATTCTGCGGGCGCACGATGGTGTCGTTGTCTCCGCTGGCGAGGAAGGCTGGGGGCGAATGAGGACCGGCGAAGGTGATCGGCTGCGTCGCCGCCGGATCGGGCGCCTGTCCGAACACGTCCCGCGAGGTGTCCTGGTCGAAAGGATGGAAGTCATAGGGGCCGGATAGACCGGCCACGGCCCGGATCACCTTCGGGTCGACCCCCACCTTGCGCAGGTAGCGCGGATCGAGCCCAAGCATCAGGGCATTGTAGGCCCCGGCCGAATGGCCCGCGAGAACGATGCGGCGCGGGTCGCCACCATATTCGGCGATGTTGTCGCGGACCCAGGCGATGGCGGCGGCACCATCGTCGAGGAAGTCGGGGAACCGCACTTCCGGGTAGACCCGGTAATCGGGGATGACGGTGACGAAACCCTGGGCCGCCAAGGCCTGACCGACGAATTCGTAATCGTCCTTCGCGCCCGATTTCCACGAGCCGCCATAGAAGAAAACCAAGACCGTCGCATCCGCCGCGCCGCCGACGGGCGTGAAGACATCGAGGCGCTGCCGCGGATGGGTGCCGAAGGCGGCGCTCTTCTGGGCGAGCCGGCCGCCTTGGTCGCGCGGGCCGATGGCATCGAAGAGGGCGAGGGGCGAACAGGCCGTGACCCCGAGGGCGGCCAGTGCGAGGCAGGCGAGAGTGGCGAAGGCGGCGAAGGCGCGGGTCATGCATCTCTCAAACGGGGAAACGAAGACCCGAATGACACGTGCCGCACGGCGGATTCATGACCGGAAGAAGGGTTTTTCGGATTCAGGTGCGCAGCACGATGCAGGCGCCTCCGACCTTGCGGATGCGGCTGCACAGGATATCGCCCGCCGCCCGGCTCTCGGCCGGGATGCGGACCCGGTAGAAGGCGCGCGTGCCGCGACTGCGCAGGCGCGTCCCGATGATCATCGGCCGCACCTCGCCGATCACGCCGGCGTAGAGTTTCCGGGTGCGGGAGAAGCTCTGGAGGGCGAGGGATTTCGAGAAATTTCCGGCGAGCTGAATGCCCCAAGGGGCGGCCGGCCCCTCGTTGCCGCCGAGGGCAAAGCGATCGCCGCGTGAGGGTATCCGCAACGCGGCGGTGACCTGCAGGCAGGTCTTCGGCGCTTCCGCCTTCGATGATTCCTTCTTGGGGGCTTCTGCCTCCCCCTCGGCTCCGTTGACGGCCGCGCCCCCGCGCCAATCCTCGGCCGGTGCACCGGTGATCGCCATGACATAGGCGCGCGTCTCGGCGGGCAGGCCGCCCGTTCCGGCGAGCCAGCCCGAGACCCGGCCCGCGCCGCCGTTATAGGCCGCGGCCGCGAGGCCGAGATTTCCGAACTGGCGATTGAGGTCGGCGAGGAGATGGGCGGCGTGCGGGATCGCCTGTTCGGGATCGAACGGGTCGGTCAGCCCGCGCTCGCGTGCCGTTCCCGGCATGAACTGCGCAACACCCTGCGCGCCCACCGGGCTCACGGCCGTGACGCGAAAACT
Organism: Methylobacterium sp. Leaf106; assembly: GCF_001422895.1. Lineage (NCBI taxonomy): Bacteria > Pseudomonadati > Pseudomonadota > Alphaproteobacteria > Hyphomicrobiales > Methylobacteriaceae > Methylobacterium > Methylobacterium sp. Leaf106. The sequence continues at coordinate 462,615 of NZ_LMNB01000001.1, forward strand.
GCTTTCCCGCCAGATCAGCCGTGTCAGGAACGGCACGGGCAAGCCGCGCACCCTGGCCGAATCCTCGATGAGGCGGCAGAGCGCCTGCTCCACGGTTTCGGTCGCCACCTCGGCCGAGGCCGGCGCGGCGGCGAGGAGACAACAGGCGAGGATCAGGCTGCGGAGGGATGTCACGGGGCGTTTGTAATGGCGTCTGGCGCCGGATCAATCGCCGTTCGCCGATCTCATCGCGCCGCGCTATAAGAGCCTCGGCTTCCCCTCTCCGCGGACCCGGTGCCCTTCCCTCGATGACTGACACGCTGCTCGACGTCCAAGACCTGTCGGTCGCCTTTCGCTCGCGTGAGCGTGAGACGCTGGCAGTGGATCGCGTGAGCTTCACGATTCACAAGGGCGAGACCGTGGCCCTGGTCGGCGAGTCCGGGTCGGGCAAGTCGGTGACGGCTCTGTCGATCCTGCGTCTCCTCGATGGCAGCGCCGTCCATCCCGGCGGTCGCATCCTGTTCAAGGGACGGGACATTCTGGCCTTGCCGGAGCCGGAGCTGCGTAAGATCCGCGGTGCCGACATCACCATGGTGTTCCAAGAGCCGATGACCTCGCTCAATCCGCTGCACACGATCCAGCGGCAGATCGGCGAGGTTCTGGAGATTCATCGCGGCCTGTCCGGCCGCAAGGCCCGGGTCCGCATTCTCGAATTACTCGAACTCGTCGGCGTCCGCGACGCCGAGCGGCGCATGGGCGCCTATCCGCACGAATTGTCGGGGGGGCAGCGCCAGCGCGTGATGATCGCCATGGCGCTCGCCTGCGAGCCGGACCTGCTGGTGGCGGACGAGCCGACCACCGCCCTCGACGTCACCGTCCAGGCGCAGATCCTCACGCTCCTGGCCGATTTGCAGAAGCGCCTTGGCATGTCGATGTTGTTCATAACCCACGATCTCGGCATCGTGCAGCGCATCGCCTCGCGGGTCTGCGTGATGCTCGCCGGCCGCATCGTCGAAGCGGGGCCGGTGGACGAGATCTTCGCCAGACCCAAACACGAATATACCCAGCGCCTGCTCGCCTCGGAGCCGAAGGGGCGTGCGAACCCGGTTGCGGACGACGCTCCGCGCCTGCTCGAAGCCGGTCCGCTCAAGGTGTGGTTCCCGGTCCGCGAGGGGCTTCTCCGGCGCACCACCTTCCACGTGAAAGCGGTGGATGGTGTGTCCCTCGCCGTGCGCGAAGGGGAGACGATCGGGATCGTCGGGGAATCGGGATCGGGCAAGACCACTTTGGGGCTCGCCCTGCTGCGCCTCACCGGCAGCGAGGGCCCTATCGTCTTCCTCGGCCAGTCCATCGCCGGGCTCGGCCCCGGAGCGATGCGACCGTTCCGGCGCGACATGCAGGTGGTCTTCCAGGACCCCTACGGCTCGCTCTCGCCGCGCATGACGGTGGCCGACATCGTCGCCGAGGGCCTCGTCGTGCAGGGGGCGGTGACGTCGCGCACGGAGCGGCGCGCTGTGGTCGCCAAGGCACTGACCGATGTCGGTCTCGATCCGGCGACGATGGATCGCTATCCGCACGAGTTCTCCGGCGGCCAGCGCCAGCGCATCGCCATCGCCCGCGCCATGGTGCTGAAACCGCGCTTCGTCGTCCTCGACGAACCGACCTCGGCCCTGGATCGGTCGGTTCAGGCTCAGATCGTCACCCTGCTCCGCGACCTGCAGAAGGAGCGCAAGCTCGCCTACCTCTTCATCAGTCACGATCTGAAGGTCGTGCGCGCGTTGGCGAACTACGTGCTGGTGATGCAGAACGGCAAGGTCGTGGAGGAAGGCCCGGCGGAGGCCATCTTCGCCCGGCCGCAGACCGAGTACACGAAGGCCCTGTTCGCTGCCGCCTTCGAGCTCAACAGCGCCACCACCGAAGACGTGGTCCCGGCCTGAACACGACGGGACCCATGGCGCGCGTCTTCCTCATCGTCCTCGATTCGGTCGGCATCGGCGGAGGGCCGGACGCTGCCCGCTACGGCGACGAGGGCTCGGACACGCTTGGCCATATCGCGGAAGCCTGCACCGCCGGTGTGGGCGATCGCGAGGGCCTGCGAGGCGGCCCCCTCGCTCTGCCGAATTTGACGCGTCTCGGCCTCGGTCTCGCCGCCGAGGGGGCGAGCGGCCGCATCCCGCCCGGTCTCGAGCCATCCGGTCCGGTCGATGGGGCCTACGGCCATGCCGTCGAGACCGCGCCCGGCAAGGATACACCCTCCGGCCATTGGGAGATCGCGGGCGCCCCCGTCACCGAGGAATGGGGCTACTTCCCCGACAGGGTGCCGGCCTTCCCTCCTGCCCTCACTCAAATGCTGATCGAACGGGGCGAACTCCCCGGTATCCTCGGCGATTGCCACGCCGCCGGCATCCCGATCGTCGAGCGCCTCGGGGCAGAGCATGTCCGGACGGGTAAGCCGATCTGCTACACCTCGGCCGACAGCGTCTTCCAGATCGCCGCTCACGAGGAATCGTTCGGGCTGGACCGGCTCTACGAGCTCTGTCGGACCGCCCGCGAGATCTGCGACCCCTACCGGATCGGCCGAGTCATCGCCCGCCCCTTCCTCGGCTCGGAGGAGACCGGTTTCCGGCGCACGGCGAATCGTAGGGATTTCGCCACGCAGCCGCCGGGCGAGACCCTCCTCGACCGCTTGAGCGAGCGGGGACGCGTCGTGGTCAGCGTCGGCAAGATCGGCGACATCTTCGCCCACCGCGCCACAGGCCGCGAGATCAAACCGGCCGGCAATGCCGCCTGCCTCGATGCGGCGCTGGCCGCGTTCTGCACCCTCCCCGATGGCGGGCTGGTCTTCCTGAACCTGGTCGATTTCGACACGGAATACGGCCACCGCCGCGATGTGCCCGGCTACGCCGCCGAGCTGGAGCGCTTCGATGCGCGCGTGCCCGAGATCCATGCGGAGCTCGCGGAGGGCGATGTCTGCATCGTCACTTCCGACCATGGCAACGACCCGACATGGCCGGGGACGGAGCACACCCGCGAACAGGTGCCGGTTCTGGCCTTCGGTCCCGGTCTTTCCGCCCGGTCACTCGGGCGTAGGGAAACCTTTGCGGATATCGGCGCCTCCATCGCCCACCATCTCGACGTCGGCGAATTGGTACGCGGCACGTCGTGGTGGTGAGTCGGTCCCGCTCATTCCCGGCGGGAGCGAACCTCACACCTCCCAGGTCTCTTCCACTTCCGGCGGGATCGGCCTCGGACGGCGGTCGCTGCCGATGGCGACGAAGGTGAACAGGCCTTCCGTCACCTTCATGGTGGTCTCGCCTTCGCGCTCGCGGCGCCAGACCTCGACCTGGATGCGAAGCGAGGTGCGGCCGACCTTCACGATCCAGGCATAGATGCTGACCTCGTCGCCGACGATGACAGGGCGATGGAAGGTCATGGCATCGACGGAGATCGTGGCGCAGCGGCCCCGCGCCCGCCGCGCGGCCACGTTGCCCGCCGCCAGATCCATCTGCCCCATCAGCCACCCGCCGAAAATATCCCCGGCCGGATTGGTGTCCGCGGGCATCGCGATCGTGCGAACTACGGGAGAGCCGCGGTCGGTGGGCTGTCGCGTCTCGGAAACATCGGTCGACATGGGGTGGTGCGGGCTCCCGTGATCTCGGCCGGCCAATGCAAGCGGCACGCCGCCTGTGTCCTCCTGTCACATCCGACCGGCGGCGAAAAGGTGAGCCGCTTGAGGGGTGGCGGAGGTCGTCACGCCCTGATCACAGTCCGGACCGTCCCGTTCCTCCCTGCGCCGGCGAAGGCGGGCGCTTGCGCAGAATTACCGCCCCGCCCGCCAGCAGCGCGATGCAGAGCAGGGCGTAGGGCAGGCTCAACAGCAACAGGAAGAAGCCGACGCTCGCTTCATCACCGCTGGCGCCGCCAGGGTTCCGATCGAGAAGCCAGCCCAGGACGCCCGTGACCGCCAGGAGGACGATACCGTTCAGCAGGATGGCACCCCCGACGGCGAGGCAGCCCCAGCCGATGCGTCGACGCTCATCGCCCACGCGGGCAAGGAGGAGCGTCACGGCGATCACCACGGCGGCCTGAAGACCGATGGCGAGGAAAGGCAGCATGTCTAAAGCCGGTCCCGGCAAGGGTATGGCGGCATCCCGAATTCCGGGGTTGGGTCGGACCATCATACCGATGAGGGCGGTCAGGGCGGGAAAGATCACCCCGCCGATCGCCCAGCCCACGAACAGGCCGAAGACGCTACTGATGAGCCAGCGCCGGGTGTTGGGGTTCATGTGATCGCTTCCCGCCATTGGGCAAATACGCTTCGCCCGGTCATCGCAAGCTGGCGTCCGTCGTACGCCGTCTCCTCGATCATGCCGATTCTCGAACCCCTACCACGGTGGTTCGTAGCCTTGCAGGCCAAGCTTGCAGGAGGGAGGTTCGGCATGGCGTCGCCGCGGCCGAATGCGCCACGCTTTTAAAGGCGATGTGAAGTCCGTCGAGGCAAGCATGCAAAATGACGAGAGCCCGTCAGTCCGGCAGGGCGAACACGATGAGCGCGTCGCCGGTGCCGAAGCCCGAGCCCTTGGTGAACGAAGCTCCGCCGGCCGCCACGGCCACGTATTGCCGGCCGTCCAGTGAATAGGTGATCGGCGGCCCGCCGATCCCGGCGCCGCACTGGAACCGCCACAGCATCTCGCCAGTGGCAGAGTCATGGGCGTCGAGATGTCCGTCTTCCTCACCGGAGAAAACGAGACCGCCGGCGGTAGCGAGCGTGCCGCCGGAAAGGCGGCTTCCCGCCTTGACCGACCACTTGATCGCGCCGCCCTTGGCGAGGTCGATGGCCGTGAGCGTGCTGAAGGAGGGCTCTCCCTTCGCCTCGCTCGTTTCGGTGAAGCGGATCTGCGGCCTGCCATTCGATGCCGGGACGGTCCTCACCGTGTAGGTGGTCGCGCCGTGCCGGACCTGGGCGTAGGCCATGCTCGTTGTCGGATCGAAGGCGACCGGATGCCAGGAGATCGCCCCGAGGGGACCGGGGCTGACCACGGTTCCGGTTTCTGTGGGCGGTGCGTAGAGGTTCTTCTGCGTGGTCAGCGGCGCGGACTTGCCGAGGAGCGTGCCGGTCGCCCGGTCGTGAACGTAGAGCCAGCCGGTCTTGCTCGCCTCTGCGACCGCCTTTACCGGCCCTTTGGGCGTCGGGTAATCGAGAAGGAAGGGCGGGCTCGCGACGTCGTAGCCCCATTCGTCGTGCGGGACCTGCTGATAGTACCAGCGCAGCGTGCCGGTCTTCACGTCGAGCGCAACGAGGCTCATCGTGTAGAGGTTGTCGCCAGGCCGTGAGAGGCCGAAATTCTGCGGTGCGGGGTTGCCCGTGCCGACATAGATCAGGCCGAGATCGGCATCGTAGGCCGGGGTCATCCAGAGCGAGCCACCGCCGACCTTCCAGGCCTCCCTCTGCCGGGGGGCGGCCGCCTTCTCGGCGGCGATGTCGCGGTTGAGCGGCACCCCATCGGCGGTCTTCTCGGCGAAGCCGCCTTCCCAGCCATCCTCCTTGGTGACGTACCAGCGCCAGCGCTCCTCGCCGGTGGCCGCATCGTAAGCGGCGAGCCAGCCGCGGCGTCCGTAGCCGCCTTCGATCCCGACCACGGCGCCGCCGTCGAGCCCGCCCTTCTCGTCCTCCACGTGGAGGCCGTAACCGGCCCCGGCCACGCCGACGATGACGAGCCCGTCGGCCACGAGGGGCGGCATCTTGAACCCGAGCCGGCTCGATCCCTGGATCGCACCCGCGCCGAGCGTTCCGGCGAGATCGGAGGCGGTTTCGGACTCGCCCTCCTCCGGGCGGACGGCCTCATGGTCCCACAAGACCTTTCCGGTCTTGGCCTCGAGAGCGATGACCCGCCCGTCCATGGTCGCCTCGAAGACCTTGCCGCCCGAGACTGCGACACCGCGATTCGAGGGCGGGCCGAAGATCTTCTCCGTCCGGGCCTTGTGGGTGTAGGTCCAGATCACCCGGCCGGTCTTCGCCTCCAGGGCAGCCACGTGGTTCTGAGTGGTGGAGAGATACATCACGCCGTCCACCACCACCGGCTCGGCCTGGAAGTAGCCGGTGATCCCTGTCTGGAAGATCCAGGCCGGGCGCAGCTTGGCGACGTTGCCTCGGTCTATGATTGTGAGCGGCGAGAAATGCCGGTTGGTATGGTCGCGGCCGAACATCGGCCATTCCTCGGCGTGCGCACTTGGAGTGAGCGTCAGCGTGCCGGCCAGCAGGGACAGGGAGGACGCGCGCGCGATCGAAAGCCGAGATGTCATGCCGCTTCGCCCCTGGTGAATCATGAAAACCCGGCTCAATCGATCACGAGTCGGGCGAGTCGTTCGACGGCCTCGAGCTGAAACGGGGTATCCGCAGCAATCATGGAGCGGGCGAGATCGGCGGCGCTCTGCCCGTTTCCGTCGCGCTTGGTTGGGTCGGCGCCTTTCGACAGGAGCAGTTCCACCATTTCGGTGCGGTTGAACATGGCCGCCGTCATCAGCGCCGTACGCGTACCGGTTCCGGTGCCGTCGATAGTGGCGCCCTTCTCCAGCAACAGCTCGACGATGGCCATGTCGCCCTTGAAGGCTGCGCCGGCGAGTGGCGTCTGTCCGCGGTCGTTGGAGAGTTCGGGGTCGCCACCGTTGTCGAGGATGAGGCGCGTGGTCTCGACCTGCCCGTTATAGGCGGCCAGCATCAGCAGGCTGTCGCCCTTATCGTTGAGGAGGTTCGCCGGGAGCCCCTGTGCGAACAGTTCCGCCAACTCGTCCACATGCCCCGCTCGCGCGTATTGAAAGACCCGGCCCGCGAAGGCCAGGGTCTCCGAGTCGAGTTCTGGAAGCGCTGGGGTGGGCGAGGCCGGCGTTTCGGATTGCATCGTCACTTTCTGTCTCAGTGAATGCTGTCTCAGGGAATGACTTTTTCGGCCCGCAGCCGGCCGAACAGGTCGAGGAAGCTGTCGTCGCTGGGCTGATAATCGAGGAAGCCGAGCCGGCGGCTGCGCGCCATGTCGGTGACAACCTCGATCGGACGGCCGAGATCCGCATCGGTGTGCCATGCGGAGGCGAGACGGTCGAGATCGGACTCGACCAAGCCATGGCGCTTCGCCAGCTCGGCCCAGACCGGCCCGTCCTGCGCCATCTGCTCCTCGAGTGGGGTCGGCGAGCCGGGATAGGGAGCCGGTTCGAGGCCGAACCATTCCGCGATGCGGCCCCACATCCACGACCAGCGGAAGACGTCGCCGTTGACCACGTTGAACGCGGTGTTCGCCGCGGCGGGATCGGTGGAAGCCCAGGCGAGATGACGGGCCAGCAGCCGCGCATCGGTGACGTCGGTCAGGCCGTTCCATTGCTGCGGCGAGCCCGGGAACAGGAACGGACGTCCGGTCTCGCGGCACAGAGAGGCGTAGACGGCCAGCGTCACACCCATGTTCATGGCGTTGCCGAGGGCATAGCCGACGATGGTGTGCGGACGGTGCACGCTCCAGCCGAATCCCTGGCGCTTGGCGGCAGCGAAGACCTCGTCCTCCTGTACGTAGTAGAAATTCTCCACCGGCAGGCGGTCCTGGTCCTCGCGAAACGGCGTCTGCGGCAGCGTGCCCTTCCCGTAGGCTTCGAAGGGTCCGAGATAATGCTTGAGGCCGGTCACCAGGGCCACGTGGCGCAACGGAGCGGATTGCAGGGCGTCGAGGAGGTTGCGCACCATGGCGCCGTTGACGCGGCAATTCTCGGCCTCGGTCGCCTGCCGCATCCAGGTGGTGATGAACACATGCGTCGGCGCGAGGTCCGACAAGGCCGCCAGCAGGGAAGCAGGATCGGTGAGGTCCGCCGTCACCGGGGTCACACCCTCGATATCCACGGGCCGGCGCGCCAGACCCAGGACGTTCCAGCCCTCGGCGACGAGGTGACGGGCGAGGTTGTTGCCGACGATGCCGCTCGCACCGGCGATGAGCGCCGTACCCTTGATCCTGTCCGACATGCTGTCTCCAATAGAGGTGCATTCCTCCTCGGCCCATCCGAAGGAGGGACCGGCCGAGGAGGGAATGTGTCTATCGGAACGCGGGAGGCCGGATGTCGATCCGGCGCGGATCCGCTTCAGGCGACGGGTGTCAGTTCACCGGTCTCGCTGATCTCGTCGGTATGCACGTCGAAGCTCGCGAGCAGGGCCGTGCTGAAGCTCGTGGAGATCGCCACGTCGGTGGCGTCGCGGCCGCGCGCGATGAGGATGCGGCCGATGCGGCGCTTGTTGTTGCGGGCGTCGAAGGTGAACCAGCGCCCGTCGAGATAGACTTCGAGCCAAGCCGAGAAGTCACCCGGCGGCACCACGGGCACGCCGATATCCCCGAGATAGCCGGTGCAGTACCGCGCCGGGATGTTCATGCAGCGGCAGAAGGCCACGGCCAAATGGGTGAAGTCGCGGCAGACGCCGATCTTCTGGGTATAGGCCTCGTAGGCCGTACGGGTGGCGTCGGCCTTCTGGTAATCGAACTTGATGTGCCGATGCACGAAATCGTGGATCGCCTGGACCCGTGCCCAGCCCTCGGGTGTGGTCCCGAATAGACCCCAGGCGATGTTCGAGAGCTTGTCGGTCTCGCAGTAGCGGCTGCCGAGCAGGAACGGCATGACGTCGTCCGGCAGATCCTGCACCGGATGCTGTTTCGCCTCGGGTACGAGCTCGTCCAGCTCGCCGGAATCTTCGATCATGAAATCGGCCGACACCGTGATTCGGCCACCGGGGGCAAGGATGCGGGTGCAGACGTTGCCGAACGGATCGAGGTAGCTATGGGCCTCCACCGGCGGCTCGATCGTCATCGTCTCCGGTGTCAGCAGGTCTCCCGCGCGCGAGGGATGGACGTTGAGCATCAAGGTGATCGGCGTCGGGCCGAACGTGTCGTAGCCGATCGTGTAGCCGGTCCGGATTTTCATAAGTTCGCTCGCATCAGGCAATGGGACAGGTGGGATCGCTACTCATTTCCACCCGCCGCCGGCGCGCTCCCGCGGCCTTCGGCCTTGCTCGAGCGAGGGGCGTCGAGGCGGCGACGGTCTGGTGCCGTCATGCTCGCCTCAGCCACCCTCACCGAGGGTGGCACCGTCTGAATAAGCAGGTAGCACACCGGAGGGTTGCCGCCTAACGGTTTGCCGCTCCTCATGAATGCTCTCCAGCCGCGCGGAGATCGGCGAGGTCGAGGCGGCGGGTGAACATGGTGAGGCCGCCCTCCGCGTCACGCGGCCAGTCCGCTTCCGGTCTGTCCCGGTAGAGTTCGACACCGTTCATGTCGGGATCACGCAGGTAGAGCGCTTCGCTGACACCATGGTCGCTGGCGCCGTCGAGGGCGATGCCGGCTTCGTCGAGTCGGCGCAGTGCGTCGGCCAGGCTTGCCCGCGTCGGGTAGAGTATGGCGAGGTGGAACAGGCCGGTCGTGCCGGGCGCTGGCGGGCTGCCGCCTTCGCTCTCCCACGTGTTGAGCCCGATATGGTGGTGGTAGTCCCCGGCGGCTATGAAGGCGGCCTGGGTGCCATAGCGAGCCTTCAGGGTGAAGCCGAGCACTCCGCAATAAAAGGCCAGCGCTCGGTCGAGATTCGCGACCTTGAGATGGACATGGCCGATCCGCGCCTGCGGATGGATCGGGTTCGACGTCGTCGTCATGATGGGTCTCGCTCCTGATCGTCGCGAAGCGATGGGCCGCCCTTTCCCCTTTCGTTCCGCGGGGCCATATTCCACCCATGCCTCCTGCGAACAAACCCCGCGTCTCCTCGGCGAAGGCTTCGAAGCCCGAGCTGAAACCGCTCGACGAGCATCTGGCGGCCCTGCTGAGCCCGGCGCTCAACCGCAACCGGCTGCCCGCCGTGGAGAATCCCACGCCGCCGGCTCCGCCGAAGAAGCCCGGCAGGCCCAAGAAAGCCGCATCGCCCCCCGGCGGTTTCGGTGAAGCGCCGCAGGCCGGGTTCACCCTCGGCGATGCGGCCGAGGTCGACCCACGCCTTGCGCAGGCGTTGGGGATCACGCCGCCGGAAGACGGTCCGGCACCCGAGGCGCTGGCGAACGAGGATGAGGGTTCGCTGGCCAGTGACGGCGTGTCCGCCACGGTGGACGCCCTGTCGCGCCTCCTCACCGAAGGCAACCCGCTGTTCCGGGACGGCAAGACCTGGGCGCCGCATCGCCCGGAGCGGCCGAAGAAATCCGAGGGCGGCCTCGCCTTCACGTTGAAATCCGAGTTCGAGCCGGCGGGCGATCAGCCGCGCGCCATCGCCGAACTGGTGGAAGGGGTGAATAAGAACGAGCGCGATCAGGTGCTGCTCGGCGTCACCGGCTCCGGCAAGACCTTCACCATGGCCAAGATCATCGAGGCGACGCAGCGCCCCGCCCTGATCCTGGCGCCGAACAAGACGCTGGCGGCGCAGCTCTACGGCGAGTTCAAGAGCTTCTTCCCCGACAACGCGGTGGAGTATTTCGTTTCCTACTACGATTACTACCAGCCCGAGGCCTATGTGCCGCGCTCCGATACGTTCATCGAGAAGGAATCCTCGATCAACGAGCAGATCGACCGGATGCGCCACTCGGCCACCCGCGCTCTGCTCGAGCGCGACGACGTCATCATCGTCGCGTCGGTCTCGTGCATCTACGGTATCGGCTCGGTGGAGACCTACACCGCCATGTCGTTCACGGTGTCGCTGAACGAGCGGATCGAGCAGCGCCAACTGGTCGCCGACCTCGTGGCTCTCCAATACAAGCGCATCCAGTCCGATTTCGCCCGCGGCACCTTCCGAGTGCGTGGCGACGTGATCGAACTCTGGCCCGCCCACTTGGAGGATCGCGGCTGGCGCATCGGCCTGTTCGGCGACGAAATCGAGTCGATCACCGAATTCGATCCGCTCACCGGTAAGAAGATCAACGACCTGAAATTCGTGAAGGTCTACGCCAACTCGCACTACGTTACGCCACGCCCGACGCTCCAGCAGGCGATCAAGGGCATCAAGACCGAGCTGAAGCTCCGGGTCGACGAGTTGACCAAGATGGGCCGGCTCATCGAGGCACAGCGGATCGAGCAGCGCTGCACCTTCGACATCGAGATGATCGAGGCGACGGGCGCCTGCAATGGCATCGAGAACTATTCGCGCTACCTCACCGGCCGCAAGCCCGGCGAGCCGCCGCCGACGCTGTTCGAATACCTGCCCGACAATGCCATCGTCTTCACCGACGAAAGCCATGTCACGGTTCCGCAGATCGGCGGCATGTATAAGGGCGACTTTCGCCGCAAGGCGACGCTGGCCGAATACGGCTTCCGCCTGCCCTCCTGCCTAGACAACCGCCCGCTCCGGTTCGAGGAATGGGACGCCATGCGGCCGCAATCGGTCCACGTCTCGGCGACCCCGGCGAAATGGGAGATGGAGCAGACCGGCGGCGTCTTCGCCGAACAGGTCATCCGCCCCACCGGCCTCGTCGATCCGGTCATCGAGATCCGCCCTGCCCGTTCGCAGGTCGACGATCTGCTGGGCGAAGTGCGCGAAGTGGCCCAGGCCGGCTACCGCACCCTGGTGACCACGCTCACCAAGCGCATGGCCGAGGACCTGACCGAGTATTTGCACGAGAACAGCGTCCGCGTGCGCTACATGCATTCGGACATCGACACGCTGGAACGGATCGAGATCATCCGCGACCTGCGGCTCGGGGCGTTCGACGTGCTCATCGGCATCAACCTGCTGCGCGAGGGCCTCGACATCCCGGAATGCGCACTCGTGGCGATCCTCGACGCCGACAAGGAAGGCTTCCTGCGCTCCGAGACCTCGCTGATCCAGACCATCGGCCGCGCCGCACGCAATGCCGATGCGCGCTGCATCCTCTACGCGGACAACATCACCGGCTCGATGGAGCGGGCCATGGCGGAGACCGAGCGTCGCCGCCTGAAGCAACTCGCCTATAACGAGGAGCACGGCATCACGCCGCAGAGTGTGAAGCGTGGCATCTCCGACATTCTCAGCAGTGTCTTCGAGGGCGACCACGTCAAGGTGGATACCGGGCTCGCCAAGGACGCCGTCACCATCGGCCATAACTTCAAGGCCGTCATCGCGGATCTCGAGAAACGCATGCGCACGGCCGCCGCCGATCTCGATTTCGAGGAAGCGGCGCGCCTGCGCGACGAGCTCAAGCGCCTGCAGGCGACGGAACTCCTGCTCTCGGATGATCCAATGGCGCGCCAGGGTGACGTGGAGCGCGATGCCGGAAAGTACGGCGCGAAGCGGAGTCGCATCTCGAAGCCGAGCCTCGACAATATGGGGCCGGGTACCGACCGGGAACTACCGGTCGGGGGCGAGGCGCCGCTCTGGGCCGAGCGGCCGAAGCCGCGTTCGACGCAGGGGCTCGGCGGCCAGAAGCCGAAATACAAGGGCGGTGGCGGGCGCAAGCGCGACTGAAACACGCATCGTCGTCGGAACCCCCGGCCTAGGCTCGGGCTTGGAGAAGCATGTGACGGCGGCCCTTCACCTGTCGCCCCCATGCCTCGAACCGACGGAGCGATCCCATGCGCAAGGAACCTCTTATCCGGGCGAGCCTGCTCCTCGCTGCCGGAATCCTCCTGGTGCAGACCGCGCCCGCCCAGGCGATCTCCGATCGTCGCGACCAACCGACGGCTGCCGACGTGCCGTCCGAAACCCGATCGGGCGAGACAGCCGGTTCGAAGCCCATCGGCGACGTGAAGCCGCCGAGCGCCATCCGCCCCTCGACGGCTGTCACCGAGGATGACGGAAAGACCTCTCGGACCAACCCACTCGATCATCTGCCCGCGCGCGACCGCGCCGGGACCGGCGGACGCCGGGAATAGAATTCGCCGTCAAGGCTCGCTGCTCAGGAGGAACAACCATGGGATTGCTCGATCAGGTCATCGGCGGTGTGCTCGGTAACGTCCTCGGAGGCGGCCGGGGCAGCGATCACCAGCAAGGCGGCGGTTCCAGTGGCGGCGCGCTCGGAGGCTCCCTGTCGCCCATCGTCCAGGCTTTGCTGATGCTGCTTCTGCAGAAGGGCGGCGGCGGCTTGAGCGATATCCTCGGCGGCGGTCGGGGCGGCCCGCCGGATATGGAGCAAGGCCGGCGCGGGCCGCCCGAACCCTATGACGACGGCGACCAGGGCGGCTTCAATCAAGACCCGTACAATGAGGGCCGAGACCGGGGCGGCCATGGCGGCGGATCGCGCGGATCGTCGCCCGAAGGCGATTTCAGCGACCTGTCGGGGATGCTCGACGGACCCGGCGGCGGCCAGGGCTACCAGGGCTCTCGCGATCAGGGCCATTCCTCCGGCGCGGGGCCTTACAGCCGCCTCGACCAGGAGCAGGGCGACGATCTCGGTGGGTTCGACGGGTTGATCGACCGGCTCCAGCGGGGCGGTCTCGGCGACGCCATCGGTTCCTGGATCGGGCATGGACAGAACCAGCCCGTGGAGCCGAACCGGCTCGCGGACGCCCTCGGTTCGGACACAGTGAACACGTTGCAGAGCCGCACCGGGCTCTCCCGCGATGATCTGCTGTCGCAACTTGCACAAGCGCTTCCGGGCGTCATCGACGGGCTGACCCCGCAGGGGCGCAAGCCGGATCCGGAAGAGCGTCGCGGCTGGTAATACCGAGTCAGGCCCGGCGAACAGTAGGTTTGCCGGGCTTCGCAGGCTGACAGGTGGCACAGTAGAAGGTCGACCGTCCCGATTGCACGATCCGCGCGATGGTGCCGCCGCAGCCTTTCGTGGTGCAGGGCTCGCCCGTGCGGTCATAGACCCGGAACGCATGCTGGAACGAGCCCGACCCGCCATCGGTATGGGCGTAGTCGCGCAGGGTGGACCCGCCGGCGGCGACGGCCTCGGTGAGTACGTCGCGGATCATCCGCGCGAGCAACCGCGCTTTCGTCGTCGGCCGCCCGTCTTCCTTTGCCAGGATTCCCGCCGGCAATTCGGGGTGCAGTCCCGCGCGGTGAAGCGCTTCGCAGACATAGATGTTGCCGAGACCAGCAATCAGCCGCTGATCGAGGAGAGCGGCCTTCAGCGGCGTGATCTTGTTGCGGAAGAGGAGCGCCAGGCTCTCCGGGCTCATGGCTTCGCTCAGCGGCTCTATCCCCATCGCGGCGAAATGCTTACAGCCGGCGAGGTCCAGGGTCGGCACGAGGTCCATGAAGCCGAAACGTCGCGCGTCGTTGTAAGTGACGGTGGCGCCGTTCGACATCGCCATCACCACATGATCGTGCTTGGCGTTGCCGAGCGCCCCTTCGAGGTAGAAATCTCCCGGCGAGACGTTACGGCCGTCCGGCAAGGCCACGTCGAAGCGCCCGCTCATGCCGAGATGCAGGATCAGCGTCTCCCCGGTGTCGAGACCGGCGGTGAGATATTTCGCCCGTCGCGCCAGATCGGTCACCGTGGCGCCTTCGAGCCGCTGTGCGAAGCGCTCGGGGAAGGGAAACCGCAGGTTCGGCCGGCGCAGGGTCACACGGGAGAACGTCGCGCCCACCATGACGGGGGAAAGACCGCGACGGACGGTTTCGACTTCGGGCAGTTCGGGCATGGAGGGGGGCGAGGCTCTGGATCGGGGACGGCGCCTACATGACAAGAGCGGCATCCGCCACCCGATCGTCATGCACCTGCCTAACCCGGCACATGGCGATCCGTGCCGGCTTTCGCTATGACGCTCGCGCAAGAGGATGGTGACATGAGTTCGGCCGAGCGATCGAAGGACGAGACCAGCACGCATTTCGGGTTCGAGCAGGTTGCGCTCGACGAGAAGCAGGGGCGTGTCGACGACGTGTTCCGCTCCGTGGCGAAACGCTACGACCTGATGAACGACCTGATGTCGGGCGGGCTCCACCGCGCCTGGAAGTCGCATCTCATCTCGATGCTGCGGCCACCGCGCAACCGGCCTTTCCACCATCTCGACGTGGCCGGCGGCACCGCCGACATCGCCTTCCGCTGCCTGGAGGCGGGGGGCTCCGAAACCCATGTCACAGTGCTCGACATCAACGAGTCGATGCTGCGGGTCGGTGCGGAGCGGGCCGGCCACCGCTATGACGGCCGGATCGATTTCGTCACCGCGAATGCCGAGTCGCTTCCCCTGCCGAACGAGGCGTTCGACGCCTACACCATCGCCTTCGGCATCCGGAACGTTCCCCGGATCGACCTGGCCCTGGCCGAGGCACGCCGCGTCCTGAAGCCCGGCGGGCGCTTCCTCTGCCTGGAATTCTCAAAAGTCGATCTGCCCGTCCTTGACCGGATCTACGACGCCTACTCGTTCCACGTGATTCCTCGCTTGGGCGCGAGCGTGGCCGGCGATGCGGATTCCTACCGGTACCTCGTGGAATCCATCCGCAAATTCCCGACCCCTGGTCGATTTGCCGGCATGATCGAAGACGCCGGGTTCAAGCACGTCACCCACCGGCCCCTGTCCGGCGGAATCGTCGCGATCCATTCCGGCTGGAAGATCTCGTGACGTCAGATCGGATCGATCTGCCCGATCTGGTCCTACACAGCTCCCTCATCCTGAGGTGCCGCGATAGCGGCCTCGAAGGAGGCCTCCAGATCGCAGGGTGGCCTCTGGAAACCTCCTTCGAGGCCGCCGCTCCGCATCGTCACCTGAGGATGAGGTTCAGTGGTGGGACGAGTGCTGGTCCTGCCGTGATCACGCATGTCGAAAGCATCCCATGCTAGGCGCCATCGTCTATCTCATCCGCGGTGCCGGGGTCGGCTTCGTGCTGGCACGCGAAGGCGGGCTGTCGTTCATCGACCCCACCGAGCTGCCGCCGCATCTTCGCTTCGCCCTTAAGCTCGGGCGGATGCTGGAGCGGCCGGGCCTCGGCGCCGGGGCGGGTCCGCTGCAACGTGCGCTGACCCGGCTCGGCCCTTCCTACGTCAAGTTCGGCCAATTCCTGGCGACGCGGCCCGACATCGTCGGCATGAATGCCGCCCTCGATCTCGAGAATCTGCAGGACCGGGTTCCGCCCTTCCCGCAGGAACAGGCGATCCGCGTGGTCGAAGCCGCCTTCGGCAAGCCGGTCCGCGAGCTGTTCCTGTCCTTCAGCGAGCCCGTGGCCGCCGCGTCCATCGCCCAGGTCCACAAGGCCCACATCCTCGACGCGAACGGCGTCGAGCGCGTGCTGGCGGTGAAGATCATGCGGCCCGGCGTGCGCGAGCGGTTCCAGCGCGATCTTCAGGTGATGCGGTTCATGGCTCGCGTGGTCCATGCCCTGTCGCCGAAGGCGGAGCGCCTGCGCCCGCGCGACGTGGTCGAGATCCTGGCCCGCTCCGTGATGATGGAGATGGATTTCCGGCTCGAAGCCGCGGCCATGTCCGAGCTCGCGCAGAACACAAAGGACGATGCCGATTTCCGCGTGCCGAAGCCCGAATGGGAGCTGACCGCGCGGGACGTGCTGTCGAGCGAGTGGATCGAGGGCATCCGGCTCAATGATCGCGCCGCCATCGTCGCTGCCGGCCACGACCCCAAGGCGCTCGGCCTCGCGGTCATCCAGTCCTTCCTGCGGCAGGCGATCCGCGACGGCTTCTTCCACGCCGACATGCATCCCGGAAACCTGTTCGTCGATGCGAGCGGCACGCTCGTGGCGGTCGATTTCGGCATCATGGGCCGGCTCGGGATGATGGAGCGGCGCTTCCTCGCCGAGATCCTGCTCGGCTTCATCCTGCGCGACTACAAGCGCGTGGCGCAGGTGCATTTCGAGGCGGGCTACGTGCCGGCCCACCATTCGGTGGAGGATTTCGCCCAAGCCATCCGCGCCATCGGCGAGCCGATCCACCAGCGTCGGGCCGACGAGATCTCGATGGCCAAGGTGCTGACCCTGCTCTTCGACATCACTGCCCTGTTCGACATGAGCACCCGCACCGAACTGGTGATGCTGCAGAAGACCATGGTGGTGGTGGAGGGCGTCGCCCGTTCCCTGGACCCGCAACTCGACATGTGGACCGGAGCGGAGCCGGTGGTCCGCTCGTGGATCGCGCGTAATCTCGGACCTCTCGGGCGAATCGAGGGTGCGGGACGGGCGGCCCTGACCTTGTCCGACGTCGTCACCGACCTGCCCGATCTCGCCCAGCGCCTGCGCCGGATTCTCGTGCGTCTCGACGAGAGCGGAACCGGCGACCGCAAGGCGTTGCAGAGCATAGCCCGCAAGGAGCGTCGACGGGCGCTGTGGTCCACGGCGGCGCTCTGGGCCATCGCGGTAGGCGCACTGGTGATGGCGTTCCGGTAAGGGCCGGGTGAACGGGATGGCGCGGACACCGCTGTTCGTGGCCGCACTGTCATATCCGTTCGCTGTGGACGATCACGAAGTGCGGGAGTAGCCCTCCATCATGACCCTCCCCCTCCAGAACCGACGCATCCTGCTCGTGATCGGTGGCGGTATCGCCGCCTACAAGTCGTTGGACCTGATCCGCCGCCTCCGCGAGCGCGGGGCGCGGGTGCGTCCGCTGCTCACGGCGGGGGCGCAGGAATTCGTCACCCCCCTCGCCGCTGCCGCCCTCGCCGGGGAGCGCGCCCATACCGACCTGTTCGACCGGGCGGAGGAAGCCGATATCGGCCATATCAAGCTGGCGCGCGATGCGGATGCCATCGTGGTCGCGCCTGCCACCGCCAACCTGATGGCGCGGATGGCGAGCGGAGACGCCTCGGACCTCGCCTCCACGGTTCTCCTGGCGACGACCCTCCCGATTCTGATCGCTCCGGCGATGAATGTCCGCATGTGGCAGCATCCGGCGACGCGTCGGAACCTGGCGACGCTCAAGGGCGACGGTGTCCGAGTGGTCGGACCCAATGACGGCGCCATGGCCGAAGCGGAGTTCGGTCCGGGCCGCCTCGCGGAACCCCTGGAAATCGCCGATGCGGTCGAGGCCATGCTCGGTGAAATTTCGACGGCATCCTCGGCGGCGACCGGGGGATTCGGATTTCTCGCCGGTCGTTCGCCGCAGAAGCCTCTCGCGGGCCGGCGCGTCCTCGTGACGTCCGGCCCGACGCATGAACCGATCGACCCCGTACGCTACCTCGCCAACCGCTCGTCGGGGCGACAGGGCCATGCCATCGCCGCCGCTGCCGCAGAAGCGGGCGCGGAGGTCACGCTGATCTCCGGTCCCGTTTCCATCGCCGACCCGAAGGGCGTTACAATCGTGCGTGTGGAGACCGCGCGGGAGATGCTTGCTGCGGTGGAGGCCGCCCTCCCCGCCGACCTCGCTGTCTTCGCCGCGGCGGTGGGGGACTGGCGCCCGGCTCAGGACAGGACGTCGAAGATCAAGAAGGACGGAGCGGCCGTGCCGCCCCTCTCCCTTGTGGAGAATCCGGACATTCTCGCCACCATCGCCAAGCGCAGTGAAGGGCGCCCGAAGCTGGTGGTCGGCTTTGCCGCCGAAACCGATTCGGTGATCGCCCACGCTCGGTCGAAGATCGCCCGCAAGGGCTGCGATCTGCTCGTCGCCAACGATGTCTCCGCCGAGGGCGGCGTGATGGGCGGCACCGCCAACACCATCCATCTGCTCGACCGGGACGGTGGGTTGGAGACATGGCCGACCCTCGACAAGGACGAGGTCGGGCGACGACTCGTGGAGCGCTTCGCCGCGCGGCTCGCACCGTGATGCGGATCAATCTCGCAGATGCCACGTTAAGACTTGACGAACCCTTCGCACCGCATCATGTGGGCGCAACCGCCGTTGCCCGGCATATGCTCGGCTCGGTGGATCACAGGAACTTTCGAACCCAATGCCCAGCGACAGTAGTCGATGGACCGCGCCGAATTCGGCCGACAGCGTGTTGAGCGCCTGATCGCGTGATCGGGTTCACCCGCGATCGGCCTTGCCGGCCGGTCGAACGAGGTGAGCCCATGACCTTTCAGACCTTTGCTTTCCGCCGTGCCCGCTCGCGCGTCGCTTCGCCCGCCCGCGACAACAGCGTGGCGTTGATCCTTCTCGTGATGATGTCGCTGGTCTTCGCGCCCGTAATCGGCATGCATCTCGTGGCGGCCTTCGCCCCCGCTTCGCTTCCCTCGACGCTGATGACGCGCTCGGCCGGTACGGCGCTTCCGCCGGGCTGAGCTCGGCGGCCACGAAGCACGCCTTAGGATCGCGGCGGCATGGCTGCCGGATCCATATGCATCAGCTCCCAGACGTGGCCGTCCGGATCCTGGAACGAGCAGCCGTACATGAAGCCGTAATCCATGTTCGGCTTCCAAGGCTTGGCGCCGGCCGCCAGCGCCTTGGCCAAGGTATCGTCGACGTCCTGACGTGATTCGCAGGAGAGGCAGGTCAGCACTTCGGTGGCCTTCGACGCATCGCAGATGTCGCCGGTGATGAAGTCACGAAAGCGCGCTTCCGTCAGCAGCATCACGAAAATTCTGTCCGACACCACCATGCAGGCCGCATTCTCGTCGGTGAAGGCCGGATTGAACGTGAAGCCGAGGGCGCCAAAGAAGGTCTTAGAGGCTTCGAGATCCTTCACCGGCAGATTGACGAAGATCATCCGCATGTCTGTCGCTCCTTCTCATGATTCCGGTGGGCATGGTGGGTCGCGGACAGCGATCAGCCCGCTTCCTGCTGCTGGGCCGCCAGGGCGGATTCTTCGGCCGTGATCTTGCGGAAGGAGGGGCGATCCTTGATCCGGGCCACGTAGGCGACGATCAAGGGTTCTTCCGGGACGAGTTTGAAGGCGGTCATCCAGCCGAGTGCGGTACCCCAAAGGATGTCGGCGGCGCTGAATCGCTCGCCTAGAAGATACGGCCCCTTCGACAGGCCCGCGACGATGCTGTCGAGAACCGCGTCGAAGCTGCCATAGGGGGACATCGCCATCGGGCCCGGCTCTCTTTCGAGCGCGCGGTCGATCACCGCCGGCTCGAAGCACGACCCGTACAGAATCATCCAGCGAAGATAGGGACCGCGCAGCGGGTCCCCGATCGGCGGCGCGAGGCCCTTCTCGGCGAACTCGTCGGCGAGATAGAGATAGATCGCGGCCTGCTCGGTGATGACCGCATTCCCGTGCCGGATGGCGGGGACCTTGCCCAGGGGATTGATCGCCAGATAGGCGGCCTCGCGATGCTCCCCCGCCCTCATATTGAGGACGTGTAGGCGGTAGGGCACCTGGAGCTCGTCCAGCAGGATGCGGACGCCAGACGAGCGCGTGTTGGGTGAATGATAGAGCGTGATGTCGGAGGTCATCGATTCCGTTTCGCGTGCGAATCGTGGAAGGCCACTTTCTCCGAAGCCCGGTCCCGGTCAAACATCGTCTCATCGTTAGGCGAAAAAAGACGGTCGCCGGATGATCGTGTCGGGAACGAGAGGGTTGTATCGGGGCGCCCCCTTCAATTGTCGAAGCGGCGGATAACCTCTCCGTATTTCAACGCAATACTTGCCGTGATGGTGCTGCGTTGTCCGATCGGCGTCATTCTGTGCAGAATGTCGATGGCTCGGCCGAGGGTTCGGCAGCATCGGCGGCGCGGACATTCGCGCCTGTCGCGTTGACGGAATGCCGGGGCGTGTCTATAGAGCGCGCTTCGCCGACAGGCCGCACTCAAGCAGCCCGTCGGCTTCGCCATTGCCCGAACAACCTTCGCGCGTAGACCGACACACCAAGCCCGCGGGCTCGTCGGCATCGCCCTACATGAACGAGGATGCCCCATGGCCAACACCGTGTCGGCCAAGAAAATGACCCGCAAAATCGCGAAGCGGACCGCTGTGAACCGCTCGCGCCGCAGCCGTATGCGTACCTTCCTCCGCAAGGTCGAAGAGGCGATTTCCGGCGGCGACCAGTCCGTTGCGCTGACCGCCCTGCGGGCAGCCGAGCCCGAGATCATGCGGGCCGCTCAGCACGGCATCGTTCATAAGAACAACGCCTCCCGGAAGGTTTCGCGCCTCGCGGCGCGGGTCAAGGCTCTTGCAGCCTGATCCTTCCTTCCTCGGATGACGCGAAAGAAGCCCGGCCTCAGTGCCGGGCTTCTTTCGTTTCAGGCTCGGTTTTCCGCCCCGTTCCCGATACTTTTTCCGCACGAGCACGCCGGATGTCTCGTGGCGGGTGCCGGTCATCTCTCGATGGTCCGGCCGGCTGGTCATCGCTTCAATTTGAGTCGAACCGTTAACCCTACTTGCGAATCTGCCGTGTTGCGGAGTCTAGGAGGGCTGTGTAGATTAATGATCTCTCGCCAGAAGCGGGAAAATTCACACTTAATTCAAACCTATCCGAATCGTCCGCAAGGTTTCGGGCGGCTCAGGACTCGGTGCGGATCAGCGAGACTCTCACGGCACCTCACACAGCTTTCCCCGCAACCCCCGTTGTTAGGAGAACCGTAGCTTATTGTTGATAGGCTCCTCTCATCGGCAAAAGCCTGCGGTGGAGATGTTGACTCCGCAGGATCTCTATGGGTTCCGCGAATTCCTTGCGGGGCGTGAAGTCAGTCCAGTGTGCGTACGTTCCGAGCGGCGGCTTCGCCCTCGGCGCGAGGAGAGCGATGATGCATGTCGACGGTAGCGTGGCGGGTAACGCCGAGACCGGCATGGGTGGCGCAGGGGGATCGGACACGGTTGCTGCCTGGGCGCGCGTGAAGCGGCGCCTGCGGGCGGAATTGGGCGAAGACGTCTTCGCCAGCTGGTTCGCGCGTCTCGAATTGGTGGAGGTGGTCTCCGGGACCGCCCGCCTTAGCGTGCCGACCCGATTCCTTAAGAGCTGGATCGAATCCCATTATCTCGACCGTGTCCTGGCCACGTTCCGCAGCGAGGTAGAGAGCGTCTCGCTTATCGAGGTGGGCGTGCGCGGGGCAGGTGCTCCCCCACGCGTCGTTTCGGGTGCGGTCAAGTCCTCGGCTCCCGCGAGTCCCCTCGCCCGTCTCCAGGCCGCCAGCAACGCGCAGCCCTCATCCGGCGAGATGAGCTTCCCAGCCGAGGCGGAATCCTCCTCTCAGGCGCGCGGCGAAGCCTCCAGTGACCTCAACGGCGCGCCCCTCGACAATCGCCTCACCTTCGCGAGCTTCGTCGTCGGCCGATCCAATGCCCTGGCACACGCCGCAGCCGAGCGCGTGGCCCGTCATGATGGGCAGGGCGCCCTCTACAATCCGCTCTATTTCCATGCCGGCGTGGGCCTGGGTAAGACCCACCTTCTCCACGGCATCGGCCATGCCGCTCGTGAATCCGGCCGCCGTGTGATCTACCTGACCGCCGACCGCTTCATGTACGGCTTCGTCAACGCCCTGAAGACCCAGAGCGCGCTCGCCTTCAAGGAGAAGCTGCGCGCCATCGATCTGCTCATCCTCGATGACGTCCAGTTCATCCAGGGCAAGTCGATCCAGGCCGAGTTCGGGCACACGATCAACTCGCTCATCGATGCGGGCCGTCAGGTCGTCGTCGCCTCGGACCGCCCGCCCACCGAACTCGAAGCCCTGGAAGAACGGGTCCGTTCCCGTCTGGCCGGCGGCCTCGTGGTCGAGATCGGCACGCTGGACGAACAACTGCGCATGTCGATCCTGTCGGCGCGGCTCGCTGCCGTGCGGGTGGCGCATCCGAATTTCGAAGTGTCGCCCACCGTCGCCACCTATGTCGCCCGCGCGATCACCGCCAATGGCCGCGATCTCGAAGGCGCCGTGAACCGGCTTCTCGCCCATGCCACGCTCACCGGCACCGCCGTGACCATGGAGACGGCAGAAACCGCGATCCGCGACCTCGTGAAGAACCGGGAGCCCAAGCGCATCAAGATCGAGGACATCCAGAAGCTGGTTGCCTCGCGCTACAACGTCTCGCGTTCCGACATCCTGTCGGAGCGGCGGACCGCCGCCGTGGTCAAGCCGCGCCAGATCGCGATGTATCTGTCGAAGGTGCTGACTCTACGGTCGCTGCCCGAGATCGGCCGCCGCTTCGGAGGCCGCGACCACACCACAGTGCTCCACGCGGTCCGCAAGATCGATAAGCTGATCGGCGAGGACAATGTGCTGAACGACGAGGTCGAGCTCCTCAAGCGGATGCTGCAGGACTGACTGGCGGGATCGGAGCAATGCGGGAGACGTCCCTCCCGCATTGCCCTGGATAGAGCGTTCCGCGCTCTTGCGTTCGGACAGGGCCTTCGCCAAGTTCACCGGCCAAGCCGCCGGCTCCATCCGTCACCGTTTTCGGGGTGGGCGACGTTTTTTTTAGAATGACCACGAGTTGTTGCGATGAAAGTCACTGTCGAGCGCGCGGCTCTCCTTCGATCGCTCGGCCACGTGCATCGTGTGGTGGAGCGGCGCAACACGATTCCGATCCTCTCCAACGTGCTCCTGCGCAGCGGGCCTGATGGACTGGAGCTGAAGGCGACCGACCTCGACATCGAGGTGACGGAATCCGTGCCCGCCGACATCGTCGATCCGGGTGCCACCACGGTGCCCGCGCATGTGATCTACGACATCGTGCGCAAGCTTCCCGATGGAGCGCAGGTCTCGCTGGAGACGAGCGGCGAGACCGGTCAGATGACGATCCGTTCCGGGCGCTCGCGCTTCTCCCTCGGTGCCCTGCCCGAGGGTGACTTTCCGGATCTCGCCGCCGGCGAACTCGGCACCAGCTTCGCCATTGGTGCCAGCGACCTCAAGCGCCTCATCGAGAAGACACAGTTCGCCATCTCCACAGAGGAGACGCGTTACTACCTCAACGGCATCTACCTCCACACGATCGAGGTCGACGGCGCGCTGAAGATGCGTGCGGTCGCCACCGATGGCCATCGCCTCGCCCGCGTCGAGATCGATGCCCCCGAGGGCAGCCGTGGCATGCCGGGCATCATCGTGCCGCGTAAGGCCGTGGCGGAGATTCAGAAGCTGGTCGAGGATGGCGGCGAGACCGTCGAGATCGACCTCTCGCCGGCCAAGATCCGCTTCCGCTTCGCCAGCGGTGTGACACTGATCTCCAAGCTCATCGATGGCACCTTCCCCGACTACCAGCGGGTGATCCCGTCGGGGAACGACAAGTTCCTCACTGTGCAGCGCGACCAGTTCGCCCGTGCCGTCGACCGTGTCTCGACGATCTCGTCCGAGCGCGGCCGCGCGGTGAAGCTCGCCGTGCAGGAGGGCCGCCTCGCCCTCTCCGTCAACAACCCGGATTCCGGTAGTGCCACGGAAGAGCTCGACGTCGATTACGAGGCCTCCGCCCTCGATATCGGCTTCAATGCCCGCTACCTCCTCGATATCACCAGCCAGCTCGAGGGCGACACCGCTCTGTTCAAGCTCGCCGATCCCGGCTCGCCGACCCTGATCCAGGACCGCGAGGGCGCTTCGGCGCTGTATGTGCTGATGCCGATGCGGGTGTGATCGACGTCGTTTCGCCGATTACCCAAGAAAGTTCGGGCATCGTGGATCCATCCACCGACGAACCGTCCGTCGTCGGTCTGCGTCTCACCCGTGTCATCTGCCGCGACTTCCGCAACCATGCCGATCTCGACCTCGCTGTCGGGAGCCGCTTCGTCGCGCTTGTCGGAGAGAACGGGGCGGGGAAGACCAACCTGCTCGAATCGATTTCGCTCTTCTCCCCCGGCCGTGGCCTGCGGCGCGCGGACCTCTCGAGTATGGCGCGGAATGCCGGCTCCGGCGGGTTCGCGGTCTCCCTCGCGCTGAAACAGGGAGAGGACGAGCATCGCATCGGCACGGGCTTCGAACCCGCCGTGGGCGACGGCCGGGCTACGCGTCTGTGTCGGATCGACGGCGAGACGGTAGGCTCCCCCGTAGCCTTCTCCGAGTTCTTGAGGGTGGTCTGGCTGACGCCGGATCTCGACGGTTTGTTTCGCGGGCCCGCCGGCGACCGCCGTCGCTTCCTCGACCGCCTGGTCCTTGCCGTCGACGCGACGCACGGCGCCAGGGTGAACGCGCTGGAGCGGGCGCTCCGATCGCGCAACCGCCTGCTCGAAGAGCGACCCAGCGACGGGCAATGGCTCGATGCGGTCGAGCGCGAAGTCGCCGAACTCGGCGTCGCTGTGGCGTTGGCGCGGCGCGAGACCGCCGAGCGGCTGGATCGCCTCATCGCCGAGACCCGCGATGACGCGCAGCCCTTTCCATGGGCGGGGCTCAGGCTGGAAGGCGACCTCGACGATCTCGTGGCCGTCTGGCCGGCCCTGGAGGCGGAGGACCGGTTCCGCGCCGCCCTCCGCCAGGGCCGCCACCGCGACCGTGCCGCCGGCCGCACCCTGGTCGGCCCGCAGGCCACCGATCTCGTAGTCCGGCATGGACCGAAGGACGTAGCCGCCGCAACCGCCTCGACGGGTGAGCAGAAGGCGCTGCTCATCGGCCTTGTGCTGGCCCATGCGCGCTTGGTTCAGGCCATGTGCGGCATCGCTCCCGTCATCCTGCTCGATGAGGTCGCGGCGCATCTTGATCCGCGACGGCGGGCCGGCCTGTTCGATGCCTTGGCCGCCCTGCAGGGGCAGGTTTGGATGACCGGCGCCGATCCGGCGCTGTTCGCCGAATTGGACGGCCGGGCCGACATGGTTTTGGTCTCCGACGGACGTATCGTGCGCGCCTGAATCACCGCGCGATGAGCCGATCGAACATCTCGTAGTTCACCGGATTGTCCGGACACAGGCCGAACCCGCATTCGGCGAAGGTCGAGCCGGCATTGGCCAGCGCCACGACGAGAAACAGCAGGACCACGGAAAGACCGAGCGCCCCGGCTCGGGTGCCGGGAAGAACCGTCGGCGCCGTTCCGGTGGGCTGCCCAAGGACCGAGACCGTCTCCGGGCGGGACACGGCGGCCTCAGGGGTGAACTGCCGATCCCACAGGCACAGGATGGCGACGGCGACGATCACGCCGGTGAAAGCGATGAGCGCCCAGACATAGAAATGGAGGCCGAACAGGGCCGAGCCGTAGGTCCCGGTTCCGGGGATGATGTGCAAAGCCGTCTGACGGGCGGAGACCGCGCCCCCTACCACAGCGCTCAGGATGACGATGGCATAATGTGACGGTCTCGGCCGGTCGCAGATATTGAGGACGAGCCCCAGGCCGACCGCCGTGAAAGCGGCGCGCTGAAGGACGCAGAGCGGGCACGGCAATTCTCCGAGGACGATCTGAAACCAGAACGCCACGAGCAAAATGAGGCTGCAGCCAAGGAGTCCCGCTGCGTTGAGCGCGCGGGCGAGGGACGATGCGGACATTCCGTGGCCTTCAGAAGACGAGCGGCAGGGCGTCGGTGGCGTGCTCGCGGAACAACGCCAGCAACACGCCCAGGGACAGGCCCCAGAGGAGCAAGGCCAGGCCGCGTCTCCCGGCGATCGCCGCCCCCGTGGCGCCAGCGAAACCGAGGAAGGGAAGGACCATCATGGGATAAACTCGCCGGTCTTTCATCGGCCCGCGATGACGACCCGCTGACCCTTGCCCATCTGAGCAGACATCTCCTTTCGGGTGACTTAAGATGTGAAGTCTTTGTATGCCCTGTATTGCAACTGTCGACCGGAGCAGGCGTCATTCCCATCGCGCATCTCGTCGTCTTCGCCGCCATCTATGCCGCCGCCGTAGCCTCCCCCGGACCCGGCGTCGCAGCCTTGGTGGCGCGTGTCCTCGCCGAGGGCACCCGCGGCATCGGTGCCTTCGTCGCGGGCTTCATTGTCGGCGACCTGATATGGTTCGCCGTCGCGGCGGGTGGATTCGCCCTGGTGGCGCAGACCTTCGCGCCGCTCCTCGTCGCCCTGAAATATGCCGGCGCGGTCTATCTCGCTGTCCTGGCGTTCAAAGCCTGGACATCCCGGGTCGGCGTGATCGACGCGGAGCCTCTTCGTGACGAGGGTGCATTGCGCCTGTTCGCGGGCGGCCTCGCCGTCACCCTGGGCAACCCGAAGGTGATCCTGTTCTTCCTGGCCCTGCTGCCGACCTTCGTCGACCTCGACCGGATCGATGCTCCGGGGCTGGCGGAACTTGGCGCTACCATCGTTCTCGTCCTCGGCACCATCCTCTCTGGTTACGTCCTGGCGGCCGAACGAGCCCGGCGCGTCATGACCTCCGCCCGGGCGCGACGACTGCTCAATCGTGGAGCCGGGACGGTCATGGCCGGTGCCGCCGTCGCGATCGCGTCCCGTTGACACGTTCGAGATCGAGGTGAGGTGGTGGTCCCGACGATTGACCTCGGGGCCCAGGGCCGTCAAAGCCACCATCCTGGCAAATGACGGCCTCGACGGCGGCATTGCCGTGCCGAGGATCGTCGCGCGGCGTCCGCCTGCCGCCCTTCCCTGACCGCGATGACGGGCCCTGCATGACCGACCGCCTCGACGAAGCTCGACGCGCCCTCAAGACCACCTTCGGCTACGACGATTTCCGGCCCGGACAGGACGAGGTGATCGGTGCCGTCCTGGATGGGACGGATGTCTTCGCGGTGATGCCGACGGGCTCGGGCAAGTCGATGACCTATCAGCTGCCGGCGCTGGTCGAATCCTCGCTCACGGTGGTCGTGTCGCCGCTGATCGCCCTCATGCACGATCAGGTCCAGCAGATGATCGGTTTCGGCGTCGAGGCGGCGACCCTGAACTCATCGGTGGCGGAAGCGACGTCCCGGGAGACCTGGCGCAAGATCCGCAGCGGCGATCTGCGGCTCCTCTTCGTCTCGCCTGAGCGGCTGATGATGGAAGGGCTGATGGATGCCCTGCGCGGGGCGGGCGTCCGGCGGCTGGCCGTGGACGAGGCTCATTGCGTCTCGCAATGGGGGCATGATTTCCGCCCGGAATACCGCGATCTCTCCAAGGCGCGCGAGGCGTTGGGGAATGTCCAGACCGTGGCGCTCACCGCTACCGCCGATAAGGCGACGCGGGCCGACATCACCGAGCGGTTGTTCCCGGCTGGTCGCGACCTGAAGGCCTTCGTCCATTCCTTCGACCGGCCGAACATCCGGCTGACTTTCACGCCGAAGGACAACCCGACCCGCCAGATCGAGCGCTTCTTGCGCCACCGACGCTCCGAGAGCGGCATCATTTACTGCTCGTCGAGGAAGCGCACGGAGCAACTCGCGGAGGTGCTCGCCAAGGATGGGTTCAACGCCCTCCCCTACCATGCCGGCCTCGACCAGGGCACGCGCATGAAGAACCAGGACACGTTCCTTCAGGAGGACGGGGTGGTGATGACCGCCACCGTCGCCTTCGGCATGGGCATCAACAAACCGGACGTGCGCTTCGTCTGCCACGCCGACATGCCCTCCAATGTCGAGGGCTACTACCAAGAGATCGGCCGCGCCGGCCGCGACGGCCTGCCCGCCGACACGCTCACGATTTACGGCCTCGACGACATGTCGCTCCGCCGCCGGCAGATCGACGAGAAGGACGTGCCCGATGAGCGCCGTCGCGTCGAGCGGCGCAAGTTGGAGGCGATGATCGCTCTTTGCGAGGGGGCGACCTGCCGGCGGCAATCGCTCCTCGGCTATTTCGGCGAGGCGAGCGAGCCCTGCGGCCGCTGTGATCTGTGCCGCAGCGGCATCTCGCTCATTGATGCCACCGTGCCGGCGCAGAAGCTGCTCTCGGCCATCGTGCGAACGGGGCAGCGATTCGGCGCGGCTTATGTCTGCGACGTGGTCCACGGCAAGGAGACCGACACGATTCGGCGCAACGGGCACACGGCGCTGAAGACCTTCGGCGTCGGTGCCGACAAGCCGCTACCGGCATGGCGGGCGATGCTGCGCCAGCTCTTCGCGGCCGGTGCCGTGGCGGAGAACGACGACGGGTTCGGCGGGCTCTCCCTGACTGAAAAGGGCGAGGCCATCCTGTTCGGCCGCGAAGCGATCCAGATGCGGCCGGACCCGGAGCCGAAGGTGGCCGAGCCTCGCGACCGCAAGCGCAGCGGCGCGGCGCGCGAAGATGCGACCCTCGATCTCGATCCAGCGACGGAAGCTCTGTTCCAGCACCTGCGTGGCCTGCGCGCCACCATCGCCCGCACGGAGGGCATCGCCGCCTTCATGGTGTTCCCAGACCGGACGCTGATCGAGATGGCGCGGGCGAAGCCGGTGGATCTCTATGCCCTAAGGACGGTCCAGGGCGTCGGCGAGCGCAAGCGCGATGCCTACGGGGAGCGGTTCGTCACAGCAATCGCGGAGCATCTCGCTCATGGGGCCGGGGGCAACGCCTGATGCGAATTCGCACTCGTACGAGGTCGACCTGATCGTGTAGGGACCGGTTCCGGCGCTTCGCTTGCAGGCGCCGCCCACCTTCTCCTCCTGCTGCACGGATAAACATCCCATCGCTTCGGAATCACCCGCCACAGATCTCCTTCCGCGCCAGATCTTCTACATGCCGGGTTTCGATCCGCGTGAGCCTGAAACCTATTGGGGCTTGTTTCGGCGCGAGAGCAGACTCACAGCGGTTAGGCGCGGCATGGCCATCGCCGTGAGCGACCCGGTGCGGTCGGAAGATGGCTTGCGCCTCGATTGGACGGTGAACGTGGACGGGGCCCCCACGCGCTATACCCTGCTGCGCTGGGACGACATCGTCCGCGCCCGCTTTCCGCGATCGAACTGGCGACGCCTTGTGGAGGTCCCCGCCCTATGGTGGCGCCTCTACCGCAGCGGCTACGTTCGCAGGTTTCGGCGGGAAGCCAAGCGCTTTGCCCGCGTGATCATCGGCGTCCACCAGATCTATGCCGGCCTGATCGTCGCATCGGTGATCCTGGCGGCGTTGCCGGCTCTGCTCGGACCGTCAGGCTGGCGACCCTGGTTGATCGCGGCGATCCCGGTCATCTCCTACGCCCTCCTCGCCGGCCTGATGGGCTTGACCCGGTCCAAACCGTTCTATGTCGCCCACCTCGTGGACGACGCCGCATTCACCCACGACCACGCCAGCGGTGCCGAGACGCGCATGCGCCGGCGTCTCGACGCCTTCGCCGATGAGATACGCACCGCTGAAGGCAGAGCAAGCGAGATCGTCGTCATCGGACATTCCTCATCGAGCTTTCTCGGCGTCGAGGCTCTCGACAGGGTCCTCACGCAGGATCCAAGCTTCGGGCAGCGTGGCACGCCGGTTTCCTTCGTCAGTATCGGCAGCGTGATCCCTTGGATCACCCTCGATGCACCGGCTGGCGAGATGCGCGCGGCCCTCGCGCGGGTGGCGGCATGCCACGCCATCCGTTGGCTCGACGTGCGTGCGAAGTGGGACTGGCTTTCGGTCCACCAACGCGACGTCCTCAGCGCCTCCGACATGCCCTCCCCGCCTGCACATCGGCCGGTGGAGATCCATGTCCGCATCACCGACCTGATCGAGAAGAACATCATCGCCCGGCGCAAGTGGAATCTGTTCCGCATGCATTTCCAGTTGCTGATGTCGAGCCTGAACCCACAGGCATTCGATTACGTCGCCTTCGTCGCTGGTCCCGAGCCTATCCACAGCGCCATCGATCGCCTGCGTCTTCCAGGTGAGCCCGCCTCCGAGAAGGTCCTCTGACGCAGCGTTTCCGCCAGTCCGCATGGCCGGACGCCGCTTTGATGAGTTGCCAGCACGGGCGCTTACCCTCTAGAGCCGACCGGACTTGGTGAACCTCGCAAACCCATTCCGAGATCGGGAGGGGCGCGACAGATACCTGAGCGGTCGAGAGGGGTCGCATGTTCCGCAACGATGTTCCGATCACACCGGAGCTGGTACGCCAGCATGGCCTGACGCCGGACGAGTACGAGCGCTTCCGTGGCCTGATCGGACGCGATCCGACCCTGACCGAGCTCGGCATCGTCTCGGCCATGTGGAACGAGCACTGCTCCTACAAGTCCTCGCGCAAGCACCTGCGCGGCCTGCCGACCTCGGCGCCATGGGTGATCCAGGGACCCGGCGAGAATGCCGGTATCATCGATATCGGAGACGGACT
Organism: Methylobacterium sp. Leaf106; assembly: GCF_001422895.1. Taxonomy (NCBI): domain Bacteria; kingdom Pseudomonadati; phylum Pseudomonadota; class Alphaproteobacteria; order Hyphomicrobiales; family Methylobacteriaceae; genus Methylobacterium; species Methylobacterium sp. Leaf106. The sequence continues at coordinate 493,381 of NZ_LMNB01000001.1, forward strand.
GGCCTGCGTCTTCAAGATGGAGAGCCACAACCACCCGAGCTTCATCGAGCCCTATCAGGGCGCAGCGACAGGGGTTGGTGGCATCCTGCGCGACGTGTTCACCATGGGGGCGCGGCCGATCGCGGCGCTGAACGCTCTGCGCTTCGGCTCTCCGGACCATCCCCGCACGCGCCACCTCGTCTCCGGTGTGGTGGCCGGCATCGGCGGCTACGGCAATTCCTTCGGCGTCCCAACCGTGGGCGGCGCCGTCGGTTTCCACCCGCGCTATGACGGCAACATCCTCGTCAACGCCATGGCGGTGGGCCTCGCCCGCACCGACGCGATCTTTTATGCGGCGGCAACAGGCGTCGGGAACCCAATCGTCTATCTCGGCTCTAAGACCGGCCGCGACGGCATCCACGGCGCCAGCATGGCCTCGGCTGAGTTCGACGACGCCTCCGAATCGAAGCGCCCCACGGTGCAGGTCGGCGACCCCTTCGCCGAGAAGCTGCTGCTCGAAGCCTGCCTCGAACTGATGGCGACGGGGGCCGTCATCGCGATCCAGGACATGGGTGCGGCCGGCCTCACCTGCTCGGCCGTCGAGATGGGCGCCAAGGGCGATCTCGGCGTAGAGCTCCACATCGAGAAGGTGCCAGCCCGCGAAGAAAACATGAGCGCCTACGAGATGATGCTCTCGGAGAGCCAGGAGCGCATGCTCATGGTGCTCAAGCCCGGTATGGAAGCGGAAGCCGAGGCCATTTTCGTGAAATGGGGCCTCGATTTCGCGATCATCGGGCACACCACCGACACTCTGCGCTTCGTGGTGAAGCATGACGGCGTCACGATGGCCGACCTGCCGATCAAGGAACTCGGCGACGAAGCCCCGCTTTACGACCGGCCGCACATCGCCAACACGCACCAGCCGGTGATCGCGGCCGCCGACGTGCCTGCGCCGATCGGCAATGCCGAGGCCCTGAAGAAGCTGGTCGGCTCCCCCGACCTCTCTTCGAAGCGCTGGGTCTACGAGCAGTACGACCACTTCATCGGCGGCAACACCGTGCAGAAGCCCGGTGGCGACGCCGCCATCGTTCGCGTCGAGGACGGACCCAAGGGGCTAGCCCTGACCGCCGATGTGACTCCGCGCTATTGCGAGGCGGACCCGGTGCAAGGCGGCCGGCAGGCCGTGGCGGAAGCCTGGCGCAACATCACGGCGGTGGGCGCCAAACCTCTCGCCATCACCGACAACCTGAATTTCGGCAACCCGGAGAAGCCCGAGGTGATGGGGCAGCTCGTCGGCTGCCTCAAGGGCATCGGCGAGGCCTGCCTCGCCCTCGACTTCCCCGTCGTCTCCGGCAACGTCTCGCTGTACAACGAAACCAACGGCGTCGGCATCCTGCCGACCCCGACCATTGGCGGCGTCGGCCTTCTCGACGATGTCACGAAACACGCCACAATCTCGCTGAAGCGTGACGGCGATATGCTCGTCCTCGTGGGCGCCACGGAAGGCTGGCTCGGCCAATCGGTCTATCTCTCGGTGGTTTCCGGGCGCGAGGATGGTGCGCCGCCGCCGGTCGATCTCGCGGTAGAGCGCCGCAACGGCGATTTCGTGCGCAGCCTCATCGTCTCGGGCCTCGTCGACACCGTGCACGACCTCTCCGATGGCGGGCTTGCCGTGGCCCTCGCCGAAATGGCCATTGCCGGTGGTATCGGCGCGACCCTGCCGGATGCGCCCGCCGGTCTTCCCGCGCATGCCTATCTCTTTGGAGAGGACCAAGCCCGCTACCTCCTCAGCGTCGACCCGGAGAACGTGCCGGACCTTCTCTACAGCGCGAACGCGCAGGGTATTCCGGCCTCCGTCATCGGCTTCGCTGGAGGGCAAGATTTGACCTTGCCCGCGGGCGAAACCATATCCGTCTCGGATCTGCGCGAGGCGCATGAAGGCTGGCTGCCGACCTACATGGCGACCCGGCCTGCCACGGTCTGAACGTCACTCGAAAGGGATTGAGTCCGATGCCGATGGATGCGCGCGATATCGAGGCCATGATCCGCGAGGCGCTGCCCGACGCCACGATCGAGATCAAGGATCTGGCCGGCGACGGCGACCATTATGCCGCCACGGTGATCTCCTCGGCCTTCAAGGGAAAGACTCGTGTGGCGCAGCACCAACTCGTCTACGGTGCGCTTCAGGGGCGGATGGGGGGCGTCCTGCACGCCCTTGCGCTCACCACCGGTGTCCCGCAAGATTAGGGGCGATCAACAGGGCGTCCCCATGGACCAGCCGAGCCTGTACGACGACATCGTGAGCGGGACCGAGCAGCAAGCGTCGGCCCTGCGCGCCCTCTCGCGACGGTCCGACCTGTCCAATATGCTGGACTGGGAGAATGTCGCCGAGGAGATAGAGAGCGTGGGGCGTTCACAGGCCCAGGCCGGTGAAAGCCTCCGCACTCAAAGCCCGGCGCATCTCTTAGAGCGGCTATCCGCGCCACGCACCCTCCCCGTGGAGCATTGGCGCAGGGAGGTTGGGGCCTTCCAGATCGATGCCCGCGGACGTTGCGAACCTTCCATGTCGCAGCGTATCGACTGGTTCAACGGCTGGGCCGCAACCCAGGAACTAGCCAAGCCGGGACGGACCGCATACGGCGATACGCTGATCTCCAACTTGCCGTTTCAATGCTCCTTGGGCGTGGACGATCCCCTGGTCACCCCATTCTATATTGACGACGCGCTTTTGAGGATCGCCGAAACGACGATCTTGAAATCGCCGGAAAAACACTGATTTCAAGCGCTAGTTCCCCGCCTCAGTCCTGGAAAGGATATTTGCATGACCGACGTCAACGCCGCCATCAAGACCGAGATCGATTCCCAGGACGTCGTCGTGTTCATGAAGGGCACGCCACAGTTTCCGATGTGCGGCTTCTCCGGCCAGGTCGTGCAGATCCTCAATTACCTCGAAGTGCCGTTCAAGGGCGTGAACGTTCTCGACGACATGGCGATCCGCGACGGGATCAAGGCCTTTTCGAATTGGCCCACCATTCCGCAGATCTACGTCAAGGGCGAGTTCGTGGGCGGTTGCGATATCACCCGCGAGATGTTCCAGTCGGGAGAATTGCAGCAGTTCCTCACGGAGAAGGGTGTGGCTGTAAAGGCGACTGCAGTCGCCTGAAGCGACCAAAGTTCAATGTTAAATGTCGATTAAGGGCGCGCGAGTGCCCTTTTTCGTGTCGCTCGCACTTTATCGGGACAAGAGCGCAACGGCCGATTTTACATTGAACCTTGGGCAGGGGGGCCTTGGGCTCGAGGATGAGGGGCGATTGGCTACCCATCCAAGGTCATCGCGGGCCACGTCAGAGGGTCATCGAGTTATGTAGAATATTAGATAAGTTACATAGGAGGGTGATATTTTTTGGTTAAATCATAAATCTTGAGTATCAATGTGATTAAAAACGAGCAAATTTCAGTGATTATTGGGTTTTATTGGGCGAGCAGCCATTTTTATTATTTGAAAATGAACCGATAATAAATCCTTCTATTTGATATTTCCTCAATAATCTGAGATTTGTTCCCGCGACGATTAGCTGGGTTTCAGTTTAATTCGCCCATGGATGGGGTGAGGCGGCCGACACTTACTATACTTTTGGAGGAGGTCCCATTCCAGATTGTATGAACCTGTAATCGAGTGTGTTGCCGCACTGCGAAAACTTCGTGGCGATGCAAAATGCAAATTAAGCGTAAACAATCGTGGCGGACGGGAACTTGTTGCCGGAATCCACATTGTCGGTTTATACGCACACAACGACCCATGCGAAGTTCGCACGGCTCAAGGTCTGGTGACCGCAATGCCAGTGTTTGAAGCAAAGAATCTGGATTCAGAATTCGAGGGACAGGCTCTCCTCGCGGCCATTCTGTTCCCCACCCAGGAAGTGCAGGATCGGGCACTGACCCATGGCCGCAACCGCGCTGCACGCGGGTGCGCTATGGCTGATCCCCTCACTGTTGAAGCGCGGTATCCGCATTCCCTGCGTGATCCAGAGATCGAAGTACAGCTGTCCTGATTCCGCGCGTACTCGATATCGTCAGTCTGCTCACCAAGTTTGGCTGGTGATCAGGCCGTGTTTCGTAACAACCGCCCAGTTCCGCCCGCGTCTCTCGACGGAATCGACCTTGCCGACGCCTGGGATCGTGTCCCCTGGGCCGACCTCCACGAGGCGATGACGACGGTCTTCGATGACGGCCACACCGTTATAGACCTCGCGCACAGCCCATCCATCGATGACAGCCGGTGTCGAAGCTTTTGCCTTGTCGGGAAGGGATCCGGTTTCCGTTGGCTCAGGCTGCTGAGGCTTGGCGGCTTGCGTCGCCGCTACAGGAGCGGCCGGAGCGGGCGCCGCCGCTCGCTTGTCCAATTGCGACGTCAGAGCAGCGATTTTTGCCGTCTGGTCTCGCTCTGTTTGATCCTGCCGGTCGGCGAGGCTCGTGACTTTCGAAACGATAGCCTGTTCGGCCTTGCCGATCCGGTCGTTGAGGGCGGCGGACCGATTCTTCGCTTCGCTGCGGACAGACTCGGTAGCATCCTGCACCTGCGCGAGAACCTTTCCTAGCTTCTCGATTTCGGTCTGTAGACGGGCGACATCCGCCTGGCGGATTTCCAGACGGGATTGGATCTGCGCTAGCTGCTCCGAGGATGGATCGGATTTCGGCGAAACGAGGCTCATCGCTCCTGCGCCCACAGCGAGCCCAATCACGAGGGCCGCCGCCGCCACTCCGCCAAGAAGCGGGGAAATCGATGGCAGTCGCCGACGATTCTCCGGCATCGGCGCGGGCTTCACCTTGGTGCCGCTAACGGCTTGTTTCAAAAGCGCTTCCGGCGACCGATCGGACTCCGCCGCCCCGATGACCTTACCCGCCATGTCTCAAGCTTCCCGTTTGACCGTGTCACCAATGATTAAGGACGTTTGTTTACCGAAAGGTTACCGTATGGCGGACGGGAACCGGTATCGATCGTTCGTGGCCGAAAGGGTATAGCGAATTGTTCCGACGGAGCATTGAGGAGCGGTACACATGGTGAGGGCGACACTGATCGGCAGCCTGACGTTCGGTGTGGCCACGACCCTGACATCTCTCGCGATTGCGCTTGAGCCGATGAAGCCGGAGCCGCAGCAGGCGGCAAAGCCTTGTCCCAGGCACGGCTCGGGGTTCATTCGCATTCCCGGCTCGGAAACCTGCATCCGCATTGGCGGACGGGCAACGACGGGGCTCGACCTACGCTCCCGCGAAGGCGACCCCGCCTCCCGATTGATCGCCGGCGGCCGCCTCGCCGTCGATACTCGCACGGAGACAGGTTATGGTCCGGTTCGGACCTATGTGCGGATCGACGCGGGACAGCGTTGAAACGTTGTCAAAGGTTGCGCGACAGCACCAGTGGCTGGCTCCGACCCGCCGGTCCCTTGCCATAGGGAGACGGCGGCTGAGAGGGGCGTCCATACACGGTGGCCGTTCTCGAGCGGTTCATGTCGTCGGCCAGGGACTTGACCAGACTTTCGGAGACCGTGCGTGCCGTTGCCAGCACGATCTGACTGGTTTCCACCACCTGGGCGAATCGCCGGTGGGCGGTTTTAAGCTCCTCAATGGATTCCGGGGCGAACCGTGCCAAGGCGATGGCATTGGCTTTGGCCACTTCCAGGCTCTGCATGTAGGACGCCCCCAGAGCGGTCTTCCGCTCGGTCTGTGATAGGCCCTGGCGCAGACGCCCGACGCGAACGTGGCCTCCCTCCTCCGAGAGGATGTCCTCCAGCGCCTGCATGGTTTGCATGATGTGCGCAATCAGCGCATCGGCGCCAGCCTTGTCCGCGATGCGAAGAGATTTGGTCTCAGTTGCGGCTTGCATTTCCAGCCTCCTGCATCTTGATCATCTCGCGGTAGACCTGATCGGCGATGCCGACCCCCCCGCTCTTTGCCATTTGACCCGCATATTCCTTGGTCAGCATCGAGCGGTAAACCGCTCCGCCGGTGCCATTGTCGCCGAGGGGGCCATCAGTGCCCTCCGAGGTGGCGAGCCGCTCCAGGGTCTGCTCCAGAAACATCGTCTCGAATTCGTTGGACGCCTTACGAGCCTTGATCTCCGCCGGTGTCTTGGCCGTGGCCGCCGCTGCAAGTTTGCTATTTGCGGACGTCGACGCCGCCTTTGTCGTCTCGTCTTTGAGGCCATTACCGACCGACTTGGCGATATCGCCGACGATAGCCCGGCCGACCCCGATGGCGGCTTTGGCGGCGAGGGGTGCGAACAGCATGGTCATCGCCTCTTGGGTGGGAGGAGGAAGAGAGGGAGGTGCATCACATCACCTCGATATCGGCCTGGAGGGCGCCGGCAGCTTTGATGGCCTGGAGGATCGAGATCAGGTCGCGTGGGCCGACCCCCAACGCGTTCAGGCCATCCACCAACTCACGCAGGGTGACACCTTCCTTGACCATGGCGAGCTTGTTGCCTTCGCCTGTATCGACCTTGACGCCGGTGCGCGGCACCACGGTAGTCGTGCCGTTGGAGAGTGGCGCAGGCTGGCTGACTTGCGGCTGCTCGGTGATGGTGACGGTCAGATTCCCCTGAGCGATGGCGACGGTGGATACGCGCACGTCGCGGCCCATGACGATGATGCCCGAGCGCTCGTCGACGACGACCCGCGCCGTCTGATCGGGCTCGATCTTCAGCTGCTCGATCTCGGTGACGAGGCGGATCATGTTGCCGTTGTACTTCGCCGGGATCTGCAGGGTGACGGTGGCCGGGTCGGTGGGTTCGGCGGTGTCGGCGCCCATGAAGTCGTTGATCGCGGCGGCGATCCGCTTCGAGGTGGTGAAGTCCGGGTTGCGCAGGGACAGGCGCAGGGAGCGCATGTCGTTCATCTTGAACGCCGTCTCCCGCTCGATCATCGCCCCGTTGGGCACGCGCCCGTTGGTGGGCACCCCGCGCGTGATCTTGGCGGCATCGCCCTCGGCCGAGAAGCCCGCGATGGCGACCGATCCCTGGGCCAGGGCGTAGACCTCGCCATCGGCGCCGAGGAGCGGCGTCACCAGCAGGGTGCCGCCCTGGAGGGATTTGGCGTCGCCCAGGGACGAGACCGTGATGTCGATCCGGTTTCCCTGTGTGGCGAAGGGCGGCAGGCTCGCCGTCACCATCACGGCCGCGAGGTTCTGGGTGCGCATGGTGGCCCCCCTCGTGTTGACCCCGAGCCGCTCGAGCATCGCCTGGAGGGACTGCCGGGTGAAGGGGATGTTGTTGAGGGTATCGCCGGTGCCGTTGAGGCCGACGACGATACCGTAGCCCACCAGCTGGTTCTGCCGCACGCCTTCGATGCTCGCGAGATCCTTCACCCGCGACAGGGCGAAAGCCTGGCCGCTCAAGCCGAAGACCAGCGCCAGCAGCGCCGCGCCGCAGGTGAGGAGTGCCGATTGGAAGGTCCGGGCGGTCGCGATTGGCATGATGCGCTTTGCTGGTCGGCGGGGCATGTCGTGGACGTTGGACATGCCGGATGGTCTGCCAGGACCATGCCAACTGTCCATGTCGGTCAAGCATCTGACAAAAAACGCTTATTTTTCGAGATGGCGTTTTCCGTGCTCACGGTGGGAACCGCTTTACCTGCCGACCCGGCAGCTTCTGCCCGGTCGTTTACGGATGGTTAACCATCGAGGGCGGATTCTGCTGGGCGAAACGATCGTCGTGCCGATGCGCGAAGCGACGCCCTGATTTTCGGAGACGGCTCATGCGCGTCGATAACCGCCTCGTCTCCCACGCCTCGGCCTCCGCTTCGCCCGCTTTGCGTAAGACGGATGCGTCCTCTTCCTTCCTGCTTGGCGGTGACGCAGCGGCGAGCACCTCTTCGGCCACCACCGCACCCACCACCTCCCTGGCGGGGCTCGACGCGATCCTGACCCTGCAGGGTCAGGGCGAGCAGCCCGGCGAGCGCCGCCGTCGCTTCGCCAAGCGTGGCCACGACCTTCTCGACGGTCTCGACCGGCTGAAGGCTTCCCTGGTGATGGGAAGGGTTTCGACGCGTGAACTCCAAGCCATCGCGAGCCGACTCTCAGAGCGTGCCGGGTCCAGCGGCGATCCGCGCCTCGACGGGCTCATCGCCGATATCGAGCTGCGTGCAGCGGTGGAACTCGCCAAGCTCTCGGCCGCTCAAGCCACCTGACCGAACCTGTCGTCATAAGCGAAAGCCTTCTGGCGCTTCAGCTTTCCATCATCTCGCGGATCCGGCCGGCCAGGATCTCCACCGGAAACGGCTTGGTGATCATCTGCATGCCCGGATCGAGCTGGCCGTTGCCGAAGATGGCGTTCTCGGCATAGCCGGTAATGAACAGCACCTTCAGATTGGGCCTGGTTTCGCGGGCCTGATCCGCCAGTTGGCGACCGTTGAGGCCGGGAAGGCCGACATCGGTCACGAGCAGGTCCACACGCTCCTGGGTGAGCAGGATCTTCAGGCCGGACAGGCCGTCCGGGGCCGAGATCGCGCGGTAGCCGAGGTCTTCCAGCACATCGACGATGAGGTCGCGCACCACCCCCTCGTCTTCGACCACGAGGACCGTCTCCCCCGCGCCGAGACGGGCCGCCTCCGTGATGGTGTCCGCCGTGCCTGGCTCCGGGACCGCTTCGACGGAGCGGGGCAGGTAGAGCTTCACCGCCGTACCGTGCCCGACCTGCGAGTCGATCTTGGCATGGCCGTCCGACTGCCGGGCGAAGCCGTAGATCATCGACAGGCCGAGGCCGGTCCCCTGCCCCAGGGGCTTCGTGGTGAAGAACGGGTCGAAGGCTCGGGCGATGACGTCGGCCGGCATGCCGGTGCCGGTATCCGATACGACGATACGGACATACGCGCCCGGCTCCACCCCCGGATGCAGTCGGGCATAGGCGCGGTCGAGTTCGGAATTGCTGGTTTCGATGCGCAGCCGGCCGCCATCCGGCATGGCATCGCGGGCATTGATGGCGAGGTTGAGGATCGCGTTCTCGAGCTGGTGGGGATCGCACAGGGTCGCCCACAGCCCCTCCCCCATGACGATGTCGAGGGAGATCGTCTCGCCGATCGTCCGGCGCAGGAGGTCTTCGAGGGATGCGATCAGGGCGTTGGCGTCGACCAGCTTCGGATCGAGTGGCTGGCGCCTGGCGAAGGCGAGGAGCCGGTGAGTCAGCGCCGCGGCCCGGTTGGCGGAGGACATCGCCGCCTTGGCGTAGCGTTCGATATTGTCCATCCGGCCCTGCGACAGGCGGGTCTGCATCAGGTCGAGGGAGCCGACGATCCCGGTGAGCAAGTTGTTGAAATCGTGGGCGATCCCGCCGGTGAGCTGGCCCACGGCCTCCATCTTCTGGGCCTGACGCAAGGCGTCCTCGGCGAGTGCGAGGGCGGCCGCCTGCTCGCGCTCGGCCGTGGTGTTGCGGCCGCTGGCATAGATCCGCCCGTCCTCGAACGCGCCCGTCCAGGCGAACCAGCGGTAGCTGCCGTCGGCGTGGCGCAGCCGGAACTCGAAGGGGTCGGTGAGCGGTTCGGCGACGATGGCCGAGAAGGTCGCGCAGACGGCGTCGCGGTCGTCGGGATGGGCGAGATCCGCGAAGGAGCGGTCGGCGAGATCGGCGGATGTCCAGCCGAGAAGGGTCGTCCAGGCGGTGTTGATCGCTGCGATCCGGCTGTCCGCTTCCGTCACCATCAGCAGATCCTGCGACAGGCGCCAGGCCCGATCGCGCTCCTGGGTCCGCTCCTGGACCTCCTGGGTCCGGGCCTGGACCTGTTGTTCCAGCGTCTCGTTCAGGCGTCTCAGCGCATCTTCGGCGAGCGCGCGGTCGGTGACGTCGTGCCCCTCGGCGAAGATGCCGGTGACGCTGCCGTCGGCCTCCGTGATCGGCTGATAGACGAGGTTGAGGATGCGCTGTTCGAGGCCGCCATCTTGTCCGGCCTGGATCGTCACCGGCATGTTCCGGCCGATGAAGGGCCTGCCCGTCTCGTAGACCTCGTCGAGAAGCTCGAAGAAGCCTTGTCCCTCCACCTCCGGCAACGCCTCGCGGACGCCGATCCCGATGATGTCGCGATGCCCGACGAGCTGGAGATAGGCCTCGTTGGTGTACTCGAACACGTGCGAGGGTCCGCTCAGGACGCACATGAAGCCGGGTGCGTCCTGGAACAGGGTGCGCATGCGGTCGCGCTCCGCCGTCCTCTGCCGGACTTCCGAGAGGAGGGCCTCGTTGGCCTGCCTCAGGGCTTCGGCCGCCTCCTGACGCATGCGAACGGCTTCGGCGAGGACAGCGTTGCGCTCGCGCTCGGCCTCATAGGCCGAGACGCTGGCGAGACTCGACGAGATCTGTCCGGCCAAGAGCTTGAGAAAGCTCAGGTAATCGGCATCGATGGGCCGGTGCGGGTTCAGCCCCACCGTGACGATGCCCAGCGGCGCGCTTCCACCCTGTCCGACCAGGGGCAGGCTCACCGCCTGCGCGGGTGGCCTCGACCAGTCGCCGGTCGGCCAGTTCTGGGACGGATCGAGATCGACGATCGTCTCGTGTCCCGTGCCCCCGAGCAAGCCCGCGAGGGGGCCGGCGGGATCGATGACCTCCGGCAGGGCGGCATGGTCCGCCGACATCCCGGTGGCGGCGGCGAGACGGGCGAGGCTGCCCCCGTCGTAGAGATGGATGGCACTGAAGGGCAGATCGCGACGGGCCTCGCCGAGGCTGGCCTCCACCGCCCGCAGCACGTCGGAGCGGCTCTCCGCCCGAGCGAGACTCTCGCCGAGGAGACGCAGGATTCCGAGGCGCCGCTCGCTGATGACGCGGTTCGTCTCTTCGCTGACCGCGCAGAACAGGCCGCCCACCGTTCCGTCGTCGGCGAGGACCGGGCTGTAGGAAAAAGTGTGGTAGGTTTCCTCGGGATAGCCGTTGCGCTCGAGGAGCAGCAGCAGCCCGCGATCCCAGGTCGCCTCGCCGTCCTCGTAGACGCTGCGGATGCGCGCCTCGATGTCGTCCCAGATCTCGGCCCAGAGGATCTTGGTGGGTTTCGCGAGCGATTCCGGGTGCTTGAGGCCGAGCGTCGGGCGATAGGCGTCGTTGTAGAAGAACGCGATCTCCGGCCCCCAGCCGAGCCACATCTCGAACCGCGAGGTCAGGAGGATGCGCAGGGCGACCTTCAGCGCCTCGGGCCAGCGTTCCGGCGGCCCCAGCGGAGTCTGCGACCAGTCCTTGGCCCGCATCAGGGCCGCCATCTCGCTCGAGCCGACGAAGATGTCCGAATGTCCGGCGATGGGCTTCGGCAAGGTTCGGCTTTCCGGCACTCTCAGGGCCTCGGTTTCGCGCGGCGGGCGAGATCACGCGGCCGGTCCGGGGACCGACGTGAAACGACCCTATAGGTTACGGCGCACCGGCCGCAAACTGGACTCTCCCAATCGTCCGATGGCATTCGCAGGAGAGCGGACCACCGCCATCCGACGGGTTTTCGACCGCCATGCGACGGGGCTTCGCACCGCCATCCGGCCTGGTTTCCGCCCGAAGGCCAAGGGCGGCGCGTTCGTCTCGGGGGGCGCCTGGCGGATGCACCCGTTGCGTGTTTGTCGCAGGGGGCACGCAACACCGAATCCGAGGGGGGTAGGACCAACGGGTGCGTTGTAGTGTCGGGCGCCCTCAAGTATAGGCACGCGAAACATCGCCGCGTACCGGCTGTGACGGACTTGCGAAGGGGCGAGGATGGCGACAGTCAAGATCGACGACGGTTACGTGCCGTCCGAGGACGAGCCGTTCATGAACGAGCGGCAACGTGAGTATTTCCGCCGTAAGCTGGTGGGATGGAAAGCCGACATTCTGCGCGAAGCGCAGGATACGCTCGTGGCACTTCAGACCGAAAACGAGAATCATCCCGACCTGGCCGACCGGGCCTCGTCGGAGACCGACCGGGCCATCGAGTTGCGGGCCCGCGACCGCCAGCGCAAGCTCACCGGCAAGATCGACGCGGCGTTGGCCCGGATCGAGGACCGAAGCTACGGATATTGCGAGGAGACCGGCGAGCCGATCTCGCTGAAGCGCCTCGACGCCCGTCCCATCGCAACCTTGTCGCTGGAGGCGCAGGAGCGCCACGAGCGGCGCGAGCGCGTCTATCGCGACGAGTAGCGTCGATGGTGTGGCCCATCGAACGGACCTGTCGCGACCGCCGGTGGTCGTGACAGGTTTCGGCGGTCGCCCCTGAAGTTCTAGATCCTGAATACCTCGCCGAGCATTCAACAGAAGCTTGGCCTTAAACGATAATTGCCCGCCCGGAACCTTCGTCCTGGTGTCACGATTACTGATACGACGTCGCGTCGATCAAGGATCCCGACATGGACAATGAAGTTCTGATCCTCGTGCTTGCCCTCGCAACCTTCGCGCTCGTCGTCGGGGTGGCGTTGTGGCAGCGCGCCCGCGTCGCCAAACTCAAGAAAGACCCCGAACGCTCGGCCTTCGTCGACAATCACGGAACCGCACCGCGCCCCAACCGGCCCGGTACCGAGCATTGACCGGGACGGTCCCTCTGGGCTGGTCGACAAGATTTATTCACGCACCGTCGTCGGTCTTGCGGGCCGCGCGCGTTCCCTAGCTCGGAAGGCACCGGGTCCACGCCTTTCTTCGACGGCCGTTCCTCTATCCAAGACGGTTCGAGCTGAGACATGGCGCGCTTCCTCTCCTGCAAGGAGAGGGGACCCGAGCGGCCCGCGAGATGTGTGACTATCGTAGCCCGGCATGTGCAGGTTCCACGACGCAGAACATAAGACCGCTCGGGCGAACTGGCTCAGCCTCAGAACGGCAGCAGGATGTCGACGAGCTGCTGGCCGTAGCGGGGCTGCTGCACGTCGGTGATCTGGCCGCGGCCGCCATAGGCGATGCGGGCCTGGGCGATCTTGGAGGAATCGATCGTGTTGTCGGATTCGATGTCCTCCGGCCGCACCACGCCGGCGACGATGAGTTCGCGCACCTCGAAGTTGATGCGGATTTCCTGCTTGCCCTCCACCACGAGGTTCCCGTTGGGCAGGACCTGATTGACGATGGCGGCGATGTTGGTCGTCACCGTCTCGTTGCGCTGGACCGACCCCGAACCATCGCTCGACGAGGTCGACGTCCCGGCGAGGAGCTTGTCCGGGCTGATCCCGGCGGCGGCGACGGCGGCGCTGCTCTCCAGCCCGAACGCGTTGGGGAGCCCCATGCCTTCCGCGTTGGAGCGGGAGCGCTTCGTCTCGTTGTTCAGGTTGGCCCTGTCGGTGACGTTGACCTTGATCGTCACGAGGTCGCCGATCCGGGCGGCGCGCTGATCCTTGAAGAAGGCGCGCGATCCCGTCCGCCACAGCGAATTGGGTGCGTAGGAGACGGGTTGCACGTCCGGCATGGGCAGGCGCACCGGGCGGTAGCCCGGCTGCGAGGTGGGGTCCTCGATGGAGGAGAGCGCCGGGGTGGCGCCGACCTGCGACAGCCGGTCCACCGTGTTGCAGGCGCCCAGGGCCGAGCAGGCCACCAGGATCGCCGCGAGGGAGAGTGGCGTCTTGATGAGGGGCATGGAACGGGCGGTCATGGAGCGGTTGGTCATGGGAGCCAGCTTTTCTCGTGAGGATCGGGGCGGTGTCAGCGGCCGGCGTCGAACGCCGCACTGGCCTGGCGGCCGATGCTGGCGGAGGAGCTGACCGAGACGCGGCCGGGGCCGATCACGGTGGCGGCGAGGGTCTTCTTGGAGACGGGATTGGTGACGGTGATCGCCGCGCCCAGACGTCCGTTCTCGTTGGCCTGTCCGCGCAGGGAGAGGTTGAGGCCGGGCGAATCGAACACGATGGTCACGGCCTCGCCGCGCTGGACGAGATCGGCCGGAGCGATGTCTCCGGAGCGGAGGATGGAGCCGGCGCTCAGGCTGCGCTGGGCGATCTGACCGACGGCGACCACCGAGCCGGCCTGGGCATCCGGGGGCGTCGCCTCGCGGGGGCGGCGCTCGACGGTGACGTCGCCGGCCGTCACGGTGTCCCCGCGGTTGAGCGTGCGGGAGAGGATCTGGACCTCCCGGATTTCCTGCACCAGCCCGGCGACCCGCAGGGAGGCCTGGCGCTCGCCCAGGGTGATGAGGGCGGCGACCCGCTTCAGGCGCGGATCGTAGGTGACGTCGAGGGCCGCCGCCTGGCCATCGAGGTCGAGGGGCGCCAGCAGGACGGTGTTCTCGCCGTCGAGGCGGAGGGCGAGGTTGCGCGGGTCGAGGCCGTAGGCCGTCTCCAGCACGCGCTTGATCGCCGCCTCGATCTCGGTGGGGCCGACGCGCCGGGCGGCGCGCTGCACCGAGACCTGGTTCCGGCCGCCGGTCTCGATCTCGCCGAGGCCGAGGGGGGCCACCGCATCGGCGATGCGGCGGGCCTGGATCGTCCCCGACGCGCCGAGCGCCGGGGCGCGGAACAGCGGGCGCCGCGCCAGATCCGCCGGCGCCCCTTCCACCAGATCGCCCAGCGTCAGGATATCGCCGCGCGCGGTGACGTCGCCGCGAAGGCGCAGCCGCTGGCCGGGCTCCTCGGCGAGAACCTGGACCGTCATGAAGCCGAGGGCCGCGAGCGCGAGGAACGTGCGCACGACGATGCCGGGCGTGAGCGTGCCGACGCGGCGCGGCTGGGCGGTGGGGATCTGTCTCAGGGCGAACATGGCGCGACGCTTTCGGAGGCGGGCTGAAACGGAGAGGCGAAGCGGGACGGTCAGGCCGGACGAACCGTCAGGCGCGGAACATCTGCGAGGTCGTGGAGAGCATCTGGTCGGCCGCCGTGACGACCTTCGAATTCATCTCGTAGGCACGCTGCGCAGCGATCAGCGACGAGATCTCGGTGACGGCGTTGACGTTCGCCTCTTCGAGATAGCTCTGCTGCAGGTTGCCGAAGCCCTCCGAGCCCGGCAGGCCGTTGATGGCGGGGCCGGAGGCGGCGGTCTCGACGAACAGGTTGTCGCCGATGGATTCGAGGCCGACCTTGTTGACGAAGCGGGCGAGCTGGAACTGGCCGAGATTCTGCGGCGCGGTCTGCCCCGGCACCGTCGCCTGGATCGAGCCCTGCGCGCTGATCGTGACGCTGGTGGCGTTGTTGGGCACCGTGATGCCCGGGTCCACGAGGTAGCCGTCGCGGGTGACGAGCTGGCCCTGGGCCGAGAGGTCGAACGAGCCGTCGCGGCTATAGGCGGTGCGGCCGTCGGGCATGGTCACCCGGAACAGGCCCTCGCCGCGGATGGCGACGTCGTATTCCTTCTCCGTCGAGGCGAGCGGCCCCTGCGACATCGTCCGCGCGGTGGAGGTCGTCTTCACGCCCGATCCGAGGGCGAGGCCGGCGGGAAGCTGCGTGTTCTGGTCCGAGGTGGACGAGCCGGCCCGGCGCAGGTTCTGGTAGAGCAGGTCCTGGAAATGGGCCGTCTGGCGCTTGTAGCCGGTGGTGCGCAGGTTCGCGATGTTGTTCGAGATGACTTGGACGTTGAGTTCCTGGGCCGCCATGCCCGTGGCGGCTGCGTAGAGGGCGCGCATCGCCTGGGTTCCTTACGCGACGTCGGCGAGGCGGCGGATCGCCGTGCCCCGCAGCTCGTCCAGGCGCGAGATCACGCCCGAGACCATGGTGTAGGTGCGGTTCACGTCCATCAGCCGGGTCATCTCGATGACCGGCTTGACGTTGGAGCGTTCGAGGGCACCCGATTCGAGGCGGCCGTTGATGCCGGCGGCCACCGGAGCCGCCGCCGACCCGTAGAGGTTGGCGCCCTCGTTGGTGAGCGCCTGCGGGTTGGCGAAGGTCACCATCCGCACGCGACCGCGGATGCCGAGATTGGTGGAGACGGTGCCGTCCGGCCCGATGGAGAGGCCGGTCTCCTGGGCGTTGATCTGGATCGGGCCGCCCTCGCCCTGCACGGCGTAGCCGTCGCTGGTGACGAGATTGCCCTGGGGGTCGGTCTCGAACGCGCCGTTGCGGGTGTAGCGGTCGCCGTTCGGGGTGCGGACCACGAGGAAGGCCTCGCCGCGCACCGCGACGTGGAGCGGATTGCCGGTCTGCTCGATCGGTCCCTGAGCGAGGTCGAGGGCCGTGCCCTGGTCGATGACGTAGGAGACGCGGCGGTCTGGCCGATGGAACGAGTCGGCGCTCGCCACCGGCATCAGGTATTCCTGGAACCGCGAGCTGCGGCCCTTGAAGCCCGTGGTGGAGACGTTCGCCATGTTGTTGGCGATCACGTCGAGCTCACGCTGCAGGGCGACCTGACTGGAGACTCCGACAAACAGCGCGTTCTGCATGGATCGAATAAGCCTTGGGCTGCGGCGACGTTAAGGTTACCCGCACGGCCCGTGCCATCTCCAAAAAATCTAAAAAGATCAGTGAAATCAACGTTTTGTGGCGAAGAGAGGCCGGTCGCACCGTCTTCCCGCCGCATCCCCGCGGCAAGAACCACCCGGCAGGTTTTGCCGCCTTAACGAGACGTTAACCGTAACCTTGGATAGATCCCTCCACGGGGTCGCGGGGGCTCAGCGCCGGTCGCACCCTGGGACGAGATTCGATGGGGGCGATCCATGGCCAAGAAGCCCAAGACGGCCCCCGCCGCGGACGGGGAGGACGCCGGAGGCGAAGCCCCTAAAGGCGGGAAGAAGAAGATCATCATGATCGGCGCGGCGGTGCTGGTGCTGGCCGGCGGCGGCGGGTTCTTCATGATGAAGAAGAAGGGCGGCGACGATCACGCCGCCGTGGAGGTGAAGAAGCCCCTGGTCTTCCTCGAAGTGCGCGAGATGGTGGTCAACCTCGCCAACGAGCCCGGCCAGGACAAGCCGCGCACGGCCAAGGTCAAGGTCTCCCTCGAACTCAAGGACGCCAAGGTGGAGGGCGAGGTGAAGCCGCTGATGCCGCGCATCGAGGACACCTTCCAGGTCTACATGCGCGAGTTGCGCCCGAGCGACCTCGCCGGTTCGGCCGGATTGTACCGGCTCCGCGAGGAACTGCTCCGCCGGGTCAACGTCGCGATCCATCCGGCACGGGCCGAGGCCGTGCTCTTCAAGGACGTGATCGTCCAGTAACCCCCATCGGTGTCGAGACGGTCATGGCAGGTCCCGAAGACGAGGTCGAAGAGGACGATTGGGCAGCCGCCCTGATCGCGCAGAACGCCGAAGGCGGCGAGACCTCGCTGGCCGACGAGTGGGGCGCGGCGCTGGCCGAGCAGGGCACGAGCACGCATGCCAGCGACGTCGCCGCCGAATGGGCGACGATGATCGAGGACGGGGAGACCGACAATCTCCCCGAACTCGCCGGCAACGACCGCATCCTGAACCAGGACGAGATCGACGGCGTCCTCGGCTTCTCCTTGCGCGAATTGTCGGCCTCGGGCGCCGGCGGTGTCCGCGCCATCGTGGATTCGGGCGTCGTCCAGTACGAACGCCTGCCGATGCTGGAAATCGTCTTCGACCGGATGATCCGGTTGTTGTCGACCAGCCTGCGCAACTTCTTCCAGGACAACGTCGAGGTCACCCTCGACAACATCACCTCGGTCCGCTTCGGCGATTATCTCAACGCCATTCCGCTGCCGACCCTGCTCGGGGTCTTCCGGGCCGATGCCTGGGAGAATTCCGGCCTCGTCACGGTGGAATCGAACCTGGCCTACTCGACCCTCGACCTGCTGCTGGGCGGCAAGCGCGGCGGCTCGGCGACCCGGCTCGACGGGCGTCCGTTCACGACCATCGAGATGCAGCTGGTGCGGCGCCTCGTGGAGATCATCCTCAGCGATCTCGAACTCTCGTTCCAGCCGCTCTCCCCGGTGCGCTTCGGCATCGACCGGATCGAGACCAACCCGCGCTTCGCCACGATCACCCGGCCGGCCAACGCCGCCATCCTGATCACCCTGAAGCTCGACATGGACGGCCGCGGCGGCCAGCTCCAGATCCTGTTTCCCTACGCCACCATCGAGCCGATCCGTGAACTGCTCATGCAGAGCTTCATGGGCGAAAAGCTCGGCCGCGACCACACCTGGGAAAGCCACCTCGCCACCGAGATCTGGCAGGCCGACGCCACCATGGAGGCGGTCCTCCACGAGATGATGCTGCCCCTGAAGAAGGTGCTGTCCCTGAAGGTCGGCGACACGCTGATGTTCGACACCAAGCCCACCGACCTCGTCAACGTCCGCTGCGGCGACTGGGCCCTGACGCAGGGGCGCATCGGCCGTGTCGACGACAACATCTCGGTGCAACTCACGCGGCCGCTCCGGCGCTCGCGCACCACGTTCCAGGCCTTCGAGGCCTCCATGAACAACCGCAACGACGGGTGACCCGCGCATGAGCCTCCTCGTCACCCTCGCCGCCGACGTCCTCGTCGCCATCCTCCTCGTGGCCAGCATCGTCTCGTCGGTGCGGCTCAGCCGGCGCATCACCCGGATGAAGGCCGACGAGGCGGCCCTGCGCCAGACCATCGGCGATCTCGTGGTGGCGAGTTCCACCGCCGAGCGGGCGATCATCGGCCTGCGCGCCACCCTCGACGAGTGCGACCGGACCCTCGCCGACCGCCTCGGCACGGCGGAGCGCTACGCCGCCGACCTCTCCGCCCACGTCCAGGCCGGCGAGACCGTGATCGCCCGCATCTCCGCCATCGTCTCCCATTCGCAGCCCTCGCGGGTGGCCGTGGTGCCCCCCGTCGAGATCCGCCCCTCAGAGATCCGCGCCGCGCCGGTGGAGGCCGGGGACACGAAGGCCGCGCCGTCGAGCCCCAACGGTGAGCGCCTCGGCGCTGCCGCCGCCGCCGCCCTCGCCATGTCCGAGCGGGCGCTCGGCCGCCTGCGGAGCCGCGCCGCATGACGACGCCTCGCTCCCTCGTCCGCGCGGGACAGACCCGCCTGGGACAGCTCCGCACCGGCCGGCCCGGCGCCGCACAGGCGCGTCCCTACAAGCTGCGGCTGATCGATGCGGTGACGCTGGCGGCCGTGGGCCTCCTCGTGCTCAAGCTCGGCGCCATCGCCGTCGACGATCTGGGGCCGAGCCCGGCCTCGGCCGACGCGCAGCTGCCGGAGTTCGCGCGGGTCCTCGCCAAGGCCCGGACCAATTACGAACTGCCGGACCCGCAGACCACCGGGTCCGTGACGCCCAAGGAACCGGAAAAGCCCGCGGCCGAACCGGAGCCGCCCGCGCCGCGCCCCCCGCCTCCCCCGGAGCCGATGCCGGCCAGCGAGCGCGCCATCCTCGAAAAGCTCTCGGCCCGTCGCGATGCCCTCAAGCAGCGCGACGAGACCCTGAGCCTGCGCGAGCAGATGCTCGGAACCGCCGAGCGCAAGCTCGAAGAGGGCGTCAAGGATCTCAAGCGCAACGAGGACAGGCCCGACGGCGCCGCCGCGCGGCAGGCCGAGGCCGAGAGGATGGGCCTGAAGAACATCGTCACCATGTATGAGACGATGAAGCCGAAGGACGCCGCCCGCGTCTTCGATCGCCTCTCCCTCGACGTGCTGGTGCCCATCGTCCTGGCGATGAACCCGCGCAAGATGGCCGACGTGCTGGCGCTGATGCAGTCGGAGCCCGCCGAGAAGCTCACCGTGGCGCTCGCCAACCGCGCGCGCGGCCAGACGCCGACGCAGCAGCCCGTCGTCATGGGGCTCGGCCCCAACGAGCTACCGGCCATCGACCAGGGCGGCCAGGACAGGCGTCGCTGACCCGGACGGTCGAGCGGGGTAGACGGGGCTCGCGGGAAAATTCGGCAAGGACGACCGGGTCGGATTGCCGGTGGGCGACGAATCGCGATGCCGGCGGGTCCATTGCGCTCGCGGGCCGGGAGGGCTAGGCGGCAGGTCTGATTTCGTTCGAATGCCGGATGCCCGCTCGATGCGTTGGAGACATGTTTTGCCCGTGGTCGGCGTGATGTCGTTCGCCGCGATCACCGCCTGGAACGGCGCCTCGGCGCAGGAGGCCGCGCCGGAGCAGGACGCACCGGCCGCCTCCGACGCGCCGGCGAAGCCCAAACCCAAGCCGAAGCCGAAGCCCGCTCCGAAAGCCCCCGCCCCGGTCGCCGCTGCGCCCGCCGCCGTGGCCCCGGCCAAGGCGATCTGGCCGGAAGGCGCCAGTGCGCTGAGCGAGAGCTATGGCGATTGGAGCATCAATTGCTCCCGCGAGAACCAGGTCTCGATCTGCTCGGTGGTGCAGGCCCAGGGCTCGAAGCGCGAGAACCGCCGCGAATTCGCCATCGAGTTGAAGCCGCCCGCGAACGATCGCACCGATGGGCTGATCCTGATGCCGTTCGGATTCCAGATCGAGGCCGGGTTGAGCTTCAAGATCGACGACGCGGTTCTCGGCAAGGGCGCGCCCTACTACACCTGCAGTTCGGAAGGCTGCCTCGTCCCGGTGAGCCTGCCGACCCTGGCCACCGACACGATGAAGACCGCCAAGAACCTGCTCATTCTCGCCCCGAAGCAGGACGCCACCGAACCCACGACGATCACCGTGCCGCTCAACGGCTTCGGTGCCGCCCTCGCGAGGGCCAGCGCACTCTCGCACTGACGGCAAACAGTCGGGCGACGGGACAGACAGGTAGGAACACGCCACCCATGAAGCAGATCGTGCTCGCCTCGCTCTTGTTGGGGACCCTGACGGTTCCTCTTGCCGCCCAGCCCGCGCCGGATGCGCCTCCGCCGCCGGACACCAAGGAGGAGCGGCAGAAGAACACCGCCGCCAAGCTCGCCGGGCTGCTCCAGTTCGTCTCGGCCTCCTGCCCCGAATCGAAGCCGAACTACGAGACGTTCAAGACTGTGGTGCGGGGCCTCGGCATCGAGCCGGATGCTCTCGCGGGCGGCGAGCTGATCCTGCGGGTCAAAGCCTATGCCGATGTCTACGGCAAGGATGTACCGGCCAATTGCGCCAAGGCCGTCGCCAATTTCGGCGAGACCGGCACGATCATCCCGGGGCTCGTCGTCAAGAAATGACGGGGTCGGGTGGTCTCCGGACTTGATATCGGGGCGTGACCGGCGTCGTCATGCCGGTCGTCCATGCGGCTATGACGCGCGATCGGAGATGGATGACTGCTCGAGCAAATTTCGACTGACGATGTCGTAATTTGCTGATCTTACGAAGTGCGCCTGTGCGCGGACTTCCTCCGTGACGGTGCCTCTCTCATAAAGCCAGGATGCTACATCGGCCCAGTCCCAAAGGGCGTGGCTGGATGTGAGGCAAGCAACGGGTCTTGGAAAATTCTCCCCCCGCTCTCCTTTCGCGTAGAGAGAAACCGCCGCTTTCGTCAGTCCCGAACGCTTTGCGATATCGGCTAAACTGACGAGGTGATCGGGCTCGATCCGTACGATCCGAGCGCCAGCACCTTCGATATCCGACACGGCACTCGTGACTGCGCCTTCGAAGGATTCACTGTCCCGCGTAAAATCCAGAAGAATGACGCCCTTCTGCAGAGAGATGGTCGCGTCGTCGCAGCCGGCTTCGTAGAAACGATCCTCGAAATCGTCGGCGAAGGGATCCAGCCCAGATGCTATGATCGTGAACCTAAACGCCTTCATCATCAGGCCCCTCGATGCAGTGATGACAGCGCGCCACTGCACGCGCGATGTCGTTCGCGTGCGCAATCGGGTGTCTTGGAGTGGACCAGACCGAGATACGACACCCGTCGCGATCATGATGTGGGCACCATAGCCGGCCCCAGGCGTGACCGGACACAGGGGTCCAGGACCAGCCCGCGCTTATCGCGGCATCGACGGCGGCTTCTATCTCCTTGTTCGGGTGACGGGGTCTTGCTCCCATCAGCCATTCCAATGTAGGCGCTTGTTAACGGCTGTCAACACCCCTGCGTTCCTCCGTTGCGCGACGCTTCCTTCGCCGCTCAAATCATCCTGCTAAAAATTCCTGATCGGATTTCTCTCAGCGGATGCTCACGCCAGAGTCGATCATATGCAAAAGTCGATCCTCCGATCGGACCTCCTCATCCTGAGGTGCCGCCGCATGGCGGCGGTCTCGAAGGAGGCCTCCAGATCCCTCGATGCCGGCTGGAAGCCTCCTTCAAGGCCGCTGCGCGGCACCTCAGGATGAGGTAGAGCTTTGGAAACACACCTCAAACAGGCTTCGGAACACTCACAGGGATCGGGAATGCGCCCGATTCGACAGAACCGGTCCGAGGGACGCGCGGGCGTCAGCGCTTCTGCGTCGCGGTGATGGACGCGTCGGGGCAGTTCGGCAGGATCGCCTTGCCGACCGTGTTGTTCGGATCGCAGGCCGGGACGGCTGGGGCTCCGCCATTCTCGGCCCGTTCAGTGCGAAGCGCCTCGAAATTCCAGACGCCCACCCAGATCACCGCGAGGATCGCGACGAGACCCAGCAGGACCAGGGGCATCAGGCGACGCATCAGCGGGGAGCCGTCTGCTGGACGGGGGCGGTATGCGCCGTGTCGCCGTTGCGGACGAAGGCATACAGGATCCCGACCGCGAGGATCGCGACGACGGCGATGAGGACGGGGAAGTAACGGTGCATGGGTCTTCCTGGTTGAGAGTAGCGCTATAACGGCGGACACCGTGGAAACGGTTCAGCCCGGCGGACTAGAAAGTCGCCACGAGGGCGACGCCTGCGATCATCAGCAGACCGCCTGCGATCCGCCACAGGGTCGCCGGGTGGCGTTCGAAACCGATCCAGCCGAAATGATCGAGCAGGATCGAGGTGACGACGCCCGCCGTCACGAGCATTCCGAGGAACGGGGCCGCCCCGATCTGGCGGGCCACCATGAGCTGCGCCACGACGATGCCGCCCCCGAGCACGCCGCCGAACCAGGCCCACCAGGGCACGTCCAGGACCTGGGCGGCGGACGGCAGGGTCAGCTTGCCCGAGACGAGGCCGGCGAGCGTGATGCAGGCGGCCGTTCCCGCCGCGACGACGAGGCCGGCGCTCAGGGATCCGCCGAGGCTCTTGGCCAGAGCGCCGTTCTGTCCCGCCTGCACGGCGTTCGCGATGCCCGCGAGAAGAACGGCGCCGTACAGATACCACATCGGTTTCCGGCTCCGTCGAGTGACCCCTCTATCTAGGGCGGCCACGGCCGGGGGTGGTGCGACATCTGCGGCCTGCGCGTTTCGGGGATGATTTGGCCGTGGTCGGGCGTCTATCCCATACCCTCCGCCCCGAGGGGGATTGTCTGACTTCCCCCCGTCCGGTTCGCGCCGGGCGGGGTCTTTACCGTCGCGATCTTCGTTCTCCCGTCATGGATATTCCGGGTCGTTCTGGCGTTGGCCCACCGGATCGACAGGAGAATTCATGAAGACCTTGGCACTCACCTTTTGCGCCCTCGCCGTCTCGTCGCTCGCCCTCGCGCAGATGACGACCTCCGCCGATGCGCGCTCGCGCCATTCCAAGCGCGGATTTGGAACCCATAGCCTCTCGAACAACACCGGCGGCCGTCGCGGGCGGGACAGTTCCGCAGCGAGCGGCAATTCCAGCCAGCCCTCGCGCCGGTCCGGGGCCGGAAGCGCCGGTGGCGGCAGCGGCGGTACCGGTGGGATGTAGACCGGAACCGCCTCCTCGTTCGCCGCCCGACGTCGGACGGGCCGGCCTCGACTCGGCCCGCGGCATCGACGCGCGAGCCGCCTCGGCGGTGGACATGCCCGTCTTCCGATGTGGCAAATGTGGGATGTCACATGGTAACGTTGCGGCCTTCCTCCCAAGGAAGGTCCTTCTGAACACCTCCCCGCCCGGCGAAAGCCGGCGCGGGGTTTTTTTGATCGGACATCGGCGGAAGGCTGTCTTTCCGGGGGGAATCCAGGGGGCGCGCAGTTTCGAGACATCGCGCCGAGTGGGCGTTAGGCGGGCGTTAGCCTCGACAGTGGAGACTCGCCGGCGGTGTAGCGTGTCGCGGGAATCGGTTTCGGATTCTCCGGGCAATCCGGTGTGGCGTGACCTTCGATGGGAATGGGGGCCGAAATCGCGAGACGACGGCGCCGGCTCATGGCGGGCTTCGTCGCGACCTCGATCCTCGGCGGGACGCTGGTCTCGGGCAGCGAGGCCGAGGCGGCACGCCTCCTCACCCTGAAGGCGAACCAGGTCGGGCGCTACGCCCGGATCGCCATGACGTTCGATTCGGCGGTTCCGGTGAAGGCTCGGATCTCCGGCCTCGTCCTGCTGGTGAATTTCGGTGAGCCCAGCACCTCGGCGCCCGAGAAGATCGCGGGCGAGATCCCCGATTTCGTCACCATGGTCCGGCGGGACCCCGACGGGACCGGCCTGCGCATCGCCCTGCAGAAGCCGTATCGCCTCAACGTCCAGACGGCGGGCGAACACGTCTTCGTGGACCTGCTGCCCGAAGACTGGTCCGGGCTCCCCCCTCCGCTGCCGCCTGAGATCGTGGCCGAACTCGTCCGCCGGGCACAGATCGCGGAAGCCGCCATGCGCGCGGCCAAGCCCGTTATCGAGCCCAAGCGCCTGCCCCTCGAACTCTCGCGCCTGCCGACCCTGACCCGGCTCAGCCTGCGGCTCGCACCGGAGACGACCGCGCGGTTCGACGAGGCCGGATTGGCGACGCGGCTGACGATTCCCGGTCCCTGGCGCATCGACGACCTCGCGCCCCGTGGGCGCACGAAGCCCGCCATTGAGGCCTTGAGCGTCGAGAACGACGGTGACGGCGGCCGCCTGCTGGTGACGCCCGCCGCCGGCTACGAGATCCGGACCGGACGGGACGAGGACGGCGTGACGCTGGACGTCTTCCGCAAGGCCGCGCCCCCGGATGCCAAAGCTTCGGATATCAAGCCATCCGCGGCGGACGCGAAGGTCGCGGCGGGGGACGCATCGTCCAAACCCGCGACGGCGCCGGTGAGCGCCGCGCAGGCCAGACCGGCCGGCATCCCGGCGCCCACTCTCCCGCAGAAGACCGTCGTCCTGCGCCCGGCCGGACCCGGCCTCGCCTTCCCGTTCCAGCGCCAACCGGCGGCGGCCCTGTTCGAGCGGGCCGGCATCGCCACCCTGGTGTTCGAGACGCCCGAGACGGTCGCCGTCCCCCCCGGAGATCCGGTCTTCGATCTCGTCAGTCAGCCCCGGCGGCAGGGTGCCTTCGTCTCCCTGAGCTTCAAGGTTCCCCGCGAGCGGCTCCTCGATCTCGTCCCCATCGGCGATGCGGATGCGCCCACCGGCTGGGAACTCGTCGCCGGTGAGAACCTGTCGGCGAGCGAAACGCTGTCCACGATCCGCAACACGGAAGCGAGCGGCCGCATCGGCATCGGCATCCGCCTGCCCCACCCCGGCGGGGCGACCTGGATCGAGCGGGGCGGCGAGCGGATCGGCGTGGTGACCGGCTATGGCCCGAAGCCCGCCGGCATCCCCAAGCGGCAGGCCTTCGTGGATTTCGAGCTGCTGCCGAGCCGCCAGGGCGTGGCCGTCCTCGCCAAGGCCGACGATCTCCTCGTGCGGCCGGACATGGACGGCGTCGTGATCGCCCGCGAAGGCGGCATGGCGGTCTCCGGGGTCGCGCGCCCGGCCGAACCGGCCCTCACCGCCGTGAGCGACCTCGCCATCGAGCGCCAGCCCTGGGACGCGGCGCGGAGCGGCAATATCGGCGAGAACCTGCGGGAGCAGTTGAACGCCGTGGTCGACGCGCCGCGCCCGGCGCGCGGGCCGCTGAGGCTGGCCCTGGCGCGGAGCATGCTCGCCAACGGGCTCGGCCTGGAAGCCCTCGGCGTCCTTCAGGTGGCGGCCAGCGAAGATCCGGTGATGGCCGGACAGCGCGAACTCGCCATCCTCACCGCCGTAGCGAACGCGCAGATGGCCCGTTACGCCGATGCGCGGAAGGCCCTCGACTCCGAATACCTGCGGGCCGACCCGGAGGCGCGGCTGTGGAAGGGCTATCTCGATGCCAAGGCGGGGCGCTGGCCCATCGCCGATACGGCGTTCCGGGACACGGCGGGCATCATCGAGCGCTATCCCGACGACCTGCAGAGCCTGCTTCGCTCGGTTGCGGCGGAGGCCGCCATCGAGACCGGCGACTGGACCACCGCGAGCCAGCAGATCACCACCGCGCAGGCGCGCGCGTCCGACCGCTCGGTCTCGGACCGCCTGGCTTTCCTGCGTGCGCGGATCGACGAGGTGACGGGCCAGACGAGCGCGGCGCTCGATACCTATCAGCGATTGTCCGACACGGCGGACCGGCCGACCGCCGCCGTGGCGACCCTGCGCGGCACCGTCCTCGCCCATGCCCTCGGCAAGATGCCGGTGGCCGAGGCCATCGAACGGCTGGAAACGCTTCTTCTCACCTGGCATGGCGACGAGATCGAGCAGAGGACGATCGCAGGGCTCTCCAAGCTGAACATGGAAGCCGGGCGCTGGCGCCAGGCTTTCGCCGCCTCGCGCAAGGCGGATGCGCTGGCGTCCGGATCGGCGATCAGCCGCGAGCTCCACGACAGTGCCCAGGACCTGTTCGACGACCTCTTCCTCACCGAGAAGGGGGCACGGATGTCCGGCGTGGAGGCGCTGGCGCTGTATTTCGATTTCAAGGACTTCGCGCCGATCGGCCGGCGCGGCGACGAGATCGTGCGCCGCCTCGCCGACAAGCTGGTGGAACTCGACCTGCTCGATTCGGCGGGTGAACTGCTGCAGCATCAGGTCGATCACCGTCTCACCGGCCCGGCCCGCGCCAGCGTCGCCGCGCGGCTGGCGACCATCCGGATGATGGACGAGAAGCCGCTCCAGGCGCTCCAGGTCATCGACGCCACCTATCAGCCCGAATTGCCCGAGGATCTGCGCCGTGCCCGCGCGCTCATCCGGGCGCGCGCCCTGTCCGACCTGTCGCGCACCGATCTCGCCCTGGAGACCATCGAGGCGGAGACCGGCGCCGACGTGGAGCGGCTGCGCGCGGACATTCTCTGGAGCGGCCGACGCTGGCGCGAGGCGGGCGAGGCGCACGAGGCCATGGTCGGCGAGGCCTGGCGCCTGCGCAAACCCCTCGACGATGCCATGCGCGCCGACATCATCCGCTCGGCCATCGCCTACGGCCTGTCGAACGAGTCCCTCGGGCTGGAGCGCCTGAGGGCGAAGTTCGCCGAGCCCATGGCCGAGAGCGCCGACGCCCGCACCTTCGCCCTGCTCACCCAGCCGAACGCGGTGCGGAGCCAGGCTTTCCGCGAGATCGCGCAGCGGGCCACCAAGGCGGAGACCCTCCAGGCTTTCCTGAAGGAATATCGCAAGCGCTACCCGGAGATGTCGGTGCCACAACCGGCCAATGCCGGTGGCGAGCAGGCCGAGGCGCAGGGCGGCGAGCCCTCACCGAAGGGCTGAGGCCCGCCTCTCCACGCCGGGATGAGGCGTCAGCGCCGGAACGCGACGGGGCCGATCATGCCCGGCCAGTCGGAATAGCCGTTGGCGCCCCCGCCATACCAATACGCCTTCGGAGCCTCGGCGAGCGGTGCGCCGGTGCGGAGCCGCTCCACGAGATCGGGATTGGCGATATAGGGCCGGCCGAAGCTGAACAGGTCCGCCCTCCCCTCGGCGAGGTCCTTCTCGGCGAGTTCGAGCGTGTACTGGTTGTTGCCGATATAGGCGCCCCGGAAACGCTCGCGGATCTGGCCGAAATCCACCTCGTCCGGTACGTCGCGGGTCTGCTGGGTCACGCCCTCGATCGTGTGGACGTAGAGCAGGTCGAATGCGTTCAGGGCATCGATATAGGCGCCGAAGGTCGCCTTCGGATCGCTGTCCAGCGCCGTCTTGCCCGGCTCCGTGGTGGCGGGCGACAGGCGGATGCCGACGCGCTTGCCGCCCCAGACCTCGGTCACCGCCTTCACCACGGCGAGGGGGAAGCGCAGGCGGTTCTCGATGGACCCGCCATACTGGTCGGTCCGCTTGTTGGTGGAATCGCGCACGAACTGTTCGAGCAGGTAATTGTTGGCCGAATGGATCTCGACACCGTCGAACCCGGCGCGCTTCGCATTCTCGGCGGCCTTGCGATAATCCTCGACGATGCCCGGGATCTCGTCCGTCTCCAGCGCACGGGGCGTCTCATGCGGCTTCATGCCGGATTTGGTGAAGGCCATGCCTTCGGGCTTCAGGGCCGAGGGCGCCACCGGCGACTGGCCGTTCGGCTGCACGTCGGGATGCGAGATGCGGCCCGTATGCCAGAGCTGCAGGAAGATGCGGCCCTCGTTGGCGTGAACCGCCGCGGTGACGGGCTTCCATCCCTCCACCTGCGCATCGGTCCAGATGCCCGGCGTCAGCGCGTAGCCGACCGCCTGGGGCGAGATGTTGGTCGCCTCCGAGATGATCAGGCCGGCATTGGCGCGCTGGGCATAGTAATCGACCGCGAAATCCGGGGGGATGCCCTCGTCGGAGGACCGGCTCCGGGTCAGCGGCGCCATGACGACGCGGTTCTTGAGGGTGAGGTCGCCGAGGGTGAAGGGTTCGAGGATCGGGCTCATGAGGCGCGTGCTGTCCTAAACGGGGTGAGACAGGCCCCCGACCGGGAGGCCTCGCGTTCACCCGTTCACGCGACCGAGCCGTCCCGCTTTCATGAGGGAGGCGGGACGGGGCTGGTTGGGATGAAGCGCTATGGACGGGCAATCCCGCCGCCCGATCCGTTGTTCCCGCACCCCTCCCCGATTGCACGGGGTGCGCATTCCCTCGCCCCGCTTGCGGGGAGAGGGACGCGACGACCCTGTCGTCGGCGCGTCGAGGCGGTAGCCGACGGTGAGGCGGCGATGTCGGATGAGACACCATCGGAACCGCCCCCTCACCGTCGCTCCGGCTTCGCCTCCGCTCATCGCGGACACGGCGAGGTGTCCGCGATCCTCTCCCCGCTTGCGGGGAGAGGGGGGCTCTCTCCGCCGTTCATGGAGGAGACGACCTGCCTCAGTATCCCCTGGCGGCGATGGAATCCGACCAGTTCACCGCGCGGCGGGCCATGCTGATATGCTGGCGCTCGTACATGCGGCCCTCGACCTTGATGGCGCCGCGCCTGGCGTTCTCCGGCTTGTCGAAGGCCTCGATCACCAGGGTGGCGCGGCGCACCTCTTCCTCGGTCGGGGCGAAGGAGGTGTTGGCCGGCTCGAGCTGGTTGGGATGGATCAGCGTCTTGCCGTCGAAGCCGAGGTCGCGCGCCTGGCGGCACTCGGTGCGGCACCCCTCGATGTCGCCGATGTCGTTCCACACGCCGTCGAGGATGGTGAGGCCCTCGGCGCGGGCGGCGGCCAGGGTGAACATCATCCAGGGCAGCATCGGCACCCGGCCGGGCACGAGCTGCGCCCAGGTGTCCTTGGCGAGATCGTTGGTGCCAAGGACGAAGCAGGTGAGCCGGGTGCGCCGGTCGCGCCGGGCCTTGGCGATGTCCTGGATGTTGAGGATCGCCGCCGGGGTCTCGATCATGGCCCAGACGTCGATGCTCTCGGGCGCGTCGAGGGCTTCGAGATGGTTGGCGATGCTCTCCAGCACCGCGGGCGAGGACACTTTCGGCATCAGGATGGCGTCGGGACGCGCTTCGATGGCCGCCTTCAGGTCCGCTTCGCCCCAGGGGGTCTGCGGAGCGTTGACGCGGATCACGAGCTCGCGGTCGCCGTAGCCGCCGCCCTTCACCGCCGCGCAGACCTGCTCGCGGGCCAGCACCTTCTCGTCCGGGCCCACCGCGTCCTCGAGGTCCAGGATCAGGGCATCGGCCTGCAGGGTCTTCGCCTTGTCGAGGGCTCTCTGGTTCGAGCCGGGCATGTAGAGGACGCTGCGGCGCAGGCGGAGATCGGACATGAACGCATTCCAGTGACGATGCGGTGGAGCTTAATGCAACACGGCTGCCGGGACAGCCCTGCGGATATAAAATGCGTGTCGATGATCCGCGTTTGACCGGCGCGGGCGTAGCCTTTGCAGCGAAATGCCGATCACACCGCATCGCCGCGAGGGCCTTGGGAAAATTCACCGGGTTCGCGGGAAACCGGCCCGGACCATGCACGGACAGGGAACCATGCTGCCAACGACCGAAACCCGTCCGTACACGGCGACGCAGGAGGGCGTCCGGCTCGCCGTGCGCCTGACGCCGCGCGCGAGCCGGACCGGCCTCGACGGTCTCGTGGAGGGCGCCGACGGGCGCGTCTGGGTCCAGATGCGGGTCGCCGCACCTCCGGTGGAGGGGGCGGCCAACACGGCGCTGATCGCCGCCCTCGCCGAGGCCCTGGACCTGCGCCGGTCCGACATCCGCATCGTCACCGGGGATACGGCGCGACAGAAGATCCTGGCGTTCGACGGCGACCCCGCATCGCTCGTCTCACGCCTCGACGCCTGGATCGCCGGCGCGGCCAAACGTCGGTGAGATCAGAACAGGCGGCTTCCGTCCGGCACGGCGTGGTCGGGGCGGAACAGCACGACGGCGCCGTTCGTGTCGGCGAAGCCCAGGGTCAGGACCTCCGAGAGGAACTTGCCGATCTGGCGCGGGGGGAAGTTCACCACCGCGGCGACCTGCCGGCCGACCAGATCCTCCGGCCGGTAATGTTCGGTGATCTGGGCGCTGGAGCGCTTGGCGCCGATGGCCGGACCGAAATCGATGACGAGCTTGAGGGCCGGCTTGCGCGCTTCGGGAAACGGCTCGGCGGAGACCACCGTGCCGATCCGGATATCCACGGCCAGGAATTGGTCGAAGCCTATCGGGGCCGCCGCCGGAGCCGCCGAATCGTGGTTCACATGCATGGTCCGCCTCCCCGGTTCACGCCGTCCGCAGGGTCCGCCGCCTCTTGTCGGCCGACGACCATTGCATGAGCGCGACCATCACCAGGATCGTGCCCAGATAGACGATGACCTGCAGCCCCGTCGGGCGGTCGGTATAGCCGACGAGGGCATGGAGCACGCGGCCGACCATGCTGCCCTCGGACAGGATGTTGGCGGTGTTCCAGAGCGGCCGGTCGAGCACGGTGATGAGCCCGGCATTGGTGAGGAACTGCGCCGCCTGCGCGGCGAGGCCGGCGGCGAGGAAGATGATGAGCGCGCTGGTGACCGAGAAGACGTAGCGGGTCGGGATCGCCGCCAGGCCGAAGTAGCTCACCGCCGAGATCAGGATGCCGGCGCCGACCCCGGCCAGCGCCCCGATCTGCAGGTCGGGGCCGGACGTGCCCGAGGCGACGAGGCCGTAGAGGAAGAGGACGAGCTCCGCGCCCTCGCGCAGGATCGCCGCGCCGACGACGAAGGCTAGGGCGGCGGATGTGGTCTCGCCCCGGCGCACGGATTCTCCGGCGGCCTTGAGTTCACCCGCGAGCTCGCGCCCGTGGCGGCTCATCCAGGTGTTGTGCCAGATCAGCATGAGGACGGCGGTGGCGAGGACGGCCGCGTTGAGGATGTCCTGCCCCGCGCCCTCGAACGCGTCGGAGATCGCTTCGGCGAAGAGCGCCACGAGGCAGGCGCCGGCAAGCCCGCCGACCACGCCGAGGCCGATCCAGCGGCCGCGCCCGGCGATGCCGCGCGTCGCCGCCAGCACGATGCCGATGATGAGGCCGGCCTCGATGACCTCGCGGAAGGCGATGACGAATGCTCCGATCATGCGGAGATGTCCTTCGATGTCGCGGGTGGGCTGTGTGAGCGCCCTACCAGATCCAGAACAGAAGCACCCAGCCGGAGACCGACAGGGTGGCGGCGGCGGCGATGCAGGCGGTGGCACCCGCCCGGCGCCATCCGCCGGTGGTGAGCCCCGCCACCTGCCAGGCGAGCCACGCGCTCCACAGGCTCGCGCCGATGAGCAGCCCGGCCCGCATCTCGGCGACGTAGGGAAGCGAGAGCCCCTCCCCGCGCAGGAAGGTGACGGTGAGGGCCGAGAGGCCGAGGAAGACGCCGCATCCCGCGATGGGGATCAGCGTCTGCGTCAGGTGGTGGAAGCGCGATGCCGACCAGGGGCCGAGGCAGCGTGTGGCAAGGGCCACGAGGGTGGAGAGGCCTACCCCGAGGATGACCGTCGCGGCGCCGATATAGGCCAGCAGCAGGCCGCCATCGAGGAGCGTCATGACGTCGTTGTGCTCGGGGTAGTTGGTGAGCACGAACCACGGCAGGGTGGTCTCCAGAGGCCAGACCATCCCGTGTTCGATGAACCAGGTGGCGAGCCATTGCTTGGCGTCGATGAACCAGGGGCTCGACGACCATTGGAAGGCGCCGGCCGCGAGACCCATCATGCCGAACAGGATCAGGACCGTCTGTTCGAGGCTCGGCTCGGAGCCGGCCACATGGACGATCTCGTAAGCGGGGGAGCGCCGGGCGAGGCGGACCGCGCCGCGATAGCCGCTGCAGCGCCCGCACATATGGCAGGAGCCGGCCCCGCGCATGGTCTTCACCGGCACCAGGGGCGCGCAGTTGAAGGCGGTGCCCTGCGGCTTGTCGGAGGCGGCCCAGGCGGGGCGGTCCACCTGGAAGCTCACCGGCGCGAGCTTGGCCAGGACCGCGAAGACACCGTTCACGGGGCAGAGATAGCGGCACCAGACGCGCTTGTTGCGGCCATAGACAAGGCCCACCGCAATCGCCGCAACCGTCGAGCCGCCCAGAACGGCGAGTACCGGCTTCGGATAGCCATAGACGCTGACCATCTGGCCGTAGACGGTGGTGCCGGCGAACGCGATGAAGGGCCAGCCGCCCCAGGTGATCCAGCGCGGCACCGCGCGGCCGAGGCTCCAGCGGCTGGCGAATTCCGTGAGCGTGCCCTCGGGACACAGGACCCCGCACCAGGCCCGGCCGACGAGGACCATGCTCACGAGGACGAAGGGCCACCAGATGCCCCAGAACGCGAATTGCGCGAGGACCGTCAGGTTGTTCCAGAGATGGGCGGTGCGGTCCGGCAGGGGCAGGAAGGCCGGCACGGCCACGAGGACGAGATAGACCGCCACCACCGCCCATTGCACGCTGCGGATGATCCCGCCGTGGCGCTGGAGCCAATGGCCGAGTTCCGCGAGGCGCTGGTCGATCCAGGCTTCACGCAGGTCCGTCGAGACGCTCGCCGCCATCGGGCTACTTCGCCACCAGCTTGGCTTTGGCTTCCGGATGGAAATCGTCGAACACGTCGTAGGTGCCGGGGTCGAGGGTGCGGAACACGATGGCCGAGGTCGAGCCGGCGGCCAGGGCCTTCTCGCGCTTCAGCTCCATGCTCTCGAACTCCACCGGCGAAGCGCCGGTATTGCTGATCTCCAGCTTGAAGCGGGTATTGGCCGGCACCTCGATGATCTCGGGGATGATCACGCCATCCTTCATCTCGACCTTGATCACCGGCATGTCGTTGGCCGACGCAAAGCCGATGCCGGTCGCCATGACGGCGCAGGCGAGTGCGAGGCTGCGGACGTGCTGCATCACGGGGCTCAATACGCCCCCTTCTTGCCGGTGCCGGCGAAGGTGAAGTCTTGGATCAGGTCGAACGGCTTGAACCATTCGGCGACGCCCGTCTCCTTGTCCACGTGGCGGCCGAAATGCTGGTTCTTGCCGGGAGGGGCCACCGTGAGCTTGAGCCGGTAGCGGCCGGGGCCGCTCAGCTTGACGTTGTCGCCGTAATGCGGGCCGTCATTGGCGACCATCGGCATCAGCGAGCCGCTCACCTTCGGGCCCGTGGCGGCCTCGCCCTCCAGCTTCGTCAGTTCGAAGCTCACGTCGAGGGAGGGGAGCCAATCGCCCTCGGCGAAGCCGTTGCGATTGTCCTTGGCCGCGCGGATATCGGCTTCGAGGTGGATGTCGGATTGCGCGGCGGCGCGCATCATGTCCGGCGGGGCCATCTCGATCGGCTGAAGATAGACCGCCGTCACTTCCAGCCCGTCCTTCAGCATGGGAGGGCCGATCGGCGTCTCCTTGGCCGAGGCGAAGCCGGTGCCCAGGGCCGCGAAGGCCAGCAGGGAGGCGGAAATCAGGGCGGAGTGAGTGATCTTGCGCATCGTCTCTAGCGCGTAAACCAGCGCTCAGCCGATGCAAAGGTGCTTCTTTGCCGAATCGATATATCAGAACAATTCCAATGTGTTGCGCCCGCCCTTGGAACGATGGCCGGAGGGCGGTCCGACGGCCTCTATGCCGCACCGCCCTCCCGAACGGCCACCGGGCCGCAGGCCGAGCCGGCCGGACGAACCGCCCGTTAACGGTGGCGCCACCAGTATCGTCGTCCCGTGGTCCTGCTGGCACGCAAGGTCGGGCGGAGACATCAGCGCCCATGGCGACCGCACTCGTAGCCCTCGTTCAGCAACTCGACCGCACCATGGCGGGTGCTTCGACGGAGCGCCGCGAGTCGATCCTGCACGATCTGACGTCACTATTCGCCGAATACGCGCCGCGTCTCGGCGCCGACCACGTCCGCGCCTTCGACATGGTGATGTTGCATCTGGCCCGGTCGATGGAGGAGGCCGCCAGAAGCGACCTGTCGCGCCGCATCGCCCCGATCGCGAACGCGCCGCCGCGCCTGATTCGCGACCTCGCCTTCGATCCCGCCGCCGCCGTGTCCGTTCCGACCCTCGAAGCGGCGACGCTGCTGACGCTCGACGATCTGACCGCGATCGCGCGGGTCTGCGGCCAGCCCCAGCTCCTGGCCCTGACGCGTCGGAAGACCCTCATCGAGCTCCTCACCGACATCATCGTCGAGCGGAGCGACGCCGCTGTATCGCGTGCGGTGGCGGGCAATCCCGGCGCGCGATTCTCCCTCGACGGCTACAGGGAGCTCGTCGGCCGCAGCCTGTCCGATCCGGAACTCGCCGCGCGGCTTCGCGACCGCGACGACGTACCCGACATCCTGGCGCAGGAAGGTGCCCTGTGGGACGGCATCGCCCCGCCCTCCCCGGACGATCCGGCCCGCGCCATCTTCGCGGCCGAGGTGTTCGTGGGCGCCCAGTTCCGCCAGGGCGAGATCACCGAAACCGTCATCGTCGGCTGGCTCGATTCGGGCCGCGAGACGGAAGCGCTCGTGGCGCTCGCCCGCCTCGCTGGGGTTCCCAGCGCCATGGCCATCGAGGCCTATCACGCGCCCTCCTACGAGCCGCTGCTCTACCTCCTCCGCTCGGTGCGCTTCGGCTGGAAGATCCTGAAGCTGTTCATGGCCTCGAAATCGGATCGGGAGACGCCGCCCGAAGTGATGCGGGGGATGACGGAGGCGTTCCAAGCCCTCTCCGTCACCACGGCGCAGCGCGTCGTACGGATGAACGCGGCCCGACGGCAGATCGACGCCGACCATGACTGACCGCCTCGCAGGCGCTTGGCCGCACGGAACCGGTGCCGCGCCGAACGGGCGGCGAGCCCTCACCTGTCTGACGACGTTGTAAGAAGTCGCTCTCATGCCTCAGCTTCGCAAGGACATCAGGACCAGTTTCGAGCATGCCCGGCGGAAGGTCGAGGCCTATGCCTCGGGCAGCGAGGACTTGTCCGGCGAATTGCGTCGCTGGACGGATTCTACCCTTCGGTTCATCGAGCCCGAGGCCACGATCCGAACTCTTCACCGCATCGTCCTGGAAAGGGCAGACGATCTCGCCGGTCTGATGGCGGAGCGGCCCCGGCCCCGCGACTCGTCCATCGCCACGGCCAAGAGCCACCTGACGGCCGCGTTCGAGGATCTGGAGGATGCCATCCTGAAACACGGCATCCTCACGCCGGCGGGCGAAAAGGTCGGCCTTGGAATCGCCGGCAGGCCGATCTGAGCGCTTCGCTTCCGGCCGAGTCTCGGAGCGTCAGCGTGAGACGGGATCGCCCGCCATGGCCTTGGCCTCTGGCAGCAGGGGCGATGCGGGAGCGGGGGATTGCAGGCGGCTCCGCAGGGCCGCGCCTGTGCGCAGCACGACGAGGACGAGGGACGCCACGCGGATATGGCGGGGCAACTGCTTCGGACCGAGGGGGCGGTAGACCAATTTGGGGCTGACGCGCTCGATCTCGGCCACGGCGAGGCCGACGAGGGGCTGCTGGGCGATCCGGCGCGCCTCCGCCGCCGGGATCGCCAGTCTGCGCGACCAGGCCCGCGTGGTCGCCAGGCGCCCCGTGGCGTGGAGGCGCCGCAGGCGACGGCGCCACAGGTACCGGTAGAGCGCCCGCGGCACCGCTTCCATGCGGGCGTCGCAGAGACTGTCGGGGATTTCACAGCGTGCCCGGATCGTATCGGCCACGCCGCCCGGCGCCCGGCCGACCAGACGCCCCGACACGGTGACGACCACGTCCTTGGCGTGCCGGACCCGGAGCCCGTGCTGGAGCAGGGCCGCCACGAAGGCGCCGTCCTCGCCGAGCGGGATCATCGGCATGCCGCCCACCAGCCGGTAGGCCGAGAGCCGGACGGAGAGCGTGGCGCCGATCGTCGTGCGGTGGCAGGGCCAGGGATCGTGCGGATCGTGGTCGATCCGCGCTTCCAGCTCCGTCAGGAGATCGCTGTAGGCGTCCTCGAGCTTGCCGCGCGCGCGAAGGGATTTGGGCAGGGCCGCCCATTCGGCCTCGTCGATCTGGATGCGCCCGGCCACCGCGTCGGCGCCGGCATCCAGAGCCGCGAGGTTGCGGGCCACCCAATCCGTGGGGACGCGGCTGTCGGCGTCCGAGGTCAGGATGGTGCCGGCCGTGCCGTCGGGGCCGATCCATTCGGCGGCGGCATCCATGGCGGCGCGCCGCGCCCAGCCGGCATGGGCGCCCTCGAAGGTGACGCAGCGGACGCGGACGGGAATCGACATCGCCTGCGCGAGCTCCGCCACGATCCGGTCCGTGCCGTCGGTGCAGTTGTTGAGGAACAGGTACAGGCCGAGGCTGCCCGGCCGCACGCCGTCCTGCGCGTCGATGGCGCGAAGGCACGCCTCGATCCGCTCGGCCTCGTTGCGGACCGGGATGGCGATGACGGTGTCGGGGGCCGCCGAGGGAAAGCGGGGCGACGTGTCGATCCCGGGGGCGACGTCGGCGAGGGTCGAGTAGGGCACGGGGGACTCCGATGGGGCGGCGCGGGCCAAGCCCGCTTCCGTTTCCCGGCAGGTGAGAGGGCCGGACCTTATCCATCGAAGCTGAACGGCAGCCGTCCGGTGCGACGATCAGGCGCCCGACGGTTTCGCGAAGGTCCGCCGTGCCAGGCCCGGATAGGCCAGGGCCTGGCTGGCACCGCGCGCGGCCAGCAGCGTCAGGAAGGCGAGCCAGAGGCCCATATTGCCGAAGCCGCCCGCATGGGCGAGGCCGATGGCGACGGCGTAGATGCCGGTGGCCGCGATCATCAGGTTGCGCATCGCCCGCGTCCAGGTCGAGCCGATATAGATCCCGTCATAGGCGAAGGGCACCGAGGCCACGAGGGGCGCGAGGGCGGCGGGGACGAGATAGGCGCGCGCCGTCTCGCGCACCTCCGGGCTCGTGGTCACGGTATCGATGAAGGCCGCCCCGAAGGCCAGGAACAGCGCCGCCACCGCGAGGCCGAAGGCGACGCACCAGACCAGGCTGAGCCGCGCCGCCCGGCGGAACCCGGCCTCGTCGCGGGCGCCCACCGCCTGCCCGCACAGGGTTTCGGCCGCCGTGGCGAACCCGTCGAGGAAGAAGCCGCCGATGAGGAAGAGATTCCACAGCACCGCATTGGCCGCCAGGACCACGTCGCCCGAGCGCGCGCCGAGGGCCGAGAACAGGGCGATGGCGCCGACGAGGAGCAGGGTCCGGATCATCACGTCGGCATTGACGCTGAGCATGCGCGCCAATGCCAAGGGATCGCGAACGACGCGGAACGGCACCGAGAACGGCCGCGACCCGAGCCGGGCCAGGAGAAGGAGACCGAGGGCGGTCCCGGTGGCCTCGGCCAGGAGGGTGGCGATGCCGGCGCCCGCGACGCTGAGATCGGCCCACAGCACGAGGACGAGCGTGAGCGCGATGTTGACGAGGTTGATGGCCACCTGCAGCAGGAGGCCGAGATCCGTCCGCCCGCGCCCGAGCACCGAGCCGAGGATGGCGTAGTTCGCCAGGGTGAAGGGGGCCGCGAAGATGCGGATGTGGAAATAGGTGGCGAGCCCCGCGATCACCGCCGGGCTGGCGCCGCTGAGCGCGAAGGCCCCGGCGGCGATCGGCCCTTGAGCCGCCGTGATGACGAGGCCGACGAGGAGGCCCGCCGCCAGGGAGCGCGCGAGGATACGGTCGACCTCCCCGGCATCGCGCGCGCCCACCGCCTGCGCGGTGAGCCCCGCCGTCGCCATGCGCAGCGAGCCGAACGACCAGAACACCGCATCGAAGATCACTGCCCCGAGCGCCATGGCACCGAGAAGCGCGGGATCGCCCAGCCGCCCGATCACCGCCGCCCCGACGAAGCCGAGGAGCGGGGTGGTGACGTTGGCCAGCGTCATCGGCAGGGCCAGCGCCAGGATGCGGCGGCTGGTGGCGGGTGTCGGTGTCGCGATACCGTGCGGGTCCGCGGTGGCGGTCAGTGACATCCGCACCCGCTGCCGCAGCTTCCCTCGCCCTTCGGTGGCTCACCCTTGGGGCCGGCGGCCGGACGACGGGCGGCGTCGCGCACGAGCCCGCGCTCTTCGAGTTCGGACAGGTACGTCGCCCACCGGTTCCGGTATTCCCGGCCGAGGTCGTAGAGATAGCCCCAGCCGAACAGCCCGGTATCGTGCATGTCGTCGAAGGTCAGCTTCACCGCGTAGTTGCCCACCGGCTCCACCGAGAGGATCGCCACGTCGCGCTTGCCGCCGATGACCTTGCGCTCGGACGGCGAGTGGCCCTGCACCTCGGCCGAGGGGCTGGACACGCGCAGGTACTCGGCGGGCAGGGCGAACTTGCCGCCATCCTCGAAGGACACGTTGAGCGTGCGCTTGTCGCCGGACAAACGGATCTCGGTGGGCCACCGCTCCGGCGGAGCGACCTGCCGGCCGGTGGAGTGGGGATCGGCGTGATGCTGGCTCATGCGAGAAATCTCATGCCCGAAAGCGGGTGGGATGCAATATATGTGTAGAGCGCAGGGGGCATGCGTCCGAGTATGCTTGCCCTATCCGCCGTCGCGCCTCATATGCCGGACATGCTAGGTTCACCGCGCGACCACGCTCCGGACGTCCCCCCAGGCCAGAATCCCGAGTCCCCCATGGGTGTTGCCTTCGCCGAACGCGTCGCATCGAAGGCACCCGCGCCTTTGATAGACCCCTTCCAGCGCGCGATCACCTACCTTCGCATCTCCGTGACGGATCGCTGCGACCTGCGTTGCGTCTACTGCATGTCGGACGACATGCAGTTCCTGCCCAAGCGCGACCTACTCACCCTCGAGGAGCTGGACCGGCTCTGCGGCGTGTTCATCGACCGGGGCGTTCGCAAGCTGCGGATCACGGGCGGTGAGCCGCTGCTGCGCCGTGACATCATGCATCTCTTCCGGCGGCTGTCCCGCCATCTCGGCTCCGGCGCTCTCGAAGAGCTGACGATGACGACGAACGGGACGCAGCTCGGTCGCTTCGCCCCGGAGCT
The DNA here is from genome assembly GCF_001422895.1 of Methylobacterium sp. Leaf106. Lineage (NCBI taxonomy): Bacteria > Pseudomonadati > Pseudomonadota > Alphaproteobacteria > Hyphomicrobiales > Methylobacteriaceae > Methylobacterium > Methylobacterium sp. Leaf106. The sequence goes on from NZ_LMNB01000001.1 coordinate 532,659, forward strand.
CGCCGAGCTCGGCGTCAAACGCGTGAACGTGTCCCTCGATACCCTCGACCCCGACAAGTTCCGCGCGGTCACCCGGCGCGGCGACCTCAAGGTAGTGCTCGACGGGATCGAGAAGGCGCGCAAGGCCGGGATCAAGGTCAAGATCAACGCCGTGGCGCTGAAGGGCGTCAACGAGGACGAGATCGCCGACATGATCGCCTGGGCGCATGGCGACGGCATGGACATGACCCTCATCGAGGTCATGCCCCTCGGCGAGGTCGAGGGCGACCGTACCGATCAGTTCCTGCCCCTCTCCGTCGCCCGCGCCCGTCTCGAGCAGCGCTACACCATGGTGCCCCTGCCCGACCGGACAGGCGGACCGGCGCGCTACGTGCGCATCGCGGAGACCGGCGGGCGGCTCGGCTTCATCACGCCGCTGACCCATAATTTCTGCGAGAGCTGCAACCGGGTCCGTCTCACTTGCACCGGCAAGCTCTACATGTGCCTCGGCCAGGAAGATGCGGCCGACCTGCGCCACGCCCTGCGCGCCTCGCCGGACGACGCCCTCGTCACGCAAGCCGTCACCGATGCCATCGCGCGCAAGCCCAAGGGCCACGACTTCGTCATCGAGCGCGCCCGTCCGGCCGCCGTGCCGCGCCACATGAGCGTCACCGGCGGCTGAGGCTTCCCCGAACGTTTGACCCCTTGGACCATCGTATCTAGACCCGCCTCCAACGAAATGACGGATGGAGACGGATGATGGCGAAGGTCGCGTTCCTGGGCCTCGGCGTGATGGGCGGCCCGATGGCGGGGCACCTCGCCAAAAAAGGCCATTCCGTCACCGTCTACAATCGGACGACGGCCAAGGCGGAAGCCTGGGTGAAGGCCAATGGGGGCGCCTTCGCGGCGACGCCCCGCGAGGCGGCGGCGGGGCAGGAGATCGTCTTCGCCTGCGTCGGCAACGACGACGACCTGCGCGGCGTGACGCTGGGTGAGGACGGCGCCTTCGCCGGAATGGAGATGGGCGCGATCTTCGTCGATCACACCACGGCCTCGGCCGAGGTGGCGCGCGAACTGTCCCAAGCCGCGTCCGAACTCGGCCTCGGCTTCATCGACGCTCCGGTGTCCGGCGGACAGGCCGGTGCCGAGAACGCGGCGCTGACCGTGATGTGCGGCGGGGACGAGGCCAGCTACGCCAAGGTCGAGCCCGCGATCCTCAGCTTCGCCAAGGCCTCGCGCCTGATGGGACCGGCGGGCTCCGGCCAGCTCACCAAGATGGTCAACCAGATCTGCATCGCCGGCATCGTCCAGGGCTTGTCCGAGGCGATCCACTTCGCCAAGCGCGCCGAGCTCGACGTGGATGCGGTGCTCGACGTGATCTCGAAGGGCGCGGCCGGTTCCTGGCAGATGGAGAATCGCGGCCGGACCATGAATGCCGAGAAATTCGATTTCGGCTTCGCCGTCGACTGGATGCGCAAGGATCTCGGCATCCTGCTGCTCGAAGCCCGGCGCAACGGCGCCAAGCTCCCCGTCACCGCCCTCGTCGACCAGTTCTATGCCGACGTGCAGGCCATGGGCGGCAACCGCTGGGACACGTCGAGCCTCATCGCCCGCCTGGAGAAATGAGGCTCGTCGCCACGGCGAGGGCCGCGTCGGGATCGGTCCAGGCCCAGTCCTCGCCCATTTGGTGGCGGAACCAGGTGAATTGCCGCTTGGCGTAGCGCCGCGTATCGCCCTGGCCGCGCTGGATCGCCTCGGCGAGGGTGATCGTCCCGTCGAGATGGGCGATGAGGCCCGGCACGCCATGCGCCCGCATGATCGGCAGGAGCGGATCGAGGCGGCGCTGCCTCAGCGCGGCGACCTCGTCGAGGGCGCCCGCCTCGATCATCGCCACGAAACGTCGGTCGATCCGGGCGCGCAGGGTCTCGCGTTCGGGGGCGAGGAACAGCTTGACCAGGCGTTTGCCCGCCAGCGGCCCGGCGACGCGCTCGCCGTGAAACGCCGAGATCGGCCGCCCGGTGGCGGCGAAGATTTCGAACGCCCGCATGATCCGGGCGCGGTCGGTGGGCCGCAGGGTCGCCGCTCCGGCGGGGTCGACCGCCGCGAAGTCGGCATGGAGCTCTTCGGTGGCCCGGTCCTCGGCCCGCGCGCGAAGGGCGGTTCGGATCGCCTCCGGGACCGGAGGCAGGTCGGACAAACCCTCTTCCAGGGCACGAAAATACAGGCCGGTGCCACCGACGAAGATCGGAAGTCGGCCGTTCAGATCGACGAGAAGGCGCGCGGCATCGCGGGCGAAGTGCCCGGCCGAGTAATTCACCGCGCCATCCACCTCGCCGTAGAGCCGGTGAGGCGCCAGCGCCTCCTCTTCGACGCTCGGCCGCGCCGACAACCGCCGCAGGTCGGCATAGACCTGCATGGAATCGGTGTTGATGACCACGCCGTCGTGACGGCGCGCGAGTTCCGTCGCGAGGCCGGACTTGCCCGAGGCGGTGGGCCCTGCGATGAGGATCGCCGCCGGGGGCGCCTGTCTGTGTGATCCGTCCGTGACCGGCGGCAAGGCGTGGACACTCCCCGATGACCCTCGTCGCGACCCTGATAGCAAACGAGAGCCGGCCCGCCATCACCGATGCGGTGCTGGCGGAAGCCCGTTCCGTGCTGCGGACCGATCACCAGCCGCGCATCCTCCATGGCGAGGTGGCGGCCGAGATCCTGTTTCCGGGCTCCGGGGACGACGTTTCCGCGATGGCGCGGCGCCTGCGGGCGGCCTTCGCCGCCGAACCGTTCGACGTCGCCGTGCAGGTCTCCGGCGCCCACCGCCGCAAACGGCTGTTCCTGGCCGACATGGATTCCACCATGATCGAGCAGGAATGCATCGACGAGCTGGCCGACACGATCGGCCTGAAGGACCGCGTCGCCGCCATCACCGAGCGGGCCATGCGCGGTGAGATCGCCTTCGAGCCGGCTCTGCGCGAGCGTGTCGCCCTGCTGCGCGACCTGCCGGTCGGCGTAGTGGACGATCTCATCCGGGACCGCATCACCCTCACACCGGGGGGGCGCGTCCTCGTCCGGACGCTGAAGGCCAACGGCGCCCATACCTGCCTGGTCTCCGGCGGGTTCACCCTGTTCACGGGGCCGATCTCCGCGACGATCGGCTTCGACGAGGCCCACGCCACCACCCTCGGGGTGAAGGACGGCCATCTCACCGGCGAAGTGCTGGAGCCCATCGTCGGCAAGGAGACGAAGCGCGCGACGCTCATCGCCCTGCGCTCGCGCTTCGGCCTCGACCGTGCGGACACGCTGGCGGTGGGCGACGGGGCGAACGATCTCGACATGCTCGGCGAGGCCGGGCTCGGCGTGGCGTTCCGGGCCAAGCCCAAGGTCGCGGCGGCGGCGGATGTCCGCATCGACCACGGCGACCTGACCGCGCTTCTCTACCTGCAGGGGTACGGGGCGAACGAGTTCGTCGCGTAGGACGACGACGCCGTCAGCGGACGATCCGTGCCAGGGCGATGACGGCGCCGAGGATGATCAGGGTCTGAAAGCCGATCGTGCCGAACATCCACTTGATGATATCGGCTTTCGTGGCTTCGATCTTGGCCTCCAGCCGTGCCTCGGCTTCGCGAAGGTCTGATCTCGTGGACATCTTGAGCGCCTCGATATCGGCTCGGGTCGACAAGCGGAGCGCTTCGACATCCGCCTGGGTCGACACGCGAAGCGCCTTGATATCATCTTGCGTCGACAAGCGAAGCGATTCCACGTCCGCTCGCATCGATACGCCAAGCGTTTCGATATCGACTTTCACCGACCCGATATCGGACTTCGTGGCGATGTCGCCCTGAAACAGCTCGGTGAACGCGTCCGCGAGGCCCTCGGCCTGTTCGGAGGACAGCTTCGCCTTCTCGCGAAGGGAGCGGGCGAATTTCAAGGTGTCGAAGGCGACCGCCGTCATCGGTTGCTGGTCTCTATAGCGTCGAGATCAGCCTACGCGCCGGACGGCGAGTCGCACAAGGCGAATGTCCCGCCTCGACGGCATAGCGAGGCCCATCCCGCGTGCGGAATGGGCCGATACTCTCGATGGAGACGGTGCCTATTCGAGACCGATCGCCACGAAGCGAACGTCGCCGGATGCGGCCGCCACGAGGAGGAGAACCGATTTGCGGTTCTCCTTCTTCAGCTGATCCACCCGCTTCGTCACGTCGGCGGGGGACGAGACGGATTCCTGACCGACCTCCACGATGACCTCGCCGGGCTTGATCTGCTTGTCGGCGGCGGTGGAATTCGGGTCGACGCGTGTCACGACCACGCCCTTCACGCTGTCCTTGATGCTGAAACGGCGGCGCAGTTCGTCGGTGATCCCGGACAGGTTGAGGCCAAGGGCCTGACGGATGGCGGGCTCGGCCGCGTCCGGCTGCTTGGCGTTGGCGAGCTGGGGCTTTTCGGGGTCGTCGAGGCGGCCGAGGGTGACGGATTTCGTCGTCTCGGCACCCTTCCGGACCACGATGACCTCGACCACCTTGCCCACCGGCGTGGAAGCGACGATGCGCGGAAGGTCGCTCGACGACTTCACCACAGTCCCGTTGAACTTGGTGATGACGTCGCCGATCTCGAGGCCCGACGTCTTGGCAGGGCCCTTCTCGTCGACGCCCGCTATGAGCGCGCCCTTGGCGCCGCCCTTGAGGCCGAGAGCATCGGCGGTGGCGTCGTCGACGTTCTGGATGCGCACGCCGAGCCAGCCGCGGCGGACCTCGCCGAACTCCCGGAGCTGGTCGATCACCTGCGACGCGGTGGCGGAGGGAACGGCGAAGCCGATGCCCACCGAGCCGCCTGTCGGCGATAGAATCGCCGTGTTGATGCCGATGACCTCGCCGTCCATGTTGAACAGCGGGCCGCCGGAATTGCCCTTGTTGATGGCCGCGTCGGTCTGGATGTAATTGTCGTAAGGGCCGGATTCGATGTTGCGCCCGCGCGCGGACACGATGCCGGCCGAGACCGAACCGCCGAGGCCGAACGGGTTGCCGATGGCGATGACCCAGTCACCGGGGCGCATCTTCTCCGAATCGCCGAACGGCACCGCCTTCAGCGGCTTGTCGGCCTCGGGCTTCACCCGCAGGACGGCGAGATCGATCTTGGGATCCTTGCCGATGATCTCGGCCTTCAGCTTGGTGCCGTTGTGCAGGATCACCTGGATGTCGTTGGCGTCGCCGATGACATGGTTGTTGGTCACCACGATGCCCGAGGCGTCGATGATGAACCCCGAGCCGAGGGAATTCGACTTGCGCGATTGAGGGCGCGGGGAATCCCCGTCGCCGCGCTGGCCCCGCTTGTTGAAGAACTCCTCGAAGAGATCCTCGAACGGCGTGCCCTGGGGCAGCTGGGGCATCGTCCGGCCGGGCGCCTTGGCTTCCACCGTGGTGGAGGCCGAGATGTTCACCACCGCGTCGGTGACCTTGTCGGCGAGGTCGGCCAGGGATTCGGGACCCTTGGCGAGGGCCGGTCCGGCGAGGCCGGTGATGGCCACCGTGGTGGCGAGCGACAGGGCGGCGAAGGCCGAGCGCGCTGAGTGGCGGAATGCCCGGGGACGTCGCGCCGTCGTGGCGCCCGCAGCGGAAATCATGGTCGACCTCTTGTTGAAACGAGGCATTAGATCGTCCGCCGTGGCGGACGATCAAGGGCCGGTCGGGCGATGAGGCCGGGCTTCAGCGAGCCGTGCCGGTCGTCGCGCCCGCATCCGCAGCTCCGGTGGCCCGCGGGGCGGTCGCCGGAGCGCGGCCCTGCGGATCGTTGAAGTAGCGGAAGAAGTCCGAGTTCGGGTTGATGACGAGGCGCGTCTCCGGCCCCTTCAGGCTCGTCTCGTAGGCCTGCATCGACCGGTAGAAGGCGAAGAAATCCGCATCCTTCCCGAAGGCCTCGACGAGGATGCGGTTCCTGTCGCCGTCGCCCTGGCCGCGCAGGGTCTCGGCGGTCTGGTTGGCCTCGGACAGGACTACCGTCACGTCACGGTCGGCCTTGGCCTTGATCGTCGCCGAGATCTGGTCGCCGTTGGCGCGGATGTCGGCGGCTTCGCGGTTCCGCTCCGTGATCATCCGCTTGTAGACGGCGGTGGAGTTCTGCGCCGGCAGATCGACGCGGGTCATGCGCAGGTCGACGATCTCGACGCCGAGCTCCTTGGCCTGGGTGTTCACGTCGCCCTGGATGACGTTCATCAGGTGCGAGCGCTCGGTCCGCACGATGGCGTCACGGGTCGAGCGGGCCAGAACGTTGCGCAACGACGAGTTGGTGAAGCTCGCCAGCAGCGTGTTGGCGCGCAGCACGTTGTTGGCCGACTGGTAGAAGCGCAGCGGATCGATGATGCGATAGCGCGCGAAGGCATCGACTTCGAGGTTCTGCCTGTCGGCGGTCAGGAGCGTCTGGACTGGGAGGTCGAGGTCGAGGACGCGCTTGTCGAACAGGACGACGTTCTCGATGAACGGGACCTTGAAGTAGAGGCCGGGCTTCTCGGTGCCCGTCTGGTTGAGGACCGTGCGGACACGGCCGAACTGGATCACCAGGGCCTGCTGCATCTGGCCCACGGTGAAGACCGAGGCGTAGAGGGCGACGGCGATCACCGCCAGGAGGAAGACGCCGCCGGTGCGGAGTGCGGAACCGTTCATCGGGCGGCTCCTGGATTGGCGTTGCGATTGCCGAATTCGGTCAGCGGAAGCACCGGAACGACACCCGCGCCGGTTGCACCACCGGCCACGCCGGTTCCGTTCTGGTCGATGATGACCTTGTTGACCGAGCCCAGGACCCGCTCCATCGTTTCGAGGAAGATGCGCTCACGGCTGATCGCCGGTGCGAGCTTGTAGGATTCGTAGACCTGCTGGAAGCGGGCCGCCTGACCGGTGGCATCCGCCGTCGCCTGCGTCTTGTAGGCCTCGGCCGCCTGGACGATCTGCGAGGCCTTACCGCGAGCCTGCGGAACCTCGCGGCTCGCATAGGTGCGGGCTTCGTTCTGTGCGCGCTCGGCATCCTGCTGAGCGGCGTTGACGTCGATGAAGGCGGGCCTGACGTCCGGCGGCGGATTGACCGCCACGAGCTGGACCACCTCGATCCGCACGCCGGCGCCGTACTCGTCGAGGGCCTTCTGGGTGATCTCCTTGACCTCCTGGGCCACGCTGGACTGCTCGTTGGTGAGGATCGCCTGGATGTTGCGGCGACCGATCACCTCGCGCATGGCGCTCTCGGAGATCGCCTTGATGGTGCCTTCGGGATTCTCGAGGTTGAAGACGAAGTCCGACGCCTTCAGCGGGTTGATGCGCCACTGCACCTCGAAATCGAGGTCGACGATGTTCTCGTCACCCGTGAGCATCAGGCTCTCCTCGGGCAGGTCGCGGGACCGCGACTGCGACCCGACGCCGGCGCGGTAGCCGATCTGGACGCTGTTCACCTGCCCGACATTCGGCTTCGTCACCGCGCCGATCGGATAGGGGAAGTTGTAATGCGGGCCCTGCCCGGTGGTGTTCGTGTAGCGGCCGAAGATCGTCTCGATGCCGACCTGCTGAGGCGCGACCGTGTAGATGCCTGTGGCGAGCCAGATGAACAGGACGATGCCGCCGGCCACGGCGACACCCCTGCCGCCGCCCATGGACCCGCCAGGGATGATCCCGCGCAGGCGGTCCTGGCCGCGACGGAGGATCTCTTCGAGGTCCGGAGGCGTCTTTCCGCCGCCGCCACCGCCGCCGCCGCTACCCCACGGGCCGCCCCCGCCTCCATTGCCGCCGCCGCCACGGCCCCAGGGCCCTCCCCCGTTGCCGCCACCGCCGCCGCTTTGATTGCTCCAAGGCATGCTCGCCGATATCTCCTGCTGAGGCAGTGTCGTTCGAAGGCGGCCCGCCGCGCTCTCGCCTCGGGCCGATCCGTCCCACGGTACTGAGTGTCGCCACTCCGTCCTGTCAAGGCTGGCAAGTGGGCATCACGAAGAGGAAAGGCAACAGTGCCGAGCGCTCTTGCGCGATGCGTCGCGGCGTAGAGTTACCGGACCCGTTCCAGATCAACGAACGCGAAGGCGCATTCATCCCGCTCGCCGGGCGGATGCGCGACACGCGAGACTTCGCGGAAATCCCCCGCGTCGTAGGCCGGGAACACCGTATCCCCCTCCGGGCCGATCTCGACCTCGGTGAAATGGATGCGGTCGGCATGGGGCAGCGCGAGGGCATAGATCTCGCCGCCCCCCGCCACCATCAGCTCCTCCGCCTCCCCCGCCGCCGCCAGGGCGCCTGCCCAATCGTGGACGACGGCCACGTCGGCGGCCGAGAACGACCGGTCGCGGGTCAGCACGAGGATGCGCCGGCCCGGCAGCGGCCGGCCGATGGAATCGTAGGTCTTGCGGCCCATCAGGACCGGCTTGCCCATGGTCAGCGCCTTGAAGCGGCGCAGGTCGCTGCCGAGGCGCCAGATCAGGCCGTTGTCGCGGCCGATGACCCCGTTGCGGGCCACCGCCGCGATGAGGCTCACGCGGGGGCGATCGGTGCCGGACGCCATCAGACCGCCACCGGCGCGCGGATGGCGGGATGGGGCGCATAGCCTTCGATGGCGATGTCCTCGAATCGAAAATCGAAAACCGAGCGGACCTCCGGGGCGAGGACGAGGCGCGGCAGAGGACGCTGCTCCCGCGTGAGCTGCAGCCGGGCCTGTTCGAGATGGTTCACGTAGAGATGGGCGTCGCCGAGCGTGTGGACGAAGTCTCCCGGCTCCAGGCCCGTCACCTGGGCGATCATCGCCGTGAGCAGCGCATAGGAGGCGATGTTGAACGGCACGCCGAGGAATACGTCGGCCGAGCGCTGATAGAGCTGGCACGAGAGCCGGCCATCGGCGACGTAGAACTGGAACAGGCAATGGCAGGGCGCCAGCGCCATCCTGTCGAGGTCGGCCGGGTTCCAGGCCGAGACGATCAGCCGGCGCGAATCGGGGTTTCGCCGTATCTCGTCCACGAGCCAGGAGATCTGGTCCACGGCGCCGCCGTCGGGCTTGGCCCAGGAGCGCCATTGCTTCCCGTAGACCGGGCCGAGATCGCCGTTCGCATCGGCCCATTCGTCCCAGATCGTGACGCCGTTGGCCTGCAGCGCCCGCACGTTGGTGTCGCCGGTGAGGAACCACAGCAATTCGTGGATGATCGAGCGCAGGTGCAGCTGCTTCGTCGTGACGAGGGGAAAACCCTCCGCCAGGTCGAAGCGCATCTGGTGGCCGAAGATCGAGAGCGTCCCCGTGCCGGTCCGGTCGTCCTTGCGCGTTCCCTCGGAGAGGATGCGTTCGAGAAGCTGATGATAGGCGTGCATCGGGGTCCCGTGTTGCATCTCCCGCGATACCGCGAACGGGGCCGCGAGGCGAGCGTCAGGCGGGCGCCGGCCACAGCAAGTAGGCGACCACGGCGAGATTGCTCCAGACGTGGAGCAGGATGCAGGGCCAGAGCCGCCCGGTCCGCCAGCGCAGCCAGCCGAGCATCAGGGCCAGGGGAATCAGCGAGACCGGGCGGGCGATGCTGCCGACCTGGATGTGGAGCAGCACGAACAGGGCGGAGGTGGAGAGGATCGCACCCCACGGCTTGAGGAAGCGCGAGGCCCGCTCGAACATCGCCCCGCGCATGAGCACCTCTTCCGCCACCGGCGCCAGCACGATGGTGAAGGCGAGCCAGGCGATGGCCCCGGTTCTGCTGAGCAGCGGCGACAGGCCGACATTGCGGCCGAACGCCATGTGGAAGACCTCCGCCGTCCCGATCACCCACAGGATGTGGAGGAACGGCCAGAGCAGGAGGATGGCCAGCAGCCGCGAGGGCGCGAGGCCCGGCGCCTCCACGGGGGTCAGCGCGAGTCTGGCGCGCCACGACCCGCCACTGGACCGGATCGCCGCGCCGATGACGATGGCGACGATGAGGCATTGCCGCAGGATATCGCTCGCCACCTCGCGCAGGACGAGCTGCTGCGGATACAACCGGGGGCGGCGGGCCTCGGTGGCGAAGGGGTCTATGCCCTGCAGGATGTCCGCGCCGACGCGCACGACGAGCAGGGCGGCGATGGCCGCCGCGACCATCACGAACAGGGTCGCCAGGACGAGGCCGATGGCATCGCGAAACGCCGCCGCGGCGAGGCGGATCGGGGACCGGCGCGACCGCGCGCCACCGGAGGTGGCCAGCATTGCGCCGATTGCCCGGTTGTCGGAGAACTCCACGTCAGGATCGGGCTTCAAAAGCGACGCCTCTCCCTCTATATTCGTGTCGTTCGGTCGAAAGGCCGAACTGGGTGCCTGACAATCTTCGGCCAAGGCCGCTCGATCCCGGCGCTTTCACCAGAATCCCGGGTACGTGGATACGGTGTCAATTCACCGCCCCCCGTGGAGACCACGGTGGGAACGGCGCGATTGAAACCAGTGCCCGAGTCCGGCAAGCCTTCACGTCAATTCACCGACCCGGTGCGCCGTCGGCGCGACATTCCGGCAGGTACCGGGCAAAGCGACAAGCGATGGCAGACGATCTCATCCGTTACGACCTCCTGGTTCAGGATGCCCTGCGCGGCGTCGTGCGCAAGGTGCTGACCGACGCGGCCCGCGAAGGTCTCGCCGGCGAGCACCATTTCTACGTGTCGTTCCGGACGGAGGCGCCGGGGGTGCGGATGTCGCAGCGCCTGCGGGAGAAATACCCCCAGGATATGACCATCGTCCTCCAGCATCAGTTCTGGGATCTCGGCGTCACCGAGCATTCCTTCGAGGTCGGCCTGTCATTTTCCGGAGTTCCCGAGCGCCTGCTCGTGCCCTTCGACGCCTTGAGCGGGTTCTTCGACCCCTCGGTGCAGTTCGGCCTCAAGTTCGATCTGAACGAGACGGCGGACGAGGACGCGCAGGACGATGCGCCGCAACCTCCCGGCACCAAGAACGCCGCGCGGGGCGCGGCTTCCGAGCCGAGCGAGATCATGCCGAAGGGTAACGCCGTCTCGGCGATCGGCGCCAGCGTGCCCAAGCTCCTCCCCGCGCAGGGCGCGAGCCAGAACCTCGACAAGACCGAGGACGGCCCCGACGGCAAGCCTGCCCGCCCCGCGGCCAAGAAGCCCGAAGGCGGCGAAGCCGGTGCCGAAGTCGTCAGCCTCGACGCGTTCCGCAAGAAGAGCTGAGATTAAAGTCGCTTTCTGGAACCCTGCGCGGGCTCCGGAACCGACTCCGCTTCGCTCGTCTCGGGCCACTGAATTCGCACATTCGCTCGACGTTTGTTCCCTCTATCGAGGGCGGCGGCGTGAAGCGCGACGTGCTCCCTCTCCTTCCAGGAGAGGGGACCTGCGGTCCACGCGAGATGTGTCGGTGCCGTAGCCTCCTGGGGGAGGTGAGCAAGTCACACTGAATCTGGACGACCTCAATTCTGAGATCCCGCCCTCTTTTCCAAACACCTGCAGCGCAGCGGAGGGTGATCCGCGACCCGCCGCAGCGGGTCTCAGCCCCGCCGTTCCACCTGCATCCGCAAGCCATGTTCCGGCCGCAGCGTCACCCGCTGGAGCGGCGTGACGGGGGCGTGGTCGGGTGACAGCGAGAAGCGCGCGGCGCGGGCGATGTGCGCCAGGACGATCACCGCCTCCTGCAGCGAGAAGCTCTGGCCGATACAGACGCGGGGGCCCGCGCCGAACGGCAGATAGGAGAAGCGCCGAACGGTGGCCCGGTTCTCCGGCAGGAAGCGCTCCGGCATGAACGCCTCGGGATCGTCCCACAGGGTGCGGTGGCGGTGGAGCACGTAGGGCGCCACCATGATGAGCGAGCCCTTGGGGATCTTGATCCGGCCGATCCGGTCCTCCGCGATGGCTTGACGGCTCAGGAACGGCACCGGCGGGAACAGCCGCATCGTCTCTTCCATCACCGCCTTGGTGAAGGGGAGCGCGTCGGCATCGAACCCGTCGCCCTGCACGGCATCCACCTCGCGCTCGACGCGGGCACGGGCCTCGTGATCCTGCGACAGGCAATAGAGCGCCCAGGTGAGCGCGTTCGCCGTGGTTTCGTGGCCGGCGGCGATGAAGGTGACGATGTTGGCTTTGACCTCCAGATCGCTGAGGCCCTTGCCGGTTTCCGGGTCCTGTGCCTGAAGCAGCAGGGTCAGGAGGTCGGAGGGGGCCGTTCCGGCGTCGAGCTGCGTGCGCCGGCGCGCGATGAGGGCGTTCACCACCTCCTCGAAGAAGCGGATCGCCGGCCGCGCCCGGAGCCGGCCGATGCGCGGCACGAAAGCCGCCACGCCGAACACGTCCATCGGGTCCACCGGCCCGACCGATTCGAGGAACCGGGTGATGGCGCGGCCCAACGCATCGGGGTCGCTGGACAGGCCCTCGGTGAAGATCGTCCGCTCCAGCACGTCGAGGGTGACGCGGGTCATTTCCAGGGGCACGTCCACGGTGGTGGCGTCGCGCCGGGCGAGGCGGCGGCCGATTCGCGCGCCCGCCTCGTTCATGGGGGCGGCGAAGCCGAGGACGTGGCGGGCCGAGAAGATCGGCGCCAGGGTGCGCCGCTGCAGCTTCCACTCCTCGCCCTCCGCCGTGAGGAGGCCGTTGCCGAGCCCCGGCGCGAGCACCCGGCGCTGCAGGTCGTCCTTGCGGTAGTTGGCGGCGTTCTCCACGAACAGGTAGCGGATCAGGGCCGGGTCGCTGACCACGGTGACGCGGCCCATCGCGCCTTCGCGCGCCACCACGGGCTCCACGAAATGCTCGTCGAGCCAGGTAGTGATCGGGTTGGCGCGCACCGCCTTGAGGAAGGCGAGCAACCCCGGCTGTTCGCGCCGGGGGCGCGGGACGACGGGGCGGAAGCGCGGGAGGGCGTCGGGCTCCAGGGTCGCGGCGTCCAACGGCATCGGCAATCGTCCTCGCTTTGTCCCGGAGCGTGCCTGACTCCGGCACGGACCTGTGACGCCTTTGAAAGAAAGCACCATCGCGGTTTTCGGCCGCACCGTTTAAGTAGGGCCGCATACCCCGCCATCTAAGAGGCCACGATGTCGCCGCTCGAAAGCCCCACCGAAACGTCCGCCACCCGGACCGAGTCCGACACGTTCGGCCCCATCGAGGTTCCGGCCCATCGCTACTGGGGCGCGCAGACCCAGCGCTCGATCCAGAACTTCAAGATCGGCACCGAGAAGATGCCGGCCCCCCTCGTCCATGCCCTCGGGATGGTGAAGCAGGCCGCCGCCCTGGTGAACCAGGATCTGGGCGCCCTCGACCCGAAGGTGGCCCAGGCCGTGGCCGCCTCCGCCGCCGAGGTGGTGTCCGGCGAGCACGACCAGGAATTCCCCCTCGTGGTCTGGCAGACGGGCTCGGGCACCCAGTCGAACATGAACGCCAACGAGGTCATCGCGAGCCTGGCCAACGAGCTGCTCGGCGGAAAGCGGGGCGGCAAGTCGCCGGTCCACCCCAACGACCACGTGAATCGCGGCCAATCCTCCAACGACGTGTTCCCCACGGCGATGCACATCGCGGTCTCGCGCGAGATCAACGACCGGCTGCTGCCCTCCCTGAAGCACCTGCACGACGCGCTCCAGGCGAAGTCCGAGGCGTTCTCGTCCATCGTCAAGATCGGCCGGACCCACCTGCAGGATGCGACGCCCGTCTCCTTGGGCCAGGAATTCTCCGGCTATGTCGCGCAGGTGGCGTTGGGCACCGAGCGGGTGAAGGCGACGCTTCCGGGCGTTCTTGCTCTCGCGCAGGGCGGCACGGCGGTCGGCACCGGCCTCAATGCCCATCCGGAATTCGCGGAGAAGTTCGCGGCCAAGGTCGCCGAACTGACCGGCCTGCCCTTCACCTCGGCCGCCAACAAGTTCGAGGCGCTGGCCACCCACGACGCCCTCGTCTTTACGCAGGGCGCGCTGTCCGCCCTGGCGGCGGGCCTGTTCAAGATCGCCCAGGACATCCGCTTCCTCGGCTCCGGCCCGCGCTCGGGCCTCGGCGAACTCTCCCTGCCGGAGAACGAGCCGGGCTCGTCGATCATGCCGGGCAAGGTCAACCCGACGCAGTGCGAGGCCCTGACCATGGTCTGCGCCCAGGTGATCGGCAACGGCACCACGGTGAGCTTCGCCGGCTCCCAGGGCAATTTCGAGCTCAACGTGTTCAAGCCGGTCATCGCCAATGCGGTGCTGCAATCGATCCGCATCCTCGCCGATGCGGCCGTGAGCTTCGCCGACAATTGCGTCGTCGGCATCAAGGCCAACGAGGACAAGATCGCCGACCTGATGAGCCGCTCGCTCATGCTGGTGACGGCGCTCGCTCCCTCCATCGGCTACGACAAGGCCGCCGAGATCGCCAAGACCGCGCACAAGCGCGGCACCACCTTGAAGGAAGAGGCCCTGCGCCTCGGCTACGTCACGGAGGAGGAGTTCGACCGCGTCGTGCGCCCCGAGACCATGCTGGCACCGAGCGTCGACTGACGAGGTTCGATATGGGCGAGATCATCAACCTGCGCTCGGTCCGCAAGGGCAAGGCGCGGGCCGAGAAGGAGGCGAAGGCGGAGGACAACCGCATCGCCTTCGGCCGGCCGAAGAAGGCCAGGACCCTGGCCGAGGCCAAGAAGGCTATCGAGTTCTCGCGCCACGAAGGCCACAAGCTCGTGGGACCGGATTCGGACGGGTGACAAGCGTGACGCTTCACCCTCCCCCCTCTGCGGGGGAGGGTGCCTGCGGAGCAGGCGGGAGAGGGGGCGACCTCTCCGGATACGGCGCTCCCCTCTCCCGACCCACTTCGTGGGCCACCCTCCCCCGCAAAGGGGGGAGGGAATGACCGAGCCGACCCCCGGCACCACCAAACGCTCGGTGATGATCGCCGGCCACCGGACCAGCGTATCGTTGGAGACGCCGTTCTGGGAGGCTTTGCGCGAGATCGCCGCCGCCCGCGGGCAGTCGGTTCAGGTGCTGATCGGCGAAATCGACGAAGCGCGGGGCGCGCAGAACCTGTCCTCGGCGATCCGGGTGTTCGTGCTGGCCGAAGTGCGCCGGCCGAACTGAAGCCGCGGGCGTCTATGGCCGCCGGATACCGACGAGGCTCGCCGAGGCGGGCGCGCCGAACGTCTCGCGGAAGGCGTTGGCGAAATGGGCCTGATCGGCGAAGGCCGCATCGTGGGCGGCTCCCGTGAAGGTTTCACCCCGGATGACGGCGTCGATCGCCCGCCGCATGCGCAGCCACGACCGATAGCGCCGGAACGGAACTCCGACATCGCGGGTGAACAGATGCTGCATCCGCGAGGAGGACAGCCCGACGGAGGCCGCAAGGCGCGGTGCCGACATGCCCGTGTCCTGGCAGGTGCCGAGGTCGGCCATGATCCGGGCGATGCGCCCATCGAGCGTCGGTCCGTTCCGGCGCACCGCGAAACCGGCGAGATCGGCGATGGCCTGCCCGGCCCAGACCGTGGCGCGCGGGCATTCGTAGAGCGCACGCAAGGGCTCGATCTCACCCCGCATTGCGACGCGTGCCCCTTCGATGTCCTCGCCGGCGGCGATCAGGCCCAGGAGAGCCCGCGCTCCCGCCTCCGGCTCGAGATAGAGCACGGCCAGGGGGTCGCCGGCGCAATCGAGTTCGTGCCGCATCCCGGCCGGGACGAAGGCCGTGCGGCAGGCGATCCACGGACCGGGCCTGAACCGGATGCGGAAGGGGCCATACAGGCCCGCCAGATAGACCGGCGCACCATGCTGATGGCTGGCGTTGTAGGCGAGCGGTCCGGCAAAGAAGGTATGCCCGCCCTCGACGTGCCAAAGGGGGCCGAGGGCGGGGGCAGCACGTTCGTTCAAGCGGTGTCCCCTCCCCACGCGCTAGGCCGGTCATCCCCGCCTCGCGGCCCACCGGCGCGGCGGGGACAGCCGGAGATCCTGCGACGATGATCACATTGAGCCGCCGCCTTGTCACGGGCGCCCTCGCGGGCCTCGCTCTTTCCGGCGCGAGGCCGGCCCTGGCCGGTGCGGCCGCCCTGGCCGAGGCGTCGGCGTCGCGGCGCATCCGGCTCGGCGCCTTCACCATCACTACCTTGCTCGACGCGGACGAGACCATCGACGGGCCATGGCCCATCGTCGGCGAGGACCGCCCGAGAGAGGAGGTGCAAGCGCTGATGCGGGAAAACCGGCTTGCCCCGGACCGCTTCACGCCGGGCTTCACCCCGACGCTGATCGAGACCGGCACACAGCGCATCCTCTTCGATACCGGAAACGGCGAGGTCGGGTTCATCCCCAGGCCGGCGGGAGGGCGGCTGGGTCGGGCGCTACGGCGCGCTGGAATTGCGCCGGAGACGATCGACCTCGTGGTGATCACGCATTGCCATACGGACCATATCGGCGGCCTCCTGGAGGGCGGCATTCCGCAATTTCCCAACGCGGCCTATGTCGTGGGAGAGGCGGAATACCGCTTCTGGACGGCGGAGGAACGCCTCTCGGCGCCGGCGGACAGCAACACCTACCGGTCGGCCGCAGTGGTGCGCAGCCACCTCGTCCCGCTGCGCGACCGCATCCGCTTCGTCGGACCCGGCGACACGGTCGCGCCCGGCATCGACGTGGTGGCGGCCTTCGGGCACACGCCGGGGCACCTTGCCTTCCATTGCGAGAGCGAGGGGCATCGGATGCTCGTGTGGGGCGATTGCGCCCATCACGAGGTGGCATCGTTGAGCCACCCCGAATGGCACGCGTTGTTCGATCTCGACAAGGATCAGGGCATCGCGACCCGTCGGGCGATCTACGCGATGGCCGCCACCGAAAGGCTGCTGGTGGCGGGCTATCACACGGCGTTCCCCTCGCTCGGCCATGTCGAAGCGCGAGGGACGGGCTATCGCTGGATTCCGGTGAGCGAGTCCGGAACTCCCTGACCCCCCTCTTCCCGTCCGCGGCCGATCCCAGCCATCGACAGGACATGCGCAGGTCTTGGGCAAATGGTCAGGTCCTGGCGTCGCTTCGCGCCTACTCCGCCGCCTCCAGCACCCGCGTCCCGCCCAATCCTTCCAGTACCGCCGGCTTCGGCCCGCCCGTCGCCCAGTCCAGCAGTTCCACCGTGTGCACGATGGGGATGCGCGTGCCGTTCCCGATCTGCGTGGCGCAGCCGATATTGCCGGTGGCGATGAGATCGGGGCGCATGCGCTCGATATTGGCCACCTTCCGGTCGCGCAGGCGCCCGGCGATCTCCGGCTGGAGGATGTTGTAGGTGCCGGCCGAGCCGCAGCAGATATGGCCCTCGGGCACGTCCTTCACGGTGAAGCCGGCCTTCTTGAGCAGGTTCTTCGGCTCGGTGCGGATGCCCTGGCCGTGCTGCATCGAACAGGCGGAATGGTAGGCGACCACGAGATCGCTCTCGAACAGCGGCGGCATCAGGCCGAGGTTAGCGACGTATTCGGTCACGTCCTTGGCGAGGGCCGAGACCCGCGCCGCCTTGTCCGCATAGGCCGGGTCGTCGCGGAACATGAAGCCGTAATCCTTGATCGTCGTGCCGCAGCCGGAGGCCGTGACGATGATCGCGTCGAGGCCGTCGCCGTCCATCTCGGCGATCCAGGCATCGATGGTGCGCTTGGCCTGGGCGTGGGAGGTCTCGGACTTGCCCATATGGTGGGTGAGCGCGCCGCAGCACCCCTCCCCTTTCGCCTGGACCACCTCGACGCCGTGGCGGGTGAGAAGCCGGACCGCCGCCTCGTTGAAATCCGGCCGCAACACGCTCTGGGCGCAGCCGCGCAGGAGGGCGACCCGGCCCGCGCGGGCGGGTGCGGCCTCGCCCTGGAGCAGGGCGCTGGCTTCCCGCGCGCGGTTGTCGGCGGGGAAGGTGCCGGGCCGGTCGTTGACGGTGCGGTTGGGCAGGAGCGCGGGGGCGAGGTCGAGCATCGCCGCGAGGCGGTTGCCGACACGGGGCAACTGAGCGACGAGGGGCCGGAACGGCGAGCCGAGCTTGGCGGCCAGAAGCGCCAGGCGGAAGCGGTTCGGATAGGGCAGCACGAAGGCGAGCACGCTGCGCAGGAGCCTGTCGCTCAACGGCCGGCGATAGGTCTCCTCGATATGCGTGCGGGCGTGATCCACGAGGTGCATGTAATGCACGCCGGACGGACAGGTCGTCATGCAGGACAGGCAGGACAGGCAGCGGTCGACATGCTTGACCACCTCCGGTGTCGCCGGCTTGCCGCCCTCCAGCATGTCCTTGATCAGATAGATGCGACCGCGCGGGGAATCGAGTTCGTCGCCGAGGAGGAGATAGGTCGGGCAGGTGGCGGTGCAGAACCCGCAATGCACGCAGGTCCGCAGGATCTTCTCGGACGCCGCCATCGCCGGCTCGGCAAGCTGCGTCAGGCTGAAATTGGTCTGCACGGCGTTTCCTCGGGGTCCCGATACGTCAGCCCGCCCGGCGATCTTCCGCCGCCCAGCGCTGTTTCCCGCAGCTTAGAGGGAATTCGGTCGGAAGCCGAGGCTTGGAACGGCTCTAAGCGGCAGCCTGCCGCACCTTCATGATTTGGAAGTCATGCATTCGGGTAGGGGACGGCGAGAGTGAGGTTGCCGTGGATGACAACGGCAAACATTACTGCCGCGCCCTTTAACGGCAAAACCGTCAGCCCGCGAGCGAGTCAGACCCCGAGGTCATGACGGTAATATCGCCGAGCTAGGCAACAACTCAAATGATGCCTCGCAAGGTGGGAGGAGCCGTTCGGAAACCGAAAGCATTAGATTAGTCTATCTATTGAATTGCACGAAAAATTTCTATTTTTCAAATGTAATTGAAAGGCTGTAATTAGATTTTAATTTCAACATTTAATTATGACTATGGAGTTTTAAAAAAATAGCTGCATCTTAATCTAATTATTTCTATCATTTCTTCTCAAATAGACGCAAACGGCTCCGCCGACCCACCAGGAGGGATCTTCAAAGCTTTTTGGCTCATCATCATGATGAAAGAAATCGACAACGTCGATACTTGCTTCACTGTGTAGATATTCGATGCATTGGTCTTTTTTTAATTTAATATCTTTCAAGCACTCGTCTCTCGTGTTACCTTTGCCGAATATGAAGCCACAAATTAAGCCATATTTAACTGAGCCCCTCGATAGGGTGTCAGAACGCTTCAAAACGCCAAGAATCCGCTTTGCATCCTTAGCAAATCCCACAGTGGCCGCGTTTCTTTTCACTTCAATTGGAATAATCGGTCTCTCTTTCTTATCAAATATCATTATGTCTACACGCTTTGCGCCATCAACTAATTGGGGAATTGCGCCTCGTACTTTTTTGGCACCGGATTGCTCAAATATTTCTTTAAATGGATATTCCATTACGATGAATTCTTCGTTCAAAGACCCATCAGGATTTTGAGATAAAGCATCATAAATTGCTTCGGTGATTTTTGTCTGCAGGACACCTTCAATGCCGGAGTCATTTATAGAAAAACCATTACTAATTTTTTCATAGAAGTCATTTGCATCAATAATTCCATCTAAAACGGCTTCAATAAGTTCGTCTTTTTTTATCATCTCAAATCCCAGCATACATCCGACCGGGGTTGAACACCCCCTTCGGATCGTGGGCCGCCTTGATCCCGGCCGTCATCCGCAGCAGGGGATCGGACAGGGGCTCGAAGACGGCGGTGGCCGCGCGCACCGCGTCCGGCGCCCGCACCAGGGTGGCGTGCCCTCCGGTGGAGCGCAGGACGTCGCGGATGGTCTCGGCGCCGGCATCACCCTCGGAAGAAGTGGCGAGCCAGACGAGGCCGCCGCCCCAATCGTAGAACCAGCGCGCCTGGCGCTGCGCCGCGATGGCGGCGGTGACGGCGGGTCCTTTGGTCGGCGTGGTGGAAATCCGCCATATTGCGGCCGCGCGCGGCTCCGTCAGCGGGATCACGTCGCGGATCGCGGCCCACAGGACGGCGCCGATCCCGTCCTCGATGATCTCCGGCTCGCCGAAGCGCCGCAGGAGCTTGCGCAACTCGCCGAGGCGATAATCGAGGGAGTCCGAAAAGCCCTCCAGACGCATCAGGGTGCGTGGGCTCGGCCCGTCGAGGCCGCTCGGCAGGTGAGCGGCGCCGGTGAGTTCGAACGGCGATCCGAGGGCGGCGCTGAGGGCCGCCACCGCCGTGGCGTCGTCCAGGCCGGAAAAGGCCAGGGTCGCCGTCCGTTCCTGGACCGGCAGCACCTTGAAGGTCACCTCGGTGAGGAGGCCGAGAGTGCCCCACGAGCCGGCCATGAGCTTGACGAGGTCGAGGCCGGTGACGTTCTTCATCACCCGCCCGCCGGACTTGATGGCCTCGCCGCGCCCGTTGACGAAGCGGACGCCGATCAGGCTGTCGCGGGCCGCGCCCGCATTGATCCGGCGCGGTCCGGCATTGTTGGTGGCGGCCACCGCGCCGAAGGTCGGCTCGCCGCCCGAGCCCATCAGGATGCGGTGGTCCATCGGCTCGAAGGGCAGCATCTGGCCGCGTTCCGCGAGCAAAGCCTGGACCTGCGCGAGGGGAGTGCCGGCGCGGGCGGCGACCACCATCTCGGCCGGTTCGTAGAGCGTGATGCCGGAGAGTTTCAGGGAAGAGAGAGTCGATTCGTCCTGCGCAGGGCGGCCGATGGCGGCTTTGGTGCCCCCGCCGACGAGGCGCATCGGCTCGGCGCGGCCGGCCGCATCGGCGACGATGGCTTGCGCCTCGCCTTCGTCCTGAGGCTCGTATGTCCGCATCGTTTCCCGCCCGTTGTGATGCTCGCCGGCATCCTTTGCCGAACCATATGCGGGAAGCGATGCCCCCCTTTCAAGCGGCGCTCCTGTCTCAGGCGGTCGGGGTGACGGTACGCTGCCGCAGATACGCGGCGGCGAGGCCGCGCAGGCCGGCGATGTCGAACAGCGCCACGAGCAGGGCGTAGACCAGCACGCCGAGGGGCAGGGAGATGGCGAGGGCCATGGCCGGGTCCATGTGCCGGAACGGCGCGAGGCAGGCCATCATCGCCAGGGTGGCGGTGCAGGCGGCAAAGACGTCCCACCAATCGATCCGCAGGCGCTGCGGTCCGGCGAGAGCGCGGACCGCCAGCCACAGGGTCGAGGCGACGAGGCCGGCGCTCTGCGCCATGGCGATGCCGGGCGCCCCGAAATGCGTGGGCAGGACGAGCAGGCAGACGGCGTTCACGACGAGGCCGACGATGGCGGCGGCGATGACCGGCACCGTCTTGCGGCGGATCTGGAAGATCGGGTTGAGGCCGAAATTGAGCAGCGTGCCGCAGAGCAGGCCGGGAATGAGGATCAGTGCGTAGAGGGCGAAGGGTCCGCGATACGCCTCCGGCACGATGAGCCCCTGGATCGCCGGAAGCACCGCCCAGAGCCCGCCGGCGCAGGGCACCATCAGGGCCACCACGATGCTTGCGTTGCGGCCGATCTGGGCTTCGGCCGCCACGTGGCCCTCGTGCTCGTCCACCCGCACGGCGAGCTGGAACAGGATGAGGTCGAGGGCCGTGCCGATCATGCTCAGGCTGCGGGTGGCGACATCGGCGGCCAGGGCGAAATAGCCGGCCTCCGCCAGTCCGAACCACATGGCGATGGCGCTGCGGTTGAGGAACGGCGTGATCTGGTAGATCGCGTTCGCGGCGATGAGCGGCAGCCCGTAGGCGCGAAACAGCCGCCAGGTCTCGCCCATGCGCACGCGGACGATGGGCACCTTCGGATCGAGCAGAGGCCTGCGCAACACGAGGACGGGCAGGAACTGGCTGAGCCCGCAGGCGACGAGCACCCAGACCGGCTGGGGAAACAGCCAGGCCGCCCCCGCCATGAGCAGGAAGGCGAGGCCGTTCTTGACGATGGTCAGCTTCAGGTAGAGGCCGCCGTCGAAGCGTGCCCGCGTCAGGGCCGCGTGATAATCGAACAGGCCGATGCCGAAGGCGGCCAGCCCCGCCCCCGCCGCGATGGCGAAGCGCCCCTGCACATCCATCTCCACCGTCGCGCCGACCACCGCGCACAGGGCGGAGGCGACCAGCAGGACGAGGGCGAGGACGGCGTAGGCGCGGTCGAGCCCATGACGGATCCAGGGTTCCTCCTGCCGGACGCGGTTGGAATAGAACCGGGTGGCCGAGAGCCGGAGCCATTCGAAGACGAGGGTGTTGAGGACCACGGCGCCCGTGGTGGCGAGGCCGAACAGGCCGAAATCCGCCGGCCCCATCAGCTTGGCGAGGAGCAGGCCGAGGCAGAAATTGAGCCCGGCATTCAGGATGAAGGCGGCGATCACGGCCATACGGTCGACTCTGGTCGCCGGAGGCCCGGCTCTGCTCTCGATCCTTGCGCGCCGGCCCGAAAAGAATTCCCTAAATCCCGAACCCGGCCGGTCGGCCCCGCGTCAGAACCAGCCGCGCAGCTTGAAAAAGACGACCGGGATGATCGCGCTGATGACGATCAGCGACAGACCATAGGGATAGCCGTAGACCCAGTCGAGTTCCGGCATGTGCTTGAAGTTCATGCCGTACATGGAGGCGATGAGGGTCGGCGGAACGCCCACCACCGAGACCACGGTGAGCACGCGGAAGGTGTTGTTCTGCTCGATGTTGATGAGGCCGAGGGTGGCGTCGAGGAGGAACTGCACGTTCTCCGAAAGCCGGATCTCGAACTCGTCGAGGGAGGCGATGTCCCGGCGCAGGGTCTCGAAGCGCGGCATCTCCGTGGCGCCGAGGAGGTGCTCGCACTCACCGGCGACGAACGGGAGGATGCGCTCGAGGCCGAGCAGGCTCGAGCGGATCTTGCCGAGCGCCTTGCCCCGCCGGCCGACGCTGCGGAGGATGCGGCGGAGGGCCAGGTCGCGCCGACGCGGGGTCTTGCCGGAATCGCCGGCGACGCCCCCTGCCCTCACGTCGAAATCGAAGATCCGGGTGGAGAGCGCGTCGAGATCGGCGCCCATCTCCTCCAGGGCGTCGGCGAGGCTGTCGACCAGCTCCTCCACCAGGAGGAGGAAGATCTCGGTGCCGGTCTGGCAATCGCCGTCGCCGTCGCCGATGCGCTTCTTGACCTCCTCGAAGGCGCGCAGCTCGTTGAACCTGACCGTGATGAGCCGGTCCCGGGTGAGGACGAAGCCGAGCGGGGTCAGCTGCGAATCCACCTTGTCGAAGGTGATCATCGGGGTGGAGAGCGAGAGCCCGTTCTTGAGCCGCCGCAGGCGGCTCGAATTCTCGACCTCGCTCAAGGCTTTTCGCGAGGGGACGCGCAAGCCTGTGGCGGCCTCGATATGCTCCGCCTCCTCGGTGCTCGGATCGTTGAGATCGATCCAGATCGCGTGGCTCGGCACGCCGCCGCCATTGGCTGCGCCGGAATGCTCGACCGCGCCCTGCGGTCCCTGAAGACTGATCATGGGGTGATTGTCATCCGTCTGTCAGCGACCGGAGAGCAGAAGATGCTGCGCAAACGCGGCATGACGCGTCGTCCGCGTCTTGACTCGCAAGGGGCTTGAGCCTACCTCCGCCCTTGCTTTGGCACTCTTCGCTCGGGAGTGCTAACAGCCTGGGTTGGGCGAGCCCTTCGGCCGCATCAACGCCATCCATGAATTTGAAGCAAGAGGGCAGCTCATGAAGTTCCGTCCGCTGCACGACCGTGTCGTCGTCCGCCGTATCGAAGGCGAAGAGAAGACCAAGGGGGGCATCATCATCCCCGATACCGCCAAGGAGAAGCCGCAAGAGGGCGAGATCGTCGCCGTCGGCCCTGGCGCCCGTGACGAGGCCGGCCGGGTGAACCCGCTCGACGTCAAGGCCGGTGACCGCGTCCTGTTCGGCAAGTGGTCCGGCACCGAAGTCAAGATCGACGGTCAGGACCTCCTGATCATGAAGGAATCCGACATCATGGGCGTCGTCGCCTAAGGCGACCCGGCCCTCTTCCTTCTTCCCATCCAAGCCCTTCGAGCGCGCACTTCGATGAGCGCCTCAGGGCTTCGAACCTCATGAGGATTTGAACATGGCAGCGAAAGAAGTACGCTTCGGCTCCGATGCCCGCGAGAAGATGCTCCGCGGCGTCGACATTCTCGCCGATGCAGTGAAGGTCACGCTCGGCCCCAAGGGTCGCAACGTCGTCATCGAGAAGAGCTTCGGCGCTCCCCGCATCACCAAGGACGGCGTCACCGTCGCCAAGGAGATCGAGCTCTCCGACAAGTTCGAGAACATGGGCGCCCAGATGGTGCGCGAAGTGGCCTCGAAGACCAACGACATCGCTGGCGACGGCACCACCACCGCCACCGTCCTGGCCCAGGCCATCGTCCGTGAAGGCGCCAAGTACGTCGCCGCCGGCATGAACCCGATGGACCTCAAGCGCGGCATCGACCTCGCCACCACCGCCGCCGTGAAGGACATCACGAGCCGCGCCAAGAAGGTCGCCTCGTCCGAGGAAGTCGCCCAGGTCGGCACCATCTCGGCCAATGGCGACAAGGAAATCGGCGAGATGATCGCCCATGCCATGCAGAAGGTCGGCAACGAGGGTGTCATCACCGTCGAGGAAGCCAAGACCGCCGAGACCGAGCTCGACGTCGTCGAGGGCATGCAGTTCGACCGCGGCTACCTCTCTCCGTACTTCATCACGAACGCGGAGAAGATGGTCGCCGAGCTCGAGGACCCCTACATCCTCATCCACGAGAAGAAGCTCTCGTCGCTCCAGGCGATGCTGCCGGTTCTCGAGGCCGTGGTGCAGACCGGCAAGCCGCTCGTTATCATCGCCGAGGACATCGAGGGTGAGGCTCTCGCCACGCTCGTCGTGAACAAGCTGCGCGGTGGCCTGAAGGTCGCTGCCGTCAAGGCTCCGGGCTTCGGCGATCGCCGCAAGGCCATGCTCGAGGACATCGCGATCCTGACCCAGGGTCAGATGATCGCCGAGGACCTCGGCATCAAGCTCGAGAACGTCACCCTCCCGATGCTCGGCCGCGCCAAGCGCATCCGCATCGAGAAGGAGACCACCACGATCATCGACGGTCTCGGCGAGAAGGCGGACATCGAAGCCCGCGTCGGCCAGATCAAGGCGCAGATCGAGGAGACCACCTCGGACTACGACCGTGAGAAGCTCCAGGAGCGCCTGGCCAAGCTCGCCGGCGGCGTCGCGGTCATCCGCGTCGGTGGCGCGACTGAGGTCGAGGTCAAGGAGAAGAAGGACCGTGTCGACGACGCGCTCAACGCCACCCGCGCTGCGGTGGAAGAGGGTATCGTCCCCGGCGGCGGTACCGCCCTCCTGCGTGCCCGTGAGGCCGTCCGCGCTCTCCAGAGCGACAATCCGGACGTCCAGGCCGGCATCAAGATCGTGCTGAAGGCCCTCGAGGCCCCGATCCGCCAGATCGCCGCCAACTCGGGCGTCGAAGGCTCGATCGTGGTCGGCAAGATCACCGACAACACCTCTTCGATCACCTACGGCTTCAACGCCCAGACCGAAGAGTATGTCGACATGATCCAGGCCGGCATCGTCGACCCGGCCAAGGTCGTGCGCACCGCTCTGCAGGACGCCTCCTCCATCGCCGGTCTCCTCGTCACCACCGAGGCCATGATCGCCGATGCTCCCAAGAAGGACGGCGGCGCTCCCCAGATGCCGGGCGGCGGCGGCATGGGCGGCATGGACTTCTAAGAAGTCCGCGCTCTCCATCGGAACGGATGCTTTCGCGGTTTTGGCCGCGAGGGCGGAAAGGGTCGTCGCAAGACGGCCCTTTTTTCGTTGTGGGGAACCACTGCGGGCAAGGATATCACGGGTCTGCCCGGCCTCGATCGGGCTACGACCTTCACGCAACTGGCAGGCATCGCGGGTCCCCTCTCCTTCCAGGAGAGGGGGTTCCGGTGCGCCTCATGTCGAACCCTCTTGGATCGAGGGAACGGCTGTCGAGCAGATGTGTGAATCCGGTAGCCCAGATAGGGGGAACCGGGCAGCGCGCCGTGCCGTCGCCGCGGAGATGGCCCTCTCCGCGACCCCGCTCGCGCCTATCCCGCGCGGCGCTGGCACCGGACGTAGGAGGCGTCGCCCTTGGCGCTCGACCATGTCAGGCGGTTGCCGTCGACCAGAAGCTTCACCTGGGACGACCAGCGCCGGCCGCCATCGCTGCAGGAGGCCGATACGCTCCAGCTCGCGCCGATGCGCCGCCCGTCGCGGAAGGTGCACACCGTGTTGCCGGCCCGAGCCCCGCTTTCGGTGATCCGCGCCGGAATGTATCCCCGCCGCCGCGCGCCGCGGCCGCACGCGGATTCGTTGGGTCCCCAAAGACCGACATAGGCTGCCGGCTCGACCGGGGGCGATGCGGCCGTGACCGCGTCGGCACGGGGCGCCAGTTCGGCATCCTGCCGCAAGGCGGCGGACCGGATGCCGGGCTGGACCGCTGGGGCGACCACGGCATCCCGGCCCGACGGACCGGACCCGACACCCACATCGGACCAGGGAGCGCTGCCACGGGGCGGGCGCGCCCCACCCGCCCGATCCTCGAACGGACCGGGTTCGTTGAAGGCCGTCTGGATCGTGTCGATCTCCGGGCGCGCCGGCGGGTCGTCGGTCAGCAGAACGGTGCTGTAGCCGAGGAGCACGCCCCAGCCCATCGCGAGCGAGACGGGAAGCACCAGGGCGCGGCTCGACCTGACGGAGCCGTTCGCTACGGCCGGCGACGGCGCTCCCTCGTCGCTCCCCCTCGCATCCCTCTCTTCGACGCCCGCGGTCATCGTCGTCTCCCGTAAGGCTCCCCCTGGGGCGGAACCGATCTCGCAGCGGCGGCCGCTTCACTGTTCGGCGACTTGAACAGCCTACGCCCCCCTTCGACAACCGGACCCTTATGCACTCATGAAGCCGGCTTTGGTCAGGACAGGCCTGTGGCTATTCTGTCCCGGCGCCATCGATAGCGGTGGATAGACTCCGGGAATAGGGCGAGCAAACGGCAAGCCCTTCCCGTCCCTCACCAAAACTGCCATGCTCAAGCTTGTGAGAAACAAGTCAGTTATCCGTGCCATCGTGATGAGACGCTTCGCCTTCGCCGTCTGCGTCACCATCGCAGTCCCGGCCGGTGCTCAAGCACCCCCCTCCACCATGCGGATGGCCTGCGCGGATGCGATGGCGCTCGTGAAGCGGGACGGGTCGGCGGTCCTGTCGTGGCCGGCGGGCAAGCCGGAGAAGCCAAGCAGGATTGAGCCACCGGGCCGGACCGAGCGCTTCGTCAGCGACCGGAGCCAGTGCGGGATGACGGAGATCGCCGAACTCCGCTTCGTGCCCACCCGCGACAATCTGGAATGCCCGGTCGGCTACCGATGTCGCGAACCGGATTACGGCGATTGGGATTGGCCCTGATCCGATCTGACGCATCCGGCGGCGCCTTCCCCCGCCACGATCTCGCCACGACCGGCCGTCACTGCCGCCGTCACGGTCCGGTCCCGATCCGGCGGGCGAAGTCGCCTATTTGAATCATCCACTTGAGGAGACGCGCGTGGCCGTACTCAGGACAGGCCTCGGCCTGCAGGCCGCCATTACGGCGCTCTTCGCACTCGTACTTCTGATCCTGCCGGGCACCGCAACGCCACTCTACGTCAGCCTCAGCGGCTTTGCGATGGTGGTGATCCTCCTCGCCTCCGCCAAGCTGTCCGATTACCTGAAGGTGTTCGTATCGGTTTACGGCTTCGGCTACCTGTTCCTGGCCGGAGCCAAACAACTCGCGGCCTCGGGCCTCCTGCCGGAGACGCTGGCGGCTCTGCTGCCACCGGCCTTCGCGGCCACGGGCGCGGTGGTCTTCGCCGGCATCGTGTTCGGAATCTCCCATCTCGAACCGATCCGCGCGATCACCCGCATCGCCGACCCGTTCTTCGCCGCACGCGAGGCGCCGAACCGGGAAATCCGGCCGTTTCACTTTTTCGGCAGCACCGAAGGTCGAGTGGCGCGACGTCTCGTGGCGCTCTCCATCTTCATCACCTTCGCCCAGGTCGCGCTTCAGCTGCGCCTGAACTTCTGGTACCGCGACCTCTTCAACGCGCTGCAGGAATATAACGCCGACGCGTTTTGGTATCAGCTCGTCTGGATCTTCGTGCCCCTGGCGACGATCTGGGTCATCATCGGCATGTTCGACACCTTCGTCGATGCCTCGCTCCACATCCGCTGGCGCACCTGGCTGGCTCGCAGCCTCTACAGCCGCTGGCTCGATGGCGGCACGCATTACCGGATCCCCTTCACGGACGAGCCGGCCGATAACCCGGATCAGCGCATCCAGAGCGACGTCAACCTCTTCATCCAGCAGACGACGAGCCTGTCGATCCGGCTCCTGTCGCAGGCCGCGACCCTGGTCTCGTTCATGGTCATTCTCTGGGGCCTGTCGCGGGACTTCGTACTGCCCTTCACCGATACGGTCGTGCCCGGCTTCCTTGTCTGGCTGGTCATCGTCTACGCGGTGGTTGGAACATGGTTGACCCACCTCATCGGCCGTCCGCTCATCGGGCTCGATTTCCGGCAGGAGAAGGTCGAGGCCGATTTCCGCTTCTCCCTTGCGCGGACGCGGATCTATTCTGAGCAGATCGCCCTGCTGCGTGGCGAGCGCTCGGAGACCGTGCGCCTGCGCGAACTCTTCCAAGAGATCATCGGAAACTACCTCGCCATCATCTATCGGCGGATTAAGATCGGCAGCTTCACTCTGTCGTACAACCAGATCAGCGTGGTGTTTCCCTACATCCTCGCCGCTCCGTCCTACTTCCTGAAGAAGATCACCCTCGGCCAGTTCCAGCAGACCGCGAACGCATTCAGCAGCGTCCAGGGCTCATTGTCCTTCTTCATCGATTCCTACACCACCATCGCGTCGTACCGCGCGAATACCAACCGCCTGACGTCGTTCAAGCGGGCAATGACCAAGGCGGAAGCCCTGTCCGGTGCCGGATACGGGCTCGTCCAGGGCAATGGGACCGGTCCGAACGTCACCGCCTCCGGCCTGACCCTCGCCCTGCCCGACGGCCGCGAGATCGTCACCGCCGGCTCGTTCACCCTCGGCAAGGGGGCGGCGACGCTGCTCACCGGGCCGTCCGGCTCCGGCAAGTCGACCCTGTTCCGCGCGATCGCCGGCATCTGGCCGTTCGGGAAGGGCCGGGTCGACGTGCCGGAAGGACAATCCGCGCTGGTTCTGCCGCAGCGGCCCTATATCCCGCTCGGGACCCTGCGCGGTGCCGTGGTCTATCCCAGCACCACCGACCAGTTCTCCGACGAGGCGATCCGCGAGGCGCTGATCGCCGCGCAGCTGCCGCAACTCGCCGACCGTCTCGACGAGGTCGATGCCTGGGATCAGCGGCTCTCCGGCGGCGAGCAGCAGCGCCTGGCCATCGCCCGCGCCGTGCTGGCAAAGCCCGCCTGGCTCTTCCTCGACGAATCCACCGCCGCCCTCGACGAGCCGAGCGAGGCCGGCATCTACCGGATGCTGCGCGAGCGCCTGCCGGGGACGACGATCGTCTCCATCGGCCATCGCTCGACCCTGCATGCCCTCCACGACACGCGCATCGACATGAAGCCGGGCCAGGACGGGCGCTTCACGCCGACGGAACTCTCCGGAGCCGCGGGCGCCAAGTAAAAGTAAGCAGCCTCAGCGCAGGAACGTCACCGCGAGCGGCGCCAGGATCGCGGTGATGAGGGCGTTGAGGCCCAGCGCGATGCCGGCGAAGGCGCCGGCCACCTCGTTCACCTGGAACGCCCTCGCCGTGCCGACGCCATGGGCGGCGAGACCCGCCGCGAAGCCGCGCGCGCGCATGTCCTCGATGCGGAGCAGGTTCATGAGCGGAGTGACCAGGATGCCGCCGGTCATGCCGGTCAGCATCACCAGCACCGCCGCCAGGGTCGGATCGCCGCCGAGATTCTGGGCGATGCCCATGGCCACGCCGGTCGTCACCGATTTCGGCACCGAGGCGACGATGACGTCGTGCGGGATACCGAAGGCGGTTCCGAGAGTCGTCGCCGAGATCAGCGCCACCACCGAGCCGACGAGGAGGGCCGCCAGCATCGGCGTCAGCGAGCGAAGCACCGTCGCGCGGTATTCGTAGAGCGGAATCGCCAGGGCCACGGTCGCCGGCCCCAGCAGGAAGTGGACGAACTGCGCGCCCTCGAAATAGGTGGGATAGGGCGTCCCCGTCAGCTTCAGCACGCAGGCCATCAGGATGATGGCGACTACAACGGGATTGGCGAGGGGATGCCGGTTCGTCGCCGTGGCGATGCGGTCGGCCACGGCGTAGACCATGAGCGTGACGGTCAGCCACAGCAGGGGCGTGCGCGAGAGATAGACCCAGAGGGCGAAATCTCCGGTCATGGCCGCTCCCCCGGTGCGACCCAGCGCTTGACGGCCACGAAGGTGAGCGCCGTCGCCGTCAGGGTCGCCAGCGTCGAGACGACGACCACGCAGGCGAGGGCCAGGCCATGGGCTTCGAGCACGTCGAGCCGGCCGACGATCCCGGCGCCGGCCGGGATGAACATCAGCGAGAGATGGGCAAGCAGCCCTTTTCCCGAGCGCTCCAGGGTGCCGTCCACGAGGGGCGCGGCGAGGATGCGGGCGGCCCGGCCGCGCCAACGGTCCCGGACCACCATGAAGAGAAGGAGGAGCGCCATCCCGATGACGGGGCCTGGCACCGGAAGGGCCGCTCCCCGTGCCAGCGCTTCACCGACGAGCTGAGCCAGGAGGATCAGCGTCAAACTGACGATCATCGCGCCACGATCCTCCCGCCACGCCCGATATGGCCCGCCGATCCCGGATATCGCGCCTGCAAGGCCGCCCTACGATACCGCTTCGGTCTCGGCGCCGGCGCGCGCGAGGCGGATCGCCGTGTCGTCGAACCGCAGCAGGCGCCCGAGCCGCCAGACCAGCGCTTCCTCGAATTCATGAACGGTGCCATCGGCGCCGGCCACGGACCAGGCCATCGACAGCAGCCGCGCCCGCTCGGACTCACCGAATTCGTGGCCCATCATCTCCACCAGCAGCGCCATGTCGCGGGTCTGCGAATCGACACTGGCCGCACGGGCGATGAGCGCCTCGGCCTGCTCGCGGTTTCCGGCATAGCGCCCCTCGACGAGGCGGCACAGCCGCTCCGACTCGGCCCCGTCGAGGACGCCGTCCACCCGCGCCACATGGACGAGAAGGGCGATGGCCGCCAGACGCTCGTCGACGGCCTCCGCCTCCTCCGGGCTCGCGGACAGGCCGAACGCGTCGGCGGCATAGGCACGCAGGCGGGCGATGAGGGACATGGCGGTTCCTGACAGACGCCGCGAGCCTTCGAAGCCGCGCCGCCCTACGTCAAGGCGGCACGGACGGTCGCGGGACCGGGAGCCGGCCTGCGTGGCACAGTTGCATCAGGAAGACGACGCCGAGCGCCTTGCCATCGGCCGATCGGACGGCTATGACCCCGCAACGATCCGACGCGCCACGCAGCGTCACACCACGGATCTCGCCGCAATAGCTCAGCTGGTAGAGCACCTCATTCGTAATGAGGGGGTCGGGGGTTCGAATCCCTCTTGCGGCACCAACACTTAGCTCGCTTACGTTTGACGGGCCATCGCCTTCGATAAGCACAATTCGAGAATTGCAGCCGGCAAGCAGCTGGCTCGGAAATCTCGTTACGCCGCGTCCGGCATCCTAGACTTAGCGATTTGGGTCGTCCTCCCCTCTCCTCTAGTGATCTCAGTTCCACTCGTTCTCGGTCGCGCTCTCGAGGCTTTATCGCCGTCGCTCTCCACCCGCGCGGTCTACGGTCATCAGCTCACCCAAAAACGATGCTGGCCTTGATCGAGTTCTAGTACGTCGAGGAGCGCCCGGCCGGGTGGGCCTGGACGAAGCGATGGGAGGTAGGGCGGTACCTTACGCCAGTCGGGCGAGCGTTGCTGGATGTGTTGAGCCGTGGGGATTTCGGCGAGCCCTAAGCCGGCTCCGCCTTACCCCTTCTCGTCTGGATCCGTGTGCTGGCGGCGCGGACCATGTCTGGGGGACGATGTTGCCTCAGACAATGTGCCCAAAATGCATCAAGAGATACACTGTATAATAGCGCACCTCGAAATTAACATTCGATGGTTGTGTTGCGGTTGCGATTTGATCAATCTCGCGTGATCTCACGCATTCGTGACAACGCGGGGCTTACAGGATGGGCGCGGGTCTTTCTGAGAAGGAGCCGGACGAGGGACCTGCCGTAGAGGGAGGCAGCCCGAGTCACCGGCCTGGCCCCGAAGTCCGGAAGCTGATGCGGCAGGCGCAGGCTCTCGCTGCGCAGGGCCGTTGGCGTAAGATCATTCAGATCGCGGAAGTGAGCGATTTCGCAGCGAGACCCGAGATCCTCGAGTTTCGGTTGCGCGCCGCCATTGAGCTCGACGACAAAGACGAGATCGGGCGGTGCCAGCCCGTGGTGATCGCGGTGGAAAGCGAGGCCTATCGGGTCAAGCTGGCTTCGACTTTGGTCAACGCCCATCTGCCAAACGAAGCAGCGGCGATCATAGGCTCGCTGCCGGCTGATTTCAGGTCGTCTCAGGCGTCGAACGTCGTCCGCCGCATCCGAGCGACAACCAAGAACGCAACAGCCCTCAAGCAGGTCCGGCACCTCGTCGCTCCGCGACCCAAGAAGAAGATGGGCGCCGACGAGGTAATCCGGCACCCCGGCGACGTCGACGATTTCACCATCCCGACCTCTCAGATGAAGACCGTGGCGCTCGAAGGCGTTGGCCCTTCCTTTGAGGCTTACATCCATGATCTGTGGAGGCTGTTCGAGAAGCGGATGGAGCGGAAGCCGTATCCGTTCGTGCGAGAGTTCACGGACGTCTTCGTCAACCAAGAGGGACGGATCTGGACGCTCGATGGGACGGACCTTCGTGCGTCCAGCGCCGCTAAGGAAGACCTCGTCGATCCCGTATCAGTGCCGAATCTCGATGAGGCCTACCTGTGCATCGGCGGGAGCAAGGGCTATTACGACTGGATCGCCGACCGGGTTGCGAAGCTGAGTTGGTGCTTGGCGCCCGAAACGCCGGACTGCCCAATCCTCTTCAGGAAAGAGCAGCGTGGCCTTGCCTTGGATGCGCTCGGCACCTTGGGCGTTCCAGCAGACCGGATTGTTGCCCTTGAGGGTGTCGTATTCTGCCGGAAGCTTTACCTCGGAACCTCGTCCACGCAGGCCATGCCGCGGAAGGCGGCGTACCACCATACCTATGGGCGGCTGATCGAAGAGGCGGTGAAGAGGAACGATGGATCGACGCCGCGTCGCTTCTATGTCTCACGGCGCGATACGCCTCGACGGGCGATGCTGAACGAGGTCGAGTTCGAGCAAGTGATGGCTGCCAACGGCATCGTGCCCATGCTCCTGAGTAAGCTGAGCCTGATCGATAAGGTCAACCTCTTCCACCATGCCGATGTGGTCGTCAGCGCCCACGGCGCCGGTCTGTCGCACCTCGTGTTCGGCAAGCCCGGCCTCCATGTCATCGAGATGATGCCGGCCGCGATGAGCCAGGTGACCCAGATGAACATCAGGACGTGCTTCTCGATGATATCGAGGGCATTCGGGCTCGACCACACGATGATTCTCTACCCGGCCAACCCGACTGTCTCCGATTGGACCGCCGACAGCACGCTCATCGAAAGCGTTCTCGACCATGCAGGCCGCAATGATGGGGCCGTGGCTCGCGCCGCTGAGTGGACCCCGACAAACGAAAAACCCGCCGCGGCGTGAGCCGGGCGGGTGACGGACTTAAGGATCTGTCGGGGTGGATGCGGAGGCTTAGTATCCGTAGCGGTAGGCACGACGGTAGTGCTGCGCCTGGCGGCGCAGATGCGCATCGTAGCGGCGCTCATGAAGGAATTCGCGACGAATGTGTTGCCGGTAGCGGTGCTCGGGCGAGTGGCCATAGCCGTATCCGCCGCCATAGCCATAGCCACCGCCGTAGTACTGCACGGTCTCGATCTTTTCCTGCGGGGCATGGCTTGCCCCGGCAATAGGCATAGGCGCCGCTTCGGCGATGGAGGCCAAGCCGACACAGGCCGCGACCGTCAAAAGGATCTTGCTTGGACGTATCCGCATGATTGTCTCCCTGAAGTTCAGTGGCGCATTGATGGGCTTCACAAAATGAACGGGGGATTGCCGAGACTGCCGCGCTCAACCACGTTCTCGTGAGTCATGCGAAAGAAAAACCCTGCCTCGGCGTGAGCCGGGCGGGCAAGTCGTTCGGAAGAGCATAGCGGGGACAGCTCTTTGGTGCGGACCCGGGTGGCATGCCAGCTTCAGGCATTTGCGATGCGCCCCCGCTTTCTGTTCTCAATGGCTCGGAACAGAATCAGATTTTACTGTTTGGCTTTAATTTCAGTATTTACCTCAGCGATTGCTCTGTCGGCGTGCGTTTTAAGTATATCCTTGGCATCGCTCGGGGTCGCTGCCCATGCACCCGCCACAAGAAATGCCATTGCCGCAAAAGCAGCGAGAAGTTCGTACGTCAACGTTGATTCATCGAGCGCACCCACGCTTGGTTCAACCAATTCCGTCGATTGTCCTTCCGCTACGAGCGACGCATCGACATCTACGAGGCCTTCACGAGCCTCGCGGCCAGCCTCGTCACACTCAACGAGATCAAACGGTTCTGTTAGACACTCTCATTGGATCAGAGCGGGGATGGTCGGCGCTATGCCACCTTCGTGCCTGAATATCGGTCGACTTCATCTCTTCAAAACTCTCAGCCTCCTGTCGGCGCCTGCCGGGTCGGGCTGAGGGGCCTGACGAGCGAGTGACGACGCGGATCGGGACGCGTGATATGGCGTTCCGTCGAGCCTCGCTTATCCCCCGATCGAAGTGGATCGCAATCGTCATGGATAACTGGAAAGACGGCGTGGATCCCGAGTTGTTCAACGCGGATTTCAGGCCGCAGGACGATGTCGTGATCGTCAGCGACATTGAGGCCATCAACCCGCGCGGCGGTAAATTGACCTTGAAGAAGGGGAGTTTCTTCAAGGTCAGGATGATGGGGGGCTTCCTGTTCTGCCGTCCCAAGGGCGGCGGGAAGTACGACGAGATCGCAGTGCCGCCGGCGGAGTTCCGGCACGTTCAGTTCCTGCAGCTGAAGGTCGTGCCCGTTGACTGATCGGGCACGACGCGGGTCGAGGCATCGCGACGGTTATCGAGGAGCATCCGCGACTGGACCGAGAACCGAGGTGCTCTGTCCGGGTTGAACGAGGCCCTTCGGACCGCACCGGGTTTCCCTGAGATCGGCTGGTCTTGATCGGGCTGCCGAAGGATTCGATGACGGGTCGGCGTGCCCATCGGGCTCGCTGGGCGCAAAGTCTTGCGAGCTCCCAGTCATGGTGATCCACGGATACGGCCGGACCTTCCATGAGCCGGTCAGGCCGCGTGTTCGGTCGCCCGGCTCGAATTCGCCGGCGGGATCACGGATTGGGATTCCACCCGGTTCCGGCCCGCCGTCTTCGCCGCGTAGAGCGCCGCGTCCGCGGCACGGAGCAGTTGCGATGCGGTGAGGCCCACATGCCGTAGCGCGCCATGGGCTGCGGTGACCCCGATGCTTACGGTGACGACACCACCATCCGGCAGGCCGGGATGGGGAATCGCCTGGCCCATCACCGCCAGCCGCAGGCTTTCGCCCACATCGCCGATCGTCTCGGCCGTGGCCCGGGGAACGAAGGCGGCGAATTCCTCCCCGCCGTAGCGGCAGACCAGGCCGCCCCAGCGGGCGAGATCGCGTTTCAGAGTGTCGGCGACGCTCACCAGACAGCCATCGCCCTCGGCGTGGCCGGCCGTGTCGTTGAGACGCTTGAAATGGTCGATATCGACGAGGAGCACGCCGAACCATTCGTGTCGGGTCGCGGCAAGCTCCCAATGTTCGTCCAGCTGCTCGGTGAAGAGCCGGCGGTTCGCCGCACCGGTGAGAGGGTCGGTCTCCGAGAGGATCGTGAGTCGGGCGCAGGCCCTGGCCAGTTCGTCCGCCTGTTCCCTCTCCCGCAGACCGAGGAGGAAACTCTTCTTGCGGTCCCATTCGCGCGAATAGGCGAGCTTGATCGGCACCAGGATGAGCGCCGCCACGAGGAGGGGCACGCCCGTATGCCCATCCGGTCCGAACCCGGACACGAAGACGAAGACGACATACAGCAGAAATGCCGATCCGCAGAACCACAGGCTGAACCGGAACGACAGGGGCGAGATCATCCCCACCACGAGGGGAACGATGGCGGCGAGGATGAGGTAGGTGTCGGCGTGCTCCTGCGGCACCATCCTGGCGCTGTTGAGGATGATCGCCATGTCCGCGAGTGCCGTGATCGTCGCGGCCGCTCCCTGCCGGCGCAGGGAGGGCCGCCCGCGCAAAGCCACGATCCACCCCAACGCGAGGGGAATGAAGACACCGACCGTCAACCCGGCGGGCACCGCGATCGCATCGCGGCCGAACAGATCGAAATCGATTTTCAACGAGATGATGTTGAAGAGGACGAAGACCAGCAGCCACGACTGCAAGTACAGGCCACGCGGAGGAACGTCCTCGGCATGGTATTGGGCTTCGAGGCGCTGCGGCAGGCGAAGGCGATGCCAGGGCCGGCTCAATCCGACCTCGATGGACGTGGGCATCAGGTCACGACGCTCCGGCGCGGTTAGTTCAACTGTTCCGCCGCATGATAAAATGAGAGCACCGTAAACGCAAAGGTCGCCCTTCCCCGCTTCGTTTGGCGTTTCGACGGCGCAGCGACGAGGCGCGAGCCGATCGGGGGGACGCATCAATCGGAGCCGGGGCCTTTCGCAAAGCCGGCCAGGGTGAAGAGGTCGACGGACAGTTTGGCGCCGACGACGAAGGCATCCGGAATGGGCTTGCGATAGGTGGGAAACCGGGTCTGGTCCGGGTCGACGATGTATTGCAGGTTCGGCGTCAGGCGGATCGCGGGCGTGACCTGGATGCCGTAATTGAGC
The DNA here is from genome assembly GCF_001422895.1 of Methylobacterium sp. Leaf106. NCBI lineage: Bacteria > Pseudomonadati > Pseudomonadota > Alphaproteobacteria > Hyphomicrobiales > Methylobacteriaceae > Methylobacterium > Methylobacterium sp. Leaf106. Next base: position 569,442 of record NZ_LMNB01000001.1, read on the forward strand.
TCCATCATCACCTGCCGGCTCGGGATCTTGCGATCGATGCCCAGCGCGGCCTGGGCCAGCCGGATGTTCTGCAGGGCGAGATCGCTGAACGCCTGCGTGTTGATGACGAAGCCCAGCGTATCGAAGGGCCGGCCGGCGAAGGTGCCGGTCTGCAGGGCGCCGATCTCGAGGAAGTAATCCTCGTTGAGACGCCCCGACGTGCCGGCCATGGCGACGCCGAACAGGGTCAGCCCCTGGGGCGCGGTGGGGTCGGGCCGCCAGACCATCTGGTCGAACCGGGCATAGACGCCCGAGCGCCCGAACCGGGTGCCGAGGGGCAACCCGGTGAGAACCGCCGGCCGGCCGGTGACGTCGCGCATGGGATCGACATAGTCGGAGGCGTCGTACCAGCCGCCGATCCCGTAATTGCGCGGCAGGCGATCGTTGGCGAAGGTGGTGGAATAGCCGAGCTCGAACGGCATGATCGCGCCGGTGGCGCCCTTGGTGGAGAAATCGAGGCCGTTGTCGCCCGGCTGCTGGTGCAGCGGGTTCACTTCGTAGATTCCGCCATGGACGAACACCCTGTCGGTGAGCCAGGCCTTGGCGTGCGCGCCCCAGCTCGCCACCGGCCAGAAGGTGAAGTTCGAGGTCTTGAACACGAAGGTCGGGTTGCCGCAGGCGGAATTCGATTGAAAATTGCAGTAGATCGGTGAGTTGAGGAAGGCGATGTTGGCAACCAACCGCCCGAACTCGACATCGAGCCGATTGTCGAACAGCTTCTGCTGGTAGCTGAGCAGGGTGAGCCGCGTCGTCTGCCCGCCGCCGAAGATCTCCTGGACCGAGGTGTTGTTGCCGATGGAATCGTCGGAGAGGCTGCGCCCGTGGCGGTTGGTGACCGCGATGTGGAACGAGCCGCCCGCGATCCCGGCGAGGCGGTCGAGGTCGCCGTCGATGCCGAAGAAGAGCTGCCCGGCATAGGCCGAGCCCTGGCGGATGCCGCCGATCGGGTTCGCGGCTGCCTGGCCGGTGTAGTTGGCGCTCAACGCGAGTCCATTGCCGATATCGAACACGCCGACCGGCAGGGTCGCCGGGGTCGCGCTCTGCCCGAGGGTATCGGTGGCGCCGGCCGCGCTGTCGGCACTGGTGATGTCCTGGCCGTCCGGCTGGCCGGCGGTCGTGCCGCGCGGCACCACCTGCGCGAGGGCCCCTGACGTCGTCGCCGCGCAAAGCGCGAGCGCTGCGAGTATCGTCGATCCTGCCTTCATCCTGTTCCCCCTCGATGATTCCGATGCTGTCGCGGATCCGCTCCTGCTGCCGGCTCCGATGCGTGTCCCTCCCCCCTCCGCGGGAGGGGGGGGCCCTCGCGTGAGCGAGGGTCGGGAGAGGGGGGCGCGTTGTCCGGAAAGGTCGTCCCCTCTCGTGCCTGCTCCGCACGCCCCCTCCCCCGCAAAGGGGTGGGAAAGGGTCTCGATGAGGGCTTTCAGGCCGACCGCTTCTTCAGCAGCCCCACCATCAGGCCCGTGACGACCGTCCCGGCCACGAGGGCGATGACGGCCCAGGGCAGGTTCGTGACGGCATTGGGGATCGGCAGCACGAACAGGCCGCCATGGGGCACCTTCAGGGTCACGCCGGCGGTGAGCGCGATGGCGCCGGCCAGGGCCGAGCCCGCGACCATGGAGGGGATCACCCGCAGGGGGTCGGCCGCCGCGAAGGGAATCGCGCCCTCGGTGATGAAGGCGGCGCCGAGCACCGCCGCCGCGCCGCCGGCCTCGCGCTCGGGTTGCGAGAAGCGGTTCGGGAACAGCCGGGTGGCCAGCGCGATCCCGAGCGGGGGCGTCATGCCGCCGAGCATCACCGCCGCCATGGGCGCGTCGACGCCGGAAGAGAGCAGGGCCGCGGCCGAGGCATAGGCGGCCTTGTTGATCGGGCCGCCCATGTCGACGGCCATCATCCCTCCGAGGATCAGGCCGAGGACGAGGGCGCTCGCCCCCTGCATGCCCTTCAGCCAGTCGGTGAGGCCGGCCAGAATCGCGGCGACGGGCACGCCCACCACGTAGATCATCATCAGTCCGGTGATGGCGGTGGCGAGCAGCGGCAGGATCAGGACGGGTTTCAACCCTTCGAGATTCCGGTGTAGCCGGATGTGTCGATTGAGGAAGCGCGTGACGTAGCCGGCGATGAAGCCCGCCGCGATGCCGCCGAGGAACCCGGCCTGGAGGTTCGCCGCCAGCATGCCGCCGATCATGCCCGGTGCGATGCCGGGCCGGTCGGCGATGGAATAGGCGATGTAGCCGGCCAGGGCCGGGACGATGAGGGCGAAGGCCGCCTTGGCACCGATCTCGCCCAGCGCGTAGCCGAGGCTGCCGGCATGGTCCGGCTTCATTGCGTCGATGCCGCCGACGGCGAAGGCCAGGGCGATGAGGAGGCCGCCCGCCACCACGAAAGGCAGCATGAAGGAGACGCCGGTCATCAGGTGCTTGTAGGCGCCGGCCCTGCTCTCGGCGGCGGCCGGCCGGGATGGCGTCTCCTCCGTCTCGGCACCATGCCCCTGCCCCTGGACCTGCGCTTCGGCGAGAGCGGTGGCGATCAGCCCTTTCCCGTCGCGGATCGCCGCCTTGGTGTTGGTGGCGTAGAGCCGCTTGCCGGAAAAGCGGGAGCGGTCGACCCCGGTATCGGCGGCGATGAGGACGATGTCGGCCGACGCGATCTCGGTGGCGGTGAGCGCATCGCGGGCACCCACCGAACCTTGCGTCTCCACCCTCACCTCGTGGCCCAGCGCCTGCGCGGCGGCCTGGATGCCTTCCGCCGCCATGAAAGTGTGGGCGATGCCGGTGGGGCAGGAGGTGACGGCGACGATCCGCATCCTGCCGCCCGCGTCGGGCGCTGCCGGCGCGGTGTCACTGTCCGTCAGGAAGCGACCGAGCACCGAGTCGGCGTCGGTCAGCACCTCCTCGATACCGATCCGGACCTTGCGCATGGTGCCGAAACGACCCTCCCCGAGATCGCCCTCTCCGATCAGCAGGACGGAATCGCCCCGGGCGATGGCGGATTCGGCCAGCGGATTGCCACCGACCCCCTTGCCCCTGAGTTCGAGGTCGAGGGCCTGCCCGAGGCGGGCGGCGGCCTGGCGCAGGGCCTCACCGGCCAGCACCGCATGGGTGCCGAGATCCCCGCCCCCGACGACGGCCAACATCTGGGCCATGGTTTCCTCCACCTGTTCTTGGTTGTGTCCGGGCCGCGCCCTTCGGATCCATCACCTCAGGGTGAGGTTCGGGGTGGGACGTTCATGGTCTCGACCCGCACGGTCTCGACGATGGCGAGGATGGTCCCTCGGCTCGGCAGATTGGCGCCGGGAAGGGTCAGCTTGCCGGCGGCGAAGGCCAGCGCCAGCCGTGCGGTCTCGGCCAGGGGCAGGCCCGCATGGAGGCCGGCGACGAGGCCCGCCACCAGGGCATCCCCCGCCCCCACGGTGCTCGACACCTCCGTCGGCGGCGGATGGGCGAGGAGCGCCTCGTCCCGCGTGACGAAGAGGGCGCCGTCGCCTCCCAGCGACACCACCACGAGGGGAATGCCGCGCGCGACCAGGCCACGCGCCGTGGCGACGACCTCCGGCAGGGTATCGAGGGGCCGGCCGGCCCAGTCCGCCAGTTCCTGGCGGTTGGGCTTGATCACCTCGGGGAGGTGATCGGACGCGAGGGCCGCCGTGAGGGCCGGGCCGGACACGTCCAGCACCACGCGGACGCCGCGCGCCGTCAACAGCTGCGTCAGGGCCGCATAGGTCTCGACCCCGAGCCCCCCCGGCAGGCTGCCCGCGAGGACGACGAGGCTCCCCTCCGTGGCGACCTGGCGCAGGACCGCCCGGATGGTGTCGAGCGCACCCGACGTGGCGGCGAGGCCTGGCAGGTTGATGTCCGTGGTCTCGTTGGAGGTGGCGTCGAGGAGTTTCAGGTTGGTGCGGGTCTCGCCGGGGATCCAGGCGAAGCGGTCGTCGATCCCCTTGCGGGCGAACAGGGCCTCGAACGGCGTGGCGTTGTCCGAGCCGAGGATGCCGGTGGCCGAGACCTTCGAGCCCCAATCGGCGAGGCAGGAGGCGACGTTGACGCCCTTGCCGCCCGCATCCGAGCGCACGGCGCGCGCCCGGTGGACGTGGCCCGGCGTCAGCGCGTCGAGGGTGACGGTCTGGTCGATGGCCGGGTTGAGGGTGACGGTGACGATGGCGGCGCTCATGCCTCGGCTCCTTCGAGGGCGTGGACGGCGGCGGCGTCCTCCTGGTCGCAGGCGCGGGCGGCGAGCGCCTGCAACTCGCCCATCTCCGAGGCCCGGAGCCGCGCCTTCACGGCGGGGACGTCGCGGGGTGTCATCGAGAGTTCATGGACGCCGAGGCCGGCGAGGAGGCTCGCCCCGAACGGATCTCCGGCGATGCCGCCGCAGACGCCGACCCAGCGCTCGTGCCGCGCCGCGCCCGCACAGGTCATCCGGATCAGGCGCAGGACGGCCGGGTGCAGGCTGTCGGCCTCCGGCGCGAGCTCGGTGTTCTGGCGGTCGATGGCGAGGGCGTATTGCGTGAGGTCGTTGGTGCCGATGGAGAAGAAGTCGCAATATTTCGCCAGGGCGTCGGCCTGGATCGCGGCGGCCGGCACCTCGATCATGATGCCGATGGGCAGTGCCGGCGCGTCGAGTTCGGCGCGGATACGCTCGCAATGGCCGCGCAGGGTGGCGATCTCGGGGATCGAGGTGATCATCGGAAACATGATCGACAGCGGGGCGTCCTTGCCCCCGGGCGCGTCGGGCGCGATCCCGTCCCTGGCGGCGCGGTAGAGGGCGCGCAGCTGCGGCTCCATCAGGTCCGGCCGGCGCAGCAGGAGGCGCGCGCCGCGCACGCCGAGGAAGGGGTTCTCTTCCCTGGGCAGGTGGAGATGCGCCACCTGCTTGTCGCCGCCGATATCGAGCGCCCGCACGATCAGGGGCCGCCCCTCGAGGGCGCGCAGCATGGCGCGGTAGGTGGCGTATTGATCGTCCTCGGAAGGCGTGTCGCCCCGTTCCAGGAACAGGAACTCGGTGCGCATGAGGCCGACGCCTTCCGCGCCCTGGTCGAGGGCGAGCGGCACCTGCTCGGAATTGTTGACGTTGGCGCCGATGGCGACGGAATGCCCGTCCCTGGTGCGGGCGGGGAGCGCGCGCTCTCGTGCCTCTTCCTCGGCGGTGGCGCGCTGGCGGTCGCGCCAGTCGCGGGCCGAGGCGAGGTCGGCCTCGCTTGGATCGAGGTAGAGCCGGCCGGTGCCGCCGTCGAGGATCGCCGCTCCGTGGTTCTGCAGGGCCATCAGAGTCGGCCCACCGGCCACCATCGCCGGGATGCCGAGGGTGCGGGCGAGGATCGCGGTATGCGAGGTCGGGCCGCCCTGGGCCGTGGCGAGGCCGATGACGCGGGACGGATCGAGCCCGGCCGTGTCGGATGGCGCGAGATCGGTCGCGATGAGGATGCAGGGCACGTCCGGCAGATCGTGGCCACTTTTTAGAGAGGGGTCGATCTGCGCAAGCACGCGCCGGCCGACATCGCGCAGATCGGCGGCGCGGGCGGCCAGAACCGGGTTGCCGAGGGCCGAGAGCCGCCCGGCCATCCGCTCCACCGCCGCGTTCCAGGCAAAGGCGACTCCGTGGCCCTCGACCATGAGCTGGCAGGCCAGCGTGATCAGGTCGGTATCGGCGATGAGTTCGCCCTGAGCGCGGAAGATGCCGGCATCGGCCTTGCCGAGGCGGCGCTCGGTATCGTCGGCGAGCGCCCTCAACTGACCTCCGGTGGTGGCCAGCGCCGCGTGCAGGCGGTCTCCCCCCGTGGTGAGCGGCTCCGGCTCGTCCGGCACCGCGATCTCGGCGGTGGCCAGCACATGGATCGGACCGATGCTGATGCCGGGGCTCGCCCCGATTCCCGCGATGGTGCGCGGCGAGTCCGACGGGTTCCAGCCGGCGACCGGCCCGGCCGCCCTGGCGGCGGCGTCTTCGGCGGCCTTGGCGGACGCTTTTTCGCCTGCGGTGAGAGAAGTGACTGCGGCGCAGACCTTTGCAAGCGCCCCGGCCTCGTCGTCGCCCTCGGCCGAGATCGTCACTTCGTCGCCGCAGCGCAGGCCGAGCTGGAGCAGGGCGATGAGGTTCTTGGCGTCGGCGATCTCCGATCCGTGCCGGACTTGGATGCGGGCCGGGCAGAGCCGCGCCACCTCGACCCAATGCGAGGCCGGCCGGGCATGCAGGCCGGTGGGATAATCCACGGTCCAGTCGAAGCGCTGGCGCAGGTCGGCGGCGGGGCCGGCCGAGCCCGTCACGGGCGTATCCTCGGAAAGCGCCGCCGCGATGTCCTCCTTGGCATCGGTCTTCCGCAGGGTCGCGAGGCGCGCCTCGTCCTGGATCAGCCGCGTGAGCCGGCGCAGGATCGTGATGTGGGTGTCCGATTGCGCCGCAACGGCGACCACGAGATGAGCGATCTGGCCATCGTGCCACGCCACGCCGTCCGGCACCTGAAGGATCGCCAGCCCGCTCTCGCGCACCAGATGGCGGTCGTCGACCATGCCGTGGGGGATGACCACGCCGTGGCCGAGATAGGTGTTCGCCACCGTCTCCCGGCGCAGCATGCTCGCGCCATAGGCCGCATCGATGCAGCCCCCCGCCACCAGCAATTGCGACGCCTCGCGAATGGCGTCCTCCTTGGTCGCGGGCGTCGCGCCGAGGCGGATCAGCAATCGGGGTGTCAGGACCGGCGTCGGTGCGAGCATGGCGTGCCCTCCCTGTTGTCGTTGGTGGCAATGAAAACGTTTTCACTCTTCCTGTCAACGACGACCGGCGAAATAATTCAGCTTGCCGCCTTGCCGACCTGGAATGGGAATGCCAGAACGTCGTCATGACCTTGAAAACGTTTCCTCCCGCCTGAGGCCGTCACCATGACGATCGGCATCCGCGACGTCGCCCGCGCCGCCGGGGTCTCCACCGCGACGGTCTCGCGCGCCCTCGGGCGCGGCCCCGTCAGCGAGGCCTTGAAGCGTCAGGTGGAGGAGGCCGTGCGCCTCACCGGCTATCGCCCGAACCTGTCGGCGCGGCGCCTGCGCTCGCAAGCGACCCGGACCATCGGGCTGATCGTCGCCGACATCCGCAACCCGTTTTTCACGGCGGTGAGCCGGGCCGTGGAGGATGCGGCCTATGCGGCCGGCATGCGGCTGATCCTGTGCAACACCGATGAGGATCCCGACCGCGAGGCGATGTATCTCCGGCTGATGGAGGAGGAGCGCGTCACCGGCGTGATCTTCGCGCCCACGCGGATCACGGCGGACAGGCTCGCCGCCCGCGACCTCGACGTCCCCGTCGTCTTCATCGACAGGACCGGACCGCCCGGCGCCCATGACAGCGTCGTCCTCGACAACGAAGCCGCCGCCGCCCTCCTCGTGGACCATCTGATCGGGTGCGGCTACCGGCGGATCGGCGGCCTGTTCGGCTCCACCTCGTCCACCGCCCGGGAACGCCGGGCCGGCTACGAGACGGCGATCCGGCGCGCGGGCCTCGTGCCCGACATGCGCTCGGCGCCACCCAACGCCGCCGCTTCCGAACTCTGCGTCGGCCGCTGGCTCTTGGAAGCGACGCCGCCCGACGCGCTGATCCTCTCCAACGGGCTGATGCTGATGGGCGCGGTGCGTGCCGCCCGTGCGGCGGGCCTCGGCGTGCCGGACGATCTCGGCCTTGCCGGGTTCGACAACGATTCCTGGACCGACCTCGTCGAACCCGGCCTCACGGTGATCGAGCAACCCGTCGCCGAGATCGGCGCCCAGGCCATGTCGCTCCTGTTCGACCGCCTGAAAGCGCCGGACCAGCCGATCCGCAAGGTCACCCTGAGCGGACGGCTGGTGGTGCGGGGGTCGTCTACAAAAGATTATAGCTAATTGGGATCGGGCAAGTTTCCTCACAAGCGCTCAAAAAGACCTACCAAAGTTGCCACTTGAAGATCGAGGCACTTGAGGTTACAACCATAGTTGGAGGGCAGCCTTGTTACAAGGTTCAAGGCGCGAGTCGCGTCTGCTGTATCAGCACTATTTGCTTTCGTGTACTTGGTTGCTCTCCACCCCTGGGGCAGGCTGTGAACGTTCCTTGCGATTTTAGAGTTTTGCGCACCAAACAGCAGCTGCTTAATTTTCTCGGTCTGCCAGAAGAAGTGTTCGAATTTGTTGTCAATTTTGAGCCACCACCGGATCCTCAGCCGCCTCCTATAGTGGTGGAAGGCGTCCAGCAAATATCTGTTCCCCCGTTTTATCGACATAAAATTCCGAAAAAGAACAAAAACCGCGGCTACCGCGTGGTTTGGGAGCCTCAAATCGCGAGGCTAGAATACAAGGCACTCGGTCGTCGATTGGGTAGCTTCTTTAAACATTTTTTGACTAACTATCCACATCCAGCAGCGTATGGATATCTCGGTGGTCGAAATATTCGACAAAATGCTGCGGCTCACTGCGGCCACCGATTCTTATTATCAACAGATATTGCTAGCTTTTTCTCCTCTATCTCAATTGGTCAGATCAAGGGTCTGTTTCTTGATTTGGGAATTTGCGCGGACGTGGCGGTTCCGCTTAGTCGCTTCGTTACGATTGGCGGCGTTCTTCCTCTGGGCCTTGCGACAAGTCCAGTCCTTTCCAATGCCATTTTTTTGCCAGCAGATACCCAGCTGCAAGCCTTGGCAGATCGAGTTGGAGCGACCTACACAAGATATTCTGACGATTTAAGTTTTTCAAGCAATGGCAACTTGCCTCCTATCGAAGATATCACAAAATGCGTCCAAATTCATGGTTTTCGCTTAGCTGAAGGGAAGACAAAAACATCAGAGCATGGTCAGGCACATTATGTGACGGGCCTAAGTATTAGTGATCCAAGTTCTCCACACGCTCCCCGTGAGAAGAAACGAAGACTACGGCAAGAACTTTATTATGCTCATAAGTTTGGACTAAATAGTCATTTCCAAAGAATTGAAGCTGCAACCACGAAGGATCAGCAGCAAAACGTCAACCGGTTGGACGGTCTAGTAAAATTTGTTGCTTATCATGAGCCTAGACAGGTTGGTCGGTTGAAGCCAGTTTGGGCGAACATACTTGCGTCTTCAGGGGCTCGTCCGAGTTTCGAGCCTCGGCGCCGGAATGGCCCCCCATTTTGCATCTCCATAGACGAAGCCGAATTTCAGAACGATCAAGGCACTGTCTTGGCGTTAGGGATGGTTGTCAGCCAACATCAGGATCAGCTCGTCAGCGCTGCTTCAGAAGTGTTAAACCGTTGGCTTGCCGACCCATGGGCGGTGGGCAACCGACTTGCAATTAACAAGCGCGGCCTACATTTTACCGATGCCAGCGAGGATCTTAGAGCCGAATTTGTTATTCGGATGCAGACATTGCCATTTGAGGGTTATATCTCATTCGGGCAACTATCAGATTCTTCTGAGTATGAGGCAACTTACCTTCGTCTTGTCGGATCGATAATTAAGCGCCGCCTTATGGCGGCCGACAGCGAGTCTGTTCTATTTTTAATCGAAGAGAATTCAAAAATATCGCAGAATAAAGTGCTATTTTTAATCGATCAGGAATTTAATGAATTAAAATTAAGCAACAATAGGAGGCCCAATAAAATTACTATACAATTCAGGCATAAGCCAGATTTGAATATAAGTTTTCCAGATTTTATATTAGGAATTCTTGGGAAATACCTTCGTTCTAAGGATGCGAAACCTAATGCGCCGATGCCAAGAGACAGATTGCTTTTTGAGCGGCTAAGGGATCGGTACCGTCTGATCTTAGATGCCGATACTAAAGCGGAGTTTTCTCGTCGGCGACCAATAGAGCCTTGGATGTAATTCTCTCGGTCATGTCAATTTAGAGATGAAAATTAGGAAGCTGTGGAGCACGATTTTGTAATATCGAAGCCAAGCAGCAGCATCCGACTGAAGGTATTATTAATAGCGGAAAATTTACTATATATTTATACCAAGCCTTGCCAGAAAAGCGCCGCCCCTGAGATTTTTTCGGTCTGTTTTCAGACAAATTAGACAAACAACTCCGGCCGGCGCAGCCGCAGCGCGAAAAGCAACACCAGGGTCTTCATGTCGGTGATCTCGCCCCGGTCGCTCATGGCGGCGAGGGTGGCGAGGGGCATCTCGTGGACGGTGATGGTCTCGTGCTCGTCGGCGAGCCCGCCCCCGGGGCCGGAGCGGTCGGCGGCGGTATAGGCGCCGAGGAAGAGGTCCATCTGTTCGGTGGAGATGCCGGGCATGGACCAGCCGGTCGTCAGGCGTTCCAGGGTGCCGAGGCGGACGCCGGTCTCCTCGAAGGCCTCGCGGCGGGCACCGTCCTCGGGCTCGGATTCGTCGAGAAGCCCGGCCGGGACTTCGAGGAGCGACAGGGTGCCGGCGGCAAAGAAGGTGGGTGGCCGGAACTGCTCCACCAGCAGGGCCACGCGGCGCTCGGGATCGTAGGGCAGCACTCCGACCGCGCGGCCGTGATCCTCGATCTCGCGGGTCAGGCGCGTGCCGTCCGGCATCGTGACCTCGGCCACGAGAAAACGGCTCCAGCCATCGTGCAGGATGCGGGTGCCACGGATCACCGGCGCCATCGATTCGTTCCCGTCTTCCGGCCGCGGGCGGTCGCGCGGCCTTCTTCGGGATCACCTAACCGCGAGTTGCCGCATCAATGAGGCGAAGACGGTGCGGAATGAACGAGTTTTCAGGGGCCGCCCTTCTCGATGGTGAAGCTGAAGACGCCGTCGTCCCGGCCCTGACCGACGAGAAGATCGCCCTCCTGGGTCACGAGATGGGGGATGTCGATCACCGAGACCGGATCTGTGCAGAGCACGGTCAGCTGCGCCCCCGGTTCCAGGCCGCGTAGGGCCTTGCGGGTGCGCAGCACCGGCAGGGGGCATTTCAGGCCGCTGAGATCGAGGACGGGCGGCGCGTCGGTCATATCAGCCCCGCGATACGAAAAGCCCCGCCCGAGGCCGGAGCCTGGAGCGGGGCGTGAGCCGAAGACGAGGCTCGGTGGATGATGTCAGTAGCCGTAGGCCGGATAGCCGTAGCCATAGGCGGGCGCGTAGCCATAGGCCGGGGCATACCCGTAGCCACCGTCGTAATAGCCGTAGCGGGGAGCCTGGCTCGCCGCGATGGCGCCGCCGATGATACCCAGGGCGGCACCCGCCGCGAGGGCTCCGCCAATGCCGGGTCCACGGCGGTAGCCGCCGCCGTAATAGCCGCGACGGTAGCCGTAGCCGCCGCCGTAATAGCGGCCGTAACGCACGGTCTCCACGGCCGAACCGCTACCGGCGACCTGCGCCGAGGTCAGCGCGGGCATCGGGGCGGCCTGTGCGCCGGAGAGAGGAGCTGCCGCCAGACCGACGGCGGTCGAACCGGCAAGGACCAGGGACATGATGCGCGACATGCGTGCGATCTCCAATTACGAGTGAACCTGATCCGTAAAAACACCATCTCCGATGAACCGTTCCGGAACAGACGAGGCACTATCGGCCGGACGTGTGCTCCGACACAATTGTCGTGACCAGAAGACGTGGTTTCATGGTCAATGCCGTCTCTTCAGAACACGCATTCGGTGAAGGCCGGCTCCACGGAGCGGCGCCACGGACCTTCGTAATCGGCGAGCCTGTCCTCCGCCCGCGAACGACCGCTGGCGACGATGGCTTCCAAAGGTTGCAGATGATGTGTCTCGTCGCGCCCCTGCTCATCGCGGCGCCCGCGCGCCTCGAGGCCCTTGCGGGCGATGGCCAAGGCTTCCGCCGCCACGGTTCCGAGACTGCGGCCCGCGATCGGCGTGGCGAGGCCGAGGCGCGGGACCATGGCGCGCAGGCATTCCCGCTCGGAGGCGCTCCAGGCCTTGGCGATGTCCCAGGCCGCCGCGAGCCCGGCCTCGTCGTAGAGAAGGCCGACCCAGAAGGCCGCCTGCGCGACGATCATGTCCGCGCCGCCCACATCCGAGCCGCGCATCTCGATGTAGCGCTTCAGCCTGACCTCGGGGAAAGCGGTGGAGGCGTGGTTGGCCCAGTCGGACATCGTGGCCCGCTCGCCGGGAAGGGCCGCGAGGCGCCCATCCATGAGGTCGCGGAACGAGGCGCCGCTGACGTCGTGATAGGTCTCGCCGCGCTTGACGAAATACATCGGCATGTCGAGCAGCCAGTCGACATAGGCCTCGTAGCCGAACCCGGCCTCGAAGGCGCGCGGCAGCATGCCGGTCCGGTCGGCGTCGGTGTCGCGCCAGATCTCCGAGCGGCGGGAGAGGAAGCCGTTGGGGCGGCCATCGGTGAAGGGAGAATTGGCGAACAGAGCCGTCGCCACCGGCTGCAGCGCCAGGGCGACGCGCATCTTGGCCGCCATGTCGGCCTCGGAGGAGAAGTCGAGATTCACCTGCACCGTGGCGGTGCGCAGCATCATGTCGAGGCCGAGGGAGCCGACCTTGGGCATGTAGCCGGCCATGATCTTGTAGCGGCTCTTGGGCATGACCGGCGTGCCCTCGCGCGTCCATTTCGGGCTCATGCCGAGGTCGAGGAAGCCGATGCCGAGGGGATCGGCCGCCCGCGCAGTGGCTTCGAGATGGATGCGCAACTCACGCTCGGTGGCGTGGACGTCCGGAAGCGGCGCGCCGGAGAGTTCGAACTGCCCGCCGGGCTCGAGGGAGATCGCACCGCCATCCGCGCCGGCGAGGCCGATCAGGTGGCCCGCATCCTCGATCGCCTCCCAGCCGGTCTCGCGCGCGACGCCTTCGAGCAGGGCGCGGATGCCGGTCTCGCCCTCGTAGGGGACGGGCGAGTTGCCGTCCCGGTAGAACGGGACCTTCTCGTGCTCGGTACCGACGGCGAAGCGCTCGCGCGGTTTCTCGCCCTCGGCGAACCACGCGATCAGTTCGTCCCGCTTCGTCAGCGGTGTGGTGTCGGACGTATCGCGCGCCATGCGCTGCCTCGTGGTGAAGGTCGTTTGTGGTGAGAGGCGCGCCGGACCGCAGCGGAGGAGCCTCCTGAGAGATGGCGACTCCTTAGTCCAGCGGCGAGGCAGGAACAACGTAGGCCAAAGGAGGCCCGCTCAGCGTGTGTCGCCGAGCACAGACTGCACCAGAGCCAGCGCCACCACGGCGGCGGTGTCCGCGCGCAGGATGCGTGGTCCGAGGGACAGCGCCACGGTGTTCGGCCGGGCGGCGATCATGTCCCTCTCCTCCGGCGAGAATCCGCCTTCGGGCCCGATCAGCACGGCCAGCGGCGGCGGCGCCGCCGGGTCCGCCGCCTCGCGCAGGGCCGCCACCGGATCGGCGACGGGGGCGTCTTCGTCGCAGAAGACGAGGAGGCGGGCAGGGTCGAGCTCCGCCAGGGCGACGGGAAGCCGGACCGCCTCGGGGAGATCGGGAATCGCCAGGATGCCGCATTGCTCGGCCGCCTCGATGGCGTTGGCGCGCAGGCGATCCAGGTTGATCCGCTCGCCCTGGGTGTAGCGGGTGAAAACGGGGCGGATGGTGCCGGCGCCCATCTCCACCGCCTTCTGGGCCAGGTAATCCAGCCTCGCGGTCTTCAACGGCGCGAAGAGGTAGTGCAGGTCGGCCCGACCGGGCTGCGGGCGCAGACGCTCGACGACGATCAGTTCCGCGCTCTTGCGGCCGTTCTGGACGATGCGGGTGCGCCACTCGCCGTCGCGCCCGTTGAAGACGAGCACCGGATCGTCCGGGCCGCGCCGCAGGACGTTCAGCAGGTAGTTCGCCTGCGCGCGTTCCAGCGGGAGAACCGTCCCTTCGCGGAGGTCCGGCTCGACGAAGAGGCGCGGGGCGGTGAAGTCGTAATGTGCCATGGATCGGGGTGGTCGCTCGCGGCACCACACCTGTCAACGCGTGAGGGAGGCCGGGGTGATGCGGAAGCGCAACAGCGTCGGATTATGTCGCGTTTCCCCAAGCGCATGTATTACCGCCCGTTTACGTCTCGAAAGACGCCACATTCCTATGGCGAGACGTCTTGCAGGATAGGCAATCGCTCCGGCGGCCACGAATCGGGCACCGGTGGGGATTGGGGGAGAGGGAAGCCTAGCTAATGTCATCGAAGACCATCGCGGCGGTCGCCGGAGCCCTGCTGGGTTCCGCCCTCCTCGCCGGCCCTGCTTTCGCGCAGAACGCGGAATGCGGCGACATCCAGAAGACGCTTCAGTCGCGCAAGGATCTCGTGGCCAAGGCGAATGCCGCCTCGAACTCGAAGAAGAAGATGACCCCGGCCGAGGCCTGCGCCCTGTTCGGCAAGCTGCAGGCCAACGGCAACGAGGGCGTCAAGTGGATCGCCGCCAACAAGGAATGGTGCTCGATTCCGGATTCCTTCGCCGAAGGCTTCAAGGCCGACCATCTGAAGGTCGCCGGCATCCGCACCAAGATTTGTGGCGTCGCCGCCCAGGCCGCGAAGATGGAAGCCCAGGCACGGGCGCAGGCCCAGAACGGTGGCGGCGGTGGCGGTGGCGGCATGCTCGGCGGCCCCGGCCTCACCGGCAGCCTGAAGATGCCGCAGGGCGCGCTCTGAGCCTTGGCTGAGTCGCCGCGTCACGGCCTCGTTTCCGCATGGCGGGCGTGACCTCCCGGCCCGGTGCGGATGGCAGGGTCGCGGATGCGGTCGCCGGGCACTGGGTCGATCGCCTCGCCCCGCGCGGCCTGCGCCCCTATCTCAGGCTGGCGCGGATCGACCGTCCCATCGGATGGTGGCTGCTGTTGCTGCCGTGCTGGTGGTCGGCCGCCCTCGCGGCGCTCGCCGGCCACAAGCCGTTTCCGGACCCGGCCCATCTCGTCCTGTTCCTCATCGGCGCCATCGCCATGAGGGGGGCGGGGTCGACCTACAACGACATCGCCGACCGCGACCTCGACGCTCAGGTGGAGCGCACGCGCTCGCGCCCCCTCCCCTCCGGGCAGGTGCGGACACGCTCCGCCGCGATCTTCCTGGTACTGCAGGCGCTGGCGGGGCTGGCGGTGCTGTTGCAGTTCAACCGTACCGCCATTCTCGTCGGCATGGCGTCGCTCGTGCCGGTGGCGATCTATCCGTTCATGAAACGGGTGATGTCGATGCCCCAGGCGGTGCTGGGTTTCGCCTTTTCGTGGGGCGCGCTGATGGGGTGGGTCGCCGTCTTCGGCGATCTCGGCGCCCCGGCGCTGCTGCTCTATGCCGGCACGGTGGCGTGGGTCGTCGGCTACGACACGATCTACGCGGTGCAGGATATCGAGGACGACGAGATCGCCGGCATCCGCTCCTCGGCCCGCTTGTTCGGACGCGGTTTGAGGCCGGCCATCGGCCTCTGCTATGCGGTTTCGGTCGCTTCCATCGCCGCCGCATCGACCCTGGCGGGGGCCGGCCCCGTGGGCGCCCTCGGCGTCACCCTCTTCGCTCTCCATCTCGGATGGCAGGTCGTCCGTCTGAAACCCGGCGACGGGCGCGGGGCGCTCAGGCTCTTCCGCTCCAACCGCGATGCCGGGCTGATCCTCTTTGCCGGACTGGCGGCGGATGCCGTCTGGCAGGGGCTGTCCTGAGCCCGATCCGGCCTCAGGACAGGGCGCCGCCGACGATCTCGTTCTCGCCGCGATAGATCAGCGGACGCACCGGCAGCACGCCGGTCTTGCGGCGGACGAGGAAGCGCGGGCGACGGCCGTTGAGCAGGCCGTGGCGGCGGCGGGCGCGCGTGGTGCCGAGGGCGACCCGGCCGAGCTGCCGCGACACGACGGCGAGGGTGCCGTCTTCCCGCACGATCATCCGCGGCAGGCCCGTGCGGGCCGAGCAATCGCGCCAGATCGCCACGACGTCCTCGTCACCGTAAGGGCCGAGGCGGCCGAGCGTGGTGCCGGCGCCATCCACCAGAAGAAGCGCGAAACGGTCTTCGTCGCACGCATCGCTGTCCTCGGAGGCGAAAGCGAGGGCGACGCCGACGGCTTCGGTGCCGCCACCGATGTGGCCGGTGATCGGAAGCGACGAGCGGGAAAACGTCGTGGTGGGCAGCGTGACACCGTCCTGGAGGCGGGCATCCGCAGCGGTGACGACAGTTGTCTCGGTCTGATTCATGTTTGAGAAAGTGTTCATCGGATCGACGCCCTGTTGGTGTGGTCGGCCTCTTGAGGGCCGCCTCTTATGACAAGCAGAATCACGTCTAACCTCATCACACCAGCTTAATAGCCAGAGTTAAGCGATGGTGGATGGGCGGGAAGCGTTCGGAATGCTCAACACTTCCTTGCCGCATTCGTCAGGATCCGGGGGCATCGCCCGCGCGCGATCCTTGTGGGCATCGCGGGCTCACCCTACAAAGAAAAGGGTCCCTTGCACCGCCCTGCGCGTGGAAGACGGATTCGCCACCGCCACCGATAGAACCCCGACGATCCGGAGACGCATGTCCGACACGATGTCGCCCAAAGCCGCCCAGGCGCTGCTTCCCGCCCTGAGGGAGGCGATCCGTGAGGCGGCGTCCCTGGCCCTCCCCTTCTTCAGGTCGGGGGCGCAGACGACCGCGCGGACATGGTCGAAAGCCGGCGGGTCGCCGGTGACGGAAGCCGACGTCGCGGTGGATACGTTCCTGAAGATCCGTCTCAGCGCGCTGCTGCCCGAGGCGGCCTGGCTGTCGGAGGAGACCAGCGACGATGCCATCCGGCTCGGCTCGGACCTCGTCTGGATCGTCGATCCCATCGACGGGACACGGGCCTTCCTCACCGGCCATCAGGACTGGTCGATCTCGGTGGCGCTGCTGGCGGGCGGACAACCGATCCTCGGCTTCGTCCACGCACCGGTGACCGACCGGTTCTACGAGGCCGTGGCGGGGGGCGGGGCGACCTGCAACGGCGTGCCGCTGTCCGTTTCGACCCAGACCGGCCTCACGGGGGCGAAGGTGACCGGACCGAAGCCGATGATCGACAAGCTCGCGCGTGGCGGATCGACGAACGGCGAGGCCCTCGATGTCCAGATCGTCCCTCGGGTGCCGTCCCTCGCCTTGCGGGTGGCGCGCGTCGCCGAGGGATCGATCGATGTCGGCCTGGTCTCGTCCGATGCGCGCGACTGGGATCTTGCCGGGGCGGATTTGCTCCTTCGCGAGGCCGGCGGATCAGTGAGCGACCTGAAGGGAACCCGCACGACCTACAACCGCCCGGACCCCGTCCACGGCGCGCTGATCGCGATGTCGGACGGCTTGCGCGACGATGTCGTCGCGGCTCTGACGCGGGGCTAGGGCGGCCTTCGCCAACGGGGATGCAGGCTCGGCCAAAGGCCGAGCCTCACCACGGGACTGCAGCCCCTGTGGAGGAAGACGCCGGCGATCACGATGGCATCTCCGCTCAGGCTGTGTTCCGGATGCACCCGCGGACGCACCCGGAGGCAAAGCCCGGTCAGATCAGCATGGCCCCGCGACCGGACGCGACGACGGGGGGAATGCCCGCGTAGAAGAACGGGATGCTGTCCTCGGGGCCGTTCGCCACGCGACCCCTTACCTTGGCCATGACGCAGACACCGATTTCGGCCTCCCCTCTGCCGATGGCCAGAACGAAGGGATTGTCTTTGTCGCCCCGCAGGTAGCGTCCGCCGAACGCACGGCGCGCGACCTCATCCTTCGAGCTCGGATGAAAGAGCTTGAACGTCTTCGGTTCGATTTCCCGGACCCGCCACGGTGAGGACCCTCCCGGTGGGAGGATCAGGCAGCCCGAACGGCATCGATGAACTGGCCGATCTCATATGCCAGACGCCTTGACTGTTCATCGAGAGTGGCTGCCGAATGAAGGACCTCATCGGCAGCGCGCCCGGTCTGTTCCGCCGAACCGGCGACCCCACTGACATGTTGGGTCACTTCGTGGGTGCGAGTCGCCGCCTGCGTCACGTTGCGGACAATTTCCTGGGTCGTCGCACCCTGCTCCTCAATGGCCGCGGCCACGGTGGCAGTGACGCCATCGAGTTCAGTGATTCGGGCATTGATGGTCTCGACGGCGCCGACCACTTGGTGGGTCGCACGCTGGATCGTCGCGATCTGGCCGTTGATGTTCGAGGTCGCCCGCGCCGTCTGATTCGCGAGTTCTTTGACCTCGGTCGCAACCACGGAGAAGCCGCGTCCCGCTTCACCGGCCCGTGCCGCCTCAATCGTAGCATTGAGCGCCAGCAGATTGGTCTGGCCGGCGATCTGCGCGATGACCGCGACGATGTCGCCGATCTCGTTCGCGGCGCCGCTCAACGCGCTCACAACTTGTGCTGTGCTCAGCGTCTCTTCGACCGCCGACCGTGCGAGACGCGCCGCTTCCTCGATCTGGCGACTGATCTCCAGGACACTGACGCCCATTTCCTCGGTGGCGGCGGCCACGGTTGTTACGTTCGCTCCCGCGTCGCGGGCGGCGGCGGCAACCGACGCCGATTGCGTCGCCGTTCGGCCGGCCGTGCCTGCCATGGCTTGCGCAGTGGTCTGCAGTTCACCGGAGGCCGCAGCCACGTGGCGAACGATACCATCGACGGCGGTCTCGAACGCTCGGGTCGCCGCGTCGATCTGCTCGGCCTGACGCATCTTTCGATTCTGATCGTCCTGCTGCTGCTTCTGCAAGCAATCGGCGGCTACAGCATTGTCCTTGAACGTCTGAACGGCGCGGGTAATATCGCCCACCTCATCACGCTGATCCGTCTGTGGGACATCGATGTTCAGGTTGCCACCCGCCAGATCCAGCATGCTCTGGGTCAGAGGTCGAAGGGGACGGATGGCACGGTATGTCCAAGAAGCAAAACCGAGACCGATGATGCAGGCGATGCTGCAGAGGCCGATCATCAGCATCATGAAGGTCTGTGAAACGGTGCGCACGTTGTCTCCAATGGACTGATTGCGCGCTTCCTGCAGGTCGATGAACTGGTTGATACGTCCGAGCCACTCCACGAAGGCAGGACGCGCCTCCAGCATCAGGGTGCTCCGGGCGCGCTCGTAACGGCCTTCCTGCTGATCGTCGATGACACGCTTCAGTAGGGGCAGCGTCCGGGCTTCGGTTTCCTTGATGCTGGCCAGAATGGCGCGCTCGTCGTCCGATGCGAGGCCGGTTTGCGAGAACATCCAATCCATCTTCTCGGCCGAGTCGGCATAGGCACGATTGAGACGGGCGATGTCGGAGAGAACCTCAGCCCGTCCGGCTTGGTCATTGACCAGAGTAAAGTCGCGGAGACTGATCGCACGATCATGTACGCTGCCTCTGAAATTGATCGCGTATCGCTGTTTGACCGAGTTGACGGTATTGATGGTCGATAAATTTCGGTCGATCAGAGCGACTTGACTTATACCATAACCTGTCAGGGCAACCATCAGTGCAAAAAGTGCTGTGTATCCAATGAGCACTTTTGAGCTCAGGCGGAGATGTCTGATCATGGAGTTGCCTAGTGCTGGTTCAGGAGCGCGATGCACGAAATCGGTGGTGTAAATTCACCTTAGGATGCATGCATTAAGACGCTATTACACAGTAACATGCATCATATTCGCGTGATTGAAAGTAGAGGCAATGCGCCTTTGAGCCCCGCACTTCCAAAAAGTGCCGCGGGCCGCTCAGGTTTCGTCCTGGCCGTCCGGCGACTTCGAGTGACAGCAGGGCATGGGGTGACAGCAGGGCATGATCGAGGATTCGCACTCCCGCCCATCGCCTGAACGATCGGCCTCATTGCGGCAGGCAGACTGTGGACATGCGAACGCCGAGCTCGGTGAGGAACTCGGCGTGAAACGTCATCGAGCGCGAGGAGACTATCCCCGGCGCGGAAAGGCCCCGATCAGGCGTGTTCGCGAACCGCGACCACGTCGGGAGCCACGCCCAGCCGCTCGGCCAGATGCCAGCGCAATTCACGGGGCGAGTGATAATTGTAAGAGGTGTCGATGAGGTGGCTGAGGTCGATGTCCTGCGCTTCACGCGACGTCGTCTGCTTCAGCTTTCCTACCTTGAAGGTCGCCGCATCGGTGATCGGCGAACGGACGCCGCGGCGTCGGGTATATTCGAACAACATGTTTTCTTGTGATCTTTCAGATTTTCTTGGTGTGCGAAACGACGAGCTTTGCCTCTCGTTCCGTAAGTCAAAGGATTTTGGGGTTGCGGATGGGTCATCCCTGAAACGAGCTCGTCTCCCCAGAGGAGCGCGTCGGGATGCCGGCGAAGCCGGCGCTTGACGCCGGTGGTGACGCCAGCCCCGAGGGCTGGCGCCGGGTGCGTCAGGCCGCCTGGAGGTTACCAGCCGAATCCTTGCCGCTGCGCTTGTCGGTCTGGATCTCGTAGGAGACCTTCTGACCTTCAATGAGATTGCGCATTCCCGCGCGCTCGACAGCGGAGATGTGAACGAACACGTCCTTGCCGCCGTCATCGGGCTGAATGAAGCCGTAGCCTTTGGTTTCGTTGAACCACTTAACAGTGCCGGTATTCACGAATAGAACCTCGTATCGTTCGTTGACCAAACACGCGTATCTGCTCGAGACACCCGGCGCCGGTCCTCTTTTACATTTGACGGGATCAGCAGGTCGTGAGACGTGCGAGGCACGTTGTGTTCGGCTCACTGACGCCCGCTGAGATCCATGTAGGCGCATTGTGCGGCGGCAACAAGGCATCCGGCTGGATCTTGCCTGTCGGATCGACGCACCGCCCTCTCATGCCGCACGATGCGAGCCCCGTGGCGAACCCCGTGTTTTTCGGTCCGCGACGTGCATATATGAGTTCGGCTCCAGGCAGTTAGGCGACGCAATCAGGCGGTTCATGGCGGGCATCTCGGTTTCCCTCGAAGGCGCGAACATCCAGCTCTCGTTCCAGAAGGACGATCAGGCCACGGCCGTCGTCATGGATGCCCGTGCGGCCCGTGCCCTCGTGCGCGCGGTCGGGCATCTGCTGACCGCGATCGACGAGCCGGACGAGGTCGACCCGCCGGACGACCTCGCCGACGAGGACATCGCCATGCTGGAAGTCACCTCCTCCGCCATCGAGGTGGGAACCGACGAGAAGGGTCAGGCCGTCGTGGCCCTCCAGGCGGGGCCGCTGCCGCCGTTCCAGCTGCGCCTGACGGACGAAGAGGCCCGTCACGTCGCGACGAGCCTCTCCGAAATCCTCAACGCCCCCCGCGATGTACGCGCATCGCATGGGGATCACTGACGGAACGGTTACATCCGCACTCCCGGGTCCGTCGGACCGCCGGGCAGATAATCGGGCTCGGAGCCCGGCCCCGCCGGCTCGTCGATGCCGGGATCGTCGACGGGATAGGGGGTCCGCGGACCGGTCGGTCCGATATCCGGAGCCTCGTCCGGCGGCAGCGGCGGGGGCGGCAGGTCGCCGGGAATTCCCCCCGGGAGCGGCTCGGGGATCGGTAGGCCTGGATTGGCCATGCAGCGTCTCCTTCGCTTTGAGGTGGATCGGTCGGTGTGCCGGAGAAACCCACCCCGGCAGTCGCCAGTTCCAGCCCGATGCGGATTCGAGCGTTGCGCTGCCACCGAGGCTGCATTGCATCTCCCCGGAACCAGGAACCCGCCCTATCGGCTAACAGTTCTTCCGCCATCATTCGTGACACGTGCGGAGATCAATCATGTCCGACATCAAGCAGTCGAAAGTTCTCATTCTCGCCACCGACGGTTTCGAGGAAACCGAGCTCACGGTTCCGCTGCAGACCCTCAAGAGCGCTGGGGCGAGCGTCATCGTCGCCTCACCGAAATCGCGCGAATCGCGCGAATCCATTCGCGCCTGGGACAAGACGGATTGGGGCAAGAACGTCGCGGTGGACAAGGATCTGGAAGACATCGACCCGGCGGATTACGACGCCCTCGTGCTGCCGGGCGGCCAGATCAACCCGGACAAGCTCCGGCTCGAGCCGAAGGCCCTCGACGTGATCAAGACGTTCCTCGTCTCCGGAAAAGTGGTGGCCGCGATCTGCCACGCGCCGTGGCTGCTGATCGAGGTGGGGGTCGTGAAGGGGCTGAACCTGACGTCGTTCTCGTCGATCAGGACGGATGTCATCAATGCCGGCGGCCAATGGCGGGACGAGGCGGTGGTGACCGACAAGGGCATCGTCACGAGCCGTAATCCCGGCGATCTCGACGCTTTCTGCGCCAAGATCATCGAGGAGATCGAGGAGGGCAACCACGGCGCTCGCCGCTTGGCCGCCTGACACTGGGCCTCGGGACGCTAGAGCGCTCTCCGCCGAAGTGGATGCCGGTTCGGCGAAAAAGAGCGCGGCAAAACAAAGGCCTGGAGATGTGCCCCGACCCAACGTGGTCGGGCGCTGCTCTAGGCCCTGACCGGCCGGCGTCCCTCTCAGCCCCGCGAGGGGCCGTCCTCGCCGGTGACTTCGAGGACCATGGCGGACGAGAACGGGCGCCCGTACTCGTCCCGGACCTCGACGCTGATGCGATGGCTGCCGGCCGGAATGTCGCCGCGGAGGCGCGCGACCCAGATGTGGCTCGACGGTTCGGCCTTCACCCACGGCTTCTTTGCTTCCGGATAGCGCAGGAAGATTTCGGCGACGAACGGGTCGGGCCGCCGCGTGCGTACCATCTCGACGGCGGGACCGTCGTCGAGTCTGTACCGGACGCTGGTGCGCGGACCGCCGTCAAAGACGTTCACCACCAGATTGGTCGCCCCGACGCTCTCGCGCGGCACAGGCGAGCGCAGGGTCTGCATCGGCCGGTAATCGCGCAGGACCTCACCGGCCCCTCCGCGATACTGGCTCTCCAGCACGATTCTCATTCTCTCTTCCGGTTCGCCCTGGGCCGGTTGGTAGCGAGTGGTGTAGTCGGCGCCGTCGATGGACAGGACGTGGAAACCGTTGGGTGTCCCGTCGCGGCTGTCGGCCGAGGGAATGCCGGTGCGCGCGGAGGGGCCGCTCCACCACGATCCGGAGACAGCGGTGAGGACGTGGTGGTGGTGGCTCCCGCTTGCGCCCGCGCGGGGGTAATGATGCTCCGTCGTGTGGGTATGGCCGGCGAGGCTGAGCACGGGTCGGTCACCCAGGAGGTCGAGCAGGCGCTCGCGGTCCATCACGTTCTGGCGCGGATCGGCCGGGTCGAGATCGGTGACCAGCGGGATATGCATCGCGATGACGACGAGGGTCTCCTTCGGCGTCATCGACAGCATGTTGGCGATGAAGGTCATCTGCCGCTCGCCGATGCGCCCCTCGTAGCGGCCGACACCGTCGCCCTTGCCCGAGGCGGCGCCCAGGTAATGCACGCTGTCGAGCATCAGGAAGAGGGCCTTGCCGTGGTGGAAGGCATAGTAGGGCGCGCCGTAGACCCGCTTGTAGGTCTCGCGGCTGTAGCGGGCGTCAGGCGCCTCGAAGTTGAGGTCGTGGTTACCGCCGATATGGAACCAGGGGATCCCGATGCGCCCCATGATGCGGTTGGAGCGGCCGTAGAACGACAGATCGTCGAACAGGATGTCGCCCGTGGTCATGCCGAAGGCGGCCTTCGTGCCCAGGACCCGCGTCACCGCCGTATCGCGGACATGGCCGAGCTCCACTGGGCTTTCCGGCTGCGGATCGGTGAACAGGATTACGTCGAACGCGTCCGGCTCCGGTTCGCGGGTCAGCGCGAAGTCGATGGAGGCGGGAAGCGGTCCGGTCGGGTCGATGCCGCGATAGCGCAGGCTTAGATCGGACGGCGTGCCCTGCGGCTGATGGATGTAGCTGAAGCGCGGAATCTTGTTCTCGTCGCGCGGCAGCGCGAAGCCGGCGGGCTTCACCACGAAGACGATATCGCCGTCCGAGACGTCGAGCGCGTAGCGGCCCTGGCCGTCGGTGCGGACCACGTCGCGACCGTTCGAGACGGCAACATCCGGGATGCCTGCCCGTCCCCCCGGAACCACTTCATAGACGGAACCCGTCGCGCGCTCCGACGACCGCGCCGCCGAAGGCGCCAGGGCGAGAACGGCGGCACCCGCCAGGGTTTCGCGGCGGGTGAGAGCGGGACGGTCAATCATGCGGCAGCCTGTTGCGATGGGTCGGCCGCACCGAACCACGCCCTCTTGACCATGGCGTGACGATAGTCGCGTCCGCCCTCAGTGTCTGGCTGCGGCCTTCTCGACCTTTGGCTTGTCGCCAGTGGCGCCCGAAAACAATTCGCCGAGGTGTTTCTGGTCGAGACCGCGTGTCACGTCCGCAAGTCGTTCGCGAGTTGGGGATTGCGCGCTGCGCGTGAGGATCGAACCGGTGGCGACCGGATCCTTCACCGCTGCGACGGGGGCCGGCACGGCGGTGGGCGCGCGCTGCACGCGCATGGCCCAATGGGCGGCGGTGGAAAGCGCGGCAATGGCGACGATTGCCTTGATGCCACCGGTGAGAAGGCGTCGCATGCTGGAAAGCCCGAGACTACGCGGAGGAACGCGACCGGTTCCCCGGCCCGTCTCACTTGTGCGAGAAGTCGGTAAACCATTTGGCCGCTGGCCGGCCCGGAGCCTGTCCTGAAATGGCGCGACCCATCCGCTACTACGATGAGCGTGGGCCATCAGCCACGGCGACGGTTCCTGTTCCCCGCGCCCGTGACACACTTGCCGCGACCCGGCCCACGAGGCCTCACAGGATCGACGCAGAGAACTGGTCCGCACCGCCCCGTCACGACAAGCCCTGCAACCGCGCCAGTCCGAGAGGGTTCGCGAAACCATCGGACGCATCGGCTGCGGGGATGGTGGGTGTAGACATCCTGACTTGAGCCGGCAACCAACCCGGCTGCATCAGGGCCTTTCCGCCGCAGCGGCGAAGGCCTTCAACTGCCCGACCTCGTCCCCGTCGCACTTGGCGGAGAGCCGTTCATAGACGCGCCCCGCGCCGTCGAACATCAGTCGGCCGCCATCGTCGTTCTCGAGAAAACTCGCGATCTCGTCCATCTCCGCGACCCAGCGATAAGCCTTCGGCACCATGTCGGGCAGGACGCGGGAGAACCGCGCGAGCAGTTCCGGCTCGCTTTCGGCGAGTTCGGCATGCAGCGCATTGGCCGCTCCGGCACGGCCTGCCGCGAGTACCATGACGGCGGCGAGCGCCGTCAGCCCCTTGTTGATGCCGGCATAGGACATTTTGAGCGCCGACGCCGCGCCGACGCCGCCCTCTACGGGTCGGACGTCCAGCCCCATTTCACGCAACGCCACGGACGCCGAGAGATCGTCGCCGGAGACGTAGAACCGTGGCCCCCGTTCGCCGGATTTGGGCGGCGCTCCGATGATGGCGGCATCGATGAAGGGCGCGCCGGCCTGTCCGATCACGGCGGCGACGCCACGTTTCGTCACGACGTTGAGAGCGTTGCAATCGACATAGACCGGTTTGCGCACCGCTGCAGCGAGCAGCGGGGACAGGCGAATTGCAAGGTTCGCCGCCTCCGCTGGCGGGACGATGGAGAGGATGAGGTCGGCCTCGGCGAGGGCCGTCTCCTCCACTCCTTCCATTCCGGATTCCTGGGCGCGTGCGATCGTAACGGCGCTTCGACCGGCCAGAACGGTGAGGATACGGGCGCCGTTTCCGTGCAGTCGCGCTGCGATCGCACTGCCCATGGCACCAGGTGCGATGACAGCGATCGTCGCCGTGAACGTCTCCTCCGAGTGAACCCACCCGGCTCGCATCTGACTCGCGTCAGACGTGAGTCGTCAAGTCGCGATTCACCCTCGGGTGGGTCAGCTCAGCGAGCCGCAGAAGCGCTGGATGCGGGTGCAGGCCTCTTCCAGCGCCGTGTTCGAGGTGGCGTAGGAGATGCGCAGGTTCGGTCCGAGGCCGAAGGCCGAGCCGTGGACGGCGGCGACACCCTCCGCCTGCAGCAGTTCCACCACGAAATCCTCATCGGACTGGATGACCTTGCCCGACGGCGTCTTGCGCCCGATCGTCTCGGCACAGGACGGGTAGACGTAGAAGGCGCCTTCCGGCGTCGGGCATTTGAGGCCCTTGGTCTGGTTCAGCATGGAGACCACGAGGTCGCGGCGCTCGTGGAAGGCGGCGCGGAAACGGGCGAGATGCTCCTGCGTGCCGTCGAGGGCCGCCACCGCCGCCCATTGGGAGATCGAGGAGGCGCCGGAGGTCTGCTGGCCCTGGACGAAATCCATCGCCTTGATGAGGTGCTCGGGGCCGGCGGCGTAGCCGATGCGCCAGCCGGTCATCGCATAGGCTTTCGAGACGCCGTTCATGGTCAAGGTGCGATCGTAGAGGCCGGGCTCCACCTGGGCCGGCGTGACGAACTCGAAATCGCCGTAGCAGAGGTGCTCGTACATGTCGTCCGTGAGCACCCAGACATGGGGGTGGCGCATGAGGACGTCGGTGATCTTCTTCAGCTCGTCGCGGGCATAGGCCGCGCCGGAGGGGTTCGACGGCGAGTTGAGGATGATCCACTTGGTCTTGGGCGTGATCACCCGCTCCAGCTCTTCCGGCTGGAGCTTGAAATCATGCTCCATGTCGGTCTCGGCGAAGACCGGGGTGCCGCCGCACAGAACCACCATCTCCGGATACGAGACCCAGTAGGGACGCGGGATCACCACCTCGTCGCCGGGGTTCAGGGTGGCTAGGAGCGCGTTGTAGATGACGTGCTTGCCGCCGGTGCCGACGATGGTCTGAGACGCCTTGTAGTCGAGGCCGTTCTCGCGCTTGAACTTCCGCACGATCGCCTCGCGCAGGGGCACGATCCCGGAGACCGGCGTGTACTTGGTCTCGCCGCGACGGATCGCGTCGATGGCCGCCTCCTTGATGTGGTCCGGCGTATCGAAATCGGGCTCGCCCACCGACAGGCTGATCACGTCCATCCCGCCGGCTTTCAGCTCGCGGGCCTTCTGCGTCATCGCGATGGTCGCGGACGGCTTCACCTTGGACAGGGCGTCGGCGAGAAAGCCCATGATGGTCTGCTCCGATCACGTCAGATGGGCGCCGATGCGCGCCCCTTCAAAAAGCGCGCGGACCCTAGTCCCGGAGCTGTGAGCCGGCAAGGCTGAGTCACAGACGGCATTGTATCAGAGCCGGCTCGATCTCGCCCTCGGGGTCGAAGCGGTCCCCAGCTCCCACCCACCACGTCATTCTGAGGTGCTGCGAAGCAGCCTCGAAGGAGGGCTCCAGTTCCCATGGCGCCTACTGGAGCCCTCCTTCGAGGCCTCCGCTCCGCTCCGGCGCCTCAGGATGAGGTAAAGGGTGGGAGGAATGGTGTCACCCGTACGTTTCGCGACCGTCGATCACCGGACCATCCGTCGTGCGATGAGAAAGGTGCCTTTGGAAACAAAGCCGCCACCCGCCCCGCTCTTGGCAGGCCGGATGGCGGTTCGTTTTAGCCGGTGGCGCGTCCGTTCAGATGCCGCCGAAGACCCAGCGCAGCTTTGACAGGAATCCACCGCCCGACTTCGCCGCACGCGCCGCCTCCGGCTCGTCCTCCACGGCCGACGATGGTGCCTCCGCATGGATCAGGCCGAGGGCCGCCGTGTCGGTGGTCTCGCGGTCGATGAGGATGAACCCGCCGGTGTCGCGGTTCGCCGCGTAGGCATCGATGGCCACGGCGCGGTCCAGGCTGAGGGTCACGTCCGCGATGTCGTTGGCCACGAGGCGCGCGGCCGGAACGGGATTGCCGCTCTCCGGATCGATCCGCGTATGGATGGTCGTCACGGTGGCGTTCACCGTCACGGTGCCGATCTTGGCGAGCAGGGTGGCGCCGGGCAGGAGTTCGGTCTCGGCCGCCCAGAAGAGACGGGCGTCGAAACGGTCGCTCACCCGCATAGGCGCATCGGCCGTGACGATCACCGACCCGCGCGAGGCGTCGATCTCGTCGGCGAGGACCAGGGTGACGGACTGGCCCTCCACGGCATGCGGCAGGTCGCCATCGGCGGTGAAGATCCGGGCGATGGTGGAGGTCCGCCCCGAAGGCTCGACGATGATCGCATCGCCGGGGGTGATGCGGCCGCTGGCGATCAGGCCCGAGAACCCGCGGAAGTCGGAGTTCGGACGGTTCACCCACTGGACCGGAAGACGGAACGGAGCGGCCTGCTCCTCGACCCGCACCGGCACTTCTTCCAGGTACTGCAGGAGCGGCGTTCCTGTGTACCAGGGCACGGCGGCGCCGGGCAGGACGACGTTGTCGCCGTTCTTGGCGGAAAGCGGGATGGGCCGGATCTCGGTGAAGCCGAGGGGCTTGGCGAAGGCGTCGAACGCCGCCGTGATCTCCTCGAACTTGCCCTGCGACCAGCCGACCAGATCCATCTTGTTCACGGCCAGAACAACGCGCTTGATCCCGAGCAGCGAGACCAGCAGCGCGTGCCGCCGGGTCTGGCGGGTGAGACCCTGCCGAGCGTCCACCAGGATCACGGCGACATCGGCCGTGGAGGCACCGGTCGCCATGTTGCGGGTGTACTGCTCGTGGCCGGGCGTGTCCGCGACGATGAACGAGCGCTTGTCGGTGGAGAAGAAGCGATAGGCGACATCGATGGTGATGCCCTGCTCGCGCTCGGCCTGGAGGCCGTCCACGAGGAGGGCGAGGTCGATCTCGGCGCCCTGGGTGCCGTGCTTGCGCGAATCGCGCTGCAGTGCCGTCACCTGATCGTCGAAGATCTGCTTGGTGTCGTGCAGCAGGCGGCCGATCAAAGTCGACTTGCCGTCATCGACGGAGCCGCAGGTGATGAAGCGCAGCACCTCTTTGCTCTGGTGAGCGGCGAGGAAGCTGTCATAGCCGAAGGCTTCGGGTGACTGATGGATCGTCATCTTAGAAATACCCCTCCTGCTTCTTGCGCTCCATGGCGCCCGACCCGTCCTTGTCGATCACGCGGCCCTGACGCTCGGAGGTCCGGGCGGCCAGGGTCTCGCCGATGATCTCGGGCAGGGTCGCGGCATCGCTCTCGACGGCGCCGGTGAGCGGATAGTCGCCCAGCGTCCGGAAACGCACGGACAGGTTCTGCGGGGTCTCGCCGGGGTTCAGGGGCAGGCGGTCGTCATCGACCAGGATCAACTGGCCGTCGCGCTCCACGACGGGGCGGGGCTTGGCGAAATAGAGCGGCACGATCGGGATCTGCTCCTGCTCGATGTAGAGCCAGACATCGAGCTCGGTCCAATTCGAGATCGGGAAGACGCGCAGGGATTCGCCGCGCTTCTTCTTGAGATTGTAGAGGTGCCAGGGCTCGGCGCGCTGGCGCTTCGGGTCCCAGCGGTGCTGGGCCGTGCGCAGGGAGAAGATGCGCTCCTTGGCGCGGGACGCCTCCTCGTCGCGGCGGGCGCCGCCGAAGGCCGCGTCGAACTTGTGCTTGTCCAGGGCCTGACGCAGTCCCTGCGTCTTCATCACGTCGGTATGGACTTCCGAACCGTGGCTGATCGGGCCGATGCCACGGGCCAGGCCCTCCTGATTCGTGTGGACGATGAGATCGAGGCCGAGCTCCTTGGCGCGCTGATCGCGGAATGCGATCATTTCCTTGAATTTCCACGTCGTATCGATGTGCATCAGCGGGAACGGCAGGCGTCCCGGCGCGAAGGCTTTCAGCGCCAAATGCAGCAGCACGGACGAATCCTTGCCGATGGAATAGAGCATCACCGGGTTCTCGGTCTCGGCGACCGTCTCCCGCATGATGTGGATGCTCTCGGCTTCGAGACGCTGCAGGTGAGTCAGACGCTCGGGCAGCGTTGCGGCCAGCGCGGTGGCGGCGCTCATCGGGCGATCTCCAGATTGCTGTTACGGGGTGTCGATTCGAATGCGGCGGCTTCCTGGCCCGGCTGAACGTTCGCCTCGGGCTGATGCACGTGAAGGCCGCATTCCTTCTTGGATTCCTGCTCCCACCACCAGCGGCCGGCGCGCTCGGATTCACCGATCTTCACGGCGCGGGTGCACGGTGCGCACCCGATCGAGGGAAAACCGCGGTCGTGGAGGACGTTGTAGGGAATGTAATTGTCGATGACGAAGCGGTCGACGTCGGCGCGGGTCCAATCCGCGAGTGGATTGATCTTGATAAGCCCGCGCGCCTCGTCGGCCTCCGCCAGGGGCGTGTCCGAACGGTTGGCGGATTGGCCCGCCCGCAGACCCGTCAGCCATCCGGCGGCGCCGGCAAGGGCGCGGCTCAGCGGCTCGACCTTGCGGAAGCCGCAGCAGGCTTGCCGGGCGGCGACCGAATGGCGAAAGCCATTGATGCCCTCTTCCCGCACGAACGCCTCTTCCGAGACCCGCTCGGGTGCATAGGCCTGGATGCGGATGCCGTAGGCGGATTCGGTCTCCGCCCAGACGTCGTAGGTCTCGGGGAAGAGCCGGCCCGTATCGAGGGTGACGATCTCCGTCCGCCCCTTGGCCATGGCGAGGGCATGGGTGAGAGCCTGATCCTCGATGCCGAGGCTGGTGGTGAAGACCAGTCGGCCGGGGATTGCGGACTCGATCGCACGAATGCGCCCCTTCAGATCGAGGCCGGCCATGGCGGACGCGAGGTCCCGCGCCGTTCGTTCCAGGGAAGTGCTCATCTGCGGTGCTCGATACGACTGCCTGAAAGATGCCTGCTTGTCTGGCACCTGAAATGTTCGCTATAACGAACGCTGTCAAGGCATAGCGGCCATCGCGGCGCGGCATTCCCACGCGGACGCCGCTATGGTTTGCAAAGGCGCGGCGACCGGATTGGTTGCCTGGCGAAGGAATATCCTTCTCAATTCGCCGGTCGACGTCGTGCCTCCGCGCACCTTGGCGCCGCCGATCGGAACTGCTTAGCGAGGTCAATGTGGACGCGATCGATCTGAAGATCCTGGCACTGCTGCAGAACGACGCCACTCTGTCGATCGCGACGATCGGAGAGAAGGTCGGCCTATCTCAGACGCCCTGCTGGAAGCGTATCCAGCGCCTCGAAGCCGATGGCGTGATCGACCGCAGGGTCGCGGTTCTCGATCCTGTCAAGCTGGGTCTCGGCCTCACCGTCTTCGTGTCCATCGAAACGTCGGACCATTCCCGCGATTGGCTCGAGCGCTTCGCCTCGACCGTCGCCGCCATGCCCGAAGTGCTGGAGTTCTACCGCATGGCGGGGGATGTGGATTACATGTTGCGGGTCGTTGTCGCTGATATGCAGGCTTACGACACATTCTATAAGCAGCTCATCGCCACCTTGCCGCTCAAGAACGTGACGTCGCGCTTCGCCATGGAAAAAGTGAAGTCGACGACGGCACTTCCGCTGCCGGCCGCTCCCTCGAACGGTCGTTTCACGCCAACCCTCTCGGTCGTGGCGGGAGAATAAAATTCTCTATTGCACTGCAAGGATAGGCAGCTCCTTCTACCCCGACGTCGTTCTGTAAAACGGACATCCCGTTGACAGCCGGCCTCTCAGGACGACATGGCTTACCGATGGCACGACAAGCGATCCTTCCCCAAACCGCCCCGTTCAACGACAGCGAGCGCGCGAGCCTCGATTCGGTCCTCTGCGGAGCGACGCCGATCCAACGCGCCTGGCTGGCGGGCTTTCTCGCGGGGTTGGATGCGGCCGGCGGCCAGAATGCCGTGGCACCCGCAGCGCCGCCGAAGGCATCCGAGCCGTTGACGATCATCTACGCCAGCGAATCCGGCAATTGCGAAGCCCTGGCCGGGTCCGTGGCCAAGCTCGCCAAGAAAAGCGGCTTCAAGCCGAAGGTGGTGGATTTCGCCGACCTCGACGTCGCCACGCTGACGGGCTCCAAGAACCTCATCGCCATCGCGGCGACCTGGGGCGAAGGTGAGCCTCCGGCCCGCGCCACCCGCGCCTACAACGAGTTGATGGGCGACGGCGCCCCCCGCCTCGACGGCGTGACCTTCGGTGTGCTGGCCTTGGGTGACACCTCCTATGTGGAGTTCTGCGCCATCGGGAAGGCGCTCGACGCGCGGTTCGAGGCGCTGGGCGGCACGCGCGGGGCCGAGCGGGCCGATCTCGATCTCGATTTCGACAAGCCCGCCGCCGACTGGATCAAGAACACGCTGAAGGCGCTGGCGCTGGCGCCCGCGCCGAGCGCCGACAACGTCGTCGCGGTGGATTTCGCCGGCCGCGCCGCCGCCGAGGACGACGATGCCGAGCCGAGCCGCGAGCCGGTGGTGGTGGAGGTGGTGGATCACATCAACCTCAACTCGTCGCTCTCCGACAAGGAGACGATCCATCTGGCCCTCGAATTCGAGGACGGCGCTCCGGCCTACGAGCCGGGCGATTCGCTCGAGATCTATCCCGAGAACGATCCGGCCCTCGTCGAGGACATCCTCAAGGCGACGAATCTCACCGGCGACGAGGCCCTGCGCAAGGCGTTGCTGTCCGAGCGCGACATCACCACACTCTCGGCCACCACGGTGGAGCGGTTCGCCAAGGCGACGGGCCATGCCGAGGCGCAGAAGCTCATCGACAGCGGCGAGCTGCGGGCCTGGATCGAGGGGCGCCACCTCATCGATCTGATCGAGACGTTTCCGGCCACCCTCTCGGCCGAGCATCTCAACACCATCACCCGGCCCCTGCCCCCGCGCGCGTACTCCATCGCTTCCTCGCGCAAAGAGGTCGGCGACGAGGTCCATCTCGTCATCGCCGCCGTGCGCTACGAGACGCATGGACGGTCACGCTCGGGCGTCACCTCGGTGCAGGTCGCGGACCGGATCAAGAACGGCAGCAAGCTGCGCGTGAAGCTGAAGCCGAACCGGCATTTCCGCCTGCCGCAGGACCCGGCCACCGACATCATCATGGTCGGCCCCGGCACCGGCGTCGCTCCTTTCCGTGCCTTCGTTCAGGAACGCCGCGCGATCGAGGCCACCGGCCGTTCGTGGCTGTTCTTCGGTGACCGCCAGTTCACCCACGACTTCCTCTACCAGCTCGAATGGCAGGAGGCCCTGGAGGACGGCTCGCTCACGAAGATCGACGTGGCCTTCTCCCGCGACCAGCCCGAGAAGATCTACGTGCAGGACCGTATCCGCCACCACGCCAAGGAAGTGGTGGAATGGCTCGACGGCGGCGCCAGCTTCTATGTCTGTGGCGACGCGAACCGGATGGCCAAGGATGTCCGTAACGCGGTCGTCCATGCCTATGCCGAGGTCAAATCGCTGAGCGAAACCGATGCCGAAGCCGCGGTGGCGGCGCTGGAGCGAGCGCATCGCTACCAGCAGGACGTTTACTAGGGCGCCTCGTCCCTTCCCCGCGCGAACGGGGGGATGCGCATGCAGCGCCCCGACTATGAACTGAACAAGACCGGATCATCGCCATGGACGACCTGACCCCTCCCCGCACCTACGAGACCCCGCCGACCACCCGTCCCATCGACGAGGCCGAAGCGGCGCGCGAGGCGGGCCTCGCGCATAACGAGCACATCAAGATCGCGAGCGGTTTCCTGCGCGGAACCCTGGCCGACGGTCTGCTCAAGCACGCCACCGGGGCGATCTCCGAGGATGACGGCCAGCTCGTGAAATTCCACGGGATGTACCAGCAGGACGACCGCGACCTGCGCCCCGAGCGGACCAAGAAGAAGCTCGACAAGGCCTACAGCTTCATGATCCGCCTGCGCATCGCTGGCGGGGTGGTGACACCGAAGCAGTGGCTCGTCCTCGACAACATCGCCACCACCTACGCCAACGGGACGCTGCGGGCGACGACGCGCCAGACCTTCCAGTATCACGGCGTCATCAAGTCGAACCTCAAACGCACCATGGCCGCCATCGATGGCGCCTTGCTCGATACCATCGCCGCCTGCGGCGACGTCAACCGCAACGTGATGGCCTCGACGAATCCGGCCCAGTCCGGCGCGCACAAGGCCGCCTACGAACTCGGCAAGGAGATCTCCGACAGCCTCCTGCCGAAGACCAATGCCTGGCGCGAGATCTGGCTCGACGGCGAGAAGGTGATCGGCGGCGAACCGGAATTCGAGCCCGTCTACGGCAGGACCTACCTGCCGCGTAAGTTCAAGATCGTCATTGCGGTGCCGCCCTCGAACGAGGTCGACGTCTTCGCGCACGATCTCGGCTTCATCGCCATCCTCGACAAGAAGAACAAGGTGACGGGCTGGAACGTCACCGTCGGCGGCGGCATGGGCATGACCCATGGCGAGCCCGACACCTTCCCGCGCACGGCCGACGTGATGCTGTTCTGCAAGCCCGACGAGGCGGTGCGGGTGGCCGAGGCGGTGATGACGGTCCAGCGCGACTGGGGCAACCGCAAGAACCGCAAGAACGCCCGCCTCAAGTACACGATCGAGCGGTACGGCCTCGCCGCTTTCCGCGCCGAGGTGGAGAAGCGTGTCGGCAAGAAGCTCGCCGATCCCAAACCCTTCGCCTTCACCGGGAACGGCGACCGGTTCGGCTGGACCGAGGGCGATGACGGTCGTCACCACCTGACGCTCTATGTCCCGTCCGGCCGCATCAAGGATGTGGAGGGCGACGGCCCTCGACTTCTCACCGGCCTGCGTCGGATCGCGGAGATCCACGAGGGCGATTTCCGCCTCACCGGTAATCAGAACGTCATCATCGCCAACGTGCCGGGAGAAAAGCGCGCCGAGATCGAGGCGCTGGTGGACGAGTACGGCATGCAGAAGGGAGCGGGCGCCCTGCGCCGGAACTCCATCGCCTGCGTCGCCCTGCCCACCTGCGGCCTGGCCTTGGCGGAGAGCGAGCGCTACCTGCCGGACCTGATGACGGAACTGGAGGAAAGCCTCGCCTCGCACGGGCTGCAGGACGACGAGATCACGATCCGCATGACCGGCTGCCCCAATGGCTGCGCCCGTCCCTTTATCGCCGAGATCGGCTTCGTCGGTCGCGGCCCGGAGCGCTATCACCTCTATCTCGGTGCGGCCTTCGACGGCTCACGCCTCGGCAAGCTCTATGCCGAAGACGTGACCGCCTCGGAGATCAGGACGATCCTCGATCCGCTCTTCGGCGCCTACGCTCAGGGCAAGACTCCGGGTGAACGGTTCGGCGATTTCCTGATCCGCGCCGGCTACGTGGCGAGAACCTTCAACGGGCCGGATTTCCACACGAATATCGGCGCCCTGAAGGGCGTTGCCTGAACCTCTTCGACACGTGCACTGCTTCATCGATGCTGCAGTGCACGTGTTCCGGATGGTACGGTCAAGCTTAGGAGAGACACGAATATAAGTCCGGCATCGCTGAACTCTCGCCCGGCTTCGCGGTTGATCCTGCAAAGCGACCGGAGGCGACGATGGCCAAGCACGAAATCCTCAGTTTCTTCGAGCATCGTCGCGACGGTGCTTGGATTTGCGTGAAGCCGTTCACCCTCACGACGAAGCAGAGCAGTGTCGATATCCGGCAGGGCATGCGGTTCGATTACGGCAAACGCGTCGGCGGCGTCGACCTCGCGGAGTATCTGGAACAGCTCGGTTCCCAGTTCGGCTCGTAAGCCGTCGGCGGCGCAGGTGAAGCGCCGGGCCGCTTTTCCCCGGCCCCTGTCGCCGACCATCAGACTGCTGCTGGCACCAGACCTGCGTTCGGGGCCGATGTCGCCTGTCTAGGATCGCCTTGTCGCGTACGATGGCCAAGTCTTGCCTGATCCATCGTCCGGCGCTGTCTTGCGAAGCCCCGGCTCTATCTCGTACGTCCGCCCAAGATCGGACCGGCTCTGAAGCCGGTATCGGCGTGCGGATTTCATTCCCGTGGCGTTCATCCGTCCTATGCGACGGCGGCACCCTCATTGCCGTGTCTTTGACGGCCGGGAGCAGGAGACCTAGGGTCGTTCCATGACAATCTCTGTCGATCCGTTGCAGGCGAGCCTGGAAGCCGCCGCACCCACGACCCGATGCAGGATTTTGGCGACGGCGGAGAGGTTCTTTCGCGAGATCGGCTACCAGAAGACGACCGTCGCCGACATCGCCAAGACGCTCGGGATGAGCCCGGCCAATGTCTACCGGTTCTTCGACTCGAAGAAGGCGATCAACGA
Organism: Methylobacterium sp. Leaf106; assembly: GCF_001422895.1. NCBI lineage: Bacteria > Pseudomonadati > Pseudomonadota > Alphaproteobacteria > Hyphomicrobiales > Methylobacteriaceae > Methylobacterium > Methylobacterium sp. Leaf106. The sequence continues at coordinate 605,222 of NZ_LMNB01000001.1, forward strand.
GGCGGTGGTCGAGCGCGTGACCCGCGAGGTCGAGGCGTTGATTGCCGGCATCGCCGTGGCGCCCGGCCTCAGCGCCGATCAGCGGGTCGCCGAAATCATCCGGGAGCTCCACCGCGACTGTATCGAGCGATGCAAGGACAATCCCCGTATTCATGAGATGGTGGAGGCCGCCATGTCGGAGAGTTGGGGGGTGTGCCGGCACCATATCGACAGGATCGGCGCCGCCCTGGAACGGGTGGTGACGGACGGGGTTCGCAGCGGTCAATTCCAGGTCGAGGATCCCGCGATTACCGCGGCTTGCCTGCATGTGGCGATCACACGCTACTGCCACCCGGTCCTGGTGAGCCAGTACCCCAACGCACCGGCTCCTCCCATCGACGCGATGATCGCCTTTCTGCTGCGCGCGCTCCACGAACCGGCCAGGAACGACGCTCCTTTAGATGCGAGAGAGCCGGCCGAGTCGATCTAGCGAACGCTGTTGGCCGTCGGGGCTCAGCCCATTTCCGCGAGGATCGCCAAAGCCGCGGCGCGGGGATCGACGCTCTGGGTGATGGGGCGGCCGACGACGATGTGGTCGATCCCCGCTTCCATCGCCGCCGCCGGCGTCAACACGCGTTTCTGGTCGCCGACATCGTCGCCCGCCGGCCGGATGCCGGGGGTCACGATGAGTCGCGACGGCCCGATGGCGGAGCGGACGGAGGCCGCCTCGGCGGCACTGCAGACGATCCCGCCGATCCCGGCCTCTGCCGCCTGCCGCGCCCGCAGGGCCACCAGATCCGCGATGGGGAGGGCGTAGCCCGCCTCGTCGGCATCGGCCTGGTCGTAGGAGGTGAGCACGGTGACGGCGAGGATCGTCGGGCCGTCCGCGCCCCTTCCCCGCACGGCGGCGCGCATGGTCTGTGGGTAGGCGTGGACCGTGAGGAAGGTCACACCGAGATCGGACAGCGCCCGGACGCCGTCCTCCACCGTGTTGCCGATGTCATGCAGCTTCAGGTCGATGAAGACCTTGAAACCGGCCTTGGACAGCCGCTGAACCAGGGCGAGGCCGCCCGAATAGGCGAGCCGGTATCCGATCTTGTAGAACGTCGCGGCATCGCCGATCCGGTCCACCATCGCCTCGGCCTCGTGGACGCTCGGCAGGTCGAGGGCGACGATGAGGCGATCGCGCGGATCGCTGGCGGCGGGTGACGCGGCGTGGGACATGGCGGGCTCCGGAGGATCGGGTGACGGATCGCCGCCCGGGCTTCCCATGTCAACGCGAAGGCGGGGTCAGCCGCGCGTCATCACCCGGGAAACCTCCTCCTTCAGTACCGGCAGCAACTCGTCGGCGAACCAGGGGTTCGTCCTGAGCCAGCCGTTGTTGCGCCAGGACGGGTGCGGCAGCGGCAGCACCCGAGGCCGACGCGGCTCCTCCAGAATGGCGCGCCAGTTCCGCACCATGGCGGTGAGGCCTCCCTCGACGCGGCCGAGATGCCAGGCCTGCGCGTATTGGCCGATGACCAAAATCAGATCCATCTCGGGCAAGCCGGCAAAGAGCGCCTCGCGCCAGTGCTCGGCGCATTCGCGGCGGGGCGGCTTGTCTCCGCCCTTCGCGTCGAGCCCCGGAAAACACGCGCCCATGGGGACGATGGCGAGCCGCGTGGCGTCGTAGAAATCCGGCTCGGACAGGCCGAGCCACGATCTCAGCCGGATGCCGGACGGGTCCATGAACGGGATACCGCTCTGGTGCGCCCGGTTCCCCGGAGCCTGACTGGCGATGGCGAGACGCGCCGAGGTCGAGCCCTGAACGATGGGCTTCGGCTCCTGCGGCAGGCGCGCGCCATACCGAGGTGCGTCGCGACAGATTCGACAGGCGCGCAGGGCGGCGGCGGTGGATTCGAAGGGGGTCATACGAGAGGACAGGTAGTGCGGGCATGGGGCCGTGGGAATCCGGGGTGCCGGGAATCCGGGGTGCCGGGAATCCATGCCGCGGGAACGAGAGGCCGCACCCCGCGCTTGAATCGCCATAGGAGCCGGCATTGCCGGGCTCATCCGCGAGCACGCCCGACCAGGGAATACAGGGAGCAGCCCCATGGCCTTCATCACCGCGCCGGATGGCACGAGCCTCTACTACAAGGACTGGGGCAGCGGACGGCCCGTGGTCTTCCTCCACGGTTGGCCCCTCGACGCGGATATGTGGGAGTACCAGATGGTGCCCGTCGCCGAGGCGGGCTTTCGCACCATCGCCTATGACCGCCGGGGCTTCGGACGCTCGGACCAGCCCTGGCAGGGCTACGATTACGACACCTTCGCCGACGACCTGAAGGCGGTGCTGGACGCCCTCGACCTCACCGACGTGACCCTGGTGGGCTTTTCCATGGGGGGCGGAGAGGTGGTGCGCTACCTGTCGCGGCACGGCAGCGACCGGATCTCCCAGGCGGTCCTGATCTCGGCGGTGACGCCGATGATGCTGAAGACGCCCGATCATCCCGACGGTGTCGATGCCGGTGTGTTCGAGGAGATCATCGACGGGCTGAAGATGGACCGGCCGTCCTTCCTCGCCAAATTTAACAAGGGCTTCTTCGGTGCGGGCGTGTTCAGCTCACCCGCTTCTGCGGAGATGATCGCCTGGGCCGGGCAGGTCGCCATGCTGGCCTCGCCCAAGGCCACCATCGCCTGCGTGAAGGCCTTCTCCGAGACCGATTTCCGGCCCGACATGGCGAAGGTCACCGTGCCTTGCCTGATTATCCATGGCGATGCCGACCAGACCGTGCCGATCGACGTCACCGGAAAGGTCGCGGCCTCAGCCGTGCCGAGCGCGGAATTCGAGATCTACGAGGGCGCACCGCACGCGATACCGCTGACCCATCACGAGCGTCTGACGACGGACCTCATCGATTTCCTGAGGCGCTGACGCCCCCGCCGCTGGCGGAGGCGCGCTGCCCTTCGGGCTCAGACCCCCTTGAGGCCGCTGAGATCCAGGGGCAGGGAGCGCAGCCTCTGCCCCGTCGCGGCGAAGATCGCGTTGGAGATCGCCGGGGCGATGACGGGCACGCCCGGCTCGCCGATGCCGGTCGGGGCGGCATCGGAGGCCACGATATGGACCTCCACCACCGGCATCTCGCTCATGCGCGTCGGCTCGTAGGCGTCGAAATTCTTCTCCTGCACCACCCCATCCGTCAGCGTGATCTTGTTGCGCAGGACCGATGACAACGCGAAACCGACCGATCCCTCCACCTGGGCGCGGATCACGTCCGGGTTGACGGCGACGCCGACATCCACCGCCGCGACGATGCGATTGACCTTCACATGGCTGCCATCCGCCGTGATGTCGGCCACCATCGCCACGTAGGAGCCGAAGGATTCGTGCGCCGAGATGCCGAGGCCCTGGCCCTTGCCGCCGCTGCGCTTGGCCCAATCCGCCTTCTCGGCGGCGAGTTTCAGGACACCGGACAGGCGCGGCGCGCCGGTCAGCATGCCAAGGCGATAGGCCAGCGGATCGGCACCGGCGGCGTGGGCCAACTCGTCGATGAAGACCTCCATCGCCTGCGCCGTATGGGTGTGACCCACCGAACGCCACCAGAGGACGGGCACGCCCTCGCGGGCGTTGTGGACCTCGAACCGGTAGGCCGGGAGGGCATAGGGCGTGTCCGACGCGCCCTCGATCGACGTGGAATCGACCCCGTTCTTCACCAGCATCGCCTCGAAGGGCGAGCCGATCATGATCGATTTGCCGACCATCCGGTGCTGCCAGCCGGTGATGGCGCCCTTGGCGTCGATTCCGGCCTTGAGGGTGTGCAGCACCATCGGGCGGTAATACCCGCCCGCCATGTCGTCCTCGCGGGTCCAGACCAGATGGACCGGCGCCTTGCCGCCGGTCGCCTTCATGATGGACGCGGCCTCGGCGATGTAATCGGCCGTCGGCGTGGCCCGGCGCCCGAACGATCCGCCGGCCCATTGCGTGTGCAGCCTGACCTTGTCGGCGGTGACGCCGAGGGTCGCGGCGGCCACCGCCTGTTCGATCGTCTGGAACTGGAGGCCGGCATAGATGTCGTAGGAGCCGTCGGCAGCCCGCTCGATCGTGGCGTTGAGGGGCTCCATGGCCGCGTGGGCCAGATAGGGGAAGGTGAACTCCGCCTCGATGACCTTGGCCGACCCGGCGATGGCGGCGGCGGGATCGCCTTTCTCCGATGCGACGATGCCCGGCCGCTTGGCCGTCTCGCGATACTCGGCGAGGATGGCGTCGGAGGATCGCTTCTCGGCCGTGCGCTCGTCCCAGGTGACCGACAGGGCGTCCCGACCCTTCATCGCCGACCATGTATCCTTGGCGATCACGGCGACTCCGGTGGGAATCGTCACGACGTCGATCACGCCTCGCACGGCGCGGGCGGCCTTATCGTCGACCGTCGACACGGTGCCGCCGAAACGCGGGGCATGCGCCACCACGGCCGTGACCTGACCCGGCCGGCGGATATCCATGGAATAGATCGCGGTTCCATTGGTCTTGGCCACGGAATCGAGGCGCGGCAGCTTCTTGCCGATATGGACCCACTGGCTAGGATCCTTGAGCTTCGGCTGCTCGGGCACGGGGATCGCCGCCGCTGCCTCGGCCAGGGCACCGAACCGCTCCTCGCGCTTGGAGGCGAGGTGGCGGACCGTGCCGTTCGAAACCGTGATCTCAGAGGCCGGGACGGACCATTTCTCGGCCGCGGCGGAGACGAGCATGGCACGGGCGGCCGCCCCCGCCTTGCGGAGCTGGAACCAGGAATTGGCCACCGCGGTCGAACCGCCGGTCCCCTGGATCGGCCCCATCAGCAGGTTGTTGTAGAGCTTCGCATCGGCGGGAGCGAAGGCCACGCGCACGCGCGACCAGTCGGCATCGAGCTCGTCGGCCAGGATAGTGGCGAGGCCCGTCGTGTTGCCCTGCCCCATGTCGAGATGCTTGATCAGCACCGTAACCGTATCGTCGGCTGCGATCCGCACGAAGGCATTGGGCTGGGCGGGAGCGGAGGACAGGTCGGGTCCCGCCGCCGCGCGAACCTGTTTTGCCGGGTCGAGGGTGAATCCGATCACCAGGGCTCCGGCCGCGACACCGGCGCCACCGAGGAAGGCGCGGCGCGACGGACGGGGAGCAGCCGCCTCGGATTTGGTCTGACGGACCTTCAGCATGGCTTCCTCCACGGAGACGATGACGCGCACGGTATCGGGCAGGACGATGCCGGCCCCGGGGCCGACGTCGCGTTTGGATCAGGCGAGGGAGCGGGCGGCTTCGTGAATGGCGGCGCGAACGCGCTGGTAGGTACCGCAGCGGCAGATGTTACCGTCCATCGCGCCGTCGATCTCGGCGTCGCTGGGCTTCGGGGTAGTCGAGAGCAGGCCGATGGCCGACATGATCTGGCCGGACTGGCAGTAACCGCACTGGACAACGTCGAGGCCGCGCCACGCGGTCTGAACCGCCTCCGCCACCCGTCCGGACACGCCCTGGATCGTGGTGACCTTCGCCTCCCCCACATCGCCGATGCGAGTCTGGCAGGAGCGGACGGGCTGGCCGTCGAGATGGACGGTACAGGCGCCGCACTGGGCGATGCCGCAGCCGTATTTCGTCCCGGTCTTGTCGAGATGATCGCGCAGCGCCCACAGGAGCGGCATGTCGGGATCGGCATCGACATCATGCGACACGCCGTCGACATTCAGTTTCAGCATGACGTCTCTCCGACTTCAGTATCGACTTGTTCTAAATATTACACACTTCCGAAAAATGTGCGCCTGCACACATCGATTTGAGATCGGTGTCGATGCAGCGTCGGGTCGCGCGCCGTGGATGGGCGCGATTTGGAGACAAGTGTCATGACCGGGTCAGGTCGTTCTTAACCTATCGGGCGCAGATTCGCCGGGTCGCAGCGTCGACGGGTCACGGTCCTTCCGACCGCAGGTTTTCCTCTCAAAAGATCCTCAAAACGGTGATGTCCGACCTGACAGCGGAGATGGTTCAGCGCGGACGCGGTCCTTCGGCACCGGAATCCGCTCGCCGCCGCAAGGTGGCCCGAGACATCCGATCGGCGCGCGAGCGGTTGACCTCGGCGAACGGTCTGGAACGCGCGTTCGATTACGAATTGATCCGGATCTATGCCGAGTACCGCTCCGGTGCCGGTCTGACCCATGCCATGCTCGGGCTTCTCATCGCAGGGGCGTCGTCGCTCTGGGTGCCCGTTCCCATCGCCCTGTCCTGGGTCGTCTGCCTGCTCTGCGGCGTCGGCCTGTCGATGGGGCTGACCAAGCATTTCCTTCGTCAGTCAGCGGATTCCGTGTCGGTCAGGCGCTGGCGCAGCGCCTTCATGCTGAGCGAGATCGTGCAGAGCGCGTCCTGGGCGCTGATGGTTCTCGTGGCCGCGCCCAGTGCCCGCATCTTCGTCCTGTTCGGCCTCGTCATCGTCGCTGCGGTCGCCGCGATGCTGGCAGCGACCCTGCCCGCCGCCGCCGCCGCCGCGCTCCTTCCGTTGATCCTCGCGGCGCTCTCTCTCCTGGCGTTCTCGCAGGACATGGACACAATCATGCTGGTGACCATGGTGGTCGGCTCGCAGATCTTCTTCATGGGCCTCGCCCGCCGCGTCTACGCCTCGGCGGTGGGCGCGCTGAAATCCCAGGCGGAGAAGGACGCCATCTTCATCGAGCTCGAACAGGCCAAGGCCAATTCCGATGAGGCGCGGCGGCGGGCAGAAGAGGCCAATCTCGCCAAGTCACGTTTCCTCGCGACCATGAGCCACGAGTTGCGCACGCCGCTGAACGCCATCCTCGGCTTCTCGGAGGTGATGAAGAACGAGGTCTTCGGCGCTCACATCGCTCCGTCGTACAAGGAATACGCGGGCGATATCCACGATAGCGGGATGCACCTCCTCAACCTCATCAACGAGATCCTCGACCTGTCGCGCATCGAGGCCGGGCGCTACGAATTGAACGAGGAGGCGATCCAGCTCGCCCATGCGGTGGACGAGTGCCGGCACATGGTCGCCCTGCGCGCGCGCGGCAAAGGCCAGGCCTTCCACGAGTTCATCGATCCCGACATGCCCCGTATCTGGGCGGACGAGCGGGCTTTGCGCCAGATCGTACTCAATCTCCTCTCGAACGCCGTGAAATTCACGCCGCCGGGCGGCGACATCACGATCAAGGTCGGCTGGACGGCCTCGGGCGGCCAGTATGTCAGTGTCAAGGATAGCGGGCCGGGTATTCCCGAGGACGAGCTCGGCACGGTCATGTCGTCGTTCGGCCGGGGCTCGCTGGCGATCAAGACCGCCGAACAGGGCTCGGGCCTCGGCCTGCCCATCGTCAAGGGGCTGGTGGACCTGCACAACGGCAACTTCCACCTGAAGTCGAAGCCTCGCGAGGGAACGGAAGTCGTCGTGATCTTCCCCGCGAGCCGTGTCATGGACACGCTACCCGCCCTGAACCTGTCCACCGAAGCGACGTCGAGTGCAGACATGGACGGCAGGCGGAGCGCGGCGCGCGCGGCCTGATCGGCGCATTCGCATGCCCCGCTTTCGTCATCATCGGGACGCCGGGCCGTCACGGGCCCGGTGTCCCCGATGGGATGCCTTCAGCTTTCGCTGCGTCCGGACACCCCCGCCTGAGCGAACGTCGCCATGTCGCGATGGCAGGCGAGCGCGCCTTTGAGCAGGCCGATGGCGAGGGCGGCGCCGGACGCTTCGCCGAGACGCATGCCGAGAGCCAGCAGCGGCACCAATCCGAGGCGTTCCAGCACCTCCGCATGGGCCCCTTCGGCCGAGACGTGGCCGGCGAGGCAATGGTCGAGCATCGACGGATCGATGGCATGGAGGATCGCCGCGGCCGACGTCGCCACGTAGCCGTCGATGACCACGGGGATGCGCTGCATCCGCGCCGCCAGGACGGCGCCGGCCATGGCGGCGATCTCGCGGCCTCCGAGGCGCGACAGGACATGGAGCGGGTCGTCGAGGTGGCCGGAATGGAAGGCCAAGGCGGCCTCCACGGCCGCGACCTTGCGCTCGATCCCGGCCGCATCGACGCCGGTGCCACGCCCGACCCAATGCGCCGCCCCACCGCCATAGAGCGCCGCGTAGATCGCCGCCGCGATGGTGGTGTTACCGATCCCCATCTCGCCGAGGCCGAGACAATCGGTTCCGGCGGCGATGGCTTCCATGCCGAAGGCCATGGTGGCCACGCATTCCTTCTCCGTGAAGGCCGGGCCTTCGCAGATGTCGCCGGTGGGAAGATCGATGGCCAGGTCGAAGACCTTGAAGCCGAGGCCGTAGGCGGCGCAAAGTTGGTTGATCGCGCCGCCGCCGGCGGCGAAATTGTCGAGCATCTGGCGATTCACCTCCGCCGGAAATGCCGACACACCGCGCTTGGTGACGCCGTGGCTGGCCGCGAAGACGCAGACGAGGGGCCGGTCGAGGCTCGGTTGACCCTTGCCCTGCCAGGCTGCGAGCCACTCCACGAGGTTCTCGAGGCGGCCCAGCGCGCCGGCTGGCTTCGTCAGCATCGCGTCCCGCTCGCGCACCATGGCGACGGCGTCACGGTCCGCGCCCGGCACGGAGGCGATCAGTCGGCGGATATCCGAGAACGGCGTCTGATCGGGATTGTCCTGGTTCGGGATCGTCTGAGTCATCGCGCGAAACTCGGCCTTCCGTCTCGGCGCGTCCGGTATGGCGGCCTGCCTGTGGGGCGAGCTATAACCAACCGGGCGCGAGCGGTGAAGGCAGGTCCTCGATGACGCAAGGCCGGGATCTGGAACCGGACGATGCCTTTCCCGGCGCGTCCATGGCTTACGATCTCGCGGCGTGCCTGAGATTCTATTCGCGGCTGCCGGTGCCGCGCCTGCCCGACGAGGGTGATCCGCATCGTCTGCCGGACTTCCGCACCCTGCCGCGCATGCTGCCACTGGCCGGCCTCATCCTCGCCCTGCCCTCCGCCCTCATCCTGCTCGTCGCCTGGGCCCTGGATCTCGGACCGTTCCTGGCAGCCACCCTCGCCCTGGCGGTCGGGACGCTGGTGACGGGGGCGCTGCACGAGGACGGTCTCGCGGATGTGGCGGACGGGTTCGGTGGCGGCACGACGCGCGAGCGCCGCATCGAGATCATGCGCGACAGCCGCATCGGCGCCTATGGGGGCGTCGCCCTCGTGTTGACGCTGGCCCTGAGGATCGGAGCCCTCGCGACGCTGCTCGATCGCACCGGGTCGCTGGCCGCCTTGGCCCTGGTACTGGCCGCCTCTCTCTCGCGCTGCGCAGCCCTGGCGCCGATGGTGCTGCTCGGCCCCGCGCGGCCCGGCGGGGCGGGGGCATCGGTGGGAACACCCGATCGCCGGACCATCGGAATCGTAGCCCTCTTCGCCCTCGCCTTCGTCGTCATTGGCTGGATCGCCGGCTTGCCCTTTCTCGGCATGGTGCTGATGCCCGCCCTGGCGCTGGGAGCCTCCCTCTGCCTCACCGCCCTGGCCCGAGCCAAGATCGGCGGCCAGACCGGCGACGTGATCGGAGCCTGCCAGCAGGTGGCCGAGATCGCGGCGCTTCTCGCCCTCGTGGCGACGGTCCCGCGCTGACCATGGCACTTTGGCGCTTGATCGCGACCCGCCCCTGAGGGCATGGAACGGCCATGATCCAGCCTGTCGCCCCGAGGGCTTCGAGCCCCTGCACGAAGCTCTGCATTCTCGACGCCATGACCGGGCTTTGCGAAGGCTGCGGACGCACGCGCGAAGAGATCGGGCTGTGGGGATCGCTGTCGGAGGCGAAGCGGCAGGCCATCATGGCGACCCTCGGACATCGCCTCCGCGCCGCCTATCCCCTGCGGGACAAGGCCCTGGCCGAGCCATGATCTACGCCGCCCTTGCCGTTCTCCTCGGCATCGTCGCCTTCCTCGCCCTCTCGGACGAATCGAGCACCGTCGCGGGGCTGGAGAAGGACCAACTCGCGCGGCTCGCCTTCAGCGGAACCCTGCTGACGATCTTCCTCGCCGGGTTCTGGCATCGGTTCCGCGAACAGATCGGCACCAACCTGAAGGCGCTGCTGTTCTGGGCCGCCCTCACCGTCGCCCTGGTGGCGGGCTATGCCTACAAGGAGGAAGCCGGGGATGTCGGCAACCGCCTCGTGGGGACGCTGCGGCCCGGCAGTGCCGTCACGGCGGGCGACGGAAGCGTGACGATCAACCGCCGCGCGGACGGGGACTTCTCCGTGCGCGCGGAGGTGAACGGCCGCGCCCAGGTCTTCCAGTTCGACACGGGCGCGAGTTCCGTGGTTCTCACGGCGGAGAACGCAGCCGCCATCGGGATTTCCCCCGCGGAATCCGACTTCTCGATCAGGGTCTCCACCGCCAACGGCGTCGCCATGGCCGCCCCGGTCTATCTCGACAGCCTCAGCATCGGCACAATCACCGAACGGCGTGTCTCGGCCCTGGTGAGCCGGCGCGGTGCCTTGTCGGGAAACCTGCTCGGCATGACGTTCCTCGACAGGCTCGGCTCCTACGAAGTGCGCGGCGACCGGCTGGTGTTGCGCCCTGTGCGCTGATGATCGAAGTCTGCCTCCTCGAACCGTCCGCTTGGACACAAACCAGGCGCACGAGATGATGTCTCTGCCGCTGGAGAGCGGACGTCGGCATCCCTTGCCGCGAAGGGCGGAAGCGACCTGAAACGGGAAGGCGCCTGTGTCCCTGCGGTGGATTCTTTGGCCGGCAAGCGGAATTCTGGCCGGCTTGGCGCTCGTCAAATCCTTGTCTCGGCGGCACGCCAGCCGGTATCGGCGCGCGTATTCGGGCCGGCTCGAAACGAGGTGGATCCAAGTCGACGGCAAGACGATGCATGCCCGCGTCTCGCTCGATGCTGTGCCGGATGACCGCATACCCGTCATCCTCGTCCATGGGCTCGGGATGTCGAGCCGGTACATGATCCCGCTGGCAAATCATCTCGCCCCTCATGTCGAGGTCTATGCTCCCGACCTGCCCGGCTTCGGATTGAGCGAAAAGCCTCGCCGCGCGCTCACGGTTCGCGAGCTCGCGGATGCATTGGCGGCCTTCATGACAGCGATCGGGGTGAGGCGCGCAGCCTTTGTCGGGAATTCGCTCGGCTGCGAAGTGCTGGTCGAACTGGCGCTGGTTAACCCTCACCTCGTGGACCGCCTCGTGTTGCAGGGGCCCACGCCGGACCCGGAGGCGCGCAACCTGGTCCGGCAGGTGGTCGGCTTCCTCGCCATCGCGCCGTTCGAGCGCTGGTCGCTCGCCTGGGTGGCGCTCATGGATTATGCCCGTGCGGGCATCGGACGCTACATCCTGACCTTGCGAAGCATGGTCGACAACCGCATCGGAGAGAAGGCGCTGCGGGTCGAGCAGCCGACGCTCGTGGTTTGGGGCACGCGTGACTACATCGTCCCCCATGCCTTCGTCGTGAGCCTCGCAGACTCCCTGCCCCGGGGCCGCCTTGCCGTCATTCCGGGAGCGGCCCATGGGATCAACTACTCGCATCCCGAGGCGTTCACCGCCGTCCTTCTGCCGTTCCTCCTCGATGAGGGGGAGATGCCTGTCGCATGGAGCCGGACCCCGGAGACTCCGCGAATGCGTGGCGCAGGTATGCCTGGACGAAGTCGGGCATCGAACGGGGGCCGATCTCGCCGCTGGAACCGACCGTGACGAAACCGGCGAGTTCCGGCTCACTCTCTGCCCGGCGATGGCGCTCCATCCTCTCGCGCAGTGCGTCCGCCCGTTCGGGGAACATCACGGGCCGCAGAAATGCCGCCTGGGTCCTTCCGCGCAGCAGAAGCCAGTTTTCCGGAGCGTCGGCGGGGAGCGCCATGCCGGTCTCCTCCACGAACTCGCGCCCGGCGCTGCCGGCGAGATCGACCGTATCGCCATCCCGCACGTCGTCGAGGTCCGGCGTGCCGCAGGGGAAGTAGGCCTGTCCGGCATTGGCGGTGTGAGCGCCCATGACACCGAGCAGCACGGCGCCGTCCGACCCGTGCGGGACGATGGCGGCGAAGGCGTTGAGGACAACTCGGTCGGGCGAGCCGAGATCCTTGTGGGTGATGAAGCTCGCGTAGGACGTCTCGAACAGCTCGACGGCACAGGATGTCCCCTCGATACGGCACGACTTGGCGAGCAGCACGCGTCCGTCGAACAGCCCCGACCGCTCGGCGCAGCGGCGCGCCCAGTTCTCGGCGATGGAGGCCGCATTGGCCTTCGCCCATTCCCATTCGAACGGCACCAGCCGGGCCGTCACCCTCTCGATCCGCGTGAGGGTGAAACCGTCAGGCAAGCAGCGTCCCCTCGCTCATCACCACGGCCGAACCGCCGATCTCGACGGATTGGAGGGCTCCGGATTCGATGACGAGTTGAAGCGCGATCTCGCTCGGACGACCCATGGCGATTCCCTGGCGGATCAGCACATCGTGCTCGCCGTCGCCGAGGGGCTCGAACTCCATCATCACGCCGGCGAAGGCCGCGGCGGCCGACCCCGTCGCCGGGTCTTCCACCACGCCGAGATGCGGCGCGAACATCCGGGTCTGGAAGCGGAGGCCGAGGCCTTCCGGGTCCACGGCGTAGAGATAGAGCGCCGTCCGAGGCTCCAGGGTGGAGAAGGCGGCGAGCTCCACGCGGGCCGCGTCGAGCTTCGCCCGCGTGTTGACCGGCACGAACAGGAAAGCCGGCCCGGCCGTGTGCCGGCTCGGCACGTGACGCCCGAAGCCGATATCCTGCGTCTCCAACCCGACCATCTGGGCGAGGAGCGTCGCGTCCGGTCCCTCGCCATCGTAGTGCGGCAGGATCGGAAGCTTGAAGCGCCCACGGCCGCGCCCCTCGCCCGCTTCGACGACGCAGGCCACGGTGCCAATCGTCTCTTCGAGGCCGAAGGCGATTGCGTCGGTGAGACCGGATTTCACATCGTGCAACGCCAGCAGGATCGCCGCCCCGAGCGTCGGGTGGCCGGCGAAAGGCAGCTCACGGGCGGGCGTGAAGATGCGCAGGCGGGCCTTGTGGCGCGTCTCCGTCGGCGGCAGCACGAACACCGTCTCGGATAGGTTGAACTCGCCCGCGATCCGCTGCATCGCCGCGTCGTCGAGCCCCTCCGAATCCAGCACCACGGCCAGCGGATTCCCGGCGAAGGGCGTGTCGGTGAAGACGTCGAGGGTGACGAAGCGGCGGCTCATCGGCTTTTCCTTCTCGCTGACCATCAGACCGGTTCTACCGGGAACGTCTCGCTGGGTGCCACGAACTCGTCCTGCGCATCGACGGTGAGGATCTCGCGCGAACCCGCCTCCGCCGTTCGGCGCAGGAGGCCGTAGACCGAAGCACCGGCCATGCCCAAAGCCAAAGCCGCCGAGCCGGTGCGGGCGTAATGGACCAGGAACAGCGCCGCGATGGCGTCGCCCGCGCCGTTCACGTCGAGAGCGAGGCGTGGCGTGCGCAGGCGCCAGAACAGGCCACCCTCCCCCGCCATCAAGTCGATGGAATCGGACGGGGTGTCCTCGGTGACCAGGGACGTCACCAACACGACGCGCGGCCCTAGGGCCTGGATCGCCGTCAGGGCGGCTTTGGCCTCGCCGAGTATGCCGGTGGGCAGGCCCGACAGGAAGTTCAATTCGAACTGGTTCGGGGTGACGATGTCGGCGGCGGGCAAGGCCTGATCGCGCAGGAATTCAGGGATGCCGGGGCGGACATAGATGCCCCGGTCGGTATCGCCCATGACCGGGTCGCAACAATACAGCGCCTTGGGGTTGGCGCTCCGCACCGCCGCCACGGCCCGCACGATGGCGGTGCCGATATCGGCCGAGCCCATATAGCCGGACAGGACGCCGTCGCATTGCCCCAGCACGCCGCGCTCCGCGATGCCGAGCACGAGGTCCTCGATCATCGGCCCGTCGAACACCCGGCCGCGCCAGGCGCCGTAGCCGGTATGGTTGGAGAACTGCACGGTATGGATCGGCCAGACCTCGACGCCGAGCCGCTGCATGGGAAACACCGCCGAGGCGTTGCCCACATGGCCGAAGGCGACGTGCGATTGGATCGAAAGAATTCTCATCGGCGTATCAGGCTTTGCTTCGACGGGTGCGAGCGCGACGATCAGCGTCGTAGCCGGTTTCGCCCTGCGGTGCATTCACAACCGACGCGAGGCTCGTCCGTGACGAGATCGACGCTTGCCGGAAGGGCGACCTTCCCGCACATCGGGCGCGACAGGCAGGGGCATCCATGGATTTCGAAGCGCTGAAGACCACGACCCTGACCTTCGTGGAGACGCACAAGGAATGGGCACCCCTCATCATCGCCGTGCTCGCCTTCTGCGAATCCCTGGCCTTCCTGTCGATCCTGGTCCCCGCCACGGTGCTGCTGGTGGCCATCGGCGCGTTGATCGGTGCGAGCGGCATCCCGTTCTGGCCGATGGTGATCGCCGGGGGGATCGGCGCCGGGCTCGGGGATTGGGTGTCCTACGAGATCGGCCGCTACTTCCAGCACGGCGCCAAGTCGATCTGGCCGATGAGCCGCTATCCGCAGATGGTCGCCAAGGGCGAGGATTTCTGCCGGCGCTACGGCGCCTGGGGCATCGTCATCGGCCGGTTCATCGGCCCGGCCCGCGCGGTGGTGCCGCTCATCGCCGGGATGTTCGAGGTGGCGCGCCTGCCGTTTCAGCTGGCCAATTGGAGTTCGGCCTTCGTCTGGGCCTTCGTCTGGCTCGCGCCGGGCGCGGGCGTCATCAGCTTCTTCAAGTCCTGACGCCGCATGCGCCGGTTCCCGCCCGAACGCATCGTCTGCCTCACCGAGGAAACCGTCGAGACCCTCTATCTGCTGGGTGAGGAGGACAGGATCGTCGGTGTGTCCGGCTACGCCGTGCGCCCCGCTCGCGTGCGCAAGGAGAAGCCGCGCGTCTCGGCCTTCACGAGCGCCGACCTGCCAAAAATCCTCGCCCTGCAGCCGGACCTCGTCCTCGCCTTTTCCGACATGCAGGCCGAGATCGTCGCCGACCTCGCCCGCGCCGGAATCTCGGTCCATCTCTTCAACCAGCGCGACGTCGCCGGCTGCCTTGCCATGATCCGTACCGTGGGCGCCCTGGTCGGGGCCAGCGAGAAGGCCGACGCGCTGGCCCAGGGTTACGCCCACCGCCTCGGCGCCGCCGCCCTCGACAATGCCGGCCCGCCCCGGCTGACCGTCTATTTCGAGGAATGGGACGAGCCGATGATCTCCGGCATCGGCTGGGTCTCCGAACTCATCGGCTATGCCGGCGGCGACGACGTCTTTCCCGACCTCGCCCGCCAGCCGGCGGCCAAGGACAGGATCGTCACGTCGGATCAGGTGATCGCCGCGCGGCCGGACGTCATCCTCGCCTCGTGGTGCGGCAAGCGGGTGAACGTGGCGCGGATCCGCGAGCGGCCGGGCTGGGATTCGATCCCCGCCGTGGCGGCGGGGCGTATCCACGAAATCAAGTCGCCCTTGATCCTGCAGCCGGGACCGGCGGCGCTGACAGATGGGTTCGACGCGATCCGCGCCGCACTGGCGGGCGGGCAGGCTGCCGCAGGTGACAAGGGCGGGCCGACCTGATTCCCTGGCGGGACAGTCGATTCGAGACCGCACTCTTCCCAAGTGAAGCCATCCCCAAGCGAAGCCATGTCAGCAGCCCTCGCCCATCTCGTCCTGCCGCCGGACCGCCGGCAATCGGCGACCGCGCTCCAGGTCCAGCGCGGGGTCCGCCGGCTGTTCGCCGACCTCGGCCATGTGACGATTCCGGAATTCTCCCTCGCCAATGGCAGGCGGGCGGACATCATCGCCCTGTGCCCGGCGGGCCGGCTGACCATCGTGGAGATCAAGTCCAGCGTCGCCGACTTCCGCGCCGACAAGAAGTGGCCGGATTATCGGGACTATTGCGACCGCTTCTATTTCGCCGTACCCGATTCCCTCCCCGAAGGACTGACGCCCGACGAGGCCGGGCTGATCATCGCCGATGGCTACAGCGCAGCGATTCTGCGCGACCCGGTCGACCATGTGCTGAGCGGCGCCCGCCGCAAGGCGGTGACGCTCCGCTTCGCCCATTCCGCCGCGCGGCTGCTGCACGTGCTCGCCGATCCTGGCGCGGTGCGGGAGGGAGCGCTCTAGGCGAAGCGACAGGTTGCAGAAACAGCACGCCTCCGCGCTGACGGAATCGAGGTTCAATTCGCGATTGAGATTGTATGAGCCCCGCCCTACCACCTGTCGCATTCTTCTTTGAGGAGCAGACATGTCGGCGGTGCTGGTAGCGAATGGTGAGCCGATCGACCTTGGGCCGGTCGTCGGCACCGACAGTCTCGACCTCATCGTGCCGAAGGCAAAATCCGGGTTCGCCCTGCTCACCAGCGGTTATGTTCCGGGCCCGAGCGGCGAACCTGGCACGCACCCCGTCACCCTGACCAGCTTCGGGGCGACCGGCGTTCCTTCGAAAGGACCGCTTTCCCTTGGCGACCTCCAAGTAGAGGCCTTGTCCGTCCGAGACGACGGATCTGTCGTCATCGGCGTCTATGACAGCACTTACGTCGACGGCACGTTCGGCGGCTTTTCGACGCAATATCAGAAGGCAAAGTACAGCCTCGGTACCGTGGACGCGAAAGGGACCTTCACGCCCTTCTACACCACGAAGATCACCTCCCTGTCCGATACGGGCGTGCCATTCCTGAGCGCTTACGACAACAGCGTCGCCTTCGCTCAGAACGGTGCGATGGCCCTCGCCCATATCGCCCAGGGATCGACCAGCAAGATCCGGACTGTCGATATCATCGACGAGAACCACCGCTTCGTCGCGACCGCCGTCGTCGACCGCTCGGTGAACGACGACCAGACCCACTCGACCAAAGTCACTGCCCTGTCGGACGGTCGCTATCTCGCGACCTGGGTCGACATGGGCCGTGTCAGCTCGACCCTCATGGCTCGGGTGGTGACCGCAGACGGCAAGGTGCCGGGCGAAGCGTTCAAACTCGGCCAGGTGGCCGAGTTTGCGGGCGGATACGAAACGAAGGTGATTTACTCGGTCACCGCCGATCATATTGGCGGATTTGCCGTCGCCTATGAGGGGCGGGACATCAAGAAGGCCGCTAATGGCGTCCAGACAGATGTCCTCACCGATATCGCAGCATCGACTTACAAGGCTGGTCTCGACGGAAGCATCACCAAAGCCGTCACGCTCGCCCAGACCTACACGTTCGACAACGCTTACATCGTATCCGTGACGACTCTCTCGAACGGGCAATTGCTCGAACTGGTCCTCGGATCTTCCGATGTGGCGGATGGAAAGATCCTGACGACCGCGCGTGGGTTGCTTTACAACGCGGACGGGTCTGCCACGGGGCAGGTTTTCGACTTCTATTCGGAAGCGATCGGAAGCGGGCATCGGTCCGAACTGCCTCAGATCGTGGCCTTGCAGAACGGCACGTTCGGTCTCCTCAAGTCGGGTCACGAGACGGGACTCGAACGGACGGACAGCGACACCGATTTCCAGATCTATTCCGTTTCGACGGCCGACCCGTTCCAGGTGAAGGGCGCGACGTCGGGCGCGGACCTGCTCAAAGGGGCCATGGCCTCCGCCAGGAACGACCGGATCGACGGTCTCGGCGGCAACGACACGCTCTTTGGCTATACCGGAAGCGACCATCTCATCGGCGGAGCGGGCAACGACACCCTCGATGGCGGCAAAGGTATCGACCGGATGGAGGGTGGGATCGGCAACGACACGTTCGTCATCGACCATTTCGGCGACGTGGTGATCGAGAAGCGCGGCGCGGGCACGGACCTCGTTCTGTCATCGATCAATCATACGCTCTCGGCCAATGTCGAAAACCTGACGCTGACGGGCAAGGGCGATATCGGCGGCGTCGGCAATGCGCTCGCGAACACGGTCACGGGCAATGCGGGCAACAACCGTCTCGATGGTGGAGCCGGTATCGATGTCCTGAAGGGCCTTGCCGGCAACGACGATTACTATGTCAGCAGTAAGCGGGATCAGGTCATTGAGGCAAAGGACCGGGGCACCGATACGGTCTATGCCAGTTCGGATTTCACGCTCGCGAAGGACCAGTCCATCGAGTTCCTGATCGGCAACCAGGAAGACCCCTATCTCGCCATCGATCTCACCGGCAACAATCTCGCGAACGCGATCGCCGGCACGTACGGCGACAACGTCATCAATGGCGGGTTGGGGACGGACGTGCTGGCCGGTTCCGGCGGGAAGGACGCGTTCGTCTTCGATACGAAGCTCGGGAAAGACAACATCGACAGCATCACCGATTTCTTTCACGGCACCGATACGATCAGGCTGGAGAACGCGATCTTCAAAGGCTTGGTGGAGGGCGATCTGTCCGGCGCTGCGTTCAAGAACATTCGCACGGGTACGGTCGATGCGAGCGACCGTATCCTCTACGATTACTACACGGGCGCCCTCTCCTACGATGCCGACGGCAGCGGCGCCGAGCAGGCCGTCCAATTCGCGACGGTCAGGAGTGTCGGATTTCTGACGGCCTCCGACTTCCTCGTCTCATAGCACCGCACCGGAGCGGGTCTGCCTTCAACGCCCGCTTCGCCGCGCCGAGACCAGCGCCAGGGCGGCGAGATCCTTGTCGCCGTCGCCGTGGCTGACGGCGTCGATGAGGGTGTCGCGCAGCACGCTGGCGAAAGGCATCGGTACGCCGGCCTGGCCCGATGCCGCGAGGGCGAGGCCGATATCCTTCAGGCCAAGCCGCAGACCGAAGCCCGGTGGCTCGTAGCGCCCGGCGGCGATTGAGGCGCCGTAGCCCTTGTAGACCGGCGAGGCGAAGAGCGTGTTGGTGAGAAGGTCGAGGAGATCGGCACCGGCGACGCCATGCCCCTCGGCGAAAGCGGCGGCTTCGCCCATGGCCTCGATGGCCGCGATCAGCATGAAGTTGCCCGCGAGCTTCACCGCATTGGCCCGGTACGGCTCGGTTCCGAAGGGCCATGTCTTCGTGCCGAGGGCGTCGAGCAGCGGTTGCGCCGTCGCGATGATGGAAGGGTCTCCCGCGACGACGATGTTCAGGGCACCGTTCTGCGCCACGTCCGGCCTGCCGAAGACGGGGGCGGCGATATAGGGCACGCCCGCCCGCTCGTGGATCGCGGTGAGTTCCTGCGCGAGCCCCACCGAGATCGTGCTCATGCTGAGATGCAGGCCGGGCCGGGTGCCGGAATCGAGAAGCCCGCCCTCCACGATCACCGAACGCAGGGCCGCGTCGTCGGCGAGCATGGTGATCGCAGCATCCCCGGTGAAGGCGTCCGCCGCGCTATGCACGACCGTCACCCCGTCGAGACCGTCGGCGGCCGATGCGGTCCGGTTCCAGACCCTCACCCGATGACCGCCCCGGATGAGGCTCTGAACCATGCCCCGGCCCATCCGGCCCAACCCGATCACGCCGACATCCATCTGAGTGTTCCCTTAGTTTGTCTCGGCTCAATGGCCGTTGAGGAATTCGAGCATCGTGGCGTTGAAGCGATCGGTCGCTTCAATATGGACGAGGTGGCCGATGCCGTCGAAGACGACGGCGCGCCCATCGGGCATCCGTGCCGCCAGGGCTCTGGCATGGCCGGCATTGTCGCCCATGGCGGCGCGCAGGTTCTCGGGGGCGAAGGGCTTGCCAGGCGCGTTGCGGTCGTTCGCGCCCATGATGAACAGGGTCGGCGCGGCGATCAGCGGGATCTCGTGCACCACCGGCTGTCCCCAGATGATCTGGTAGGAATTGACGAAGGATTGGAGCCAGCGCGGATACTCGCCTGAGCCTTTGACGCGCTCGCGGATCGACACGAAGGGCTCGATCGCCGAGGAGGGAAGCGACAGCGCGTAGTTCGTCGTCAGCTGGCGCCGGTAGACGTCCCCGGTGACACCGCCCTCGATCCGCAGAAGCGTGTCGTTGGAAACCGGCGGGACGGTGAAGCGATAATCCTCGAGACCGATCGGCGCTTCGAGGACGAGGCTGTTCACCCGGCTCGGCGCGTTTCGGGCGAGGCGGGCGGCCAGCATACCGCCCATGGAATGGGCGACCACGTCGACACGTGGAAGGTTCAAGGAATCGAGGAGTGCCAGCGTTTCCGCCGCCATCACGTCGAAGCTGAACGGTCCCACCGGCTTCGATGATTTGCCGAAGCCGAGTTGGTCGGGAACGACCACGCGGTAGCCCGCACCGGCCAGCGCGCCGATCACCGGCTCCCAGTAACTCGACGGGAAATTGCGGCCGTGCAGCAACAGCACTGTGCGTCCATTTGGCGTCCCGGTCGGCGTGACATCCATATAGGCGAGACGCTGGCGCTCGTTGTCCCGTGTCAGGTCGAGGAGCCAGACCGGATAGGGATAGGCGAACCCTTCGAGCCCGATCCCGAGAGGGCCTGTATCCTCGGCTCGCACGGCGGCGGGCGACAGCGCGAGCAGGCAGCCGAGCAGGAGTGTCGCCAGACGCATGTCAATTCTCCGAAGGGGGTAACGATGCCGCCCCCCTTGCCGAGGGGTGACATAGGGCACTTGCCGAAGCGAGCAGGGATCGTCCACGGCTTTGTGCGATGACGCACGAGGCAATTCCCCCTGGCGGCGGCACGACCGGGCCGGTCCCCGATAAACCGATGGACGGCCTGCCGGTGCGCGAACGCATGCTGGCGCTCCTCGCCATCGGACTCGCCATGACCATGGCGGTGCTGGACGGGGCCATCGTCAACGTGGCCCTTCCGGCCATGGCGAAGGATCTCGGGGTCAGCCCGGCCTCGGCGATCTTCGTGGTCAACGGCTTCCAGATCGCGGTGACAGCATCGCTGCTGCCGCTGGCCTCCCTCGGCGACATCCTCGGCTATCGGAAGGTCTATCTCGGCGGCCTCGTCCTGTTCGTCGCGGCATCCCTCGCCTGCGCTCTTTCCACATCCCTGCCCGGGCTCATCGTCGCGCGCATCACCCAGGGGTTCGGCGCCGCCGGGATCATGAGCGTGAACATCGCCCTGGTGCGGTTCATCTACCCGCACCGCATGATCGGCCGGGGCGTCGGCAACGTCGCTCTCATCGTCGCCATGGCTTCCGCTACCGGCCCCACCGTGGCCGCCGCGATCCTGTCCGTGGCGACTTGGCCCTGGCTGTTCCTGGTCAACCTGCCCGTCGGCCTCGTGGCCCTGGCGGTGGCGGCGCGGACCCTGCCGGTGACGCCGGTGAGCGGGGCGCGGTTCGACGTCCCGAGCGCGATCCTCAACGCCCTCACCTTCGGCCTTCTCATCATCGGGCTCGATGGAATCGGCGAGGCGAACGGGCGCTGGCTCGCCCTGGCGGAGATCGCAGCCGGGCTCGCGGTCGGCACCGTGTTCGTGCGGTATCAGGCGCGGCTCACGACGCCCCTGCTACCGGTGGATCTGCTGCGCATTCCCGCCTTCGCCCTGTCGATGGTGACCTCCATCGCCTCGTTCGGGGCGCAGATGATGGCCTATGTCGCCCTGCCCTTCTATTTCCAGGATGCGCTGCACCTCTCGGCTACCGAGACCGGCTTCCTGATGACGCCCTGGCCCATCGCCATCGCCATCACGGCGCCGATATCCGGCCGCCTCGCCGACCGGTACGCGCCGGGTGTTCTCGGCGGAATCGGGCTGGCGCTCATGTCCGGTGGCATCGCGGCGCTGGCGCTGCTCCCCGCCGCCCCGTCCCTCCTAGATATCGCCTGGCGGCTGACCGTCTGCGGCGTCGGCTTCGGGCTGTTCCAATCGCCCAACAACAAGGTGATCGTCACCAGCGCACCACGCTCGCGCAGCGGCGGAGCCAGCGGCATGCAATCGACGGCGCGGCTGACCGGGCAGTCGCTGGGCGCGGCCCTCGTCGCCGTCATTTTCGGGCTCACCCACGCCAGCGGCACGGCGGTCTCCATCGGAACCGCTCTGTGGTGCGCTTGCGCCATGGCAGCGGCGGGTGCCGTCTCCAGCATCATGCGGCGCCAGCCGACGGGCTGATCCACCGAACGCAGCCACCCATCGCCTCGGGCGTTGATCCACGAGGCTGCCAACGGAGGAACATTCATGGACATGAATCTGAAGGGGCGACGTGCGCTGGTGACCGGCTCGACCGGCGGCATCGGCTACGGCATCGCCAAGGCCCTTGCCGGAATGGGTGCAACCGTCGCCGTCAACGGGCGCACACCGGACCGGGTCCGGGCGGCGATCGCGCGCTTGACCGAGGAAACCGGCACGACCTGCTTCATCGCGGCGCCCGGCGACATCGCCACGGCGAGCGGTGCGGAGGCGGTGGTGAAGGGTTTGCCGGCCGTCGATATCCTGGTGAACAACACCGGCATCTTCGAGCCGAAGCCGTTCTTCGAGATACCCGACGAGGATTGGCTTCGCTTCTACGAGACCAACGTCATGAGCGGCATCCGCCTCTCCCGCGCCTACACGCCGGGCATGGTCGCGGCGGGATGGGGGCGGGTCGTCTTCATCTCCAGCGAGTCCGGCCTGAACATTCCGGTGGAGATGGTGCATTACGGCATGACGAAGACGGCGCAGCTCGCCGTATCACGCGGCCTCGCCGAGACCGTGGCCGGAAGCGGGGTAACGGTCAACAGCGTGCTTCCCGGTCCGACCCTCTCGGAGGGTGTCGCGGACTTCATGGCGAAAATGGCGAAGGATACCGGCGAGGTCGACCTCGACAAGCTGGGACGGGACTTCGTCGCCGAGCACCGCTCCACCTCGCTGATCGGTCGCCTCGCGACGGTGGAGGAGGTCGCCAGCATGGTGGCCTATATTTGCAGCCCGGCCGCGAGCGCCACCAGCGGCGCCGCCCTGCGTGTGGATGGCGGGGTCATCCGGCACATCGCCTGAGGCCGACCCACCCGAACCGGGAACGGCCGTATCGCCGTCTCGAAGAGCCTGCCCGGCGCTGTCGAAGCGCCGGGCCGCATCGGCGTCAGGCCGACTTGAGATGGGCCGCGAGGTGCTTGTTCATCTCGAACATGGTGCACTTGTCCTTGCCGAAGACCTTCTTCAGCTTGTCGTCGGCCAGGATCTCGCGCTTGTTCTCCGGGTTCTGGAGATTGTGCTTCTTGATGTATTCCCAGACCTTGCTGACGACCTCGCCACGCGGAAGCGCTGCGGCGCCGACCACGGCTGCGAGTTCCTCGGAGGGCTTCAGCGGCTGCTGCAGCGCGTTCGGCTTGGCGGCGCCTTCGGCCTTCGGAGCAGCGGCCTTCTTGGCGGCGGCCGGCTTTTCGGCTGCCTTGGTGGTGGTTTTGGTTGCCATGAGTTCCTCCGGAATTTGGCTTCGAGCGCCGTCACGCCCACGGCCAGGGGCCTCGGAGCGCATAGCTGCAACAACTAAGCGGTGCTGAGAGCGTTCCAAGAGGGAATCACGTAGACCCACCGCCCATCCACAGAAGGGACGGGGATAACGGGGACCCTGCAGCCCTTTCGATCATCGATCACACACAATCTCCGTGGCATGGGCGGTCGCCAGTGCAGCCACGCTTCGGAGCAAGCCGACGAGACGTCATTGCGGCCGTGGACCGGAGATTTTTCCGAAAAGCTTCACGCTAACAACGGCTTGTGTGGCTGCCGGCACGGCCGAGGGGGATTCGCGCCACCGACGCGTCATCCGGCTCAAAGCAATGCGGCCGGTGCGAAGCGCGTGGGCTGACGACGGCGTCCCGAAGCATCGAGGGCCTGTTCTGACCGCCAGGCGCGAGGATGGAATTTTTTTCGACCGACCGTCATCGAGGACGCAGGCGCATCGCCCGACCGGGACAATGCAACGATCCCTTAAACTCGATGAGGAACACTCCGCGCATGATCATCGCAGTCGTTGCCCTCACCATCGTCGCTTCCGGCGCGTTCCTCGCTGGTCTTGCCGGACTCGTCGCCGCCGAGAGTCGGGGCGAAGCCGACACACGTGGCGCCGACCTGATCTGACCGTCAAGATCACGCTTTCCTCATGCAGCGTTTCCGCCGTGCGGAAGAAGCCGTTGCAGTGCCTTTCACGAAACTCCCGCATCGCCGCCCGGCCGGAAACGGAAGGCGGCGATGACCGGGAGTTTCGCGAGCGTTCCTCAGAACTTGCCGCCGAGGCCGACGCTGCCGCCCGAGCCCATCTGCGGAGCGAGACCACCGGAGCTCGACCGGCTGGTCGTATCGCCTTCGATATCCTCGCGGCGGATACGCCGCTCCGACTCCGCCTGCGAGCGGGCTTGGCCACCGGCCGATTTCGGCAGGTCGAGCCGCCGCGTCGGCGCCGTCTGCAGAGGCACGCCATCGGGGTCCACTTCGGCCGCCCGCGGGCGCTGGGCTCCGGGAACCGAGCCACGCATGGACGGCGGAGGCCCCACTTCGCTCTCGGGCATGACGCCTGAATTGCCGGACAGCGCCTGACATCCGCCCAGGGCCGCCGCGATGAGCGCCACGGCGCAGACGTTCGACGGGATACGCATCGACTTGATCCTCAAAAGTATTCCACCCTGGTTCGCGCGGGTGGTCCGGCACGCTTGCGCGCATCTCTACGATGCACAAAAGGCGAAAACCAGACGATCGCAGGGCGTTTGTCACACCTCCCCCCTCGACCTGAGGGAAAATTCGGGGTGATCGTCCACCGGTTCGTCTGGACACCCCCCATACTCCACGCCACCATGGCCGCGACGGTCCGGTTCTTGCCAACTCGACATCGCGGCGAGCCGCATCGTCGCCGATCGACCCGCCCTCATCCACAACTTCGCCTTGGTCCGCCCTCATACGCCGTCCGTCCCATGGCAGGTGGGAACTCATCGGAATGGCTCAGGTTGAGCGGGAGCCGGCGAGATGCTTCTTCGGGGAACGCACGTGTTCAGAACTGTCCGGATGGTCGCCGCCGCGTCGATCACCCTTTGGGCCGCCGCCGCCGCAGCGGCGGAGGGCAACGCCCCGGTCAACGGCCCGGCGAGCGAAGCAGCACCGGCCGCGCCCGCCGCGCCTCCTGCCCCGCCGCCCGCACCGGCCCCGCAGCCTGCGGCGCCGCCGGCTGCGCCAACGGCCACCGCACCCGTACTGCCGACCGGCACGCCGGCCACGGTCCTGGACACCCAGGATTACGAGGGCGTGCTCGGCAAGGGCGTCCGCAGTTCCACCGGCGAGGATATGGGGCGGATCATCGACATCATCCTCGACAAGGACGGTCGCCCGCGCGCCGCCATCATCGATTTCGGCGGCTTCCTCGGTGTCGGCTCCCGCAAGATCGCCGTGGATTGGCGGTCCATGCGGTTCTCGCCCGATGGCAAGCCGAGCCGCCTCGTCCTTCAGTTGAGCCGCAACCAGGTGCGCGTCTCGCCGGAGTACAAGCCGGGAGATCCGATCGTTGTCCTCGGTCCGGCCAGCCCCAGCGTTCCGCCCGATGGCGAGCCGGCTCCTGCGACCGCGTCGAGCCAGGTTCCGGCGGCCCAGCCCGCGGCGCCGGTCCAGGCTCCGGTGGCGCCGCCGCCGAGCGCTGCACCCTCTCCCGCGCCCGACAAGCCGGGTGAGAAAACGCCGGACAAATGACGGCATCCCGCTCGCAGAATCGACGCGTCATCAAGCCCCGTGAATTGCCGCGATCGGAGTTCCGGCCGCGCGGGGCTCTTCGACGCGACGCCTATGCCGAGAAGCCCGGAGAGGGTTCCACCGACATGCAGGCTGGTTCGGTGAGGAGCAGCCGGGGGCTCGACGCCTTTGCGTTCTTTGTCGCGAACCTCCAGACCGGATTCGGTCCGTTTCTCGCCGTGTACTTCACGCAGGCGCAGTGGACGCAATCCGACATCGGTTTCGCCCTGACCGTCGGGAGCCTCGTGAGCCTGCTCGGCCAGGTGCCGGGCGGTGCCTTCGTCGACGCCGTCCGCTCGCGACGCTTCGCGGCGGGGCTCTCGGTGGTGGCGATCTCGCTCAGCGCCTTCGCTCTCGCCATGTGGCCGAGCTTCCTCATCGTCCTCCTCGCGATGGCGGCCCATTCCGCGGCGAGTTGTATTCTCACACCGGCCATCGCGGCCATCAGCATCGGCCTCGTCGGCCATAAGCGAGCCGGTGAGCGGCTCGGGCGCAATGCCAGCTTCTCGGCGCTCGGCAACGCCGTCGCTGCGGCGCTGATGGGGGCCTGCGGCTACTACCTGTCGAACGACGCGGTGTTCTACCTCACCGCTTTCCTCATGATCCCGACCCTGATCGCGCTCTCGTTCATTCGCCCTGGCGCGGTGCCGCTTCAGGCACGCCAGGGCGAGACGGTGGAATCCGGCCCCAAGGAAAGCGCGCTGAAGGCCATCGTCACCAACCGCGCCCTGCTGTGCTTTGCCGCCTGCATGACCCTGTTCTTCCTCGCCAACGCCGCCATGCTGCCGCTGGTGGGCAGCATGCTGACCTTGCGGGCCAGCGAGACCGCCACGGCGCTCATCGCCGCCTGCATCGTGGTGCCCCAGGTCGTCCTGGCGATCTCCGGACCTGCCGTCGGACGGGCCGCAGAGAAGTGGGGGCGACGCCCCCTCCTTCTCATCGGCTTCGCCGCCCTGCCGATCCGCGGGCTGCTGTTCGCCTATACCGACAGCCCGGAACTCCTCGTCGCGATCCAGGTCTTCGACGGCGTCTCGGCGGCCGTGTTCGGGGTCATGGTGCCCCTCGTGGTCTCCGACGTCACGCGCGGCACCGGACGGTTCAATCTCGCCCTCGGTGCGGTCGGAACCGCCATGGGCATCGGCGCCGCCCTGTCGACGTCACTGGCCGGAATCATGGCCGATCATCTCGGTAGTCACAGCGCCTTCCTCGGCCTCGCGATCGTCGGTCTCGCCGGCTTCGCGCTGCTTGCCCTGATCATGCCGGAAACCCGTCAGGCCGAGGTGGTCTGAAGGGTGGGACGGCACCGAATTCGCTTGCCGCTCAACACCCGTTCAGGTTTCCTCTCTACAAACGGGCAAGCTTGACGGTCGCCCGCAACGCTTGGACGAGATTAGCGTTGCGACCTATAAGTTCACGGTTCCGTGCGGCCTGCTTGCGGGATCGCGCGAGCATCCGTCAGTTAAAAACGAGCACTGGGATGGTCACCCATATGGAAGACCTCTGCGTCTACGCCGACAGGCCCTTCGCGTTCGTCGCCCGCTATCTCAAGCGGCGGGCACTGCCGCATCTGGTGATCCTCTGCGCCGTCCTCGGAGCCGTCGCGTTCTCGGTGAGTACCGATTACGCACTCAAGGGCGTCGTCGATGCCCTCAGCAAGGGACCCGACGCGGGCTTGATCTGGGGGGCGCTGGCGATCCTCATCGCCTTCATCGCCGCCGACAACATGCTCTGGCGCGTGGCGAGTCTCGTCGGGTCCTTCACCTTCGTGGGTGTGACGGGTGATATCCGCCGCGATCTGTTCCGGCACATGACCGGCCACTCGCCGTCCTTCTTCGCCGACCGGCAGCCGGGCACCCTGGCCTCGCGCATCACGGCGACCTCGAACGCGATCTTCACGGTCGAGAACATGTTCGTGTTCAACGTGATGCCGCCCTGCGTCGCGGCCTTCCTGTCGATCATCTATATCGGCACCGTGAATCTCACCATGGCGGGCGTCCTGGCCGGCATCTTCGCCGCCGTCGTCGTCCTGATGTTCAAGATGGCGGCTGCGGGAAAGCCGCTCCACCACGACTTCGCCGCCAAGGCAGCCAGCGTCGACGGCGAGATGGTGGACCTCGTCGGCAACATGCCGCTCGTCCGGGCCTTCTCGGCGTTCAAGCGGGAGTACAAGCGCTTCGACGGCACGATCGGCGTCGAGATGCGCTCGCGCCGGTCGTCGCTGCTCTACCTGGAGAAACTGCGGATCGTTCACGCGATCCTGACGGTCTTTGCCGTGCTCGGACTGCTCTATTGGGCCATCATCATGTGGGAAGCCGGCCAGGCGACGAATGGACAGGTGGTCCTCGTCTGCACCCTCGGCATCCGCATCCTCGCCGCCACCCGCGACCTGGCCGTGGCCCTGGTGGATGCGACCCAGCATACCGCCCGTCTATCGGAGGCCCTGCATACCCTGCTTCAGCCGCACGACCTGATCGACCATCCGGAGGCCATGCCGCTGTCGGGAACGGGCGCCGAGATCGATTTCGATCACGTGGCCTTCTCCTATCCCGATGGGCGCGCGGTGTTCACGGACTTCAACGTGAAGATCGAAGCCGGCCAGCGCATCGGCCTCGTGGGCAAGTCGGGCGGCGGCAAGTCGACCCTGTTCTCGCTGCTCCAGCGCTTCTACGAGGTTCAGGGCGGGAAGATCCTGCTCAACGGCCAGGACATCAACCGCGTGACCCAGGACTCGTTGCGCGAGGCCATCACCGTGGTGCCGCAGGACGTCTCGATGTTCCACCGGACCCTGCGCGAGAACATCCGCTACGGCCGGCCGGACGCATCGGACGATGATGTCTGGAAGGCCGCCGCGGCGGCGCATTGCACCGATTTCATCGAGGCACTGCCGGAAGGTTTCGACACCATAGTGGGCGACCGGGGCGTGAAGCTGTCCGGCGGTCAGCGCCAGCGTATCGCCATCGCCCGCGCGATCCTGAAGGATTCGCCGATTCTCCTGCTCGACGAGGCCACCTCGGCCCTCGACGCGGATTCCGAGGAGGCGATCCGGCACGCTTTGGCCAACCTGATGAAGGGCCGCACCGTCATCGCGATCGCACATCGTCTCTCGACGCTGAAGGATTTCGACCGGATCGTGGTGCTGGAAGGCGGGCGCATCATCCAGGACGGCTCACCGGACAAGCTCACCCATCTCGACGGGTTCTATCGCGAGTTGATGAAGAAGGAATCGATGTCGATGGCGGCTTTGGCCGCCGCCTGACCGATCAGGCGAATGGAGACACCTCAGACCCCCCGATCGCGCGGATGAGAGAAGCCGCGCGATCGGGCTCTTGAAAAATCACCGCACCCTCAACCATTCGGGGGGTATGGGAAATGCCGGTGGCGTCATTCAACGCTATTGTAAGGCGGGCCTCGCGCGCGGCTTCGCCCGTGTCTCGTTACTCGACCACGAGCTTGTAGCTTTGTCCCGCACGGATGACGGCGCCCCTCTCCAGCTCGTTGAGCACGAGGAACCGGTCCAGGGGACGATCCGGCACGACCATCCTGCGTGCCATCTCGTCGGCCGTATCGGCCGGTCCGGCGGTCACCACCTGGATGCGCAACGGGCGCAGGGATTTCACCTCGTCGGGGCCGACGCCGGACAGGCTTTCGGTCCAGCGCCGGAACGCACCGTCGGGATCCGTGCTGCCCTTGGCGGCCATGATCATGCGGAAGGTCGTCTCTCCGACCCGGACGGCAGCGAGGCGGAAGGTCCAGTCCTTGCCGCGCGACATCGCGGTCACCGCCGAGTTGCCGGCGACCATGCGGTTCTCCACCGAACTCGCCTCGATGCTGTCGCTCCACGTGGCGCGCAGCACCTCCTCCAGGCTCTGGCCCACATGGCTTTCGACCTGATCGAACAGGAGGCGGCGGCTCCCCTCCCCCGTGGCACCGAGGACGGCGTTCCGCGTGTTCTCGATGGTGAACCCCTCCGGCACCTCGAAGGCGATGCCGAGGCTCGGATGGAGAAAGCGGCGGCCCTTGACGATGCCGTCGCCCGGATTGTCGCCATAGGCGATCCCGTCGATGGCGGCGAGGTAACGGGCGCGTTCATCGACGCCGAGGCCGGGCGCGCCGATGAGACGCGCGGCTCGGGTGACGAGGTTGATCCGTTCGCTCGTGCCCGGATGAGTGGCGAGCATGTCGGGCTCGCCGGCCATGCCCGTCCCGGTCTTCATGTTGGTGGTGCGGTTGAGGGAGTTGAGGAACCGCCCCGCGCCGAACGGATCGTAGCCCGCACGGGCAAGCGTCCGCACGCCGATCCCATCGGCCTCGAGCTCCTGATCGCGGGAGAAGCGGGCCAGGGC
Organism: Methylobacterium sp. Leaf106; assembly: GCF_001422895.1. Taxonomy (NCBI): domain Bacteria; kingdom Pseudomonadati; phylum Pseudomonadota; class Alphaproteobacteria; order Hyphomicrobiales; family Methylobacteriaceae; genus Methylobacterium; species Methylobacterium sp. Leaf106. The sequence goes on from NZ_LMNB01000001.1 coordinate 635,061, forward strand.
GAATTTCGACTGGTTCTGGAGTTGCGCGCCGGTGGCCGGATCGTTGAGGACGTCGGCGACCACCCGGCTCACCAGTTGGGAGCGCAGGGCGAGCTCGGTACGGGCCGTGGCATGGCGCAGGGTGACGTGGGCGATCTCATGGGCGAGGACGGCGGCGATCTCCGACGTATCGCTGGCGAGCGCCAGCAAGCCTCTCGTCACGTAGAGACGGCCATTCGGCAGCGCGAAGGCGTTGATGACCGGCGAATCGAGCAGCGTGACCGCGTAGGTCTCCTCGGGACGATCGGTGGCCTTCACCAACCGGTCGGTCACCTCGGTCAGCAGGCGCAGAGCCGCCGGCGAGCGGTATTCCCCGCCGAACGACGCCACGAGCTTGGCGTGGTCGGCATCGGATGCGGTGCGCTCCCGGCCGGTGGTCCGAGGCGCCTCGACGGGCACCTTGATCGCCGCCGGCTGCAGGACCACGCCGCTCTGGTCGGAACTGCAACCGGTCAGAATGAGCGTCGAGACGAGCAGCCCGGTTCGGACCGCTCCATATCCGCGATGTCGTGTCTGCCCCCCGCTCATACCGTTCAGCGCCGAAGCGTCCGCTCCTCATCCAGAACTTCGATCATGTCTGCGCTCGCGATGTCGAGGGTGGGGCCGCGCCACGCTTCCACGATTCCCCGAACCCGGACGATGCGCCCCCGCAGGGTCGCCATATTCAGACCACGTTCGCGCAGCCGCCGCCAAGTGCGCTTCGACACGGTGACCGTCAAGCCATCCTCGCCTCGTTTGGCGAAGTCGAGATAGGTCCGCGCCGGACGCTCGCCGACATTCACGACCCGGCCCTGCGCCACGATGAAACGCCCCGTGGCCTCACGCAACGCGGCACCGTCCCGGCCCTCGCGGACACCAGCCCGCCACAGGCCGCGGGCCGCCGCCCGAGCCCCGGATTCCAGGGTCAGCAACGCCGGCCGGCAGAGCGTATCGCGTTCCCCAGCGTCGGCATAAGCGAGCCCCTCCTCGATCAAACCACCGGCCAGGTCGATGGCTTCGTCGGAGACGGCCGCATCCACATGCATACGGCCCCAGCGGTCGATCTCCCCGCGCGGTACGAGGGTCAGCGTACGGTACCGATGGTCGAGCATCCAGGCACGCGCGGCGCCGTCATCCTCCACCGGCCAACGGATCCCGTCGAGAACGGCGCGATCACCCGATGCCAGGATCATCTCGCCACGCTCCCCGAGCCCGGCGAGCGCCTCCTGTCGCGTCGGCCCACCCACGCATTCGGGCGCCACGGACCGCGCCGCTTCGGCACGCGCCGCCCCGGCGAGAACCAGCGCCATGCTCGCTGTCCTCAGGATGCGTTCGATCCGCCGCCCGATCATCACGCGCTGCATCCTCGCCCATCCGGATCCGAACCGGAGCAACCAGATACCATTCTGGGGCTTCGCATCGCGGCAAAACAAGGAAACGAGGGCAGGACCGGGTGGTTTGCCCCGTCATGCGGCCAGTAAGCCACACCGTAAGCCACGCAGGCGGACGCGGCCGAACTCCCTTGCGCGACAAGGGCCTTCGACGCTGCCGGGACATCCCTTGATTCCCGTCCCTGCGGATCCCAAGTGACGGCAATCGGCTGCGGGCCCCTCTGGCGGATGCGCGTCTACGCCTTCCGTGATGTCGGAGCCGATGCTTTCCTGCGTTTCGCAAAGCATCGACGGTCCCGAATGGTCGACTTTCTCTTCATCGAATGGCTCGGCAAGCCTGTCTGGATGTGGCTCGGCTTCCACGCCCTGGTCGCGGGCCTTCTCGCCTTCGATCTCGGCCTGTTGCACCGGGACAAGGACCACGAGATCGGCGTGAAGGAGAGCCTTCTCCTCACCGCGTTCTATTTCAGCCTTGGCTTGGCCTTCGGGGGCTGGATCTGGTGGTATTTCGGTGCTCAGCCCGCCCAGGAATATGTCGCCGGCCTCGTGGTCGAGAAGTCGTTGTCCATGGACAACGTTTTCGTCATCGCCGTCATTCTCACGTCCCTCGGCATTCCCCGCGCCGCCCAGCACCGGGTTCTCGTCTGGGGCATCCTCGCCGCGGTTCTCCTGCGCGGTCTGATGATCGGGCTCGGTGCCGCCCTCGTGCATCAGGCGGCCTGGGTGCTGTCGATCTTCGCCGCCTTCCTGATCTTCGCCGGTTTGAAGATGCTGTTCGGAAAGGAAGAGGAGGCCGGCGACATCCAGGACAACGCCATGGTGCGGATGCTGCGCAAGGTGATGCGCATCACGCCCGAAATGCATGGCCAACGCTTCGTCGTCCGTAAGCCGGATCCCGAGACCGGGAAGTCGGTGCTGTGGTTCACGCCTCTCGCCCTCGGCCTGATTCTCGTGAACGGTGCCGACGTGATCTTCGCCGTCGATAGTGTCCCGGCCATCTTCGCCATCACCACGGACACCTTCGTCGTCTACACCTCGAACATCTTTGCGATTCTCGGCCTGCGCGCTCTGTATTTCGCCCTTGCCGCGATGGTCGACCGTTTCGCCTACCTGAAGACGGCCCTCGCTTTCATTCTCATCTTCATCGGCACCAAGATCGTGGTCGCAGACACGTTCGACCTCTTCCACGTACCGCCGTGGGTATCCCTGGCGGTCACGCTCGTGCTGCTCGCCGGTGGCGTCGCCTACAGCCTGTGGCGCACGCGGGACGTGGCAAAGCACGAGGGTAGGGACAGGGTGTCGCAACGCGCCTGAGCAGATGGCCTTCGTCGTCCATCCACCTACTCCTGCGTCCTGTCGAGCGAGCCAAGCGACGGGGCCGCACAAGGGCACCGGGCATGGACCGATCGACGTCGTTTCATGGCGTCGCCGGTGCGAATGGCTGCCACACCACGTGCGTCGTACGATGCAAGCCGTATCCCGCGCGGCGGCGCGCCGCTCAGCGTGACGGCAATCCGGCCAGGAGATCCCGCAACGTCGTGATCGTGGATGCATCGGCGACGCCGTCCACGCGCTCCTGCCTGAATCTGCGCTGGAAGGCGGTGATCACGGCTTTCGTTCGCGGGTCGAAGATCCCGGTCACCGGAATGTCGTAGCCAAAGAGCGCGAACATCGCTTGAAGCGCCTCGATCGGTTGGCCTGCATCCCCCTCGGCGAAGAAGCGGCCGTCGCGAATGGGCGCCGCCGGCACGTGATGCCCCACCCCGGCTGCCGCCAGGCGATCCCAGGGGAAATGCTCGCCGGGATCCTCCTTGCGTTCCGGCGCCACGTCGGAATGCGCCAGCACGTGCCACGGTGCGATGCCCCAGCGGGCGATGATGTCCCGGGAAAGCGCGATCACCGCGTCGATCTGTTTGGACGGGTAAGGCGGCAAGCCGCCGACATGCCCGCCATTGACGATCTCGATTCCGATGGAGCGCGAATTGATGTCTCGCTCCAGCCCGGAGGCCGTGCGCCCCCATACACCGGCCCCCGCATGCCAGGCGCGGCGCGATTCCGGCACCATCTGGATCACTCGTCCGTCCTCCAGCACGACGTAATGCGCCGATACCTCGGAGATCGGGTTCGCGAGACGCTGCAGGGCAGCGGCCGCGCTCTCCATTCCGGTGTAGTGCAGGAGCAGCATGGTTGGCGGACCGCCCCTGCGCTCGCCGTGGTTGGGCGACGGCATCACGCTGGTCGCCACCGGACTTTCCGGAATAGGCTTCATGAGGCAGCTCTCCCGTTGCGTGTCAGCGCAGCCCTCGCTCGGCGGCGATCCGGTCATAGGCGGCATTGATCGCGGCGAGCCGCGCGGTGGCGATCTTCACCGCCTCGGGCGGAACGCCGCGGGCGATCGCCCGGTCCGGGTGGTTCTCCATGACGAGGGCACGATGCCGGGCTTTCGCCTCCGCGTCCGTCACCTCGTGGTCGAGGTCGAGCACGAGATAGGGGTCGTCGGCGAGGCGCACGTGCCGGGCGGCAATGCGCCGGAAGGCTACGTCGTCGAACCCGAAAGTTTCGGCGACGGCACGCAGGTAGCGTTCTTCCGCCTCATGGATCGCACCATCGGCCTTGGCGATATGGAACAGGCCGTCGAGCACGTCTTCCAGCAACGCCGGTTCATCCTGAAACGCCGTTGCCATCTGTCGCGCATAGGCCTCGAACCCTGCCGAGGTGCCTTTGGCGAGGTCGAACAGGCGCTGGACCCCGGCCTTCTCCCGTTCGCTCACCTGGACCACTTTGGCGAAGGCCTCGATTTCGGAAGGCGTCACCACCCCATCGGATTTCGCCATCTTGGCCGCGAGCGCCACGAGGCCGGTCGTGAAGACCACGTCCTTCGGCGTCGCGCCGAACAAGGCCCCTTCCCGATCCACCAGGAAGTGACCGGCGACTCCGCCCACCAGCCCGCCGATCGGTCCACCGATGGCGAGGCCGATCCCCGCGCCGCCGAGCTTGCCCCAGATGCCGACGCTCACGCCGCGCCACCATCGTCAGCGACAGCAGCGTTTGGGCGAAGGGGATAGAAAAGGTCTTGAGGCAGCATCGGCATCGCAGCGCATCGTCCACCGGCCATCCGCCGGGTCAGCCCCGCATACGGCAATTTCCGCCTGCTCGTCCTGTCTCCGAGACATGAAAAAGGGCCGAGGCATGCGCCCCGGCCCTCCGCTTCTCCCAAACGGGAGAACGATGTCAGCGGCAGTACACGTCGCCGTAAGCGTCGCGATACGTGCCGTATGGGCAGCGCGGAGCCGTGCCGGCACCGATGATCGCGCCGCTGGCTCCGCCGATGGCCGCACCGGCCAGAGCGCCGCCCGCACGACCGGTGGCAGCGCCGCCGATGGCCGCACCGGCCAGGGCGCCGAGACCGGCGCCGCCAAGAGCACGATCCTGCGGCGTATTGCAGGCGCCGAGGGAGAGGGCGAGAGCCCCGGCGAGGGTAGCGGCAATGAGCTTCTTCATGGTCCCGAGACTCCCTTGTGCGTTTTGTGGCCCGGCTTATCGCCGTGGTGACCTTGCGCAACGTAGCTTAGCCATTCCGTTCGTGGAATGCACCACGTGAGGAAACGGTTCCAGCCACGCTTTCCGTTCAGGCAGAAAACCCTCTACTGATGCACGCCAGACACCTCGGGCGCCCCTCGCCGGACGCCCGGACAAAACCCAGGACCGTTTCGAGGAAGCCATGCTGCGTGCCACCGCCATCGTCCGCAAAGCCGCCATTCGCCCGGATTCCGTGGCGGATACCGTGACTCTCGACCATGCGGAACGCCAGGGAGCAGCCGCGATCCTCACCGGCGCGGGCGGTGTGAGTTTCACTCTGGCGCTGGCGAAGGCTGCCTCCATCGAGGACGGTGACGCGTTTCGTCTCGAAGACGGGCGCCTGGTGACCGTTCGCGCTGCGGCGGAATCCTTGCTCGAAGTACGGGCGGAGAATCCGGCTCGCCTGCTGCGGTTGGCCTGGCAGCTCGGCGGCAACCACGTCCCGGCGGAGATCGGTGCAGACGTCCTCTATGTACCCGCGACCTCGGCCAATTCCGAACTGATCCGTGGGCAGGGTTGCGCCGCGACCCCGGTTTCGCGGGCTTTCAAGCCCGAACGCGAGGCTCACGACCACAGTCAGTGCGGTCACGACCATGCTCACGACCACGGGCACGATCATTCGCATGCGCACGATCACGGGCATGCACACGACCATGCGGATCACGGCCACGCAAATCACGGCCACGCAAATCACGGCCATGCCCATGTGCATGGCCCCGATTGCAAGCACGATCACTGAGGCGGGCAGGGGAAGCGGTCGCCGCACAATTGAAACCGAGTTGCGTCTCTTTCATACGGACACCATGACACCCAGCGATATCCGTTTCTCGGTCGCGCCGATGATGGATTGGACGAATTGATGCTTTCTGCAGAGGAGAAAGTGGGGGGCAACACGTCATGCTGTAAAAAATGCTGTAGCGTAGGCAGGCTAAGGCGCGCCTTGAGGACACGGTTAGCGTTTGTACCGAGTCGTTTCGGCGCGAGCTGAAAAGCGGGTGAGGAAGGGGGCGAGAGCCGCGTGTCCCCGGACTCTCGATCAGAAACGCGCCTTCCGGCGGTGGCCCGTGAGCCTGTTGACCGCAGACTCTGCAGCGACACCGATGAGGGCGCCCGTCAGCACGTCCGCGGGGAAATGCGCCCCGCGCAGAACTTGAGCTGCAACGACGCCCGACGCGGCGACATATGCAGCACTCTTCACATCTGGATAGGAGCGAACGGCGGCGCAGGCGACGGCAGCACTCAGGGCGGAGTGCCCGGAGGGGAAGGATTGCCACGGCCCATTGCTGGTTCCGGGCCACCCGCGCGCGTAGACCCCCTCGTCCATTAGGACGTTTGGACGTGTCCGATGCACCGTGCGCTTCATACTCGTTTTCACGACGCTTGCCAGAATACCGGCTTGGAGCATGTGTCGGCCTGCCTCAGCGAGGCGGCGGTCGCGCTTCACCATACCCAAAGCCAAAGTGCCAGCTGACAGAGCTAGCAGTGACTTCCAGCTTCCAATTTCGCTAGCTAGCCCCAATGCGCGAACGGCAGGATGATCCTTGGCGCCGGCGAGCCTCAGCCCCAACGTCACGTCTGCAGCCTCGAATCGACGGGCGGCAGTGGCAGGTTGTGAGTGCGGCATTCGAAACGGAGGTGGCGCAAGCATGGCCGTAAACGCACGCCCTTGAAAATCGTTCGCGTCTACGCTGATGGGCAAAAGCGCTTAGACTTTTACGGGGACGTGATCCCCTCTCCGAAGGCATTGCTGGACGGCCGAAGTACGGAAGAGAAAGGGGACGCGTGGCATGCGGTTTAGGGATGTCGGACCCGATCCTGGACTCGGTGTTGCAATCGTCATCGCGATGGCGGTGACCATCGCTCTCGGGTTCATATTTGGGCTTATCGGGTGATGTCATGAGAATGCCACAGGTGCTGACGTTGGACACCGATCAAAGTAACCATTGCGCTGGAACAAGCACTCGGCTCTCTCCTCGCCCTGGGCCGCCCCGTTCGGGCCGCCCGCCTCCAACTCCATCTGCCGCTCGGCCGAAAAGCCGATGATCGCGCTCAGCAAATCCGCGTCCGGGCTCTGCTCCATGAGACCGCTTAGGGGCATCGTCTCGTCGGTCATCAGGGGGCTCTCGGGCTCGCGGTTGGCAGTCGCAATCGGACCCCGCCCGGCAACCGCCAATGACCATCCCGCGCGCTACATCACCGCCCGGGACACGCCCTCAGCATCCTGCCGACGGTCCAGTGGATGGTTTTATCACCGCCCTACATAACTGCCTTCCGAGACAAGTAAAAAATAAAATTGCGCTGATCTGCAGGGCGACCAATCGGTAATAACCAGTGTTATGGTTTGATCTTCGTGAATAAATAGACAGAGGCGGATGATCAATATCTTTGGCGCGGCAAGACATCGATAGGCATCTGAAGCGCGACCGGACCGATTGGAGGCTCCACAATGGGTCGATCACTCGTGGGAACGGGATTGCCCGGCCCCGCGACGATGCCTGCGCGTTCACAGTCGCGAGCTTCATCGAGACACGGATGCGGCGGACGTTGTACGGCAATCACCCCAGCAACTCATCTTTGCCCCGACGCTGTTGGTTGGCTGCAGTGATCTTCTTCATCAGGCGGATCAGGGTCGCTTGCTCGTCTTCCGAGAGGGATTCGAGCGTCGCGTCGTGCGCCTGTCGTGCGGCCGCCTCCATCCGGCTCAGCAAGACGCGGCCGGCCTGAGTCAACCGGCAGCGTTGAGAGCGCCGGTCGGTCGGTGAAGCAGAGCGTTCGACGAATCCGCGTGCTTCCAGACGTTTGATGGCGCCGGTCGTCGTCGTACGGTCGAGAGCCACAGCATTGGCTAAGGTTGTCTGATCCGCTTCGCCGCATTCTGCCAGCAAAGAGAGCAGGCTGTACTGCAGCGGAGTGATACGGAAAGCGCCACAACGCTCTGAAAAGAGGCTGACGTGAATCTGATGAAGGCGCCGGATGAGAAATCCCGGCCGCTCCGGCAAAAGCCAATGCGTCCCGAGGGGCTGAAGAGCCTCTGGTGATGGCGCCGCATCCGCTTCAGCCAGCCCGCTTTCGTTCATCCGCGTCCCGTCTCCCCTTCTCGATCCGAAGCCCGGACGGTTCCTGGCACGTATCATGCCTTTGCAGATATACGAAGCATGCTTCGCATTTCCTTGGTCACGTCCGTGCGAGGCAAGGCGAAGGCCGACGCGCGACGATGGAGGAGACGAGATGGACGCTGGTCGCTACGACATGCTGCTGCGCGGCGGACGAGTCATCTGCCCGGTTTCCGGCATCGACGGCATCAAGGACGTCGCGATCCGTGACGGGCGGATCGCCGCCGTCGAGGACCACATCGTCCCCTCCTCGTCGACCGAGGTGGTGAACGTCCAGGGCAAGCTGGTGCTGCCGGGGATGATCGACACCCACGGCCACGTCTACCAATACGTCACCGGCCGGTTCGGCCTGCCGCCGGACATGGTCGGCGTGCGCTCGGGGGTAACGACGGTCATCGACCAGGGCGGCGCGTCCTGCATGACCCTGCCGGGCTTTCGCCACTTCGTCTCCGAGAAGGCCGAGACCCGGATCTACGCCTTCCTCTCCGCCTATCTGGTCGGCGGCCTCGAAGGTCACTTCTATCCGAACCTCTACAGCCCGGACGGAGTCGACATCGACGCCACGGTGAAGTCGGCGGTGGAGAACCGCGACCTCGTGCGCGGCATCAAGGGGCACGCCGAGATCGGGGGCTTCGCCCGCTGGGGCATCAAGGTGATGGAGATGGCGGCCGAGATCAGCCGCCGGGCCGACCTGCCGCTCTACGTGCATTTCGGCCAACTCTGGGGCCTGCCCGAGAGCGGCGCCAACGGCGAGGACGCCAACACCATCATGGAGCGGGTGATCCCGCTTCTGCGCCCCGGGGATTTCCTCGCCCACCCGTTCACCCGGCATCCGGGCGGCTTCATCAACGAGGAGGGGGTGGTTCACCCGATCATCCGGGCGGCGATGGACGCCGGCCTCCGGGTGGATGTCGGGCATGGCAGCCACTTCTCCTATCGGGTGGCCCGCGCCTCCCTGCCGGCGGGCGTCGTGCCCTACACGCTGGGCGCCGACATGCACGGCTACAACACCGAGGTGCCGCGGCCGGCGGGTACGCCCGACGAGCACCACGACGACGAGAACCACCCCTTCCTGGGCCAGGCCCGCTTCAGCCTGACCCAGGCCATGAGTTCGATGATGGCTTTGGGCCTCAGCCTCGAGGAGGTGGTGCCCATGGTGACGAATCATCCGGCCGAGATGCTGGGCCTGTCCGACCGGATCGGCGCCCTGACGCCGGGCTTCGCCGCCGACGTCTCGGTGCTGCACGACCATCGCGGTCGCTTCCTGTTGCGCGACAACGAGGACACCCAGGTCATCGCCCAGCGCCTGCTGCAGCCGGCCTTCTGCCTGCGCGCCGGCCGCCGCTTCGACGCCGACTCGCCGATCCTGCCCAGCGCCATCGCAGCCTGACCCCGGCACTCGAAGGAGACGACCGCATGAGGGCCGATCCGTCCCCGCTGCCGCCCGACCCCCGGCACGATTGGTCCCGCCTCGACCGGGCGGCGCGCGATGCTGCCTACGACAACAACGCGGCGGTGCCCGATGCCGCGGCCCAGGCGGCCGCGCGCAACGTGGCCTCCGCCGCCTACCGCGCCGCGCATCCGGGCGCTCTCGACATCCCCTATGCGTCGGCGCCGCGCACGGCCCTAGACCTCTATCCGGCGAAAAACCCGGCGGCGCCCTGTCTCATCTTCATCCATGGCGGCTACTGGCAGCGCAATTCCCGTGACCTGTTCGCCTGCTTCACCGAAGGCCCCGCCGCCGCCGGCTGGTCCGTGGCGATGCCGGGCCACACCCTCGCCCCCGAGGCGAGCCTGACCCGGATCGTCGAGGAGATCGGCTTGTGCCTCGACTGGCTGGCCGAGCACGGGCCGGCGCATGGCGTTGCCGGTCCCTTGGTGATCGCCGGCTGGTCGGCGGGGGCGCATCTCGCGGCGATGCAGCTCCATCATCCGGCCGTTGTGGCGGGGCTCGCGATTTCGGGCGTCTACGAACTCGGGCCCATCCGTGACACCAGCCTGAACGATGCCCTCTCACTCACGGACGCTGAGGTCGCGGCCTTGTCGCCCTTGCGCCTGCCGGTGGTGGGAAAGCCCTTGGCCATCGCCTACGGCACAGCCGAGCGCCCAGCCCTCGTCCACGATGCCCGCGACTTCCACGCCCTGCGTAGCGCCCACCACGCGCCGGGGCCACTCGTCTCTGTCGCGGGGGCCGAACACTTCTCGATCTTGAACGAACTGCGTCGTCCCGGCGGCGTGCTGGTGCGCGCCGCGATCGATCTCATCGAGGGGAGACACGCATGAGCGACGCGATCCTGCTCACCGAGGGCGTCGGCGCCCGCCTGCCCCGCAAGGAAGACGACCGCCTGATGCGCGGGCGCGGACACTATGTCGGCGACCTGCGCCTGCCCGGCCTGCAGGATGTCGCCTTCGTCCGCAGCCCCCTGGCGCATGCCCGCATCCGGGCGATCCACGTACCTGACGCGTTTCGCGGGCAAGTGTTCACGGCGGCCGACCTCGCGGGCGTGCAGCCGATCCGGGCCGTCTCGGGGCTCGCCGGCTTCAAGGTCTCCGAGCAGCCGGTCCTCGCCAAGGACAAGGTCCGGCAGGTCGGGGAATTGCTGGCGATCTGCCTCGCGCCGACGCGGGCGCAAGCCGAAGACATCGCCGCCGCCATCGTCCTCGACCTCGAGGAGCTTCCGGCCGTGCACGACATGCTCGCCGCCCGCGAGCCCGGCTCCCCCCTGGTCCACGAGCATTGGGGCGACAACGTCTTTCTTGAGACCCTGGTCGATGTGAATTTCACTTCGGCGCTCGACGCTCCGATCAAGGTCTCGCGCACCATCTCCACCGGACGCCAGTGCATGGCGCCCATCGAGGGGCGGGGCACGGTGGTGCATCTCGACCACCGCATGGACCAGCTCGTGGTCCACACGGCGAGCCAGATGCCGCACATCGTGCGCAACGGCCTCTCCGAATGTCTCGGCATCGAGCAGGGGCGCCTGCGCATTGTCTCTCCCGATGTGGGCGGCGGCTTCGGCTACAAGGCGATCTTGCTCGCCGAGGATGTCTGCCTCGCCTGGCTGGCGCTCCGCGTAGGCCACCCCGTGCGCTGGCTGGAGGATCGGCGCGAGCATCTCACGGCCAACGCCAATTGCCGCGAGCACCATTATCGCATCACGGCCTATGCGGAGCGGGACGGCACCCTCCGGGGAATCGATTGCGAGGCTACCGTCGATTCCGGTGCCTACTCGGCCTACCCGTTCTCCGCCTGCCTGGAGGCCGCGCAGGTGGCGAGCATCCTGCCCGGCCCCTACGGCTTCCCGGCCTATCGCTGTCGAACTTGGTCGGTTGCCACCAACAAGTGCCCGATCCTGCCCTATCGCGGGGTCGCCCGGACCGGCGTGTGCTTCGCCATGGAACTGATCCTCGACGCGGTCGCGGCCGAGGTGGGCATCGAGCCCTGGACGGTGCGCGAGAAAAACCTCGTGCGGGCGGAGCAGATGCCCTTCGACAACATCACCGCCAAGCATTTCGACAGCGGCGACTACCCGCAGGCGCTGAAACGCGCCCTAAAAGCCATCGACGTCGATGCCGTACGGGCGCGCCAGCGGATCCCCGAGGCCGACGGACGCCGCATCGGCCTCGGGCTCTCGATCTATTGCGAGCAGGCGGCGCACGGCACCTCGGTCTATTCCGGCTGGGGCATCCCCATGGTGCCGGGCCACGAGCAGGCGGGTGCGCGGCTCACCCCCGATGGCGGGCTCGAACTCCGGATCGGCGCGCATTCGCACGGGCAGGGATTGGAGACGACCCTGGCGCAGGTGGCGCACGAGATCCTCGGGGTGCCGGTGGCGCGGACGCGCCTCGTCCATGGCGACACCGCGATGACACCGTATTCCACCGGTTCCTGGGGATCGCGCGTCATGGTGATGGCCGGCGGCGCCGTGGCGGCGGCCTGCCGCGAACTCAGCTTGCGGGCGCTCCGCATTGGGGCACACCTGCTCCAGGCCGACCCGGCGGCCTGCCGCTTCGAGGCGGGGCGCGTCATCGGCCCCTCGGGCGATGTCGGCCTCGCGCAGATCGCCCACACCTGGTACCGGCGCCCGCAGGATCTCGCCCTCGACGTCGATCCGGGTGGTCTCGAAGTCACCGCCGGCTACAAGCCGCAACGCGATTCCGGCACCTTCTCCTACGCGGCCCACGCGGCCCTCGTCGCCGTGGACCCCGATTTAGGGGCGGTGGAAATCCTCGACTACGTCATCGTCGAGGATGGCGGCACCCTCGTGAACCCGCTGGTGGTGGACGGCCAGATCTATGGCGGCCTCGCGCAGGGGATCGGTACGGCCCTCTACGAGGAGATGCGCTTCGATTCCCGGGGCCAGCCGCTGGCCTCCACCTTCGCCGACTACCTCCTGCCGGGGCCGGCGGAGGTGCCCGAACCTCGCATCGACCACATGGAGACCCCCTCCCCCTACACGCAGTTCGGCGTGAAGGGGATCGGCGAGGGCGGGGCCATCGCGCCCCCGGCCGCGCTCGCCAACGCCATCAACGACGCCCTGCGCCCGCTGGGCGTGGCGATGCTGCATGCGCCGGTGAGCCAGCATCGGATCGTCGAGGCCGTGCTGGAGGCCCGCGACGCGGCCTCTGCCCGCAGCCGGGAGGCCGCATGAAGCCCGCCCGTTTCGCCTATGAGCGCCCCGGCGATCTGCCCGCCCTGCTCGCCCGGCTCGCCACCGCCGAGGGCAGCGTGAAGCTGATGGCCGGGGGGCAATCCCTCGGACCGATGCTGAACCTGCGCCTCGTCGAACCCGACCTCGTCCTCGACATCACGGGCATCCCCGAGCTGCGCCGGGCGTCCGTCGAGGGCGAGACCCTGGTGCTCGGCGCTTGCGTCACCCACGCGGATATCGAGGACGGGCGCGTCCCCGACGTCACCGGCGGCGCCATGGCGCGGGTGGCGATGGCCATCGCCTACCGGCCGGTGCGCAATCGCGGCACCATCGGCGGCTCCCTCGTCCATGCCGATCCGGCCGCCGACTGGGTCACGTCGCTGATCGCCCTCGGCGCCGAAGTCGAACTGGCCTCGGCCTCCGGCCGCCGCCGGCTGGCCCTGGAGGACTTCGTCACCGGCGCCCTCGACGTGGCCCTGGCGCCCGGCGAAATGCTGGTCGCCGTGCGGATTCCCGCCCTCCCTCCCGGTACCGCCTGGGGCTACGTCAAGCATTGCTCCAAGATCGGCGAGTTCGCCCACGCCATCGGGGCCGTGCGGATCGAGCCCCATGCCGGGCGCGGCCGCGTGGTGATCGGCGCCATCGAGCGTGCGCCCCTCGTGATCGCGGACGCATCCGAGCTGTTCGGCGGCCGGATCGGCCCCGACTTCGCCGAACGCTTCGATGCCCGGGCGGCCGATGCGCTCCTGCGCGGGGCCGGGATGGCCGACGCCGTCGACCGCCACGTCCACGTCACCGTTCTGGCGCGCGCCATCGCGCAGGCGGCCGCTGCGCCGCCGTCCCTCACACGCACAGTCGGCGAGGCCGCATGAGCACCGCATCGTTCGCCCTCCGCGACGAGAGCCCGCCCCTCACCCTTACCGTCAACGGCCGGGCGCGGAGCCTTCGGGCCGAGCCGCGCACCCATCTCGCCGACGTCCTGCGCGACACCCTCGACCTCACTGGAACCCATCTCGGCTGCGAGCACGGAATCTGCGGCGCCTGCACGGTGCTCCTCGACGGCGAGCCGGCGCGGGCCTGCCTGACCTTCTCCGGCGCCTGCGCGGGCGCCGAGGTGACCACCATCGAAGGGCTCGACGACGACCCCGTCACTGGAGAGTTGCGCGCCGCCTTCAACCGCGAGCACGCCCTTCAGTGCGGCTACTGCACGCCCGGCATGCTCATCGCCGCCCGCGACCTCGTCCTGCGCCTGCCGGACGCCGACGAGCGCCGCATCCGTGCCGGCCTCTCGGGCAATCTATGCCGCTGCACCGGTTATGTCGGCATCGTCCGGGCGGTGCGCGGCGTCATCGCCGAGCGTCGCGCCCGCGGCATCGGGCCGACGACCGGCGGACAGCGCGGCCTCGGCCCCGTCGGCGCGCGCCTCGGCACATCGTCCGGCCCGGCATCGGATGCGGCCCGCACGCCCCTACGGCCCGTCGCGCAGGCCGAGACCGCACCGTCGATTGCCGATCTCGACGGCGATTTCGTGCCCGCGCACCGGTTCGACCAGGCCTTCACCGTGGCGCACCCGCCCGACACCGTTTTCGCCTTGTTCGGCGACGTCGAGGCCGTGGCCGCCTGCCTGCCCGGCGCCATGCTGACGGGCCAGCCGACTCCGGACGCCGTCGAGGGCGCGCTTCAAGTGCGGATCGGGCCGATCGCCGCGCGCTTTCGGGGTCGCGCCCGGATCTTTCGCGATGAGGCGGCTCGCACGGGTCGCATCCTCGGCGCCGGCAGCGACGCGGGCGGACGCTCCGCCACGCAGGGCGAGATCCGCTACCGCGTCGGACCGGGCGAGATCCCCGGTACCGCCCGGATCGATCTCGCCGTCGGCTACACCCTCAAGGGACCGCTGGCGCAGTTCGGGCGGCCGGGGCTCGTGCGCGACCTCGCCGGACGCCTCGGGGCGGAGTTCGCCGCGAACCTCGAAGCCCGGCTCTCGGGTGCCCCGGCCCCGGCGGCCCCGGGCCTAAACCCCGTGCGCCTGCTCCTCACGATGCTGACGACCTCCCTGCGCCGGCGCCTCGCCGCATGGGGCCGCCGTCCCTGACCGTCGCCTCCTCCCCGCGATCCTGCCCGCGATACTGCCAAAGACCGGAGACCACCATGACGCGCAGCCACACGATCCCCGTTCTGACCCTCGCCTTCGTCCTGTCGGCGGGGGTGGCCCACGCGCAGGCCATCCGTATCGGCGTCAACGAGCCCCTGACCGGACCCTTCGCGGCGTCGGGCACCTACGTGGTCAATGGCGCCAGGATCGCCGCCGACGAGATCAACGCCAAGGGTGGTGTCTTGGGACGTAAGCTCGAACTCGTCGTCGAGGACAACAAGAGCAACCCCACAGAAGCGGCGGCGGTGGCCGAAAAACTCATCACCAGCGACAAGACCCCGGTGCTGATGGGCGCCTGGGGGTCCAGCCTGACCCTCGCGGTGATGCCCAAGCTCGCCGATTACGAGACCGCGATGCTGGTGGAGACCTCGTCGTCCGGCAAGATCACCACCTCGGGCAACCCCTATGTCTTCCGCATCTCGCCGCCCTCGGCCCTGGAAGCCGAGGCCTTCGCGCCGATGGTGGAGAAGCTCGGGCTGAAGAAGGTCGATTTCCTCGCCATCAACAACGACTGGGGCCGGGGGGCGGCGGCCGATTTCGGCAAGATGCTCAAGGGCAAGGGTGTCACGGTCGGCCTCGTGGAGACCATGGACCAGGGCGCGCAGGACATGAACGCCCAATTGTCCAAGCTGAAGGGCTCGGATGCCGACACGCTTCTGATCACGGCCGCCGTCGATCAACTGACGCTCCTGTTCAAGCAGATGGCGGCGCTCGGCCTCAAGAAGCGGATCATCACCACCGGCGGCTCCCAGAATCCGGACCAGATCATCGCCCAGGCGGGTGCTGCCGCCGAGGGGACGATGCATCTCACCACCTTCCTGCCCTGGTACCCGGAGAAGACCCCGAACCCGACGGCCACCGCCTACTTCATCGGCGAGTGGAAGAAGCGCGGCTTCGAGTTCGCCGGCGTCACCGAGAGCTTTCGCGGCTACGACGGCATCCGCGCCATCGCGGCGGCCATCGAGAAGGGTGGCGCCGCCGATGCGGCCTCGATCAAGAAGGGCTTCTGGTCGGTCGATTTTACCGGCCTCAACGGCCCGATCCGCTTCGCCAAGTCCGGCCCCGCCGGGTCCGAGAGCGGCCAGAGCAAGCCCGACGTCTACCTCGTCAAGATCGACGGCGGAAAAGTCGTGGTGCCGACGCTCTAGCCGCGCGCATGCCTCCCGGCGGCCGGGGCTCCGGGTTTCTCTGATCCGTGTGTTCGCCTCCGGTGTCACGAGCGGAACATGCTCCCTCTTCTTCTAGGAGAGGGAGCCGCGCCAAGCTTGCTGACTCTACACTGACGCTCAGCCGACGACCGTATCACCTGCTTACAGGCGAGGCCTCGATGACCGAATTCCTGCAGCACCTCCTCAATACCTTGGTCCTGGGGGGAACCTATGCCCTGCTCGGCATCGGGCTGACCCTGATCTTCGGGATCATGAACGTGGTGAACTTCACCCACGGGGCGCTCTACACGGTGGGCGCCTACGTCATGTACCTCGCCGTCACCGCCCTCGGGCTCGGCTTCTTCGCCGCCCTGCCGACCGCGATCCTCGGCGGCCTCGTGCTCGGCGCAATCCTCGACCTCGTGCTGCTGCGGCCGTTGCGCGGCGCGGACATGGACACGACCATGCTGGTGATGATCGGGGCCGGCATCGTCCTGCAATCGGGCACGCTCTGGCTGTTCGGCGGTGTCGCCAAATCGATCCCGACCCCTTTCCCGGATGCGCCCCTTCAACTCGGACCCGTCTCGGTGTCGTGGTTGCGGCTGTTCGTGCTGGGCGCGGCCCTCGCGCTGATCGGCCTGACCTACTGGCTCATCAACCGGACCCGCCTCGGGCTCGCCATGCGGGCCACCTTCCAGGACCACGACACCGCCTCGCTGATGGGGGTCAACGTGCGGCTCGTCTACACCGCGACTTTCGCTCTCGGCTCCAGCCTCGCGGCGGCGGCCGGTGCCCTCCTCGGGCCGGTCTACGTGGTGTTCCCGCAGATGGGCGGCATGGCCGAGCTGAAGGCTTTCGCCATCGTCATCCTGGGTGGGCTCGGCAACGTCACCGGGGCGGCCATCGGCGGCTTCATCCTGGCGCTCGCCGAGGAACTGGGCGCCGGCTACATCTCGTCGGGCTACCGGGACGCCATGGGCTTCCTGATCATCATCGCGGTGCTGATCTTCAAGCCGACGGGCCTCTTCGCAAAGGCGGAGCGCATCGGATGACCCGGCACCTCCCCGCTCTCGCCATCCTGGCGGCGCTGGCCGCCCTGCCCTTCGCGCTGGGCCACAACCCCTACCTGCTCAACGCGCTGATCACGACGGGCATCGTCACCATCGCGGCCATGAGCCTCAACCTGTTGCTCGGCTTCACCGGGCAGCTCAGCCTCGGGCACATCGCCTTCTTCGGCATCGGCGCCTATGTCAGCGCCCTCACGAGCCTCGGCTTCGACGTGGAACTGCTCTGGGGCCTTCGCATCGTACACGAGCCCTGGCCGCCCGTGGTGGGCTTCGGCCTCGCCGTGCTGGCGACGGCCSCCTGCGGCTACCTCGTCGGGCGCCTCTCCTTCCGGGTGCGGGGCGCCTATTTCGTCATCGTGACGATCTCCTTCGCCGAAGTTGTGCGGCTCGTCGCCCTCAACTGGGTGGAGCTGACGCAGGGTCCCCTGGCGCTGACGGGCATCCCGCCGTTCAGCTTCTGGGTACCCGGCCTTGGCACGACCACCCTGCGGACGAAGCTGCAGAACTACTACCTCGTCCTCGTGGTCGGCACGCTCTGCTACGCCCTCATCGCCCGCCTCGTGCGTTCGCGCTTCGGCCGGGCCATGCGGGGCCTGAAGGAGAACGAGTCCCTGGCCCTCTCGGTGGGCATCAACGCCACCCGCACCTTGACCCTCGCGGCAGTGATCTCGGCGGCGATGGCGGGGGCGGCCGGCAGCCTCTACGCCCATTACCTACGCATCATCGACCCCGACGTGTTCCTGTTCTCCACCACGGTGACCATGGTCATCATGGTGGTGGGCGGCGGAAAGGGCACGCTGCTCGGCCCCATCGTCGGTGGCCTGATCTTCGGCCTGCTCCCCGTCGCCCTGAGGCCGGTCATGGTGCCGGAGGCGCAGTGGATGGTGTTCGGCCTCGTGCTGATCGTGATCCAGTTCGTCATGCCCCGGGGCATCGTCCCGGGCCTCGCCCGCCTCGCCATGCGCCGTCACGCGCCCGGTGGCGCACCCGCCCGGATGCCCGTGGAGGCCAGGCCATGAGCGAGATCCGCGCTCCCATGCTCTCGGTGGACCATGTCGGCGTGCGCTTCGGCGGCCTCGTCGCCATCGCCGACCTGCATTTCGACGTCCATCCCGGCGAGATCGTCAGCCTGATCGGCCCGAACGGGGCCGGCAAGACGACGGCCTTCAACGTGATGACCGGCTTCCTGAAGCCCAGCCAGGGGCAGGTCCGGTTCCGCGGCACCAGCCTCCAGGGGTTGCAGCCACATGAGATCGTCCGTCTCGGCCTGAGTCGGACGTTCCAGCGCACGAGCGTGTTCCCCGACGACACCGTGTTCGACAACGTGATGATCGGCCTGCATCGGCGGGGCCGCGCGCGGCTGGTCGATACGCTGCTCGGGCGGGACCGCGCCGGTGAGGCGGCTCTCCGGGACCGGACCCGTGAACTCCTCGACTGGGTCGGGCTCTCCGGCCGGGCTCAGGACAAGGCCGGGTCCCTGGCCTATGGCGAGCAGCGCCTCGTCGGGGTCGCGCTGGCGCTGGCCACGGAGCCCGCCATGATGCTCCTCGACGAACCGGTTTCCGGTATGAACGCCTCCGAGACCCAGGTCTTCGTGCGTCTGATCCGCTCGATCCGCGAGCGCGGCGTCACCATCCTCCTCGTCGAGCACGACATGCCGATGGTCATGGAGGTCTCCGACCGGATCGTGGTGCTGAATTACGGCCGCCTCATCGCCGAGGGGCCGCCGGCGGCGATCCGATCCGATCCGACCGTGATCGAAGCCTATCTCGGCCAGGGCAGTGCCGCCCGCGAAGCCGCACAGGCCGCCAGGGAGACGATCGATGCTTGAGATCCGCGATCTCGTCTGCGGCTACGGCGCGGTGACAGCCCTGAAGGGGCTCTCGCTCAAGGTGGACGAAGGGCAGCTCGTGGCCCTGGTGGGGGCCAACGGCGCCGGCAAGTCGACGACGCTCCGGGCGGTGTCGGGGCTCATTCCGGCGCGCTCGGGCAGCATCCACTTCGCCGGCCGGGACATCACCGGCACCGACCCGCGCAAGGTGCTGGCCCAGGGCATCGCCCATTGCCCGGAGGGGCGGCGGGTGTTTCCGCAAATGAGCGTCGCGGAGAACCTCGCCATGGGCGCCTACCTGCGGCGCGATCCGGCCGGGGTGTCCGCCGATCTCGCGCGCATCTACGGCGAGTTCCCGCGCCTCGCCGAGCGCAAGCACCAAGCCGCCGGCACCCTTTCGGGGGGCGAGCAGCAGATGCTGGCCATCGGCCGCGCGCTGATGTCCCGCCCCCGGCTCGTCCTGTTCGACGAGCCTTCGCTGGGCCTCGCCCCCAACATCGTCGAGCGCATGTTCGCCGTCATCCGGGCGATTTGCGACACCGGCACCACGGTCCTCCTGGTGGAGCAGAACGCCTTCGCGGCCCTGGAACTCTGCGACTACGCCTACCTCTTGGAGACCGGCCGGATTGTGCTGGCGGGAACAGGCTCGACGTTGATCGCAGATCCTCATGTGCGCCAAGCCTATCTCGGCGGCTGACAGCGGGCGCTGGGTTCACGTCTGCCGTATCGACGCGCTCGCCGGCAATGCGATCATCCCGGTCTTCGTGGCGGGCCGTCATCTCGTCCTCGTGCAGGATGGCGACGGGATCTTCGCCGCGGAACGGGCCTGCCCGCATGAGGGGGCGGATCTCGCCCTGGGCCATTGCTCCGGAGGGCGCCTGTTCTGCCCGCGGCACCTGGCATGGTTCGCGCTCGCGAACGGTGCCGTCTCGGCGGGATGGTCCTTTCGTGCTCTTCGCACCTACCCGACCCGCAAGGAGGGGGAGGATATCCAGATCCTGATCGATGCCAGTCGATGAGAGGGCCGAACAGGGCGGGCGGGTGACGAAACACTGGGTTCTGACAGGTCTCCGGCCAAGGTGATGCCGTTGCGCTGGCCGGGATTGGCTGGGCGGGTTTCGCAAAAGTGGTCATCGGTTCTGCGTCCTAAGAAGCGCTTCGGTCGCGGGAGGATCTTCATGCTCGGCCCGCCGCTGTTGACATGTTCGCCGATGTCGCCGTCCGCGACGGTTGCGGTGCCGACCACCGGGCGGTGATCATGTTGCCCGGACGAACGGCCAGGGAGCCACGCCGTGCGGCTGACACATGACCTGACCGGTTCTTGGTGTAGGGTCATGTCATCTCGACCGACAAAGGGGCATCCTATGCGACTGATCCGGGCTCTCTGCTTGGGAGGCGTCATGGCTGTGAGTGGGCTTTCTCAGCAGGCATCGGCGAATGACGCGCAACTGCCCGGTTATTCCGAGGGGGCTCAGGTCGTTCGCGTCGAAGGAAGCCGAAGCCAGGTCGACCAGATCAGCGGTGTGATCTATTCCCAGATCCGATCGATGCGTGCGGTCAGACAATTGCGTATGTCGCTTCTCGTGCCACGCACCAACGACAAGAAGCCTGCGATCGTCTATTTTCCAGGTGGCGGATTTACCTCTGCCGACCATGAGAAATACTTCGAAATGCGCTCGGCGTTGGCCGAGGCCGGCTTCGTCGTCGCCGCCGCCGAGTATCGCGTCGTTCCCGACCGGTTCCCGGCTCTGGTGCAGGACGGCAAGGCGGCCGTGCGCTACCTGCGGGCTCATGCGGCCGAATACGGCATCGACCCGGCCCGTATCGGCGTGCTCGGCGATTCCGCCGGCGGCTATCTCTCGCAGATGGTCGGCGTCACCGGTGGAGAGAAAGCCTTCGACAAGGGCGATCATCTCGATCGGTCCTCCGATGTGCAGGCGGCGGTGACCCTTTACGGTATCTCGAACCTCCTCAATATCGGCGAGGGATTTTCTTCGGCGGTTCAACTCATGCACCAATCGCCTGCGGTGACCGAAGCGCTCTTGGTCAACGGACCGGCCTTTCGCGACTTCGCCGGTGCTTCGATCTCGGCCGATCCCGCAAAGGCGCTGGCGGCAAGTCCCATGGGTCATCTCGGCGCCGATGAACCGCCTTTCCTGATCATGCACGGCACCGCCGACACGCTCGTCTCGCCGGTGCAGAGCAAGCAGTTGTTCGAAGCCCTGCGGGCGAAGGGCAACAAGGCGGAGTATGTGCTGGTCGAGGGAGCGGGCCACGGCGACCTGCCCTGGTTTCAGCAGCCCGTGATCGATCGGGTTGTCGCCTGGTTTAAGGCGACGCTCGGTGGCCCCATTGGGGGAGCCGGCGGCAAGACCGATCCCAGATCCGATCTCTGACCGCCCCCGGCCGCATGGGAACCCGACCCCGCTCCCCGCGCTTGCCCTCACGAGCCGGCATTCCGCCCGGCCGAGGAGACCGCCATGTCGAGCGACACCGAGAAACATCAAGCTCTCCTGGCCGCCCTGAAAACCGCACAGGGCAAGGGTGACGGATCGTTCGAGCAGGCCGTCACACAAGCCTTCGCGCATGTCTTCGAGCATCTCGAACGCCTGAACGCCGTCAGCGGTCCCGATGAGGGACGCGCCCTTCATGCCGGCGAGTCCCCGACCCTGCGGTAGGTCCGCGCTCATCGCGGGGAGCGGGGTTCTCAGCTGCCCGGGTCGATGACCGTGCGGACCTGTTCCAGCAATGACGGACGAATCGCCAGCGGTCCGCCGAAGGGGCGTTCGTGCATCGCAACGACGCCCAGCGTGATCACCATCGCCAGACCGAAGACGGTCAATGTCATTGCCTGCGACGCGGGTCGTTCGGTGTGGATCGCGGCGATGACCAGCAGGGTCAGGGCCAGGAGCGCGAGCAGGGTCGCCCACTTGCTGTCGTCCCCCTCCACCTCGCTGAGGGCGAGCCGTTCGCTCCGGGCGGTTTGCAGGGCGAGGGTGGCGGCCAGGAGAGCGGAGTGATTGGCTCGTCCGACGACGATGTCGAAATTCGGCGCCACCACGGCCTGGAGCAGCCGGCCGAAGGCCAGATCCGCCTTCGATGATGCCTTTCCGCCATTGGCCATCGCCGGCCATTCCTCGACCACGATGGCCTCGATGTACTCCGCCAGCATCATGCGGATATCCGGTAGATCCTTCGACACGGACCGGCTCAGGTTGAACACGGCCCGCGCCTGAGCGCTCTCCGTCTGGACGACGCGGGAGGCTTGCCTCTGGCGCTCCCACGCATCGTTGGCGACGAATCCCATCAGGAGCGACAGCAGTACCGACAGGACACCCACGAAGGCGGGGGCGATCCCGGTCGCCACCGCCACCACGACGGGACGCGTCCGCTTCGAGTTGGTGAGCACCATCAGGATCAGGCACCAGGCCGAGACGAGAAGCGCAAGGGTCCCGAAAATCAGCCAGATCGGCTGGTCGAGCCAGAACGTGAGCATCATGGGTGAACCGGGCCGGTGGCGGCGGCCGTGATGAGAGCTGCGTGAGCGAGGACGCATAGGGTATTCCAGGCGGCGGGTGAGGACGCCCGCTGTCGCCCGCCGGAGGCGCACGAAGCGCCGCGCGCGTTTGGAATGCGACGTATCGCACCCGGTGCTCGCGATCCGAAGGGCCACCTCATTGTGAGTGACGGGCCCGCCGCGTGGCGCTCGCCCCAATTCCCTCATTCGCGTACCCCGATTCCACGCTGGCACTTGCGCTCGTGCTGCGGCGCACCATCTACAGACCATCCAACGAGATGGTATGGGGATGTTTTTCGATGTCGGGTACGGTTCGTGAGCTTCGTCCCAAAGCGCCCGACAGCGAGAAGCTGACCCTCAATCTCGGCTTCGTCGATCTCGGCCAGATCGACCTCCTGGTTCGGGACGGGTTCTATGCCAACCGTGCCGACTTCATCCGCACGGCCGTGCGCAATCAGCTCGACCGTCAGGGCGACGCGGTGAAGCAATCGGTCGCCCGCAAGCAACTCAGCCTCGGGCTGTCCCACTACAGCGTCCGCGATCTCGAAGCCGCCAGGGATGCGGGGACGCCGCTGCACATTCAGGTGCTCGGCCTCGCCAGCATCGCGTTCGATGTGACGCCGGAGCTGGCCCGACAGGCCATCGCCTCGGTGCAGGTTCTCGGGGCCTTCCAGGCCAGTCCCGAAGTCAAGGCGGCCTTGGCCGACCGCATCGCCTGACCCATTCGCCATGACCCGGGCGGAACGCCGTTCCGTGCCTTCACCCCATCCAGGATCGTGACCATGACCGCTTTTTCGACCATCGACATGGGTGAGGTGACCCGTCTCACCCGCGCGGGCCAGTTGAGCGAGGCGATGGCCCTGCTCCAGGGACGGCCCGTTCCGTCGACACCGACCGGCCCCCACGCTGCTGCCGGGACCATCGACATGGTGGCGCCCACGATGTCCGGCGGGGCCTGGAGCGCGCCCGGCACCGACCGCACGTCCGCCGATGGGGCGGCGAGCACGGCGAAAACCGCCTTCGCACGGCCGGGCCTCGCGGAGACGATCCAGGCCCTGCGCGAGCGTTTCCCCAAGATGGGCGCGATGCCCGACCTCGGACAGGGTATCGGATCGGCGCGGGGCGCCACACTCGCCGTCCCGGAAGGGGCGCGGTTCGAGGAGCGGAGCTTCGGCAACGAGGCGGGCAGCCGGGCCTACAAGGTCTATGTCCCCAGCGGCTACCGGGGCCAGGCCCTTCCCGTCGTCGTCATGCTGCATGGCTGCACCCAGAACCCGGACGATTTCGCCGCCGGAACCCGCATGAACGCACTCGCCGAGGAGCAGACGTTCCTCGTGGCCTATCCCGGCCAGCCGCAATCGGCCAACATGCAGAAGTGCTGGAACTGGTTCAACGCGGGTGATCAACAGCGGGGTCGCGGCGAACCGTCCCTGATCGCCGGCATCGCCCTGGAGGTGGTGAAGGAGTTCTCCGCCGATCCGAGCCGGGTCTATGCGGCGGGCCTGTCGGCCGGCGGGGCGGCGGCGGCGATCATGGCGGCGACTTATCCGGATGTCTTCGCGGCGGTCGGCGTCCATTCCGGGCTGCCGTGCGGGGCAGCCAGCGACATGCCCTCCGCCTTCGCCGCCATGAATGGGGGCGGTACTTCCAAGGCGCCGCAGAACGGTCCGGGCGTGCCGACCATCGTCTTCCACGGGGATGCCGACAAGACGGTGAAGCCGGTCAACGGCGAACAGGTCATCGCCCTCGCGATGCCGGGCGCCTCGCTTGCGCGCACGGCGACCCAAGGGACGTCCGAGAGCGGGATGGGCTTCACCCGTACGGTCCGGACGGATGCGTCCGGGCGCGCCATGCTCGAACATTGGGCGCTTCACGGCGCCGGCCATGCCTGGTCAGGCGGAAGCAGCGACGGAACCTACACCGATCCGCGCGGCCCCGATGCCAGCCGGGAGATGGTGCGGTTCTTCATGACGCACGCTAACCGTTCGTCGTGACCGCTTCGACCTGCGGGGCTCTTCGGATTTCGTCGAAGGGCTCCGCACCACCTCTCGTTCGGGAGCACGTTCCGTAGGACGGGACGAAGGAGAAACCCGGCGGGACGCTCTCGGCCGCCCGGTACTAACCGGTCTTCAACCAGGCGCGCAGACCGAAGGAGACGATCCCGAGGGCGACGATGCTGGCCGCCCAGATCGCCGCGAACCAGAGCAGACGCCGCCACAGCGGCGACGGGTTTCGGCGAAACGCGGCGGGCTCCATTAATGGTACCCCGCCTCATCGACCTTTCCGCGAAAGACCCAGTACGAGTAGGCGGTATAGGCCAGGATGATGGGGATCAGCACGGACGCGCCGGCCAGGAGGAAGACCTGGCTCGCATGCGGCGAGGCGGCTTCCCAGATGGTGATGCGGCCGGGCACGATATCCGGGAAGATGCTGATGCCGAGCCCGGCGAAGGAGAGCAGGAACAGACCGAGGGCCAGGAGAAACGGCGCGGTCTCGGCCCCCTTCCGTAGCAGGCGGAAGAACAGGAACGAGGCGACGGCGACCAGGATCGGCACCTGCGCCGTGAGCAGCACGTTCGGCATCGAGAACCAGCGCTCCCAGTATTGTCCCTTCAGGAACGGCGTCGCCGCGCTCACCGCAGCCACGGCCGCGATCGTCGCCGCGCCGAGCCACAGGGACAGCGAGCGGGCGCGTTCCTGCAGCGATCCTTCCGTGCGCATGACGAGCCAGGTCGCCCCCAGGAGCGCATAGCCGCAGACCAGGCCGATTCCGACGAGCACGCTGAAGGGAGACAGCCAGTCCCACCAGCCGCCGGCATAGGCGCGGCCCTCGACCTTGATGCCCTGCAGCAGGGCACCGAGGGCGACACCCTGCGCGAAGGTGGCCACCACCGATCCGCCGGTGAAGGCGATGTCCCACAGGGCCCGGTGGCCGAGGTCGCGCCACCGGAACTCGAACGCGACGCCCCGGAAGATCAGGCCCAGCAGCATGGCGATGATCGGCGCATAGAGGGCCGGCATGATCACCGCGTAGGCGAGCGGAAAGGCGGCGAACAGGCCTCCCCCGCCCAGGACCAGCCAGGTCTCGTTGCCATCCCAGACCGGGGCCACGGAGTTCATGGCGGTGTCCCGCTCCTGCCCCGGCCGGAATGCCGGGAACAGGATCCCGAGGCCGAGATCGAACCCGTCCATCACGATGTAGGCGAAGACCGCGAAGGCGATGATGAAGGCCCAGACGACGGTCAGGTCGATGCTCGCGAGCATGGTGGAATCCTCACTCGGCCGGATGGAGGGAGCGGCCGGGATCGACCGAATGCGCGGGCGTGATGCCCGCGGTGCGGATCGGAACGCCGGGCTCGATCCCGTGCTCGCCGAGATGCGGGGATTTCGCCATCAGACGCAGGATGTAGAAGATCCCCATGCCGAACACCGCGAAATAGATCAGCACGAAGGCGACGAGGGATGAGCCGACGGCCGGCGCTGACAGGGGCGACGCCGATTCCGCCGTGCGCAGCAGGCCGTAGACCGTGAAGGGCTGCCGCCCCACCTCCGTAGTGATCCAGCCCGCCACCACCGCGACGAAACCGGCCGGACCCATGGCGATGGCGAAGCGGTGCAGGAGCGTCCAGTCGTAGAGCGCCTTCCTGTAGCGCGCATACAGGCTGGAGACGCCGAGCAGCAGCATCAGCATGCCGAGGCCGATCATCACGCGGAAGGACCAGAACACCACCGGAACCGGCGGCCAGTTCTTCCGGTCCACCGTATCGAGCCCCTTCAGCGGCTCGTTCCACCCGTGTTTGAGGATCAGCGAGGACAGTTTCGGGATGGAGACCTGGTAATCGACCCGGCCTTCCGCCTGGTTCGGCAGGCCGAACAGGATCAGCGGCGCCCCGTCCGGATGGCTCTCGTAATGCCCCTCCATCGCCATGACCTTGGCGGGCTGGTGCTCGAGGGTGTTCAACCCATGGGCGTCGCCGGCCAGGATCTGCAGCGGCGCGACGATGGCGGCCATCCACATGGCCATCGAGAACATCGTCCGCGCCCCGAGATTGTAGCGGTCGCGCAGCAGGTGCCAGGCGCCCACCGCCCCGACCACGAGGGATGTCGTGAGGTAGGCGGCCAGCACCATGTGGACGAGACGGTATGGGAAGGAGGGATTGAAGACGATCGCCCACCAATCCTCCGGGATGAACTGGCCGGCTTCATTGATGCCGTAGCCCTGCGGCGTCTGCATCCAGGAATTCACCGACAGGATCCAGAAGGCCGAGAAGAAGGTGCCGATCGCCACCATGAGGGTGGCGAAGAAATGCAGCTTCGGCCCGACCCTGGACATGCCGAACAGCATCACGCCGAGGAAGCCGGCTTCGAGGAAGAAGGCCGAAAGCACCTCGTAGGCCATCAGCGGGCCGAGCACCGGCCCGGTCTTGTCGGAGAAGACCGACCAGTTCGTACCGAACTGGTAGGACATGACCAGCCCGGACACGACGCCCATGGCGAAGGCAATGGCGAAAATCTTGATCCAGTATTTGAACAGATCGAGGAAGACCTGACGGCCCGTCGCCAGCCAGAGCCCCTCCAGCACTGCGAGAAAGCTGGCGAGCCCGATGGAAAACGCCGGGAACACGATGTGAAAGGCCACCGTGAAACCGAACTGGATTCTCGCGAGCAGGAGGGCGTCAACGTCCGACAGCATGTCGATCAACCTGAATGGTCGTTGGGAACGGGCAGGAAAACGACTCGGCAGCGCAGTCTCGTCGACGAACCCTGCCCCATTGCGTCGTTGGGCTCAACGCCCGGCTTCCGGCCCGGCTTCCGGCCCGGCCTTCGGCACGGCCCGGACCGCGAAGCGGCCTTCCTCGGCCTTGTTGATGTACTGGCTCGCGATGAAGAGCCCCTTGAGCGGGCGGATGATCGGCACGCAGGCCAGGAGAAGCAGAGGGAGCGTGAGCACCGCATGGATCCAGAGTGGCGGATCGTAAGTCAGTTCCAGCCAGATCCCGAAGGCGGTGACGGGAAATGCCATCGACATCATGATGAAGAAGGCGGGGCCGTCCGCCGGATCGGCGAAGCCGTAATCGAGGCCGCAGGCCTCGCATGCCGGCTTCAAGGTGATGAAGCCATCGAACAGCCGCCCCTCGCCGCAGCGCGGGCATCGGCAGCGCAGGCCCACCGACAACAGGGATCGATCCGTCGTTCCGTCCATGGTCGAGGTTCCTTGATGTTGGCTCACGTCCCGCACTCGATCGGCAGCGGCTCAGGTTTGCGGGCTACAGATTGTATGGTACAAAAATCCATACATTGCCTTGCAGCTTATGGTGCTGCTGGCGGCTTATGGGCTGGGAAGCCTGCGCCTCTGTTCGATGTATGCATACAACTTTGCGTGATGTAGGGTCAATGATGGAATCGTGGAGCCCTACAATCCTGGACGAGGCCGGGCCGAAATATCTGGCCATCGTCCGGGTCCTGGCGGACGACATTCGCACCGGGCGCCTCGCCCCCGGCATGCGGCTGCCGCCGCAGCGCAGCTTGGCCAAGCATCTCGACGTCGATCTCACCACCGTCACGCGGGCGTTCAACGAAGCGCGGAGGGCCGGGCTGATCGATGCCTCGGCCGGGCGAGGCAGCTTCGTTCGCGCCGCCGCGCCGCCGCTGGCGAAGGTCAGGGCGCCGGACCCATCGGCGAGCGTCGATTTCAGCATGAACATGCCGCCCCAGCCGGCGGAGGCGCGGCTCGCCGAGCGCATGGAGGCGGGTCTGGCGCGGCTTTCCGCCTCGGCGGGCTTCCTCGACCGCATGCAGTATCAGGACAGCGCCGGCAATCTAGCGGATCGCGCGGCTGCGTCGACTTGGCTCGCTCGCCGGCTGGGTCCCGTGCCGGTCCAGCGGGTCATCGTGGCCGGCGGGGCGCAGGCCGCCCTCTCGGCCGTTCTCGCCGTGCTGCTCAGGCCCGGCGACGCGCTCTGCGTTCCCGCCCTGACCTATCCGGGCCTGCGTATGGCGGCCGAGCGGCGCGGAGCCCGGTTGCTTCCCCTCGCGACCGATGGCGACGGCATCGACCCCGAATCCTTCCTCGAGCGCTGCCGGGCCGAGAGGCCGCGCGCCCTCTACCTGGTGCCGACCCTCGACAACCCGACGACGGCGACGCTCCCGCTGGCCCGTCGCGAGCGGATCGCCGAGATCGCCCGCTCCCACGGGGTCGCGATCATCGAGGACGATGCCTACGGCGCCCTGCCGCCGGACGCTCCGGCCCCGTTCGCGGCTTTGGCCGGCGACATCACCTGGCATGTGGCGACCCTGTCCAAATGCGTCACTCCGGGCTTGCGCATCGCCTATGTCGTCGTGCCGGGCACGAACGAAGCGGTCCGTGTCGCGGCCGAGCTGCGCGCCATCAGCATGATGGCCTCACCGCTGGCCGCCGCCCTCGCCTCCCACTGGATCACCCACGGAGACCTCGACGCGATCGTCGGGTCCATCAGGCGCGAGAATGGCCGCCGTCAGGTCGTGGCGCGGGAGGCGCTCGTCGGCCTCGAAGTCCACGCTCATCCCTGCGGGCACCATCTCTGGCTCCCGCTCCCGGCGCCGTGGCGGCGGGGCGAGTTCGGGGCGCATGCGCGCCAGCTCGGGGTGTCGGTGATCCAGAGCGATGCCTTCGCCGTCGGTCCGGCCCCCGACGCGATCCGCGTCTCTCTCGGCGCCGCGCCCGACAGCGAGGCCCTGCGATACGGCCTCGGCCTTCTGGCGACCCTGCTGGCACACCCGCCCGGTGCCATTTCGAGCGTCGTGTGAGGGAAGAGCGGGACCCGGCCGCCTCGATCCCCAGTGAGCGTGTCTGGTCACCCTGCATCCGGGATGAATACAGCAAAGCTTGGCATTCAGCCTCGGTAGGGTCTCCCTCGACATCGGGCGATACGATTTCACCCTCAGTTTAGAATTCCTTTAGCCTGCGTTCAGCTTTCATTTGCCAAAAGCTCCCGTTGGCATTGCCCAATGAGCCCGGCGCGCACGGCGTGCCGACTGCCGAGGGGGGATGGATGGACGTTCGCAAACCGGGAATGGCGCAATCACCGCAACCGGCCGAGGCTGATGGTCAGTCCTTGGAGCGCCCCGCCAAGGGAGGGATACCGGAGGCGGTGCGCGTGCATCTGGGGGCCGAACTGAGGGCGGTATACGCTTGCATCGTCGCGGAAGATCAGCCGCCGGCTTTGTTGGATCTGATTGCCCGGCTCACACACGCATCCGCCGGGCGCGGCGACGCCGCCTATGCCGCCTTCAGCGCCGATCTGCTCACGGCTCTGCCGGGTTTGAGGGCCTTCGCCCTGTCGCTCGCCATCAACCCGGCGATGGCGGACGATCTCGTGCAGGAGACGCTTCTGAGAGCCTGGCAGAACCGGCATCGGTTCGAGCCTGGCAGCAATCTGATGGCCTGGCTCTGCACCATCCTGCGAAACCACTTCTATACGGAGTGTCGCAAGCGGAAACGGGAGGTCGAGGACGCGGATGGCGCCATGGCGGCGCAGGTGGCCGCGCCGGCATCCCAGGAGGCGAGCAGCGACCTCAAGCGGGTCTGGCAGCATCTCGGCAAGCTGCCGCCGTCTCAGCGGGAGGCCCTGATTCTCGTCGCGGCGCAGGGGATGACCTACGAGGCCGCCGCGGAACTCATCGGCTGTCAGGTCGGCACGATGAAGAGCCGTGTGAGCCGCGCGCGCTCGTCACTGGTCGGATTCCTCGGGATGGAGGTGCGCCCGAAGGCGCCTTTGGGCCAGATCGCCGCCGACAGTCTCGAACCCGCCGCCATGCAGGTCGGCCTCGGCGCCTGACATCGATAGGGCTGGACGTCGAATCGATGAGCCGCCGTCGACCGGCACTTCACCCTGAACATCATCGCTGATGTCGATGGATACCTTTTGGCAAGGCCTTGCTCGTACCGGCGGATCAGCATGTCCCCCCATGCCCGCCGCCGGGTTTCCCTCGGGCCGAACCTGATGGCCCCTGCCCCCTCCCGTCATGCGAATGATTGCGCCGGCCCACCAACGAGTCCTACCATCTCCGTGCCAGCCGCGAGGTCATGCGGTCTCGGCCCGGATGAGGTCGCCTCATGTTCGTGGACGAAGGTTGGAAGCCGCCGAGAGAACCATCGTGGGAGCCGCCAGCCCGCAAGCCTCCGCTAACCAGAGGCCAGGAAAGAGCGGTGGTCTGGATCATCGGGGTAAACGTATTGCTCCTCTTTGTAGCACCCGTAGGCGGAGCGACCGTGATCCATGCTATCGCCGCGCTATTCGTGAGGGGCTGAGCGATGGATAGTAAGACGCAGATTTTAATACTTGCGGTCTTGGTCGCACTTGCGATTGTTATATTTGACCGATTGCGGAACTGTGATCCAGCCTCATGCTCTTACCGAAAGGGGCCGACAGTGGCGTTGCCACGTTGATCGTGCCCGCTCGCCCGGCAGTAGCGACACGTCGTCGTCCGCAAGGGTATGCCGCGGCGTACAACTCGGCGACCGTTCTTGAGGCCGTTCGTAAGGGTTAGCATCGGCATACCGATCCTCCCCCGGTTTCGCGGACACCTTTGATACGCTCCTTGCGGGCGGGGAAGGTGATTGATGGCCAAGACGAGACGCGAGTTTGCTTCGCTGCACCTTCGGTGTCACGCCAGAGTTCAAACGCGAGGCGGTGGCCCTGCCGGAGACCAGCGGCCGGCCGCCACCGCATCGTCCTCGGTGAGGAGCCGCGCCAATTCGCCCGCCTCGATCTCCGCATCCTTGGGCATGACCGACTGCCCAACTTGGAGGGTAGGCCTCTCACCGCGCTTGAGCCGCTCCACAGCCGCGAAGTGCGCCATACAGTCCCTTGGGACGCGCGAGCCTACTTGCTTCGCGATGGCCAGGGGGGGCGTCCTGAGGCTCAACTTCCAGTTGCCTTCCCCGCCCATGGGGTGGCACGAAGGACCTTGGGTCCCCTGGAATCACGCTGCAGAAGTAGTATGAGCCCATCCTCTCGCGGAGGGGGTATGACCTCAATGCCATCAATGGTTTGCACCACCGGACTGTATGACCGGCGCCTGCTAAGGAACTGATTTTCGCGCTATTTCAGCCTAGGCAATGGCTAAGAAGCCTAATGGCGCGCCCTGCGGGAGTCGAACCCGCCTTTTCAGCGTGAAAGGCTGACGTCCTAACCGATAGACGAAGGGCGCTTGCTCGAGAGCGAGGGTTCTATAGGCGGCTTCTCCCGGCAGGGCAACCGGTGTTTCGCGGTGTTTCACGCTTGACGAACGGCATGGCGGTCGCTTTGTCGCTGCTCAGCATCGGCGCGGCGTTTCGATCGTGCCGTCAGACAGTGGATTACACCATGAATACGCGACGCGACGTGCCGGGCGGACCCCGCACCGGCCGCCCCGGTGGCCAACGCGACCGGTTTCGTCATGGTCCGCCCTCCTCCGGGCCGCGCGGGTCAATCGGCGATCACGTCGTGCTCTATGGGTGGCACCCGGTGTCGCAGGCGCTGGCGAACGAGGGGCGCGGGCTGCATCGGTTGCTCGCCACCGAGAACGCCCTGGCGCGCCTGACCGAGGAACTCGGCCAACTCCGGATCGACGCCGAACTGGTGCGCCCCAACGCGATCAACGCCCTGCTCGGGGCGGACGCCGTGCATCAGGGCCTCTATCTCGAAGCCGATCCCCTCCCCGGCCCGGATCTCGACGACCTTCCGGACGATGCGCTCCTGCTGGCGCTGGACCAGATCACCGACCCGCACAATGTCGGCGCCATCGTCCGCACCGCCGCCGCGTTCGGCGTCGCGGGCATCATCACCACGGCGCGGCATTCGCCCACCGCCACGGGCGTACTGGCCAAATCCGCCTCGGGCGGGCTCGAACACGTTCCCCTCGTGATCGTGCGCAACCTGTCCGATGCGCTCATCGATCTGGGCAAGCGCGGCTTCACCCGCATCGGTCTCGATTCGGAGGGAGAGGCCACCCTCGATTCCGTCGGGCCGAAGCGGCCTGCGGTGATCGTGCTCGGTGCCGAGGGCAAGGGACTGCGCCAGCGCACGCGGGACAATTGCGACGTCCTCGCCCGTATTCCGTTCAGCGGCGAGATCCGCAGCATCAACGTATCGAACGCCGCCGCGATCACGCTCTATGCCCTGAGCGTGCGCGGTGATTGAGACCGAGCGACGCCGATCCCGACCGGTGGCCCTCCTCGGCGCGATCGGCGGACGCCCGCCGCCGCGTAGGCAGACGGTAATGAGGTTCACTCACCACCGTCTGGTCTGAGGCCGCGATTCAGCGCCAGAACGGTTTCACGTCGAGCAGTTCCTCGTGTGCCTTCTCCGCCGCCTTGAGCAGATCGTTGGTGCGGGCTTCGCCATCGGCGGCGGTGAGGCCGGCGGCGAACAGCGCCCGCCCGTCGATGCCGGAGGTCTCCCCGGTTTCGGCGCTCGCCAAGCTCGCGATTACGGAATGGGCGGTGGCGAGGTCGTTGAGCGCGCCGAGATGGTCCTGCAGGTCCGAGAGGGCCGAGACGAACGCCTTGTGGTGCTTCTGCGCCTTCTTCTCCGCATAGAGCGAGGCGAAGAATTCCGCGCCGTAGCGCAGCTTCTTGGCTTCGATTCGCACCTCGTGGCGGGCCTCCGCATCGAGGCGCTGGAGATGGCGGCCGCGCTTGCGGATGCGCCGGCGGGCCTTGTCGAGCATGGCTTCGGCATGGTCGCGGGCGGAGACCGCCTCCCGATTCGCCTTGCCGCGCCACGGCCCGGTCTCGATCCAGGCGGACAGATCGAGGATCAGGCTGCGCCAGGCTTGCGATTCCAGGATCGTGAAGACGGTCCCGTAGGCGCGATCCCGCTCGGCTTCGAGGCGGATTCGCAGATCGTCGAGCCCCACCTCCTCCGGTCTCCGGGCCATCTCGTCGGCCAGGGTCTCGCTGAGGAAGACATCAAGGTTGCGGGCGTGCCCGAACGGCTCGGTGACGCGCTTGATCTCCTCGCGCAGGGTCGTTGCGGCGGGATCGCTCACGAGAATCGGCTTGAACAGGGTGAAGGCCGAGCGCAGCCGCCGCAGGGCGACGCGGATCTGGTGCAGCCCTTCCGGGTCGCGCGTCTTGAGGAAGACATCCTCGTTGAGCCGCAGATGGGTCAGGCAGGCGACGGCGATAGTGCGGAAGGCCGTGGCCGCCGAAGCGTCCCGGTCGAGCTTGACCGCTCCGGCCTTGCTCGGACGCCGCAGGGTCTCGCCGAGGATCCGGAAGCCGCGCTCGCTCTTCGACAAGACGCCGAGCCGCAGGGGCACGGTCTCAGCGAGGCTCTGCGCCAGGGAGAACAGGTCCGCCGGATCGCCCTCGATCAGTTCGAGTTCGAGTTCCCAGATGGGCGCGTCGCCGACCGGCGTCTCCACCCGCCCCTGGTCGAGGGTCGCCGAGATGCGCGAGTGTCCATGGGCGACGGCCCGGGTGGTACGCTCGATGATGGTGGTGACGACGGCGGCGAGGTCGGGCGAGGACGCGCTGGCGAGTACCTCCGGCACCGGCGTCTCCTCGAGGAGCGACAGGTCCGGTGCCGGGCCGTCCACGGCCCATTCCCATTCCGAGCGGTCGAACAAGCCGGCCGCCGAAGATGCGGCCTTCACCGTCTGGACGTGACGCTCCCCATGCCGGCGAACCCGCAGGGTCATCCCCTTGCGGTGAAGCGCCCGGTCAGCCGTGTCGTAATAGGTGGCGGACAGGAACTCGGCCTCCGTCGGCTGCTCGACGGCAAGCAGCGGGTGGCGCCCCAACTCCGCCAGTTCCGCGGCGCCGCAATCCAGCTTCAGCTCGACTTCCCTCGGGGTACCCATCGATCGTCCTGTTCTGTGATCCGGTATGACGGGCGCCAACGCCCGAGGACCGGGTGTGGATCATCCATGGGCTTCGACGGGCACGCAAGCGGGCCATGTCGTTGCCCGGATGGACAAACCCGAGAATTCCCGTAGCTGAGACGGGGTGGCCCGGTTGGTCTGGCCTCGATCCGGGGAATCGGATCTTAGGCGAGAGATCACACGGGATCGTAAGGGTTCGATGACGGTGGACCGGGTGAGGGCCGATCGGCTCCTGGTCGAGGGTGGCCATTTCGAGAGTCGGGCGAGGGCCCAGGCGGCGATCGAGGCGGGCCTCGTCACCGCCGACGACCGCCCCGTGACCCGCGCCTCCGACAGGCTCGACCCCAGGGCGCGGATCGTTGCGAGCGCGCCGCACCCCTTCGTCTCGCGCGGCGGGCTGAAGCTGCAGGCCGCGCTGGCGGCGTTCGGATTCGATCCGGCCGGGCTCGTCTGCCTCGATGTCGGCGCGTCCACCGGCGGCTTCACCGACGTGCTGCTGAAAGCCGGTGCCGGGCATGTCTATGCCGTCGATGTCGGCCGCGACCAGCTGCATGCCTCCCTGCGCGGCGATCCCCGCGTGACCAGCCTCGAGGGCCGGGACGTGCGTGGCCTCGACACCGCGGCGATCCCGCGCGCACCGTCCCTGGTGGCGGTCGATGTCAGCTTCATCGCCCTTCGCCTTGTCCTGCCCGCAATCGTGCCGCTCATGGCTCCCGGTGCGGCCCTGGCGGCATTGATCAAGCCTCAATTCGAGGCGGGGCGCGACCGGGTCGGGCGCGGCGGCATCGTGCGCGACGAGGCCGTCCACCAGGCGGTCTGCGAGGAGGTGACGAACCTCGTCACCGATCTCGGCCTGTCGGTCCTCGGCCTCATCCCCTCCCCTGTCGCCGGTGGCGACGGCAATCGCGAGTTCCTCATCGGGGCACGCTCGACGGTGCGCCCATGACGGACACGACCATGACCGAACAACAGACCCTTCGTACCGTCGACATCGCGCGCCTCGGGCAGCGCGGCGACGGCATGGCGACGGACGGCACCGTCGTCCCCTATGCCCTGCCCGGCGAGCGCGTCTCGATTCGCAAGGAGGGCGCGCGCGTGTCCCTCGTCGCGGTGGAAACGCCCTCCCCGGACCGGATCGACCCGTTCTGCGGCTATTTCGGAACCTGCGGAGGCTGCGCGGTCCAGCATCTCGCGCCAGAGCCCTACGCCGCCTGGAAGCGGGGCAACCTCGCGCAGGGCTTGGCCCAGGCCGGAATCGACGTGCCATGCGAGCCCGCGCGCGATGCCCATGGGTCGGGCCGCCGCCGGCTGACGCTCCACGTGCGCGAGATCGACGGCAAGGGCGTCGCCGGGTTGATGGAGGCGCGCAGTCACGCCCTCGTGGCCATCGACCATTGCCCCATCACCGTCGAGCAGCTCCACCGTGCGCCGGCCGTCGCGCGGGCGCTGAGCGCTCCCCTCGGCCACGGCCGCAAGCCCCTCGACGTCGCCTTCACCGCCACCGAAGCCGGACTCGACGTGGACCTGCGCGGGCACGGCCCGGTGAGCGAAGGCCTGCGCGCCACGCTGGTGCGGCTGGCCGGCGAGCTCGACCTCGCGCGCCTGTCCCTGCACGGCGACATCGTGGTGGAGCGCCGCGCGCCCGCGATCACCACCGGCGAGACCCGCCTCGTGCCGCCGCCGGGGGGCTTCCTGCAGGCGACGGAAGCGGGCGAGGCGATGCTCGCCGAACTCGTGGTCTCCGCCCTCGACAAGCGCGTGAAGCGCGTGGTCGACCTGTTCTCCGGGGCCGGCCCGTTCACCCTCGCCATGGCCCGCACGCGGGATGTCCATGCGGTGGAGGGCGAGGCGGCGGCGATCGCCAGCCTCGACCGGGCGTTTCGTGCCACGCGCGGCCTGCGCCGGATCACGAGCGAGACCCGCGACCTCTTCCGCCGGCCGCTCTTGCCCATCGAACTCGAGACCTACGATGCCGTGGTGTTCGATCCGCCGCGCGCCGGAGCCCAGGCCCAGGCCAAGCGCATCGCGGAATCGAAAGTGCCCCTGGTCATCGGTGTCGCCTGCGACATCGGCTCGTTCGCCCGCGATGCGGCGACGCTGATCGAGGGCGGCTATCGCCTCGAACGGGTCGTCCCCGTCGACCAGTTCAAGTATTCGAGCCATCTCGAAATGGTGGGAGTGTTCCGCAAGGATGTCGCCAAGCGCAGGCCCTCGCTGAGGTAGGGACCGGCCCCGACGGTCGCGGAGACCGCCTCGTATTCGGTTCGCGGTGCGCTGCGGCACGCAGCAGGGCTCCGCGAGGTCATGGCAGCCGCGCTCGAAATCCCATGGCCGGCGTGGATGGCCATCGCCATGTTGGGAGGAGCAAAGTCGCTTCCCCAATCAGGACCATTCGTCGTGGACGTCTTCACCGCCAAGCTGCTGGTTTCCGCAGCCATCGTCACGGCTGTCGCCGGTTTCTCCCTGCTGACCGCCGGCTGGGCTCTCCTCGACGTCTACAACGATTTTCGTCGCGGTGCCGACGAGCGTACCTCGTCCCGCCCCCAACCCTGAACGCCCGCGCCCTTCGGTCAGAACAACGTCCCCTGAGCGTCCTCGTCGCTGGATAGCGGGCGCTCGTCCGGCGGAATGTCGAAGACCGTCTCCGGTCTGGCCCGGCCGACCGGGACGGCGAGGTCCGCGCCTTCGTTGCGTGCGTCGTTGACCCTCGCGCTCACCACGTCGAGGGTCAGCCATTGGTCGGGGCACGGCCGGCACAATGAGACCGCATCGCGCGCCTCCGTGCCGAGATGGTCGAGCCAGGGTTCGATGGCCTCGGGCGGCAGGATGGCCGGCATCCGGTCGTGGATCGCCGCCATGGTGCCGTTGGCGCCCGTCGTGACGATGGCGGCGGTGTCGATCTCGGACCCGTCGGCCCCGAGCCAGTTCTCCCACACACCCGCGAGCGCCATCGGCGCCCCGTCCGCCCGGCGGATCATGTAGGGCGTGCGCGTCATGGCCTTGCCGGTTCCCTCCCGGCGCCATTCGTAGAACCCGTCGGCGAGGAAGACGCAGCGGCGGTGGCGGATGGCCCCCCGGAACGTCGCCTTCTCCAGCACCGTCTCGACGCGCGCGTTAATGATGAGCGGAAAGCCCTTCGGGTCCTTCAGCCAGCCCGGCAGGAAGCCCCAGCGCATGAGCCGGAAATGCCGCTCCCCGCGTTCCGCCAGCACGATCGGCACCGGCTGCGTCGGCGCCACGTTGTAGCGCGCCGGAAAATTCGGCTGCTCGGGATACCCGTAGAACGACCGGAAGACGTTCGGATCCTGCTGAATGAGGAAGCGGCCGCACATGTGCTTACCTTCGCCCGCCGTCCATTGCAGGACGAGCCCGATGAGCGGTGCCGAAAGTCCGGGGACGCACGAGATCCATCCTGCCCTACAGCCATTTCTTCCAGCGAAAGAACACATACGGCAGCACGGCGGCCACCACCATCATCACCACGGCCATGGGATAGCCGAAGGTCCAGTCGAGCTCGGGCATCGCCTTGAAGTTCATGCCGTAGATCGAGGCGATGAGGGTGGGCGGCATGAACACCACCGCCATGACCGAGAACAGCTTGATGATGTTGTTCTGCTCGAGATTCACGAGGCCCAGTGTCGCGTCGAGGAGGAACTGGATTTTCGAGGATAGGAAGGTCGCGTGCTCCTCGAGCGACTGCAGATCGCGCAGGGTCGAGCGCACGTCCTCGCGCAGTTCCCGCGGCGCCTTGGTGGTGCGGTAGGTCGCCGAGAGCGAGAGCAGGATGCGCTCCATGGAGACCAGGCTCTCGCGCTGCTTCGAGATCAGGTCGCCCAGGCGTCCGAGCGCCCGCAGTGTGTCCTGCAGGGCGGTGTTGCGGGCCGAGGGGTCTGCCTTCTCCTCGAAGATCTTGCCCGAGAGCCGGTCGATCCGCTCGCCCTGGAGCTGGAGCACGTCCGCCGCCCGGTCGATCACGGTCTCGATCAACCCGGCGAGAATCGTCTCGCCCGACGGGGCGGCGGAAGGACCGTTGCCGGTCGAGCGTCCGGCCCGCTGGGTATACATGCGGAAGGCCTGGGGCTCCTCGTAGCGCACCGTCACGAGGCGGTTGCCGCGCAGGATGAAGGTGATGCCGGCCAGCCCCGGCTCATCCGCGTCGCTGACCTTGCTCAGCACCCGGCCGGTCATGTAGCGCGCGCCGTCCTCCACGTAGAGGAGCTCGGAGGGCTCGATGTCCTTCATCTCCTCGCGGGTCGGCACCGAGATGCCCATGAAGGCCTCGACCTTGAGGTCTTCCTCCCGCGTCGGGCGGATCATGTCGAGCCAGACGGTCTCGTCGGGAATGGGGTCCTGCAGTTCGAGGGGACGGCGGTCGAGCAGGATGTGCCCGGGGCCGGCGATCGGCTGATGGATGAAAATCACGCTTTACGTCTCAGGCGAGGGCCCCGGAAGGCGGTGTGTTCGCATCCGGCACGAAGAAGTCCGGCGCAAGGGGTATGCCGGGTGTGACGCGGTATTGTGTGAAGTCCGTGACACCTTGCTCGGCGAGGAAGCTGTCGTCGATGAGGAAGCGGCCGGTGACCTCGCGGGAGGGTTTCAGGAACAGGGCATGGGCCGCATCGGCGACGATCTCGGGCGTCCGGCTCGCCTGGATCAGCGCTTCGCCGCCGAGGAGGTTGCGCACCGCCGCCGTGGCGATGGTGGTGCGCGGCCACAGGGCGTTCACCGCGATGCCCTGCCTGCGCAGCTCGCCGGCAAGCCCGAGGACGCAGAGAGACATGCCGAACTTGGCCATGGTGTAGGCGAGATGCGGCGCGAACCACTTCTCCGCCATGTCGAGGGGCGGCGACAGCATCAGGACATGCGGGTTTGGCGCCTTTTCCAGATAGGGGATCGCGTGTTTCGAGACCATGTAGGTTCCGCGCGTGTTGATCTGGTGCATCAGGTCGAAGCGCTTCATCTCCGTCTGCGGCGTGCGGGTGAGCGAGATCGCGCTCGCATTGTTCACCACGATGTCGATGCCGCCGAAGGTCTCCGCCGTCCGCGCGATGGCCGAGGCGACGCCGTCCTCGTCGCGCACGTCGACTATGAGCGGCAGGGCGCGCCCGCCCGCCGCCTCGATGGCGGCCGCCGCCGTGTGGATCGTGCCGTCGAGCTTCGGGTGCGGCGTGTCGGTCTTGGCGGCGATGGCGACGTTGGCCCCGTCGCGGGCGGCGCGGAGACCGATGGCGAGGCCGATGCCGCGCGAGGCGCCGGTGATGAAGAGGGTCTTGCCCTTCAGGGACTTCGAATCCGTCATGGCCGTCTTCTCACGATCCGAGTTGAAAACGCGGCGGCGTCGTGCCGTCGGCGTCGGTGAAGCCGTATTCGGCGGCGAGATCGCCCGCGTGCAGGATGCGCCCGGCGCGAGCCTGGACATCGGGATCGGCGGCGAGGGCCGCCAGCGCCCGTCCCGCATAGAGCGGGCTCTCCGTCGCCCGGTCGGCATGGCCGTTGTCCCGCGCCCGCTCCGTGAGGACGAAGCCGGGCGAAAGGCCGAGCGCGGTGACCCCATGGGGGGCGAGTTCCCGGGCGCAAGCGAAGGCGAGCCGGTTGGTGCTGGCCTTGGCCAGATCGTAGAACACGTCGCCGAGGTAGCCGGTCTCGGTGTCGAACGAGACGAAGGCGATGAGACCGCGTTTGGCCGAGACCATCGCCGGCGCGACGGCTCTGGCAAGGAGCAGCGCCGGATAGGGGCCGGTCTCGAAGCCCTGCGAGAACGATTCAGCGGAGCGGCGCCAGAACGGCGTGCCCCATTCGATCCCGTCGGCGTAGCACTCCCCGTCGAAGCCTTCGTTGCCGCCCCAGACGCTCGAGACCGCCACGTCGATCCGGCCGAAGCGACGCAGCGCCCAATGGACGAGGCCGTCCACCGCCCGCTCGCTGGTGTGGTCGCAGAGGTAGTGATGGCCCTCGCCCCCGGCGGCATCGACCTCGCGGGCGGTGTCCTCGATGGTCTCCGGCCTGCCCTCGGTGCGCGGCCCCGTCTCGCTCGACCGGGCGGTGACGATGACGGTGGCCCCGGCCTCCCCCAGCCCACGGGCGATGCCCCGGCCGACGCCCCGTGAGGCGCCCGCGACGAGGCAGATCGTCCGGCTCAGATCCGGGACGGAGGCGCGCCCGCTCATGAGGCTTTCGGCTTGCCGAGAAAGCGCGCGAACGCCGCTTGCGCCTCGGGCGCCCGCAGCCGCGCCTCGAAGGCCACGGCCTCCGCTTCAAGCGCGGCCTCGACCTCGGCCTGGTTTCCGCGAATGAGCCTGCGCGTCGCGGCCACCGCACCGGGCGGAAGGGCGGCGAGGCGCGCCGCCTGGGCCAAGGCGTGATCGAGCAGGAGGTCGCTCGGCGCGATGGCGTTGACGAGGCCGAGGCGCAGGGCTTCCTCCGCATCGAACGGTTGCGACAGAAGGAAGAGCTCGGTGGCCTTCAGGATCCCGACCCGGCGCGGCAGCAGGTAGGACGAGGCCGCTTCCGGCACGAGGCCGAGTTCCACGAACGGCATCCGGAACCGCGCCGCCGGACTCGCATAGACGAGGTCGCAATGCAGCGTCAGCGTCGTGCCGATTCCCACCGCGATCCCGTCCACCGCCGCCACCATCGGTGTCGTCGTCCGGGCGAGCCGGCGGATGAAGTGAAGGGCCGGCGCCTCGGTGAAGGGTTTGCGCGCGCCGGCGACGAAATCGGCGAGGTCGTTGCCGGCGCTGAACGCGCCCGGCGCCCCGGCGAAGACGATGGCGCCGATACGCTCAGATGAATCCGCCTGTGCCAGCGCGTCGCGCATGGCATCGTACATGGCGCCGGTGAGCGCGTTCTTCTTCTCCGGCCGGTCGAGGCGGATCAGGCGGACGCCGTCCGGTCTGTCGTGGATCGCGATGTGCTCGGTCATGTGTGTTCTCGCTTTCCGGCGATCCCTCTCCCCTTTGCAGCAGAGCTATCGCATGTGGCCGCTTCGTCGAACGGAGGAGAGAGCCCCCCTCTCCCCGCGTGCGGGGAGAGGATCGCGGGCACCTTGTCGTGTCCGCGATGAGCGAGAGGCGAAGCCGAAGCGAGGGTGAGGGGGCGATTCCGGATGAGACTCCTTCGGGTCCACCCCCTCACCGTCGGCTGCCGCCTCGCCGCGTCGGCGACAAGGTCGTCGCGGCCCTCTCCCCGCAGGCGGGGCGAGGGGATGCGTACCCGTCGCTCCGCTTGATGCATCCTCCCCTTTCATCTCCAGTTGCTCCCTCTAAATCCGAGCCGTCCCGAGTTGGGCATCTGAGATGGGAACCACGGACAAGCACTGGATCCGTGTGGGGAGGGTCTTCGTGCTCACCCCGCCAGAGCCAGCATACCGTCCTGCGTGAACCCGCCGCCGTCGACGACGCTCTGTTCCAGCCCGCCCGCCGCCGTGAGGAGGTTCTCGGCGAAGAACCGCGCCAGCGCGATGCGGGCGCCGTGGGCCGGATCGGTCTCGCCGGTCTTGAGGGCGGCGTTCGAGGCCAGAGCCGCGCGGGCGAGACAGGTCGCCCCCTGCGCGAGGCCGAACAGGCGCAGATACGGTGTCGCGCCGGCCTGGGCCTCCTCCGGCCGGTTGGAGGACAGCGCCTTGAGGAGGTAGCTCGTCGCCCGGTCGAGGCTTTCGATCCCGGCGCGGAGGCGCGGCCCGAGATGGCCGAAGGCCGGAATCGCGTCCTTCTGCACGGCCTCCGCCACGCGACGCATGGAGGCCAGCTGCGCCCGCACGGTGGCCCCGCCATTCAGCGGCAGCTTGCGCGCCACGAGGTCGATGGCCTGGATGCCGTTGGTGCCCTCGTAGATGGCGAGGATGCGGGCGTCGCGCATGTGCTGTGCCGCGCCCGTCTCCTCCACGAAGCCCATGCCGCCATGCACCTGAACGCCCAAAGACGTCACTTCGTTGGCGATGTCGGTGGAGAAGGCCTTGGCCACGGGGGTCAGCAGCGACGCCCGGTCGAGCCCGGCCTTGCCCTCGGCCCCGCGCGCCGCGTCGAGAGCTTGCGCCGTGAGGTAGCAGATGCCGCGCGCGGCCGCCGTATAGGCCTTCATCGTCAGCAGCATGCGCTGCACGTCGGCATGGTCGACGATGGGGCTGACGGGATCGGGCGAGCCCGCCGCCTTGCCCTGGCGCCGGTCGCGGGCATAGGCCAACGCCTGCTGATAGGAACGCTCCGCCACCCCGACGCCCTGCAGCCCGACATTGAG
The DNA here is from genome assembly GCF_001422895.1 of Methylobacterium sp. Leaf106. Classification (NCBI taxonomy): domain Bacteria; kingdom Pseudomonadati; phylum Pseudomonadota; class Alphaproteobacteria; order Hyphomicrobiales; family Methylobacteriaceae; genus Methylobacterium; species Methylobacterium sp. Leaf106. The sequence goes on from NZ_LMNB01000001.1 coordinate 677,613, forward strand.
CCGGGCCGAGTTCATCATCGTGAACATACAGGCGAGGCCCCGGTTCTCCTCGCCGATGAGCCAACCCGTGGCGCCGCCCTGGTCGCCGAAGGCCATGGAGCAGGTGGGCGAGCCGTGGATGCCGAGCTTATGCTCCAGCCCCGAGCAGCGCAGGTCGTTGCGGCTGCCGTCGGGAAGGATCTTCGGCACCAGGAACAGGGAGATGCCCCGCGTTCCGGCCGGCGCATCCTTCAGCCGGGCGAGGACGAGGTGGACGATGTTGTCGGTCAGGTCGTGCTCGCCATAGGTGATGTAGATCTTCGAGCCGACGATCCGGTAGGTCCCGTCGCCCGCGGGCTCCGCCCGGCTGCGCAGCAGCGACAGATCCGACCCCGCCTGGGGCTCGGTGAGGTTCATCGTGGCGGTCCATTCACCGGAGACGAGTTTTCCGAGATAGCGCTCCTTGAGATCGTCGGAGCCGTGCTTGGCCAGCGCCTCGATCCCGCCGGCGGTGAGGAGCGGACACAGGGCGAAGCTAATGCTGCCGGCATTCCACATCTCGCTGCAGGCCGCATTCAGCAGGAGGGGCAGGCCCTGGCCGCCGTGATCGGCCTCGGCGCTGAGCCCGTTCCAGCCGCCCTCGATCCAAGTGCGATAGGCCTCGCGCCAGCCCGGCGACGTGGTCACGGCGCCGTCGGCGAGACGGGCGCCCTGCCGGTCCCCCACCGGGTTGAGCGGCGCGATCACCGCATCCGCCACCCGGCCCGCCTCCTGAAGGATCGCGTCCGCGTCCTCCATCGTCAGGTCGCCATGGGCTCCCGAGGCGATGGCGGCATCGAGCCCGGCCACGTGGCGCAGGGCGAAGCTGATTTCGGCGACTGGCGTGCGATAGGTCATGGATGGTCCTCCCGCGTCGTCTCGAGCGACGCTTCACCTGAGTTTGACGCGCGCGCCGACCCGGCGATACGGCCCGTCGCGCCATGTGCTCCCAGGCATAGGCAAGACGGGTTCACGGGGATAGGCAGTCCCCGTCGACGATGCGGCACCGAGCCCGACGCCCTTCAGGCAGGGAATAGTTTAGATATGAACGATCTCGGGTCAATCCCCGGTGAAACGCTGAGGCTGGACATCGACGAGGCCGGGATCGAGTGCTCCGCGCGGCTTCTGCGGAGCGGCGGGCTCGTCGCGTTTCCCACCGAGACGGTCTACGGCCTCGGCGCCGATGCCTCCGACGCCGAGGCCGTCGCGCGCATCTATGCGGCCAAGGAGCGGCCGAGCTTCAACCCGTTGATCGCCCATCTGCCCGGTCTCGATGCAGCCCGGCGCGAGGGCGTGTTCGACGGTCTGGCCTTACGTCTCGCAGAGGCGTTCTGGCCCGGCCCGCTGACACTGGTCGTCCCGGCGGCGTCCGGCGGGACCGTGAGCGACCTCGCCCGCGCCGGTCTCCCCAGCGTGGCCCTGCGCGTCCCGGCCAATCCCGTGGCCCTGTCGCTGCTCGAAAAAGTCGGGCGGCCGGTGGCGGCGCCCTCCGCCAATCGCTCGGGCCGTGTAAGCCCGACCCGTGCCGAGCACGTCCTCGCCGATCTCGACGGCCGCATCGCCGCAATCCTCGATGGCGGGAGTACCCCGGTCGGCTTGGAATCCACGGTCGTCGCCTGTCTCGACGGTCGCGCGCGCCTGTTGCGTCCCGGCGGCGTGACGCGGGAGGCGGTCGAGGCGATCCTGGGATTTGCCCTCGATGCCGCTCACGAATCCGGCGAGGCGCCGATCGGTCCCGGCCTCCTCGCCTCCCATTACGCGCCGAGGGCCGCCGTGCGGCTGGACGCATCGCGGGTCGAACCGCACGAGGCGATCCTGCTCTTCGGCCCCGTGGACCCGCCCGGAGCGGAAGCGGCGAGAGCGCGCCTGAACCTGAGCGCGGCAGGAGACCTGCGGGAGGCTGCCGCCGCCCTGTTCTCGGCGTTGCGCCGGCTCGACGAGGCTGGAACCGGGACCATCGCCGTCGCGCCGATTCCTCGCACGGGGCTCGGAGAAGCGATCAACGACAGGCTGCGCCGAGCCGCGGCACCCCGCTGAATTTTTTTCTGCAAACCGTGGAACTCATCCAAGGCGAGCACGTTTCACAGTCACGAAGGTCGGTTCAGCCCCCAATGACCTTCTCCCCTTCAAGGCTCGGATTTATCCGAGCCTTTTTTCTTGGTCGCTGCGGCACTTCCCGACGTCGAAAGCCCCGCGCGATGCGCGAGGCCTGTCATGCGCCGACGCTCGATCAGCCGGCGAGCTTGGCGGCGATGCCGGCCACGTGCCTGCCCTGGTAGCGGGCACCGTCGAGTTCGACGCCGGCCGGCTGGCGGCTGCCGTCCCCATCGGCGATCGTAGATGCACCATAGGGCGTGCCGCCCTTCACCTGCTCGACACCGTTCTGCCCGGCGAAGGAATAGGGCAGCCCGACGACGACCATGCCGTGGTGGAAGAGCACGGTGTGGAAGCTCGTGAGCGTCGTCTCCTGACCGCCATGCTGGGAGGCGGTGGAGGTGAAGACCGAGCCGACCTTGCCGATCAGCTTGCCCTGCGCCCAGAGGCCACCGGTCTGGTCGATGAACTGCTTCATCTGGGCGGCCATGTTGCCGTAGCGTGTGGGCGTACCGAAGATGATCGCGTCGTAATCGGCCAACTCGTCCACGGTCGCGATGGGCGCCTGCTGGTCGAGCTTGTAGTGAAACTGTTTGGCGACATCGTCGGGGACGAGTTCCGGCACGCGCTTGACGCTGACCTCGGCCCCCGCCTCTCGTGCACCCTCTGCTACGGCGTTCGCCATCTGCTCAACATGTCCCCAGGACGAGTAGTAGAGAACCAGTACCTTCGCCATCCTGCTCACTCCATCGATGGGAGCCGCGCCTCGGCTCCAAGCTTGGCGGAATATCGGTCCGCGCAGGGATCATGGAAGCGCCATGGGCCACGAAAGCAGCCTGAGGCCCACCGGACTCCGTCGCAGCGCGCGGAAAGCGCGGGCGTTCACGAGACGAAATCTGGCCGAACGCCGGAAGCCGTCACGCTCGGCGCGCGGCAGCTAGGTTCAGAGAAGTCGCCGGATAAAATCCGGATGACCGCCGTTCAGGCGATCGACTCGATCTCGACCTCGTGCCCATTCACTTCGACGCTGTCGCCCACGCTTTTTCCGGTGAGCGCCTTGGCCATGGGCGAGACATAGGAGATCGATCCTTTCGCAGGATCGGCCTCGTCCTCGCCGACGATGCGGAACATCTGCTTGGTGTCGTCTTCTTTGACGATCGTGACGGTGGAGCCGAAATGCACCGTGTCGCCGCTTATGGGCTCCACCACTTCGGCCGAGCCGAGCCGGGCCGTCCAGTAGGCGAGGTCGCGGGTGACACGGGCCTCATCGGCCTTGGCCCCCGGCGTCAGCGCGGAGAACTCCGACTGCAGCCGCGCCACCTCTGCCTCCATCTGGGCGAGCCCCTGGGGGGTGACGAAATTGGTGTGGGGCGAGATCGGACGGTCGGGAAGATCCTCGAAGGCCTCGCCGCCCTCACGCTCTTTGACGAATGCACTGCTCATGGAAACGGCAATGCTCCGGGATCGAAACGGTTCCGCTTGCCCTCAGCCGATGGTGACGACGGTGCGGCCACGAATCCGTCCCGCGAGGATGTCTTCCGCGAGTGCTCCGACTTGCGCGAGGGGCACGGTGCTCGTCATCCTGGCGAGGAGGTCCCGGTCGAGCTCCTTCGCGATCCTCGCCCAGGCTTGCTGACGCTTGGGCAGGGGCGTGGTGACGCTGTTGATGCCGAACAGGCTGACGCCGCGCAGGATGAAGGGTGCCACAGATGTCGGCAGGTCCATGCCGCCGGCGAGGCCGCAGGCCGCGATGGCCCCGTCGGCCTTGGTGGCGGCGAGGAGATTGGCGAGGGTCGTCGAGCCCACCGCGTCGATCCCGGCCGCCCAGCGCTCCTTCGCCAGGGGCTTGCCGGGATTGGCGAGTTCGGCCCGGTCCAGAATCTCGGAGGCGCCGAGGGATGTGAGGTAATCCGCTTCGCCGGCGCGGCCGGTGACGGCGATGACGTGCCAGCCGGCTCTCGCCAGAAGCGCCACCGCCACCGATCCGACACCGCCGGAGGCGCCCGTGACGATGGCCGGTCCATCGGAGGGTCTGAGTCCATGGGCATCGAGCGCCATGACACAGAGCATGGCGGTATAGCCGGCGGTGCCGACCGCCATCGCCTCTTCGGGTTTCAAACCGTCCGGCAACGGAACGAGCCAATCGCCCTTCACCCGCGCGCGCTCGGCATAGGCGCCGAGATGGCTCTCACCCACGCCCCAGCCGGTGAGCACCACCGCATCGCCGGGCTTGTAGTCCGGATGCTCCGAGCTCTCGACCACGCCGGAGAAGTCGATGCCGGGGATCATGGGGAAGCGGCGCACCACGGGCGAGCGACCGGTCATCGCCAGTCCGTCCTTGTAATTGAGTGTCGAGTGGGAGACCCGGACGGTGACGTCGCCGTCCATCAGGTTCGCTTCGTCGAAATCGGTGAAGCGAAGGTTCTGGCCCGCCTCGCCCTTCTCCACCACCCATGCCTTGAACGTCGCCATGTCCGTCGGTCTCCTCACGCGTCGGTCATGACCTGTGGCGGGGCGGGCGTGAATCAAGCCGGCCCCGAGCGCGGATGCGCCCGAGGCCGGGAAGGCGTCGCCTCGCGGTCGATCAGTAGCCGTCGTAGATGCTGCCGGTGGAGAAGCCGAGGCCGACCCCGATATCGGCCGAACTGGCGCCGGTGATGCCGAAGGCGTCGGGGATCGAGCCGATGACCGGAGCACGGTGGGAGCCGACATAACCGGGGCCGGCATAACCGGCGCTGGCATAACCGGGACCTCCATAACCGGGGCCGGAATGGGCCGGCACCCAGCCGGACCGGCCGCGCGAGACCAGGACGGAGCGCTGGACGCTGGCGTATTCTGCGGGAATCGTCTCCGGGATGGTCTGGCCGGGCTGGGCCAGGATCCGGCGGTGACGGACGGCGAAGCGCGGCGGAATCTCGACCCAGCAGCCGATCGTCTCGCCATAGGCATCACGCCGCGTCTGCCAGACGCGGCCGCCGGGCGAGACCTGAACCTGTTCGGAGACGGTCTCGTAGACCGGAGGAATCGAGCGGAAGACGGTGCGGGCGGGGCGGACGAGGACGCGCTCGGACACGGTGTCGTAGACGGGAGGGGTCGTGACATGCCGGTAACATTCGGCCCCGCCGCAGCCCCCGGCTTGGGCCGATGTCGCGAGGATCGATGCACCGAACAGGGCGCCGGCGAGGGCGGAGGCGGACAATGGAAAATGGGTGACCGGCGCGGTCATGCTCGAATCCTCGACACTGAAATGCGGTTTGATCGGCGCGCACCCAGCGATGGTGCGCAGCCTTCGACGCATTAGAGGCGGTCAAGTTGCCTTCGGAGCAAGCTCTATCGCAGATCAGGGTAAAATTAACCTTGGCTTAACACTACGCAATCTTCATCCTGCTTAAGTAAAGCGCTTTCGTTCGATTCACGGGTCGTTAAACCGGTCTCAGGTCTGGCCGCGCTTCAGCTGGTAGAAGATGTGACGTCCGATCACGTCCATCTTCTGCAGGCGCCGGGACCAGCCCGGCTTCACGTAATCGGCGTGGTAATGCGTGGCGCCTCCGACCTCGCTGAGATAGGTGCGGCCTTCGATCACCGCGCTGGCGATGCGGGTGGCGCTCTGCCAGGAGGGGCCGTCGGTGATGCGCAGGGACTTGCCCTCGCAGGCGAAGGAGAACTGGCAGCCCATGTAGCGATGACGGTTCTGGTAGACGACGCCGCAGACATTCGACGGGTAGAGCCCGCTTTTCACGCGGTTGAGCACGACTTGGGCGACGGCCGCCTGGCCGTCCTCGGGCTCGCTCCGGGCCTCGAAATAGACCGCTTCGGCGAGGCAGCGTTGCTCGCGGTCGATGGAATCGGGGACGATCAGGTCGGCATAGCGGTGCCGGGCGTCCTCGGGGACGGTCTCGGTGATTCCGGAGCCGAGATCCTTTCGCGGCGAAAAGCCGGGAATCATGAGGCTCGCCGCCGCGACTTCGATGGGCGTGGCATCCGCCGGGGCCGGTGTCGTGGACGACAAGGCGATGGCGCGGGGAATGGCCGGCGTGGCGCCGTCCGACGGTTCATCGGTCTCTTCCTCGGCGGCCATCTCGTGCGGGGGGGTGAAACCCGAAGCCGGTTCGAGGTCGGGCGACCAGATCGCAGAGCCGGGGACGAGAAGGCCGGTATCGGCGCTCGACAGGCCGACCCTGACGACGGGCGCCTTCATGTCCAAGCCGGCACCTGCCTCATGGTTCGGATAGAGCCGTTCCGTCGCCTTCGCATCGACGCGGCGACGAACCCCCGGCGTATCATGGGGCAGCCGCAAGGCGATCCTCGCTCCGCCCTGCCCCGTCAGGCCGGATGCGGAAGGGTCGGTTCCGGCGCTTGCCGTGAAGGAGACGACGAAGCCGAGGGCGAGGGTCCACGGCACCATGGAGGCGCGAAACCAGGGCCTTTGGCAGGGGCGGCGAACGCGTTTCGTACTCACGACCAAACAACCCGGTTACGGACCTGGCCTCGCTGGTCACGCTCGAGGGCGACCAGAAGGGATGATCCAAACTATCGGGCGTTATGGTTGCGAGTGTCTTAAGACGATGCACGTGATCGCGTCTCGCGAAGACCTCGGACGGTCGTCGCGAAGTTGTTCGGACGTATTGGAGAGCGATCAGAGGTTTCCGGGGCGACCGTGTGTCACCGCGAGGGCGCCCACGAGAGCATTGACGCTGGAGCGTCCCTTGCTCTCGGTAATGCGCTCCGCATCGGCACTGCTCTGCGTCGCGACCGCGAAGACGAGAAGAGCGATGGTCGCAACACCGCCGAGCGCCGAGACGACCCAGATATAGGCCTGCTGGACGACCCGTGGCACGGGCACGGCATGCGAGGTTTCGGAGAGGAATACAGGGGGTTGGCTCGAGTCGCTCATGGTCGGCGTTCCCGCGCGTTCAATGCCATCCCACCCAGCCGGGAGCGTCGTCGCGCTTTGGTCTGGCACTAGCACTCAACGTGCCGAAGCGACATCGGTTCAAGGGGTATTCGGAGATTTATTCAACGACATTTCCAATGGCGCAGCGCCACGAAAAAGGGCGGCCATCGGCCGCCCTTTCCGGTCTTCAAAGTCTCAAGGTTCGGCACTCAGCCGCGGGTCTTGTCCCGCATCGCGAGCGCTGCCTGAGCGGCGGCGAGACGCGCGATCGGCACGCGGTAGGGCGAGCACGACACGTAATCGAGGCCGACTTCCTGGCAGAAATGGATCGAGGCCGGATCGCCGCCATGCTCGCCGCAGATGCCGAGCTTGATGTCGGGGCGGACCGCCCTGCCCCGCTCGACGCCGATGCGGACCAGTTCGCCCACCCCTTCCTGATCGATCGAGATGAACGGATCGGCCGATAGGATGCCCTTCTGGGTATAGGCCCCGAGGAACGTCGCGGCGTCGTCGCGCGAGATGCCGAGCGCGGTCTGCGTCAGGTCGTTGGTGCCGAAGGAGAAGAACTCGGCGGTCTTGGCGATGTCCCCGGCGCGAAGGGCCGCGCGCGGCAACTCGATCATGGTGCCGACCTGGTAGGACAGCGCCGCGCCGGTCTCCTCGGTGACGGCCTTCGCCATGGCGTCGATGCGCGCCTTGACGATGTCGAACTCCATCTGGGTGAAGACCAGCGGAACCATGATCTCGGCGGTGACGGGGGCATCCGTCTCCTTGGCGGCCTGGACGGCGGCCTCGAAGATGGCGCGGGCCTGCATTTCCGCGATCTCGGGGAAGGCGATGGCGAGGCGGCAGCCACGGAAGCCGAGCATCGGGTTGAACTCGTGCAACTCGGTCATCCGGCGGCGGAGCTTCTCCTCGGACACGCCGGTGCTCTTGGCCACATCCTGCACTTCCGCATCGGTATGCGGCAGGAACTCGTGCAGCGGCGGATCGAGCAGGCGGATCGTCACCGGCAGGCCGGACATGATCGTGAACAGCTCGACGAAGTCCTGGCGCTGATAGGGCAGGATCTTGGCCAAGGCCGAGCGGCGGCCCTCGACGTCGTCGGCGAGGATCATCTCGCGGACGGCGACGATCCGGTCCCCTTCGAAGAACATGTGCTCGGTGCGGCAGAGGCCGATGCCTTCCGCGCCGAAGTTGCGGGCGGCGCGGGCATCGGTGGGCGTGTCGGCATTGGTGCGCACCTTCATGGTGCGAACCTTGTCGGCCCAGCCCATCAGGGTCGCGAATTCACCGGAGAGCGAGGGCTCGAGCATCTTCACTTCGCCGAGGAGGACCTGGCCGGTGGAGCCGTCGATGGTGATCTTGTCGCCGGCCTTCAGCGTCGTGCCCGCCACCGTGAGGGTGCCGGCCTTGTAGTCGACGCGGATCGTGCCCACGCCCGAGACGCAGGGCTTGCCCATGCCGCGGGCGACCACGGCGGCGTGCGAGGTCATGCCGCCGCGCGTGGTGAGAATGCCCTCGGAGGCGTGCATCCCGTGGATGTCCTCGGGGCTCGTCTCGATCCGCACGAGAATACACTTGCGCTCGGCCTTGCGGGCGGCCTCGGCATCCTCGGAATTGAACACGATCTCGCCGGTGGCCGCACCCGGGGATGCCGGCAGGCCGGAGGCGATGATCTTGCGTTCGGCCTTCGGATCGATGGTGGGGTGGAGCAGCTGGTCGAGGGCGGCGGGCTCGACCCGGCCGATCGCCTCCTCCTCGGTGATCAGGCCTTCGGCGGCGAGATCCACGGCGATGCGCAGGGCCGCCTTGGCGGTGCGCTTGCCGTTGCGGGTCTGGAGCATCCAGAGCTTTCCGCTCTCGATGGTGAACTCCATGTCCTGCATGTCGCGGTAATGGGTCTCGAGCAGCCCATAGATCCGTACCAGCTCGGCATAGGATTCGGGCATCGCCCGCTCCATCGACGGCTTGTCGGACTTGGCCTCGATCCGCGCCTTCTCGGTGATGTCCTGTGGCGTGCGGATACCCGCCACTACGTCTTCGCCCTGAGCGTTGATGAGGAACTCGCCGTAGAGCGCCCGCTCGCCGGTGGAGGGGTTACGGGTGAAGGCGACGCCGGTGGCCGATGTGTCGCCCATGTTGCCGAACACCATGGCCTGGACGTTGACCGCCGTGCCCCAGCTCTCGGGGATGCCGTTGAGCTCGCGGTACTTCTTTGCGCGCGGGATCATCCAGGAACTGAACACCGCGCCGATGGCGCCCCAGAGCTGGTCTTCCGCGTCCTGCGGAAAGTCCGAGCCGTGCTCGTCGCGGACGATCTTCTTGTAGAGACCGATCATGTGCTTCCAGTCCTCGGCACCGAGTTCGGTGTCGAGGTTGAAGCCCTTGGTCTCCTTGTAATGCTCCAGCGCCTCCTCGAAGGCGTGGTGCTCCACGTCGAGGACCACGTTCGAGTACATGGTGATGAAGCGGCGATAGGAATCGTAGGCGAAGCGCGGATCGCCGGCGCCCTCGGCCAGGGCTTCGACGGTGGTGTCGTTCAGGCCGAGGTTCAGCACCGTGTCCATCATGCCGGGCATGGAGGCGCGGGCACCGGAACGGACGGAGACGAGGAGCGGGTTCTTGGGATCGCCGAAGCCGCGCCCGGTGAGCGCACCCACCGCATCCAGGGCGGCCTGGACCTCGGCCTTCAGCTCGGCCGGGTATTGGCGACCGTTGTCGTAGTACCAGGTGCAGACTTCGGTGGTGATGGTGAAGCCCGGAGGGACTGGGAGTCCGAGATTGGACATCTCGGCAAGGTTCGCGCCCTTACCTCCGAGGAGGTTGCGCATGGAGGATTGACCCTCCGCCTTGCCGTCGCCGAACGAGTAGACCCACTTCGCCATCGTCATTGATCCGCTTACAACACTTCGGGATAGCATACCCCTAGATGCCGCGTTGGACCATTGCATGCTGCAACGCAAGATGAACGGCCGTTCGAGGCCCGTTGCGTGTAACGAGAGACGAAATTTGTCATACGGCGATGTGACAAATATGCGTCATGCAGAGCGTGTCACCCCGACGAGAGGGCACCCGGCGGTTCTGCCTGATTGCGCGCAATCATCGGTCCTGGCGAACCTCGCCCGAGGATCGCGGGCCGATGTCGGCGTTGCCGTCGCTCACGGATGACGTTGTCTCGGCCCCGTGCCCGGGCCCGATCCGCCCTCAGACCCGATATTTGCCGTTGCGCCGCACCAGCACCCGCGTGCCGACGGGGACGCGCTCGAACAGGTCGACGATGTCTTCGTTCAGCATGCGGACGCAGCCGGACGACATCTGCTCGCCGATGCTCCACGGCTCGTTGGTGCCGTGGATGCGGAACAGGATGTCCCGGTTGTTCTGGTAGAGGTAGAGCGCGCGGGCGCCCAGCGGGTTGTCGACGCCGCCCTTGCGGGTCCGCGGCAGGTCGGGGTTGAGGGAGACCATCGTGGTGGTGGGGCTCCAATCCGGCCACACGCCCTTGCGGCCGACCTTCGCCTCGCCCTTCCAGGAGAAGCCGAGCTTGCCGACGCCGATGCCGTACTGACGGGCCGTGCCGTCCTCCTGCACCAGGGCGAGCTGGCGGTTGTCGATGTCGACGACGATGGTGCCCGGCTTCTCCGCGCCGGTGTAGCGCACGACCTGCCGACGATATTTCGGATCGAGCCGCGACGTGTCCACCAGCGGGACGTCGTAGGGCTTGTCCGGCATCGAGCCCGTATACCAGGCGGCCTCGTCATCCTGCGCCACCGTCATCGGGCCACGGGAATTGCACGCGGCCAATGGAGCGATGACGAGCAGGCTGAGAAGGACGCGGCGGATATGCATGGAGGGCTCCACGAAAGTGGTCGTCGGGCGGATCATTGCCCTCATGACTACCGTCCGGTGGCCTCTGATGTTGTGTCTTTCACGTCGCAGCAGCAGGGAACATGCCCGTCCGGCCGGATTTACGAGAGGTAGTGGTCATGGACCCAGCCCGTCTGGCTGGGCTGACCTTGCGTATTAAGCACGCTCACCCCCAGCCATCTGCCATCGCGCTCGATCGGCTCCACCAGCGTCCCGGCGGGCAGCAGCCGGACCACGGGGAACGTCGTTCCAGGCCCCGTCCTCAGGTTGAGGCCCTCGGCGACATCGACCGTGAGGCTGATCCCATCGTTGTCGGCCCGGCCACCAAAGACCAGGCTGCGGAAACGCTCCATGTCGAAGGCGGGGCCGGGGTCCCATTTCCGGTCAGGACTGATGTCGTCATGGCCGACGATCTCCTCGACGCCATAGCGCTCCTTGAAGAGCCTCGCGATCTCCGCAGCCGCCTGGAACTGAACCGGGGGATAGGCCTCCCACGCGATCGGCCCCTTCACGCCGTTGGGATTGCCGTTCCGATGGGGGGCCATGTGCGGATGAGCGATGATGACGCCCGTATGGGTCTTCCATTCGGTCCCGGCCGGATTGAGGTACCCCCAATTGGCGAGCTCGATGCCGATGGAATACTGGTTGAGGCCGGACAGGCCGCGCCATGTCGATTTGCCGGCATGCCACGCCACCTTGTCGAAGCGCACGCACTGGATGACCGATCCATCGCGGTCGATGACGAGATGGGCCGACGAACCCGGATTGTCCTTGCTTTGGAACCACTCGGCGCTGGATCTCGCGCTGGCTCCATAGGTGTAATGCATCACCAGAAAGCGCGTCGGTGAGGGAAGTGCTCCGCCGGTATAGGGCGATGGTAGGGAGGTGACGGGTTTGCCATCGCGGCGCAACTGATTGGCACTGATCGCGAACGCCATGATCCCCGCCCCCCCTCTCGAGCCGCAAGCGATTCGCGGCAGGTCGATCATGTGGAAAAGCCGACGGATAATGCAACCTGAGATTTAGTGGTATATCTCAGGTTTACACGACCGGCGCCACCTCGCGGCCTGCGTTGCCCCGCCGGTCCGCACGGGGCATGCTCCCTTCGACGCGGCAGAGCCGCCGGAAACCGAGGCGAAGACGCGATGGCCGATACTGAGACGCTCACGGTCGCGGAGATCGAGGAACCCCTCGCCGAGCTCGGGCCGGCGATCCATCTCGACCATTGCGTGATCCATGTCTCGGATTGGGAGCGGTCCACCGCTTTCTATCGCGACGTGCTCGGGGCCGAGGTGATCCCCCGTGGGAAGGGTGTCGCGTACCGGTTCGGTGGCGTTCAATTGAACGTCCATGGTCCGGGGCTGTCGCCGACGCCCCTGGCCGAGCGGCCGGTGATGCCCGGCGGCAGCGATCTGTGCTTCCGCTGGTCGGGTTCGATCGACGACGCGGTGGCGCATCTGGCGGCGCAGGGCGTCCCTGTCGAGCTCGGCCCCGTGGATCGCAATGGGGCTGCCGGCGCGGGGATCAGCGTCTATTTCCGCGATCCGGACGGGTCGTTGATGGAATTCATCACCTACCCGACGGAGTGACGGTTTCGGCTCAGGCGCGGCGTTCCGCCAGCTGCTGGTTCGTATGCTCGAGCCGCAGCGCGAGTTCCCGCATGACGGCGATGCTGATCTGCGGGAACTGAGCCAGGAGTTCGAGGAAGACGGTCCGATCGATGCGGAGCGCCGTGATGGGGGTCTCCGCCTGGACGGTGGCCGAGCGCGGCTGGTCGGCCAGGATACCCATCTCGCCGACGAGGGCATTCGGCCCGAGAAGGGCCAGCCGGAACGGGCCGAACGTTCCATCGATGGTCACCGCCGCCGAGCCTTCCAGAAGAAGGTAGGCGGCGTCCGCCACGTCGCCTCGGGCGAAGAGCTGCTGGCCGGCCTCGAAATGAACGCGCTCGCTCGTGAAGGCGAGGAGCTTCAGGCGCGACGGCTCGACACCGCGAAACAACGGCACCTGTCGCAGTGAGGATACCTCGGTGTCGAGGGTCATGATGCGTGGACCATTCTGAGCGCTCCGCTCGCAGGCGCCCAAAGCCGGGCGCCTCTACGTCCCGCGCATCCATGCGGTTTGCCCATCCATTGTCCAGCCCTGCCCGATCCACCCAAATGCCTCACCCTCGCGGAGATCGCCGAGGCGGTCCGCCGCCGCCGATCCATGGGAGTGACCGGCCGCATTCCGCAGCGAATTTCCGGCTCCGCCGAGGCAGATGACGACAGTGATGGACCGTGCACGACCAGACCGAAGCGGCCATTTGTCTTCGGCAAGGTTGGCCGAGGAACCATCGATATTGGCGAAGGTTGTTCAGTTCGAGAACCACATGCTGAGGAGGCGCTGATGGCATCAGGAAATTCTACCTCAAAGCGAGGTTTTGCATCGATGGATCTGGAGCGGCAACGCGAGATCGCGAGCAAGGGTGGGCGGAGCGTTCCGGCGGAAAAGCGTTCATTTTCCCAGGATCGCGAATTGGCCTCGTCGGCCGGTCGCAAGGGTGGCCAGTCGACAACCCCCGGGCGTCACGGCGAAGACTAGAGCCCGGATCATATCGAAACGAGGCGCGTGCCGTTTACCGGTGCGCGCCTTTTTCGTTGCGGGCGCCCTTCGGCCATCCGTTCCGTTTCGCGAAAGCGACCGTTGACGGCAAAAAACCCTCCGCGAAGAGCGAAGGGCTTTTTTCCGGTCTCTCGACCCAAAGAATACTCGGCTTGTTCGTTCAAGGCGTCACCTCATCCTGAGGTGCAGCGCAGCGGCCTCGAGGGAGGGCTCCGATACGCTCCGGCACCTGAGGAAAAGGTCGTCTGTTGGGAAGGTCTACTTTGGCGTGAGTATCCGCTGAGAGACCCGATCGAGCAGGCTCTCAGGGACACCTCAGGCGATGCAGCGGCCCGGGATCATGCGGCGCGCCTCCGGGCCTGCCAGCGAACTGATCGCTCCCTCGCAGCCGTCGCGCATCGTCCGGCGCGGTTTCATCACCGGCTTGTCGGTCAGAGCCGAATTCTGATCGGACGGCGTTCCGGGAGCCCGACGCTCGACGGAGAGCGCTGTCGAGACACGGAGTGTCGTACCCCCGTCCTTCGTAGCCCCCATTGGAGTGAGGAAGATCGCCGGAGCGACGCTCACGGGCGCCTGCTGCGTTACAGTGGTGCCGGGAGCTGACCGAAGGTCGGCCTCGCGCTGCAGGATGGGATGCACCAGCATCGTCAGGAGTGCTGCAGGTCCACCGACACTCAGAATGAAACCGGACCGAAGCATTGTCGTAATCTCCAAACGGAGCTTGACAGGATGCTCGATAACCGAACCAGACCGTTCCAGGTTCCTCGACTTGTCTAAAAACTTTATGACTAGTGAACAGGCCCTCTTTGTTGCTAAAAATTTTCGACCAATGACAAACGGTCCACAGGTCGGCGTTGCATAAAAATCACGTCAATCCATAAAGCGGCGACCTATGCATTTTTTGGAACCGTGTGGCATCCGGCTCGTTATCGAATCACCCGGCCGCCTGGTCCTCCCCCGCATTCCCCTTGTGCATTGGCCGGAAACTTTTTGACGGGTCGGACTCAGTCCGGCCCGTTTTTTCATGGCCGAAGGGTTGGATCGCCAAAAGAAAAGCCCCGGTGCGAGACCGGGGCTGCTTGCTTCGTTCGAGGCTTGCCGCGTGTTGCGCGGCGCCTTGGTCAGGCCGTCTTCTCGCGCCGCCGGGCGCTCTGCTGGAAGAACAGCGCCTGGCTGATCACCGCCGACACATTGGCGGGCTGGAACGGCTTGGCGATCAGGAAGGCCGGCTCCGGACGTTCTCCGGTGAGGAACCGCTCGGGATAAGCGGTGATGAAGATCACCGGGACCTCGAAGGTCTTCAACAGGTCGTTCACGGCATCGAGGCCCGACGAGCCGTCCGCGAGCTGGATGTCCGCCAGGATCAGGCCGGGGCGCGAGCCCTCCGACGCGATCTTGATCGCCTCGGACCGTGTGCGCGCGACGCCGATCACATTGTGGCCGAGGCCTTCCACGAGGGCTTCGAGGTCCATGGCGATCAGCGGCTCGTCCTCAATGATCAGGATCTCCGTCGCCATGTCGGCCGCCAGCTCCCGCCCCGCTTCGTCGACGAGGTCGCGCACCTGGCTGACGTCGACCTCGAGGATCACGGCGGCATCCTCCTCTGAGAAGCCTTCGAGGCAGGACAGCAAGAACGCCTGACGAGGCAGCGGCGTGATCTGGCCGAGGCGCACTTCGGCGGGCAGGTCATGCTGGACATGATCGCTCTGGCCGTTCACCGAGAGGGAGTTCCAGATGCGCGTGTAGACGCGGAACAGGTCGGCCTTGACGTTGGTGCTGCGCCCCAACGTATCCGGCTCGTTCACGAGCGTTTCCAGGGTGGCGGCCACATAGGCATCGCCGGCGACCTGGCTGCCGGTAAGCGCCCGCGCGTAGCGGCGCAGGTACGGCAGATGTTGCACGACGAGTTGAGCTGTCGACATTAGATCCCCTTAGGCTCTGCCGTTCTTTATGGTCGCCACCGCCACAACGCGGATCGATGGGCTGTGTTCCGCTACGCCCGGAACCGATTGTATGGCGCTGCGTTGCAGGTGCAGCCATGACTTATGTCAAGCCGCAAAACAATCGCGGCGATGCCACCGCGTGGCATCAAGGGGATAACCGAATGGACGATGACGAGACGGGCCGCATCTCCGTGCCGGAGACGCGATCGGAGCAGGTACATGAGCCGAGACCAGAAGGCCCTGATTCTCACCGCTTGAGTGACCTCACTCAGAAGCGGATCGGCATGCACTTGCGCGCCATGTACGACACCATCGTTCAGCAGCCGGTCCCGGATCGCTTTCGCGACCTGATCGCCCAGATGGACGAATCCTCGGTTCAAACCCTCGACGACGTTTAGGCTACAATACGGATCATTCGTCTGACGTGTGCACCGGCACGATGGCGGTCGTCAGACCGGGCGACGATTGAAGAAAAGCCGCCGGATCATCCGGCGGCTTTCTCGTTTCCGTGCCTATTCGACGCCGTTGCGCCGAGACGTCCTCCCGTTAGAGGGTCGGCGAGCGACCGCGCATCAAGCCGATCACGGCCGAGATGGCGAACAGGACGATGGCGACGAAGAAGACGAGCTTTGCGGCTTCCATGGCGGTGCCGGCAATACCACCAAAGCCAAGCAGAGCGGCCACGAGAGCGACGACGAGGAATGTTACAGCCCAACCAAGCATGGTCCGGATCCTTTTGAAGCTGGCGCGACCTGTGCCGCGACCTCATGACAGCAATAACGCCAAGTTCTCCGGCCGGTTCCTGACTTTGACACAAAGCGGTCACGATTGATTTTCGGCCGTCGCTCGTCGTGGTCGCGGCTTGCGGGACTCCGGGTTCTCTCATTTGGACTCACGTCCTTCCTGCATCTGTCTGGGGCGGATGTGACGTCCGTTCGGCCGCGCGCGCACCGCAGACATGCGTCATATCGACGAGTCTCTTGTCGGCGCCCGGAGGACAGACCCACATAGCTGTTGACGTCAGAGTGGAACCCGGTGTCCCATGTGGCGTTCGTCACCTGTTCCCGAACACGGATGCAATCTGATGAGAGAGTCGCTGGCCGCATCAATCGCACGACGCTTCCTCGATGCGGTCGCCGCTGCCGCTCGCGGATTCGTACAGGTCGTCGAGGGCACTTCACCCACTCCCCAGCTTGTGCCGGTTCGGGTGCGGGGCGCGCGTCGGCGCTGATCAGTAGGTGAGCGTCGAGCGGAGGCCGAACACGGCGCCGCCCTTGATGCGCTGGCCCGGGCGGTTCGGATCGGCGGCACCGCCGCCGGGGTTGAAGACGTATTGGATGTCCGGTTGGATCGTCCAACCGGGCACTACCGCGAAAAGATAGGTCGCTTCGATCGTGGCTTCGTAGCTGCGCGGAACGTGGAACTCGGTGCCGAATGAGAGCCGGTCCAGTTCGTAGCGCCGGGCGTTCTCGCCGATCCGCGCGTAGATGACGCTGAAGCCGAATGCGTCCTTCGGACGGCCGGGTGTCATGCCCGTGACCACGATTCCCCCATCCGTCCAGAGATCGATGAGGTTCCGGTCCGAAGGGCTCGTCGAAAGGCGGGCATAGGCGGAGATCCCCTCAATCTCGTTGCCGCCCGCGGGCCGATACAGCTGCGCATCGACGACCGCATAGGCGCCGCTGGTGCCGGCGTGGCGGCGGGCCGAGCCGCCGCTGCGTGGGTCTGCCAGGGAAAGTCCCGTCCGGTCGTAGCGGTCATCGTCGAAACGTCCGAAATGCCGGTACCCGCCGAGCTTCAGACTTCGACCGAGCCCGTCGGGGCCGGGCACCTCGCCAAACTGGACCTCGCCCATCACCAGGGGGGCGTCGTTCAGTCGAAAATTCAAACCTGTCCGGTTGACGCTCGCCTGATCGCCGGGATCGCCGTTGAAGATGGCGACGAGCCCGCTCACCGAAACATCGGGTGTCCAGCGCAGCCTCATGCCGGGGGTCGAGATCGGATAGGCGGGGCCGCCGCTCGGGAGATTGGCCCCGGTGATGGTCGGCCAGTCGTTGCTAAGGAAGATCTTGCCGGTCTCGGACGAGAAGAACTCCCCATCCGCCACCAATTGCCCGAAGCGCAGGCTCAAGTACCGGTCCTCCGAGGTCCGCTCTAACCAGAGTTCCGAAAGGCGCGTCGAGGGATAGGCTTCGATGTTACTCACCGTGATGAGCCGCTGGAAGCTCCGGTCGCGCAGGCCGCCGGTGTCGTGGATCTGGAAGACGTTGGCGAAGCCGCTCCATCCGGTCCACCCGGCGAGGCGGTCGAAATCGACCGTGACGGCGGTCTCGAACTTGCCGGCATGGATCGCGCCCTGCCTCACCCCGCCGGACAGGTTGCCGAGGACCTCGTTCGTATAGAGCAGGTTGTAGTCGATGCCCCGCGCCGCCAACAGGCTGCGGAAGCCACCCGGATCCCCGAATGCGCCCAGCGATGTCTGGATGGAGGGGGGACTGTCGGGCTCCAGCGGAGCCGATTGCGCCGGACGATCGTCCACGGCGCCCGTCTCACCGGGGTCCGACCATGCGGGATCGACCGACAGGAATGCGAAAACGGCGGCGACCATCCGTGTCGGCGCCCTCTGTCGTCGTGCGATCATCCTCATGCTGATCATCGACGCCTCTTCTCGATAGTATAGCCTATGCTATATGATTGGGCAAAGCTTCACCGTCCGGTGCCGCGTCGCGGCCCGGGTGGGGGCTGTGTGGTGTCCGCCCGTCGCCCGTCAGGGAAGCGGGCGTCGGACCTTGTGCGTCAGGCGCCCGTGACGGTGTCCACCAGGAGCTTGACGTTCAGGACGACGATGATGGCGGCGATCACCCAGGCGAAGAGCTTCAGCCAGGCCGGAATCACCAGGGCGCCCATCTTCTGCTTGTCCGACACGAAGCGCACGAGCGGGATCACGGCGAAGGGCAGTTGCATGGACAGGACGACCTGGCTGAGCACCAGGAGGCGCGCGGTGCCATCCTCCCCGTAGAGCCCCGTCACGACGACGACGGGGACGATGGCGATGCCGCGCGTGATCAGGCGCCGCGCCCAATCGGGAATGCGCAGGCGCAGGAAGCCTTCCATGATGATCTGGCCGGCCAGCGTCGCGGTGACGGTGGAGTTGAGCCCCGAGGCCAGGAGCGCCACGGCGAACAGGGTGGAGGCGATGCCGGCTCCCAGCAGCGGCG
Source organism: Methylobacterium sp. Leaf106 (assembly GCF_001422895.1). Classification (NCBI taxonomy): domain Bacteria; kingdom Pseudomonadati; phylum Pseudomonadota; class Alphaproteobacteria; order Hyphomicrobiales; family Methylobacteriaceae; genus Methylobacterium; species Methylobacterium sp. Leaf106. The sequence continues at coordinate 696,251 of NZ_LMNB01000001.1, forward strand.
ACAGCAATTCGTAGGCCTGCTCGATCTCCTGCACGTCGGTGCGGCCGGTGGAATGGAACACCGATGCGGCCATGATGAGGATCGCGGCATTGACGAAGAGCGCCAGCATCAGGGCGATGGTCGAGTCCGTCACCGCGAAGCGCAGGGCGCCCCGGCGTCCTTCCTCGGTGCGGGGATAGGCCCGCGTCTGCACGATGGAGGAGTGCAGGTAGAGGTTATGCGGCATGACCGTGGCGCCCATGATGCCGATGGCGATGTAGAGGGCGGCCGGGTTGGTGACGATCTGCGACGAGGGGATGAAGCCCGCGAGCACCGCCTGGATCGGAGGCGCGGCGAGCGCGATCTGAATGCCGAAGCACACGAAGATCACCAGCAGCAGCGCGATCACGAAGGCTTCGAGCGCCCGGAAGCCGCGCCGCATCAGCAGCAGGATCAAGAACACGTCGAGGGCGGTGATGATCGCCCCGATGACGAGGGGAATGCCGAAGAGCAGCTTGAGGGCGATGGCGGTGCCGATGACCTCGGCGAGGTCGCAGGCGATGATCGCCGCCTCGCAGGCGATCCACAGCACGAAGCTGACGGGCCGGGGATAATGATCGCGGCAGGCCTGGGCGAGGTCGCGGCCGGTGGCGATGCCGAGCCGGGCCGAGAGGGCCTGCAGCACGATCGCCATGAGGTTCGAGAGCAGGATGACGGCCAGCAGCGTGTAGCCGAATTGCGATCCGCCCGCGATGTCGGTGGCCCAGTTGCCCGGGTCCATGTAGCCGACGGAGATCATGTAGCCCGGCCCGATGAAGGCCAGCAGCCGCCGCAGCCAGGAGCCGTGGGACAGCACGGGAATGCTGGCATTCATGCGCCCGAGGCTCGGCTGTTCGTTCGTCTCTCCGCTGAAGCGCCACCCCCGGTCTTCGTCGAGCCTGTCCATGCCGCGTCTTCCGTCGAGCTGAATCGTGGGTACCGCACTGCACCCGAAACGGCATATAGCATCGGCTATAATGGAAAACAAAGGCTAAGATACAGGCTCGCGCCTCCGTCTTGCGAGTGTCGTAGGAAGGGTACGAAACGCCCGCTGCCGAGTGGGGGGCGGGTCCGCTCTCCCGTTCCCCTGTCGGGCCTCCAGCGGGACGCACGGGGAGGGATCGGCCCTTCGCGGACGGGCGAAACTCGGTGGTCTACCCCCGTTGCGAAGGCGCTCGCCTCGGCCGTAGGCAGGAGGGGCGTCCTAGCGGATGGTTTCCGACGGGTTAAGAGAACGATGCGGTCGATGTACCCCGGCAGGAGACGGACGAGTTTCGCGGCGCAAACACGCGTCGTCGCCCCGGTCATGGCCGGGCTGATCCTCGGCCTCGGCAGTGTCGTTGCCGGATCGAGCTTGGTTCAGGCCTCCGAGCAGGGAGGCATCTTCAGTTTCTTCGAAGAGATGTTTCGCGGTCCGGCGGTGAAGCCGCAGCCCGCGCCCGTCTCGATGCCGCGCCCTCCCCGGCCCCGCTACGCCTCCCTTCCCACGACGAGCCGCATCACGGCGGTCCAGGCGCCGCGCCAGACGCCACGCCTCGCGCGTCTCACCCGCCCCTCCCCCGCCCGAGCGAGCCGCGCCGCATCCGCTGCGCTGACCGCCTCGGCGCTGGGCGCCCGCACGGTCTGCGTCCGGGCCTGCGACGGCTACCTGTTCCCCCTCGGGCGCCTGGCGTCCCGCTCCGACATTCCCCTGCACGAGGCGGCCTGTGCCGCGGCTTGTCCCAACGCCGCCACCAGCCTCTACACGCTGGGGGCTAGGCAGAACGATCTCGACCGGGCCGTCGGTCTCGACGGGCGTCCCTACCGCGCCCTCCTCGTCGCGAACCTGTACCGCACGAAGCGTGTCGAGCAGTGCTTCTGCCAGCCCGAGGGCGTGGCGGCGGCGCCCCTGCCGATCGAGCGCGACCCGACCGCACGGGTGGGCGACGTGGTCGCCACCCCATCGAGCGCCCGTGTTGTGGTTTCCACCCGGCCCGGCGGTTTCACGGTGGTGGATTTTCGCGAGGCCGGTCTCCTCTCACCGCGCGAGCGCCGCAGCATCGACCGCAAGATCGACGTCGTCCGGCGCGAGGCCGATGCCCGCGCCGCCGAGCAGGATGTCCGTCAAGCCGGCCGAACGGTCGACCGTGCCCACCGCATCCGTGTCGCACAGATGGGCTCCGGCGATGGCACGGGAGGCTTCGGCACCGTCCGGCGCCGGCAGGACGCAGATGCGGGTTTCGCAATCGTCCGTGTCGTGGCGTCCTCGCCCTTTACCCGCTGACGTCGCCCGCCGCCGTCACTGCCGACCGGGGCTTCCGTTGTGGCTCGCCCCGCGATGGCTTAGGGGCGGACACGAGTGTGATCGTTCCAGGTACCGCATGACCAAGACCAGCGACGACGGCGACACCGCGGTGGATCCGAACTTCGACGGGGCGGCGCCGGCCAACGGCGAGACGGTGAGCCTGTCGCCGCTGGTGCGCCGGCGGATCTGTCCCAATGCCAGTCCGTTCACCTCGAGCGGCACCTGCAGCTACATCGTCGGACAGGGCGAGGTCGCGATCATCGATCCCGGTCCGGCCGATGCCGCTCACGTGGCGGCGCTGGTCGCGGCCATTGCCGGCGAGCGGCTCACCGCCATCGTCGTCACCCACACTCACCGCGACCACTCGCCGGGCGCCCGGCTGCTGCAGGCGGAGACGGGCGCGCCCATCGTCGGCTGCGGCCCGCATCGCGCCGCCAGAAACCTGGCGGAGGGCGAGTTCCCGCATCTCGACGCCAGCGCCGACCGGGACCACCGGCCCGACCGCCAGATGAACGAGGGCGACACGCTGAAGGGGCCGGGCTGGACCCTGCGGGCAGTGGAAACGCCGGGTCACACCATGAACCACCTCGCCTTCGCCCTGCCGGAGGAACAGGCCCTGTTCTCGGGCGATCACGTGATGGCGTGGTCCACCACCATCGTGGCCCCCCCCGACGGTTCGATGCGCGCCTACATGGCGTCGCTCGACGCGCTGCGCGGGCGCGACGAGACGATCTACTGGCCGGGGCATGGCGGACCCGTGCGCGATCCGCGCCGCTTCGTCCGTGGCCTCGCCGCCCACCGGCGCCAGCGCGAGAGCGCGATCCGCACCCGGATCGAGGCCGGGGACCGCGACATCCGCTCCATCGTCGGGGTGATCTACCAGGGCTTGAGCGCGCCCCTTCAGGGTGCGGCGGCGCTCTCGGTCTTCGCCCATCTGGAGGATCTCGTGGAGCGCGGGCTTGTCGTCACCGACGGCCCGCCGCGCCTCGACAGCGTCTACAGGCCGGCCTGACACCGGCATCGTGTGATGGCCGCGGATCGAGCGGTCGCTCCAGGTCCCCCCTTTGCTTCGGGGTTACTGGATTCGCCCATTTCGAAGGAGGCGCGGCTTTCCTCCCCCTTGTGGAGAGGAGTCGGAGGTGGGGGTGGTTGGGTGACCCTCAGGGCGTGGAGGCCCGCGGAGCCACCCCCACTCCTAACCTCTCCCCACAAGGGGGAGAGGGACGCGGCCTGCCTAGATGGACAGGGGTGAATGTCGTAGCCTTCCGAGATTGGAAGTGCGCGCTTCGCCTTCAACCGAAGCCAACCGCCGAAGCCGGGAGAACCGACCGTTCACTTGACGGCGATGGCGAGGTTGGCGACCTCGTCGAGATAGCCCCGGATGGTGTCGGCATTGGCGCCGAAATCGCGGTCGCCGATCCGGGAGGCGGACCGCACGTCGATCCGGGCTCCGTCCGCCCTCGGTCGGACACGGACCGTGATGTCGCTGGCGAGGTTCAGGATGAGTCCGCGCGTCACCGCTTCGATCCGGCCGTTGCCGACGCGACCTCCGGGGCGGATCGCCTCAACGATCTGCCATTTGCGGTTCACCGCGGCCTTCCTGGCGAGTTCGAACGCGGCGTTGGCGTCGAGGTCGAGGGTGAGCGGGGCGATCTGCAGATAGGAGGCGCGCTGCGCGATCCGTGCCTCGGGGCCGGGATCGGGGGGATAATGTCCTTCGCGCGCCGCGAAGGCCGCATGCGAGCGCGAGAAGGCGGGCGGGTTGTCGGTATCGGTGGTCACGTCGGTGATGGCGGGAAGCCGCAGGCCGCGCAGCCCGACGAAGACCGGATAACCGAGGGTGATCGCGGCGAGGAACAGGCCGGCGAGAGCGCTTGCCACACCGCGCGCTCCCTCGCGCCAGACCCGGACGAAGGCGAAGACCGCAAAGCCGATCGCGATCACCGCCAGGACGAGGCCGGATGCCAGTGTCACCAGCGCGGGCCCCTCCTCCGCCCTCGGATCGCGCACCAGAACGAGGGCGAACAGGGTGACGAGGACCGACAGGATCGCGGTCCCGCGCGAGAGCGGTCCGGCGCGGGTGATGGGCTCCTCGATAAGCGAACGACGCATGATACGGGTGAAATCGCTGTCCGGGAGATCGCCGCGCCATCGGGAGATGGTGCCCGCGCGCCTGAGCCCAAAGCTTTACCGGGCCTCGCTTTCCGACGCCACCCGCGAGATGGCCGCGCTTTCGATGCCGCCCGCTTCTGCTATAGCGGCCTCCACATGAGTCTCACCGCAGCGCCCCGCACCCCCGTGCCCGATGGAGGATCGGAAGACCCGTTGAGGGTCTGGTTCCGCTTCATCCGCCTCAACCGGAGGGTGACCGCCGCGATGGCGGCCGAGCTGCGCGGCCTCGGCCTGTCCATTCCGCAATTCGACGTGCTCTCGACGCTCACCGAACGCGAGGGCCTGACGCAGCAGGATCTCGCCGCGCGCCTCTACGTCACCAAGGGCAACGTTTCGGGGCTGATCGACCGCCTCGTGCAGGCCGGTTTCGTCGAGCGCCACGCCATCCCCGGCGACCGGCGCTCGCACGCCCTCCGCCTCACTCCGGCCGGGACCGAGATCGCGGCCCGCGGCATCGCCGCGCAGAAGGCCTATGTCGCCCGCACCCTCGGCACCCTGCCACAGGACGACATCGCGGCCTTCGAGCAGCTCGTTCTGAAGTGGCGCGACGTGGCCCGCGCCGATTCTGAGACCTGATCCCGGATGGTGATGAGGCGCCCTCTCCTCGTCGGCCCGCAGGATGGCGGAGATTCGCCGCACGCGCCAAATCCCCGGATGGTCAGAGTGATTGACGGATCACCGGGCGTCCCTCGGCCTCGACCTGCGGGTCGATCTGGCGGGCGGCCCGCAGGCCCGCCTCGATCGCGCCTTCGACCCAGCCGGTCTTCAGGCTGGTGAAGTCCCCGGCGAAATGGATGCGGTCCTCGGGCGTCGTCCATTCGCGGATCATCCACCCGCCGCCCAGGGGCGGCGAACCGAACGAGCCCCTGATCCAGGGCTGCTCGGTCCAGGCGAAGTCCTTCACCGTGATCACCTCGTCGAACAGGTCTGGCATGTCGGCGCGGAACTGATCGACGGTCACCTGAGCCCGCGTCTCGCGGGGGCGGGCCAGGATCGCCTCCGCATTGGCGCCGTTCAGGTAAAAGAAGACGTTTCCGTGCGAGCCGGTCTCGTTGCCGGTGATGTCGATGACCCGCTCCCAGGGCCGGTCGCCGCCGGCCATCGGCCAGCCATGGACGTTCTTCGAGAGCCACGAGGGTGTCTTGGTCTGGACGATGACCTTCACGGTCTTGTCCCATTCCATCTCGGCGAACATGCGCCGCTTGGCCTCCGACCAGCCGGGTTTCACGTCGATGCCGCCGAGGACGCTGAAGGGGATCGTGGACACGATGGCGTCGCCGGAGAAGTCGCGGCCGTCTCGCGTGCCGACGCGGACACCGCCGCTGGTCTGCTCGATGCTGACCACTTCGGCCTTGAGGACGATGTTCGCGGGGCCGATGGCCCCCGCCAGGGCCATGGGCAGGCGGTTGTTGCCGCCTTCGATGCGGAACACGTTCTGGTCGCCGAAATGATAGGCGAGGTCGGGAATGGCACCCAGGGCCTGCGAGCGGCTTGTGAAGGTGCCGCCATGGGCATCGAGGAGCTGGCAGAAGGCATCCGATGCGCCGACGCCCTTCACGAGGTCGCCCACCGTCACGTTGTCGTAGCGGGCCAGGGAATCCGGGTCGGGCCAGCGGGAATCGAGCACAGAATCGGTGTCGAGTCCCGCCCTGTAGAGATAGCGGTTGAGGCTCGTCGCGACGCTGACGTTGCGCTCCTCCCGTGAAACGGCCCAGGGCCAGTTGGCGAGGTCGGCGCCCGTGCCGGTCTGCCCGCCGACCATGTAGCGGGGAAGACCGTCGTTGAGGCTGAGGAGCGGCAGGTTGAAGCGCCGGACGTAGCTCAGCACATAGGGCATGTTGGATCGGAAATGCCCGCCGCCGGCCTCCGTGAACTGGCCGTTCTTGAGCGGAAGGGAGAGGAGCCTGCCGCCGATGCGGTCCTGATACTCGATGACCGTGACGCGGTGTCCACGGCGCAGGAGTGCCAGCGCCGCCGTCAGCCCGGACATGCCGGCACCGAGGACGAGCACGTGTTTTTGGGCCTTGCCGGTCTGCGCGAGGGCGGGTGAGGCGACGAAGGGCAGCGCCGCCGCGAAGGCCGTGCCGGCGACGCCACGGAGAATGTCACGCTTCGTCGGAGCCAGAGGGCCGCCGGCTTCGAAACCGGCGCGGTCGTCACGGATCATCGTCGGGTACTCACCGGAAAAGCAGGGAGGGTGGCGCAATGGCGAGGCATCTTCGATGCGCCATCGCCCCATTGTTGTCGCGCCATCGCGCGGCCGCTCGGGACGGCGCATGGCGCAACCAAGGGCCTCTCTATGGCGGTCGGGAATGTGGCCGAGTACCGGTAAAAATTCCCCTTCCATCCGCCTCGGGACGCCCCCCGATGGCGCGTTCTACTCGGCGATCCGGTCGAGCAGGGTGGCGAGATCGCCGATCGATGCGATCACATGGTCTGCGAGCGGTGCCATGACCTCGCGTGCTCCCTCCCCGAGGGGGCCGCTCAGGACCGCGATGGTGACGGCCCCGGCCGAGCGGCCGGCGACGAGGTCATAGGGTGAATCGCCCACCATCGCGATCCGCCCCGGCGCGACGTTAAGATGCGCCGCGAAGGCGCTGACCATGCCGGGTTCGGGCTTCGATCCGTGCCCGGAATCGTAACCGGCGACGTAGGTTAGATGCGGTGTCAGGCCGAGAATATCGGCCTGCGCCCGGGCCGAGGCTTCGGCGTCGTTGGTGGCGATTCCGAGGGCGTAACCCGCATCGGCGAGACGCTGCGCGGTCGCCGCCGGATCGCCGATGGGACACAGATGCGCAAGCCCTTCGCGGCGGAACAGCCGGTCCATCTCCCCGTAGAGGTCCGGTCCCGCCGGGCGGCCGAGCACCTTCGCCCAGATCGGGCCATAAGCGGCCGAAGAGCCCGCGATGAGGGGGGACGTCGGCAGGAAGCGGCGCTCCTCTTCGACGTAATGGCTCACCGCCATCAAGTCTTCCAGTCGGATGCGCTCGCCCCCGGCAAGGTCATCCATGACCGCATACGCTGCCGGACCCCAGGTCCGGTCGAAATCGATGAGGGTGCCGTCTTTGTCGAACAGGATGCCGGCGAGACGGCGTGGCGTCGTCACGGTCAAGCGCCGGCCCTCACCTTCTCGACATCGAAGACGCCGGCGCGATCTCGCCGCACGATCCTGTCGCCGGGCTCGAACACGCCCAAGGCCACGTCACGGTCCGGCAGGATGACGGTGGTGGATGTGTTGAGATGGACGAGGACGAGCCTGTCCTGCGCCAGCGATGCGGCGGCCCAGCGCCGCAACTGTCCGTAATACGGCTCGCGCCGCCAGGCGTTAGGCTGGCCGGGGTCGACCTGGACGTTCATGTTCTTCGTCACCGGGTCGAGGGCGAGCACCATCTTGGCTTTCTCCGGCTTCCACTCGGCGCCGAGCCAGGCTTCCGTCATCCAGAGGCAGTGGAAGGCGCGGCAATGGTCCGGCCGTGTCGGATGGATGGCGCAGCCCCTGCCCTGCCTGGTGTGGCGGCACCATTGACCGGCGACGCTCTCCACCGCCGGGACGTCGTAGACCTTGCAGCACAGGGTGCAGGTTCCGCAGGAGCGGCCGGGCGCCGGATGGGCCACGAAGGTTGCGGGATCGAGCATGGTCCTGACGTTCCGTGCGGGCGCTGCGGTGACGGGATGGGTTTGTGAAGGCGCGCCGGGTCGCTAATGTGGCATCGCATGAACACGGGGCCGAACCGGCCCGCTTCCACAGGTAACGGCAGGCCCATGCTCTCGAACCTCGCGACCCGCGACGTCGAAACGCTGATCCATCCCTACACCAACCTCTCCACCTTCCGCGAGACCGGCCCCCTGGTGCTGGAGCGCGGCCACGGGGTCTGGGTCTATGACAGCGACGGCCGGCCCTATCTCGAAGGCATGGCCGGCCTGTGGTGCACGGCGCTGGGCTATTCCAACGAGGAACTGGTGGAGGCGGCGAGCGAGCAGATGTCGCGCCTGCCCTTCACTCACCTGTTCTCGGGCCGCAGCCACGATCCGGCGATCGAGCTCGCCGAGACCCTGAAGGAGCTGATGCCGATCCCGACATCGAAGATCTTCTTCACCTCGTCGGGCTCCGAGGCCAACGACACCCAGGTGAAGCTGACCTGGTATCTCAACAACGCGTTGGGCCGCCCCGCCAAGAAGAAGATCATCTCGCGGATCAAAGGTTATCACGGCGTCACGGTCGCCACGGCCTCGATGACCGGCCTCACGGCCAACCATGCGGATTGGGACCTACCGCTGCCGGGCTTCCTGCATGTGGGCTGCCCGCATCATTACCGCTTCGCCGAGGCCGGCGAGACGGAGGAGGCCTTCTCGCAGCGCCTCGCCGACGAACTCGAGGCCCTGATCCTCCGCGAGGGGCCTGATACCGTCGCCGCCTTCGTGGCGGAACCGGTGATGGGTGCTGGCGGCGCCATCGCCCCGCCGGCCGGCTACTTCGCCAAGATCCAGGCCGTGCTCGACCGCTACGACGTGCGCTTCATCGCCGACGAGGTAATCTGCGGCTTCGGGCGCCTCGGCACCTGGTTCGGCTCGGAAGCCCTGGGAATGCGGCCCGACAGCCTATCCTTCGCCAAGGCTGTGACATCGGGCTACATGCCGTTGGGCGGCATCAGCATCGACGAGCCGCTCTACAAGGCTCTGGTGACGCAGAGCGCCAAGCTCGGCACGTTCGGCCACGGCACAACCTATTCCGGTCACCCCGTCGCCTGTGCCGTCGCGCTGAAGACCATCGAGATCTACAAGCGCGACCGCATCGTCGAAGGCGTCGCCGAAAAGGCTCCTCACTTCCAGGCCCGGCTCTCGGCTCTGGCCGACCACCCCATCGTCGGGGAGGCGCGCGGACTCGGTCTCATCGGCGGCCTGGAGATCGTCGCCGACAAGTCATCCAAGCGTCAGTACGAGCTGAAAGCCGGCGTCGCGGCCCGATGCGTCGCCTTCGCGCAGGCCGAGGGTCTGATCGTCCGGTTCCTCGCCGGTGACCGGGTCGCGGTCTGCCCTCCCCTGGTCATCTCGCACGACGAGATCGACACGCTGTTCGACCGCCTCGGTCGTGCTCTCGACCGGACCGAGGCCTGGATCGCGTCGGAAGGTCTGAACGCAGCGCTTTAGAGTGCCTCACAAAACTCCCGATCACGGTCGGTTCTCGCTCCACGCACGACAGCGCAGCCGGAGTTTTGTGAGAGACACTCAGAGCCGCGCTGCCACAGAAAAGTCCAGATCTTCCGCGTCTCAATGAAGGTCAGATTGCGTTGCGGAATGGTATTTTTTATTTTTCCAATATTGCTTGTGTGTGTCACAAGACACGCAGCGCGGCGAGATGAAACTCTACCCTGGTAAAGTCTCGCCTATCCTTAAGCTCCCGTTCATGATCCTTCGCCGCATATGGATCTCGTGCCGCACAGCGCCGGTCCGGGTCGAACCTCTTGCGGGTGCCCGAGAGACTGGCGTGATCGTCAACCAGACAAACGAGGATCTGGTGGCGTTCCGACACCGTGAAACAGGACCCGTTCCCATGTCCCGCCCCGAACAGAACCAGCGCGCAGCCATGTCGTCGACGCCCCGTGCGTCCGGTCTGGTAACCGATCGCGAAGGTTTCCGCCCCGTGGCACTGCCCGCCCTTGCCGCTGCGGTTCACGTCTCGGCGTCCGCTGCGAAAGAGGCGGCCCGGAAGATTGCCGCCCGCCGGCAGCTCTCCCGCTTCCAGCACGAGGATGCGCCCCTCGTCTGAGGCTTTTTCCTCCCGACCGAACGCCTCATGGCCAAATCGTGCGACCAAGCCTTCACGGGCTTGGTCAATCAGGTTCGATCATCGGAAGCTCGATCACCGGAACTTGGCTGTATCGGATTCGTGCCCGCCAGTGCGATGAAGCCGCATCGGCTCTGCGCTCGAGGACGATGACATGTTGATCCTGCCGACGAGACGGCAGTTCCTGACCGGGATCGGTGCGAGTACGAGCCTCGTGGCTGCCACGGGCGCTTATGGCTTCGTGATCGAGCCACGCCATCGACTCGTGGTGACGCGCTACGCTCCCTCCCTCCCGGGCTGGACAGAGGGATTGACGCTACGAGTCGCCGTCCTCGCGGATTTTCACGTGGGCGAACCGACCATGCCGCTCGACCGGATCGCCGAGATCGTCGATGCGACGAACCGGCTCGAACCCGATCTCATCCTGCTTCTGGGAGACTATCCGTCCGGCCCCAGCGTGACCACGCGCAAGGTGCCGCTCGTCGAGTTTGCACGGGTGATCGGGGGGCTGCGAGCCCCGCTCGGTGTCCATGCCGTCCTCGGCAATCATGATTGGTGGGATGACGAGGTCGCGCAGGCGAGACGGCGCGGGCCTGTGGAGTCGCAACGCGCGCTGGAGGCACGCGGCATTCCAGTGATGGAGAATACGGTTCTCAGGCTGGAGAAGGACGGTCGCCCGTTCTGGATTGCCGGGCTCGGAGATCAGGAACCGTTCCTGCCGCGGGGCGATCGGCGCGGCCGCGACGATCTTCCCGGCACCCTGGCGCAGGTGACCGACGAGGCTCCGATCCTCCTTATGGCGCACGAGCCCTACATCTTTCCTACCGTTCCGGGGCGTGTCTCGCTGACCCTGTCCGGGCATACGCATGGTGGCCAGGTTCGGATCTTCGGCCTGTCGCCGCTGAGCCCATTCGCGCGCGGCAAAGATCTGACCTACGGCCATGTCGTCCACGGCGGACGGCATATGATCGTCTCCGGCGGCTTCGGCGTCAGCCGTGTCCCGATCCGGATCGGGGTGCCGCCGGAAATCGTCCTTCTCGAACTCGGGAGCGTGGCGCCGCCGACGTCGGTCGAGGCAGCGCCGCCCGCCTGACGGAGCGCTACTTCTTCGCGCCGATGCTCACGGTGCCCTTGGTCGAGGGGGCCGCGGCGATCGTCTTCACGACCGGCTTCTTCGGCTTCTTCGCTTCGCGGCCACCGCGTGGTTTCTCACTCGCCATGATCGTCTCCTTGGATCGTCGGAACACGAGCATGCCACGGATTCGGCGGCAGGCGACATGAAATCGCGCATCGGCATTGATGGCGGCTCACAGACCCCCGCGACCGGGTGGCATTACCGGGATCGCGTCGGCGATGGAGATCCCGCTCGGGTCGATGCGGCAGCGATGGGCATGGATCTCGACCCCGCCCGCAGCCGCCCTGGCGAAGGCCCGGTCGAAGGCCGGGTCGAGGTCCCGCGCCACGTCGAACCGCTCGGCCTGCATCTGCACCACGATGATCAGCATCGCCCGGCCGCCCTGAGCGACGACCTCCGTCAGCTCGTCCATGTGCCGCGCGCTGCGGGCGGCGACGCAATCGGGAAACTCGGCGAGGCCCGGCTCGCGCAGGAGGTGACAATTCTTCACCTCCACGTGGCAGGGCGGCAGCCCCTCGCCCGTGGCCAGGAAATCGACTCGGCTGGCGCGACCGTAGCGCACCTCCGGACGCAGCGAACCGTATCCCACCAGCGGCGGGAGATGCCCCTCGGCGAAGGCCTCGGCGACGAGGGCATTGGGCCGCATGGTGTTGATGCCCACCCATTGCGGACCGCCGGGAAGGTCCGCCTCCACCAGTTCCCATAAAAAGCCGAGCTTGCGCGCCGGGTTGGTGGAGGCGGAGAGCAGGACGCGCGATCCGGGCACGACGAGGCCGAGCATGGCGCCCGGATTGGCGCAATGCGCGGTGACGAGGCTGCCATCCGCCAGCTCGATATCGGCGAGGAACCGCTTGTAGCGCCGGACGAGCCGGCCCTCGATCAGCGGCACTGCGAACTTCATCCGGTGAAACTCCACATCCGAGCGGGTGCCCCGCCCTATCAGCAGCCTGCCGGCCGGACCAGGGAGCCGCCATGGTCAGGTGGGCATCGTCGCGCTACGTCGTGGTCCATTGCCACGCGACCGCCACGGATTCCGATGACAGACCCCGCTCCTTCCCCCATCACCGCCGCGATCCTCGTCATCGGCGACGAGATTCTGTCCGGGCGGACCAAGGACAAGAACATCGGCACCATCGCCGATTACTGCACGGCCATCGGCATCGACCTGCGGCAGGTCCGCATCGTCCCCGACGAGGCCTCGGAGATCGTCGATGCGGTGAACGCATTGCGGACCCGCTACACCTATCTCTTCACCACCGGGGGCATCGGTCCCACCCATGACGACATCACTGCCGATTGCGTGGCGGCCGCCTTCGGCGTGACCATCGATGTCGATCCACGAGCCAAGGCCATGCTGCTCGAGCGGCACAAGCCGGAAGACCTCAACGAGGCCCGGCTCCGCATGGCGCGTATTCCGGCCGGTGCCGATCTCATCGCCAACCCGATTTCGAAGGCACCTGGCTTTCGCATCGGCAACGTCTTCGTCATGGCCGGTGTGCCGGCGATCATGCAGGCCATGCTGGATGAGATCGGCCCCACCCTCGCGACGGGAGCGCGCGTCCTGTCGGAGACGATCGAGGCCGGAAACCTGCCCGAAGGCAACTATGCATCGGGCCTCGGTGAGATCGCGAAGGCGCACCCCGGCGTCTCCATCGGGTCCTATCCTTCGATGACGCAGCAGGGTTTCGCCAATCGGATCGTGGTGCGCGGCAAGGATTCGGATGCGGTGGCCCGAGCTCGGGTCGAGATCGCCGACCTCGTGGCGCAATTGAAGGCCGCCGACGGCAAGGCATGACCGTATCGAGGTCGGGACCACCGGCAGCGAGACCGCGCGCACGGAGATGAATAATGCCCGAGCGGTCGCGCACGCTCCGGTTCAGCGGCTCGATGGCACGATGATCCCGTGCCGCAACCCCATGGCGGGAGCGGTCCTCTCTCCGGAGACGTTCCGTGCCCGTGAAACCGCTATCATTCCTCGCCAGGCTTCGTATGACGCCGGTCCTGTCCGGATTCGTGGTCGTCGGCCTCTGCAGCGTACCCGCTGTCGCCGCCGATTTCCCCGATCCTTATGGACCGCCCCGTGATTTCCCCGCCGAGCGGCGGCTCCCGCCTCATGTGGAGGATTTCGGCCCCGAGCGCGGGGCGGCCCGGCTCATCGAGCCGTGCCGGGTCGTGGTCCGGCGCCGGATCACGCCCGATGGGGAAGAGATCGTGAAGCGGGTGACGATCTGTGAGGAGCGTTCGGACCGCTTCCGGCACGAGCCGGATCGTGGATACGGCGAGGCGAGGCCCTTGCTCCGACCCCCGCTGCCGCCCCGCGACATTCCATTCGTGGATGAAACTCGCCCCGGTCGGGGAGCCGATCACGGGGAAGATCGCCTGGAAGAGCGCCCGGCGGACGGGCTCGCCGGCGACGAGCGCCTGTCCGACGAGCCGCCGTTGGAAGAGCGCGGACGCGGCCCGCGCTACTGAGGCGGTCGCGTCGGGCTTCGAGGTATCAGGCCCGTACGACGGGCCGAGCCTTCACGGCTGCGGCCAGCGCCTTCAGCTGGCGGTTCAGATCCGCCAGTTCGTTGAGGGCGATGGTCCGGTGGCCGTCCTTGACCGCACGCTCGATGTCGGCGACCTGCGCTGTGGCCATGCGCTTCAGTTCGGCGGCGAGTTGGTCCCGGGTCATCGGCGCTCCTGTCACGGCTCGGGGTGGTGGGACCGTGATAGGGCCCGCATGCTTAACCGACGGTGTTCATCGGGTGCGGCGCACCCAATGAACCGTGTCCGTCATGCGGTCTTACGTCCGCCAGGGATGCGCGGGCAGCTCGGTGGCGCCGACCGTGCTGGCACCGGCGAGAGCGACGGCGTGGTCGTTCTCGACGCTGGAGCCGCTGACGCCGATGGCGCCGGACATCTCGCCGTCCTTGTCGACGATCGGGATGCCGCCGGGGAAGGTGATCAGGCCCTCGTTGGAATGCTCGATGCCGAAGAGCGGGCCGCCCGGCTGCGACAGCTGGCCGATCTGCCCCGTCATCATGCCGAAGAACACGGAGGTCTTGGCCTTCTTCTGGGCGATGTCGATGGAACCGACCCAGGCCCCGTCCATGCGGTAGAACGCTTTGAGGTTACCGCCGGAATCGACGACGGCGATACACATCTGGGTGTCGAGCTCCACCGCCTTGGCGCGGGCGGCCTCGATGGCCTTGTGGGCGTCTTCGATGGTCACATGCATGATGGTTTCTCCCTTGTCGGTCGACGAGATCGGAGCCGTTTGGCCGTCTTCGCGTAGCGGAAGCGAGTGGCCCCGGCGCCTGTTCTCACGGCGACACACCGTGAACGATAGGACATTTCGGGCCTAAAGCGAGGACGGCCGCCCCTTTCGGAAGCGGCCGTCCTGCTCAGCGATGTCTACGAAGCGAGCGAATCAGCTGGCCGACATCCCGTTGGCCTTCTCGATCAGCGCCTCGGCCATACGGATCGAGGCGATGTCGATGAGGCGGCCGTCCAGCGAGACGGCGCCCTTGCCGGCCTTAGCGGCCTCTTCCATGGCTTCGAGGATGCGGCGGGCCTTGGTGACTTCGGCTTCCGACGGGGTGAACACCTCGTTGGCGAGGTCGATCTGCGAGGGGTGGATCGCCCACTTTCCTTCGAAGCCGAGGGCGGCGCAGCGGCGGGCGGCGGAGGTGTAGCCGTCCGGATCGGAGAAGTCGCCGAACGGGCCGTCGATCGGACGCAGGCCGTAGGCGCGGCACGCGATCAGCATGCGGTTCTGGGCGAACAGCCACGGGTCCTGCCAATGGGTCTCGCGGTTGCCGGCCTCGTCCTTGTCGGTGAGCACCGAGAAGTCCTTGTTCACGCCGCCGATGACGGTGGAACGGGCCCGGGTCGAGGCGGCGTAGTCGGCCACACCGAAGGACATGGCTTCCAGGCGCTTCGACGAGGTGGCGATCGCCTCCACGTTGGCCATACCCAGAGCGGTCTCGATCAGCACCTCGAAGCCGATTTTCTTCTCGCGCTTCTTGGCCTGCTCGATCTGGGTCGTCAGCACGTCGATGGCGTAGACGTCGGCCGGCACGCCGACCTTGGGGATCAGGATCATGTCGAGGCGCGGACAGGCTTCGACGATGTCGACCACGTCGCGGTACATGTAGTGGGTGTCGAGACCGTTGATGCGGATCATCATGGTCTTGGTGCCCCAATCCAGGTCGTTGAGCGCCTGGATGATGTTCTTGCGGGCCTGCTCCTTATCGTCGGGGGCGACCGCATCTTCGAGGTCGAGGAAGATCACGTCGGCCTTCGAGGCGGCGGACTTCTCCATGAAGGTCGGGTTGGAGCCGGGAACGGCGAGTTCCGAGCGATGGAGGCGCGGGGTCGCCTGCTGGATCAGGGTAAAGCTCATCGGGGAATCCTTCCTTGTTTGGTTTCGTTGCGGGTGGTGAGGCCGCAAAACGCGGTCCACCATACCGGTCGTGGGGCGCTCACGCGCCAGCCCCAGGGCCGTGTCAGACCCTCGGTATCCTTACAAATGCCTCAGCCCGTCGCGCCGAAGCCGACGGCGATGCAGTTGATCGACAGCAGCAACGCGGATTTCACCGCCTCGCGCTTGTCCTCGTCTTCCTCGCCCCGAAAACGGCGAAGCAGCTCCACCTGTTCGCGGCTGACCTGGTTGATCGTCGGCAGCCGGCCATTGAGGCGGTCCCGGAACTGCGGGTAGCGCTCGGCCAGTTCGCGGTCGCCACTGACACGCAGGGCCATCTCGCGGGTCAGCTCGTACTCGGCCTCGATCAGCGGGAAGATGCTATTGCGGGCGGCCTCGTCGGGCACGAGACCGGCATAGTCCTTCGCGATGGCGAGATCGACCATCAGAAGTGTCTTTTCGACCTCGTCGAGGATGAGGCGGAACGGCTTCGATTCGGCAAAGAGCCGCTTCAGCTGTGCCTCGCCCTGCGCACCGCGCACGTCGAGGAAACTCTTCAGGCCGGAGCCTACGCCGTACCAGCCGGTGATGACGTGGCGGTTCTGCGACCAGGCGAAGACCCAGGGAATCGCGCGCAGATCCGCCAGCGAGCGGGCGCCGAAGCGCCGCGCCGGACGGGAGCCGATGTTGAGGAGCGCGATCTCGTCGAGCGGGCTCGCGGCCTGGAAATAGGTCACGAGATCGGGGTGCTGGATCAAATTGACGTAGGCCGCGCGCGAGGCGCCCGACAGCGCTTCAAGCGTGTCGTCGAATTCGTTGCGCGGGATGTTGATCGCCTCGCGCTCCGATTTCAACGCGTGGTCGAACACCGACGAGGCCAGGAGCTCCATCTGATAGGCCGCGGTGCCGCGGTTGGCGTATTTGAAGGAGACGACTTCTCCCTGTTCGGTGGTGCGGAAGCGGCCGTTGATCGATCCCGGCGGCTGGGCGGCGATGGCCCGGGCGGTGGGCGCCCCGCCACGGCTCACCGAACCGCCGCGACCGTGGAAGAAGGCGATCGGCACGCCCGACGACTTGCCGAGCTGGGTCAGCTTGTCCTGCGCCTTGTACAATTCCCAGTTCGAGGCGACGAAGCCGCCATCCTTGTTCGAATCCGAGTAGCCGATCATCACCTCCTGCATCCCGCCCTGCCAGCGGGTGGAGCGGCGCACGACGGGGATCGAGAACAGCTCCTTCATGATGGCGGGCGCAGCGCGCAGGTCGTCGATGGTCTCGAACAGCGGCACGATCGGCAGGCAGCAGATCTCGGTGCCGGCGGCATCGAGGAAGTTGCCGGCCTCCTTGGCGAGGAGATAGGCGCCGAGGATGTCGGGGACCGAGCGGGTCATCGACAGGATGAACGAGCCGAAAGCCTCGCGGTCGAGCTGCTCGCGCATCTCGCCGACGAGGGCGAACGTCTCGAGCGTTTCGCGGGCATCGTCGGGCAGGCTTTCGAACGAGCGCTCCCCGTGCATCGGCTTTGTCAGTTCGGACAGCAGCCAGTTCTTCCACTCGGGCGATTCGAGGGCGGGCGGCGTCTTGTTCTGGCCGTGGCTCTGGTGCCACAGGGCATGGAGCGTCTTCGTGGTGCGCGTGGTGTTCTCGCGCAGGTCGAGGCGCACGGTGGAGAAGCGGAAGATCTCGACCATGCGGCGCACCGGCCGGACGAGGTCGATGGCCAGCGACGGGCAATTCGCTTCGGTGAGGCCGGCTTCGAGGTGGCGCAGATCGTTGATGAGCCCGTCGGCGCTCGGATAGTCGGGGCCGCTGGTACGCTGCCCCTTGTTGCGCGCGATGGTGGCTTCGAGCTTGCGTAGAATGCAGGTGAGGAACTGGCGATAGGCCTCGCCCGGATTGCGGCTGGCGATGGCGCGCCCGTCGCCGCTCTCCGCAAGAAGCTGCGCGAGTTCGGACTTGAACGTCGCCGGCACAGGCAGCGAGCGCTCAGTGAGGGAGAGCGTGCGGCCAAGTGCCGTCACCCCGTCGCGGTAGCGCCGCAGGGAGGCCAGCGCGTTGCGCTGGAGCGTGGCACGGGTCACCGACGAGGTGACGTAGGGATTGCCGTCCCGGTCCCCGCCGATCCAGGAGCCGAATTGGAAGAAGGCCGGCACCTCGAACTTCTCGTCCGGGTAGTATTCGGCGAGGGACTCCTCAAGGGAGTAGAGCACCTCGGGGAGCATCTCGAACAGGGTCTCGTCGAAGAAGTGCAGGCCCCAGGCGACCTCCCGCTCTACGGTGGCCTTCTCCAGATGGAGTTCGCCGGTCATCCAGACGAGCTCGATCTGGTCGCGCAGCTCGTTCATCAGGCCGTTGCGCTCGCGCTCGGTCCAGCGTGGCAATTCGAGCTCGCGCAGGACGAGGTAGATGCGGCGGAACTTCTCCAGCACCGTCACGCGCTTTCCCTCGGTGGGGTGCGCCGTGATGGTCGGCCGAATGCGCAGATCCTTCAGCAGGGCGTGGATCTCGGGCGCTTTGATGCCGTTCTTCACCGCTTCCGCCAGGACCGCGCTGAAGCTTCCGCCGAGCTCCGCCCGTCCCTTCGTGCGCTCCAAGTGCCGGCGCCGACGCATGGCGGCGTTCTGCTCGGCGATGGAGAGCAGCTGAAACCAGATGCCCTGCACCTGAAGGGCGCGGGCGAGGAGCTCGGGCGAGAATTCCGAGATGTTGGCTTGGCCAAGAAGCACGGCCTCCAGTTCCGGCTCATGCCGGCGGGCAACTTCGAGCAGAGCGTGGAACAGGATGTCGAGCGCCTCCTTCGACGACGTACCGGTGATGACCGGCGGCGCGAAGGGATGGTCGAGGGTCCCGACCGGGGCGTGGAGGGTATCGGTCATCGGATGGCCACCTCGAACAGAGTTGAGCCGATGGCCGCCGGGGACGCGCGGGCAACGGTAATGAAGCGGCCGCCCCGCAGCATGGAACGCAGCGTCGGGGCGATCAAGGGGTGGTTTCTGTGGCTGGGTCCGTCGGCGGCCGGGCGGCGCTGCCCCTCTCCCGGTCGCTCCGCGACCACCCTCCCCCGCTGAGGGGGAGGGTTTGCGCGTTCAGGCGGCGAGTTTGCGCATCACCTGCTCGACCGTCGAGCCGAAATCGCCGGGGCTGGGGGCCACGGTCAGGCCATAGGAGCGCATGATCTCGGCCTTCTCGGCGGCACTGTCGCCGGTGGCGGAGATGATGGCGCCGGCATGGCCCATGCGGCGGCCCTTCGGAGCGGTGAGACCGGCGACGAAGCCGATGACGGGCTTCGACATGTTCTCCTTGATCCAGGCCGAGGCCTCGGCCTCCTGCGGACCACCGATCTCGCCGATCATCAGCACGGCCTTGGTGTCGGGGTCCTGCTCAAACAGGGCGAGATGGTCGAGGAAGGACGACCCGTTGATCGGGTCGCCGCCGATACCCACCGACGTGGTGATGCCGATGCCCTTCTCCTTCATCTGCGCCGCCGCCTCGTAGCCGAGGGTGCCCGAGCGCGAGATCACGCCGACATTGCCCTTGAGGTAGATGTGGCCGGGCATGATGCCGAGCATCGACTTGCCGGGCGAGATGATGCCGGCGCAGTTGGGGCCCACCACCATGGTGCGCTTGTCCTTGGGGTAGCGGCGCAGATACCGCTTCACCCGCATCATGTCCTGGGCCGGGATGCCGTCGGTGATCGAGCAGATCAGCGCGAGCCCGGCATCGGCCCCTTCCATGATCGCGTCGGCCGCGAAGGGCGGTGCGACGAAGGTGATCGAGGTGGTGGCTCCGGTGGCCTCGACGGCCTCCTTGACGGTGTTGAACACCGGGACGCCGAGATGGGTCTTGCCGCCCTTGCCCGGGGTGACGCCGCCGACGATGTTCGAGCCGTACTCGATCATCTCCTTGGCGTGGAACGTACCCTTATCGCCGGTGATGCCCTGGACGATGATCGGGGTCTTCTCGTCGATCAGAATGCTCATGACGTATCCTCCCCTCGTCTCAGTGGTTGCGCTTGGCGGCGTCGCAGGCGGCGACGGCCTTGGTGGCGGCATCCGACAGGCTGTCGGCGGTGATGAGATCGAGGCCGCTCTCGGCCAGGATCTTCTTGCCTGCCTCGACATTCGTTCCGGCGAGCCGGACGATGAGCGGCACGTCGATCTTCACTTCCTTCGCCGCCTGGATCACGCCCTGGGCGACCCAGTCGCAGCGGTTGATGCCGGCGAAGATGTTGACGAGGATCGCCTTGACGTTGCGGTCCGAGAGGACGAGCCGGAAGGCCGTCGCCACACGGTCGGGGCTAGCGCCGCCGCCGACATCGAGGAAGTTCGCCGGCTCGCCGCCCGCGTGCTTGATCATGTCCATGGTGGCCATGGCGAGGCCGGCGCCGTTGACGATGCACCCGATCTCGCCGTCGAGGCCGATATAGCTGAGATTGTGCTCGGCGGCCTGGGCCTCGCGCGGGTCGCCCTGCGAGGGATCGTGCATGTCGGCGATGTTGCGCCGGCGGAACATGGCGTTGTCGTCGAAGGACATCTTGGCGTCGAGCGCCAGGACGCGGTCGTCCTTGGTGACGACGAGAGGGTTGATCTCCAGCATCGTACCGTCGCAATCACGGAACGCCCGGTAGGCGTTCATGATCGTCTTCACGGCCGCCGAGACCTGCTTGATGTTCAGGCCGAGCTGGAACGCGATCTCGCGGGCCTGGAACTGCTGCAGACCGACGGCCGGCTCGACCACGACCTGGATCAGGGCCTCGGGCTCGTTGGCGGCGATCTCTTCGATATCCATGCCGCCGCGCTGCGAGGCGATCACGCGGACGCGCTCGGCCTTACGGTCGAGGACGTAGCCGAGATAGAGTTCGCGCTCGAACGGGTCGGCGGTCTCGATATAGACGCGCTGGACAGGCTTGCCCTCGGGGCCGGTCTGCAGGGTGACGAGACGCTTGCCGAGGAGGTCCTTGGCGGCATCGCGAACCTCGTTGTAGGTCCGGCACAGCTTGATGCCGCCGGCCTTGCCGCGCGCACCGGCATGGATCTGGGCCTTCACCGCCCAGAACGAGCCACCGAGCTCGGTGGCGGCGTAGACTGCCTGGTCGGGGCTGAAGGCCACCGCGCCTTTGGGAACCGCGACGCCGAATCCGGCGAGCAGCTCCTTGGCTTGATACTCATGCACGTCCATGTGCGTTCTCCTCGGCGTTTTTCCCTGGGACAGACACTCTCGTAAATTTCACTTCACGGAAAGAGCTTCTGTTGTAATATTTTTTTACATTCTCTTTCACTCCGCCTTTAACGGCGGACGGAATGTATTTTTTAGACGAAAAGGCCGGCTGAGTTTGCTCTCGCCGGCCTGTCGTTGGTCTTAGTTCACCTTGGCCTTCACGACCTCGTAGATCTTCTCGTTCAATGGTCCTGCTGGCCCAAGCAACTCTTCGAGTTGCTTCAGTCGCTCATCGGCAAATCCCCGATCGTCCAGGCCCTTGGCGTTGACATAGACGTTGAGCGCTGCGCTGCGCAGTCCGGCATGAGCGGAGAGAACCGCGACCCCGGCATCGGAGATGACGTTGAGGTTGCCCTTGTCGGCCACGGCCTCGGCGAGGTCGATGACCTCGCGGCAGGCACGGCAGCAGGCGAGCGGCACGTCGGTGGCGACCTTGAGGGCCTCTTGGATTCTGGCGGCACGGGCCACCTTCTCCTCGTCGGTGCCCTTCGGCAGGCCGTAGGCTCCCATCACGGCGTCGAAAGCCTCGACATCGTCGGCGATCATTCCGGTGAGTTCGGCCCGGAGCGCTTCGGACTTGTCGAGGATCTCCTTCAGCTCGCCCTCCACCTCGACGTACTTCTTCTTTCCGATGGTGAGGTTGCACACCATGCTGAGGAGCGCGGCGCCCATGGCACCGGAGATGGCGGCGGCTCCGCCGCCTCCGGGGGTCGGGGCCGAGCTCGCGAGCCCGTCAAGGAAGCTCTGGATGGTTTCGTTGGCGGGCGACGTCTTCTCGCTCATGGGTCAGGCCATCGTCTTGGCGAGGGCATAGATCTCCTCGGCGTCGAAGACCTTCTCGGCGCTGTCGAAGAGCTGGCCGACGCAGGCGCGGTGCAGCTTCAGCTTCAGGCCGCCGATGCCGAGGGCCCCGAACACCTTCTTGCCGTGGCGCTCCTTACCCTTGTCCATGGCGTCGATGCCGCCGAAGCCGAGGGGCGGCTGGGCGTTGTAGTCGGCGATGAACTCGATGCTTGCCTCGTCCTTCCAGTCGGCTTCGGCAAGAAGCTCGAGGCCGATGGCGCCGGCTGAGAAAACGAGGTTCTGGCCCTTGACGATGGCGGCGCGCGAGGCGGCGTCCGGCGTCGCGGCGGCGCTGATCTCGACCTTGAAACGCTTGTTGATGGAATCGGCTGCGGCCTGTGCCTTGTCCAGCGAACGACCGCAGAGGACGACGGTGGCGCCTTCCTGCGCAAGGAGCGCTGCCGAGCGCATGCCCACCGGACCGGTGCCGGCGAGCACGACGGCCTTCTTGCCCTGGAGCGATCCGGCGGCCTTCTGAACCAGCGCGACGCCGGCGGCGGCGGTGGTGTTCGAGCCGTTCGAATCGAGCATGATCGACACGCGGAAGGGGCCGAAGAAGCGCTTCTTCACCGCCTCGAACACGGCTTCGCCGGCCGCCATGCTGCCGCCGCCGACGAAGATCGCCGTGGATTTCTTCTCGGAACCCCCGCGGGTGTAAATCGTGCCGTCCACCAGCGCGCCGACGTTGTCGGGCGTCACGTTGCCGTAGCCGGTGATGCGATCGGCCCCGCCGTCATAACCAACGACCACATCGAACACGCTCGGAACGGTATCGGTATCGAATTGGAACAGCAGCTTCTTCGTCATGTCGTTTCCTCTGCCCGCGTCGCTGCGCGGTTATCGTATGATTGGCGAGACTGCGATGAGCCGCGCGATGGTGTGCTCCGACATTCCGCAGTGTCGGCGGCCCGTCATCCAAACACCCCGGCGGCACAGCCTCGATCAGCGCCCGGCGATTTGGATTTCGGGCTCCGCTCCACGGCCCCGGAGGGACGTCTTCGTCTCCGAGCCGGGTCTCCACGTATGGAGCCCGATCCTCACACCACGTTCTGCGGCTTGCCCGCAACATAGGCCTCGACGTTGTCCACGAGCTGGTCGGCCAGGATCTGCATGGCCTCCTTGCTCGCCCAGGCCACGTGCGGCGTGACGATGAGGTTGGGCAGGTCGAGCTCGCACAGGATGTTGCCGTTCTTGGGCGGCTCGGTCATCACCACATCGAATCCGGCGCCACCGATCGTGCCGGCCTTCAGGGCCTCGGCAAGAGCCTCCTCATCGACGAGGCCGCCACGCGCCGTGTTGATCAGGATGGCGTGTTTCTTCATCTTGGCCAGCTGCTCGGCGCCGATCATGTTCCGGGTCTCCGGCGTCAGCGGCGCATGCAGGGTGATGACGTCGGATTCGGTCAGGATCGTCTCGAAATCCACGAGGCCTTCCTGCGGGAACACGTCGTAGGCGATGACCTTCATGCCGAGCGCTTCCGCCCGCTTGGCGATGGACTTGCCGAGCGCGCCATAGCCGACGATGCCCAGCGTCGAGCCGGCGATGTCGTGGATCGGATAATCGAAGTAGCAGAACTGGGTGGACTTCGCCCAATCGCCCCGGCGCACGGAGTTCGCGTAGGGCACGATGGCGCGCCGCAGGGCGAACATCAGGCCGATCACGTGCTCGGGCACGGTGTTGAAGGCGTAGTTGCGGATATTGACGACCGTGATGCCGAGTTCCTTGGCGACGGCCTTGTCGACGACATCGGTGCCGGTGGCGGCCACGGCGATGAGCTTGAGGTCGGGGAGCTGCTTCAACGTCTCGGCGCGCATGGGCACCTTGTTGATCAGCGCGATCTCGGCCCCCTTCAGGCGCTCGACGATCTCCTCCGGCGTCCAGGTGGAGTCGTACTCGGTATATTCGTGCGGGAAATTGAACTCACGCACCTTGGCGTCGAGGGATTCACGATCGAGGAAGACGATTTTGTGCGCCATTGGAACCCTCAAGCGACGTTCCGCGCCGAGCGCGACGTTACGCGATACACGCTTCTATAGACGATGCCCCGGGGCCGGCGAGATGCCGGCCCCGGGAAACAGCTTCGATCAGGACTTGGCGAGGGGGTTCTCACGCAGGTAGCTGGAGGCGGCGGCGACGCCGGAGCCCGGCTGCACCTTCACGCCGTTGTCGAGCATGGCCATTTCCGCGCCGGCGATGGCGCCGAGAAGCGAGAGCTCGTTCAAGTCACCCACGTGGCCGATGCGGAACACCTTGCCGGCCACCTGGCTCAGACCCGCGCCGAGGGCGAGGTTGTAGCGCACGAAGGCGTGCTTGATGATCGCGGCGGCGTCGACACCCTCGGGGACGAGGATGGCCGTCACCGTGTCCGAGTTCCACTTGGCTTCCTTGGCGCAGGTCTTGAGACCCCAGGCCGCCACGGCCTGGCGGGTCGCCTCGGCGAGTACGGCATGGCGGTGGTAGACGTTCTCGAGACCTTCTTCCCGCAGGCAGGCGAGTGCCTCGCGCAGGCCGTAGAGAAGCGGCAGGGCGGGGGTGTAGGGGAAGTAGCCGGCGCCGTTCTGCTTCTGATGGTCGGCCCAGTCGAAGTAGACATGCGCGAGACGGTCGTTCGGGCCCGACGAGGACTCGGCGGCCTTGAGCGCCTTCTGGCTGACGCAGATCACGCCGAGGCCGGCGGGGAGCATCAGGCCCTTCTGCGAGCCGGCGATGGCGCAATCGACCTTCCACTCGTCGGCGTAGAACGGCAGCGAGCCGATCGAGGACACGCCATCGACGAAGAGAAGTGCCGGGTGGCCGGCCGCGTCGATCGCCTTGCGCACGGCACCGATGTCGCTGGTGACGCCGGTGGCGGTCTCGTTATGGACCGTCATGACGGCCTTGATCTCGTGGTTCGTGTCGGCGCGCAGGGCCTCCTCGATCCGCTGCGGGTTCGCACCCGTGCCCCACTCTTCTTCCTGAACGATCACGTTCAGGCCCAGACGCTGGGCCATGTCGATCCACAGGTGGCTGAACTGGCCGAAGCGCGAGGTCAGCACCGTGTCGCCGCGATGCAGGGTGTTGGTCAGTGCCGATTCCCAGATGCCGGTACCCGAGGCCGGGAACAGGAAGATCGTGCCCTCGGTCGAGCCGAACACGGCCTTGGTCTCTTCGAACAGGGGCTTGGTCAGCGTCGGGAAATCCACCGAACGGTGATCCTCGGAGGGAACGATCATCGCCCGCTGGACGCGGTCGGGGATGTTCGTGGGGCCCGGAACGAACAGATGGTTCCGACCCGGCCGTCTCGTTGCCGCCATGTTGTGTCTCCGGTTCTTCTTCGGTTCGCGCGCACGCATCGTGCGACGCTGGGATCGAATACGGTGGTCCGAGGTCGCGATCCGGCCTGATGGGCAGCCGGGACGGTTCCTAAGCTTCGGGAAAGAAACGGCGGCGCTGCCAGGAGGCCCGGCTGCCGCGCGTCCGTCTGGAGGAGAAGGCACGGTCCACGATCGTCGGCGGAAGGCGCGAGGCCCGCCTCGTGCCATCACCGATGACTGCGAGTTCCGGAGCGCTCGACGTGACTGCCTTCGACTGGATCAAGCCTCTCTCCGTTGGCCGGGGCGCGCGAATACCGCACACTCCCAGGGCCTTGGACGTCGTTTCTCACCTCGTCGGCAACCTTGATTCCGCCTCGCATGGGCTCCGGACACGCGCTTTCCAGCGCGATCCGGTGGGTCACCTTGATCGGGACTATGCCGGGGTTCGCCACCGAAGGAAAACGCAAAAAACTTCCCGGCCACTCAAAAAATTTGTCGCGCAGTGCAACATCCGCGCGATGCGGTTGAAGTAGTCGCATTGCAAGGCGAGCCACGGGGCGAGACAGCGCACGTCATCAAACTGATACGGGAATCCGGTTTGGCTCAATGCACCGAAGCCGTTCGGAGTGGGTCGTGGGCGAAGATACAGAGAAGACGATCCGCGTGAGGACGCTCTTCCTGTCCGATATGCATCTGGGCACGAAGGGCTGTCAGGCAGGATTGTTGCTGGAATTCCTGCGGGATTACGATGCCGACGAGATCTACCTCGTCGGCGACATCGTGGACGGGTGGCAGCTCAAATCGGGCTGGTTCTGGCCGCAGAGCCACAACGACGTGGTGCAGAAACTGCTGCGCAAAGTGCGCAAGGGCTCGACGCTGATCTACATCCCCGGCAACCACGACGAGTTCCTGCGCGATTATCTCGGCATGACGTTCGGCGGGATCGAGGTGGTGGACGACCGGATCCACGTCGCCGCGGACGGCAAGCGCTACCTCGTCATCCATGGCGACCAGTTCGACATGGTCGTGCGGCATGCCAAATGGATCGCCTTCCTGGGCGACGGGGCCTACACGTTCGCGCTCTTCATCAACACGCATCTGAACACGATCCGGCGTCGCCTCGGCCTCGCCTATTGGTCGCTGTCGGCCTGGGCGAAGCTGAAGGTGAAGAACGCCGTCAATTTCATCGGAAAGTTCGAGGAGTTGCTCAGCGCGGAGGCCAAGCGCGTGGGCGCGGACGGTGTCATCTGTGGACACATCCACCATGCCGCGCACCGGCAGATCGCCGGGCTGACCTATCTGAACACCGGGGATTGGGTGGAATCCTGCACCGCCATCGTCGAGCATTACGACGGCACCATGGAGGTGCTGCATTACCCGAGCGTGTTGCGGGCGCGGGCCGCCGCGGAAGAAGCGGAGCGCAGCGCGGTCACCGTCGGTCCGGCGCGGGCTGTCGCGTGAGGCTGTTGATCGCCACCGATGCGTGGCACCCGCAGGTCAACGGGGTCGTCCGCTCTCTCGAGAACATGGCGGCGGCGGGCCAGGAGCTCGGCTTCGAGACCGTGTTCCTGACCCATCAGGACTTCGCCTCGGTGCCGCTTCCGGGATATCCGGAGATTCGGCTGTCTTATGCGACCAAGGGCAAAATCGCGCGCCTATGGTCGGATCTCGCCCCGACTCATGTCCATGTGGCCACCGAGGGGACCGTCGGTTACGCGACCCGGCGCTATTGTCTCGCCCATGGTCGCCCTTTCACCACAAGCTATCACACGCGCTTTCCCGAATACCTCGCCGCCCGTGCGCCCGTTCCCGAAAGCTGGAGCTACGCCTGGCTGCGGCGCTTTCACGGCGCGGCGAGCGGGACGATGGTCTCGACCCCTTCCCTCGAGCGTGACCTCGCCTCACGCGGATTCGGCAACCTGATGCGCTGGACGCGGGGGGTCGATACGGACCTCTTTCGCCCCGCTGGGCCGGATGACGTCCCGCCCGATGCCCTGGTCGGATTGTCCGGACCGTTCTTTCTCTTCGTCGGCCGGCTGGCGGTGGAGAAGAACGTCTCGGCCTTCCTCGATCTCGACCTGCCGGGTACCAAAATCGTGGTCGGAGACGGCCCTGACCGGGCACGCCTCGCCGGCCTGTATCCAAAGGCCCGCTTCCTCGGCACCCTGACCGGCGCGGCGCTCGCCCGCATCTACGCGGCAGCGGACGTCTTCGTGTTCCCGAGCCTCACCGACACGTTCGGCATCGTCCTGCTCGAAGCCCTCGCCTGCGGCGTTCCCGTGGCGGCCTATCCGGTCACAGGCCCCCTCGACGTCATCGGCGGAACCGGTGCCGGAATCCTCGGACCCGACCTGCGCGAGGCGGCGCTCGCCGCCCTGTCGATCCCCCGCGAGCGCTGCCGCGCAGAGGCCCTGCGCTACACCTGGGGCGAGAGCGCGCGCCAGTTCTTCACCAACATTTCGCTGGCTCACGGCACAGGTCTTCCCACGCCCCGGCGCCGGGCGTTCCGGGCGGCAGCTGCGGTGTAGCCCGAAGCCGTGGCGATGACCTTCCGGCCTCCTCGTCCAGAGAGTTCGGCCACGCTCACACACGTTTCTCACCCAAATCCCAGTGACCGGTCTTTGGGTGAGGTATATCCAATGGTCCAATGACCAAACCATTCGCCGACCCCGTCGCCAGCACCCTCCCCGCGCTCATCGGCTGCGACGAGGTCGGGCGCGGTGCCCTGTGCGGCCCCGTGGTCGTGGCGGCGGTCTGGTTCAATCCTGCCGTGTTCCCGGCCTCCGTGCTGGCCTGCCTCGACGACAGCAAGAAGCTCGACCGGGCAACGCGCGAGCGCCTGACGCCTCTGATTCGCGAACATGCCGAGGTGGCGGTGGCGGCCGGGTCACGGCAACTCGTGGACCGGATCAACGTCCGCGCGGCGACCCTCGACGCCATGCGGCGAGCGGTGGAGAAGCTCGGCCTCGAAGCGCCCGTGGCCGTGGATGGGCGCGATGCCATCCCCGGCCTGTCCCTGCCGTGCCGGGCGGTGATCGGCGGCGATCGGCTGGTGCCCCAGATCGCGGCGGCCTCCATCGTCGCCAAGACCTTGCGGGACGATCTCATGCGGGTTCTGGCCGGCCGTCATCCGGCCTATGCCTGGGATCGCAATGTTGGCTATGGCACCGCGGCTCATCTCGCCGGTTTGGCGAGCCTCGGCCGCTCCGCGCATCACCGGGTGAGCTTCACCAAGCGTTTCGCTTCCTTCCCCGCTGTCGTCACAACAGGCTGAGCTGTGCCCCGGACGCCGCTGTAGGATCGAAGAGATCCGTGCGCAGGGAGATGCGCTCATCGGCATAGCGGAGGCGTTGCTTCGCCAGCCGCATGCGCTGGGCGATGAGATCGGCATAGGCGCCGCTGCCGGTCATCCGCCGGCCGAAGGTCGCATCGTAGGCCTTGCCGCCACGGGCCTCGCGCACGAGCGACATCACGTGCCGCCGGCGCCCCGGATAATGCTCGGCGAACCAGTCGTTCACGAGGTCGTCGAGTTCGAGCGGCAGCCGCAGCAGGACATGGCGGGCCTCGACGGCACCGCATTCCCGCGCCCGCTCCAGCACCGCTTCGATCTCGTGGTCGTTCAGCGATGGGATGACCGGGGCCATCATCACCATGACCGGGATGCCCGCGCGGCTGAGCTGACGGATCGCTTCGAGGCGCCGGTCGGGATGGGGAGCGCGCGGCTCCATCCGGCGGGCCAGGACAGGGTCGAGGGTCGTCACCGACATCGCCACCTTGACGAGACCGAGCTCCGCCATCGGCGCCAGGATGTCGATGTCCCGGGCGACAAGGTTCGATTTCGTGACGATCCCCACGGGATGGCGGAAGCGCGCCAAGACGCCGAGCACGGCGCGGGTGATACCATGGTCTCGCTCGATCGGCTGATACGGGTCCGTGGCCGTCCCGAGGGCGATCGTCTGCGGGACGTAGCCCTTCGCGGAGAGCTCGCGCTCCAGCAACTCGGCCGCGTTGGCCTTGTGGAACAGCTTCGTCTCGAAATCGAGGCCGGGGGACAAGCCGACATAGGCGTGGTTGGGCCGGGCGAAACAGTAGACGCATCCGTGCTCGCAGCCGCGATAGGGATTGATCGAGCGATCGAACGGCAGGTCCGGTGACGTATTCCGCGTCAGGATGGTGCGTGCGTGCTCGGGCCGGTCTTCGGTGCGCAGGCGCTGGGCGGCATCATCCGAAACCCAACCGTCGTCGAAGGCCTCCCGCCGGGCCGGTTCGTAGCGACCGCAGGGATTGGCCGTGGCCCCCCGCCCCTTTCTCGCATCCGCCGACAGGGTGCTCCCCCCAAGCCGCCGGTCGCGCGTGTCGAACGCCTCGTCACCCCCGTGCCCACCGGCCTTCACCGCTCGGACCACACAGCCAGTTCCGTTCCCGCCGGGTCCTTGAAATGGAAGCGGCGACCGCCGGGAAAAGCGAAGATCGGCGCCACGATCGTGCCCCCCGCCGCCTCGACCCGTGCCTGCATCGCTTCGAGATCTTGCGCATAGAGTACGGGCAAGGGCACCGCCTTCGCCGCGTCGGCATCGAACCCGCCATCGAGTCCCTCGTCAAAGGCGGCATAGCGCGGCCCGTAATCGACGAACCTCCAGCCGAAAGCGTTCCCGTAGAAGGCTTTCACCCGGTCGATTTCACCGCCCGGCAACTCGAGGTAATCGATCTTGCCATCCTGCCGCATGCCTTGCTCCCCATCCGTTTCGACGACGTGACGCAGGGACGCCCGGCGCGTCGCGCGATACCCCTCCGTTCGGGTCGCGAACATATCAGGAACATTCAGGATGTCCCTGCCCTTTTTTAGAGCAATCGACGGGTTATGCCTGCGAGGCGCGGGTTCTCGTCGTTGTTTCGGCGCCATCCGGCTTTCTCCGG
The DNA here is from genome assembly GCF_001422895.1 of Methylobacterium sp. Leaf106. Taxonomy (NCBI): domain Bacteria; kingdom Pseudomonadati; phylum Pseudomonadota; class Alphaproteobacteria; order Hyphomicrobiales; family Methylobacteriaceae; genus Methylobacterium; species Methylobacterium sp. Leaf106. The sequence continues at coordinate 726,320 of NZ_LMNB01000001.1, forward strand.
GCCGAAAATACGGTATGCGCGCGCATGATTTCGGCTCTGATCCATGTAGCGATGCCGGTCGGCCCCGATGCGGTCGACCAGCTCGCCGATACTCTGGGGGCTCTCGTCGAGGGTGTTGCCGCCGGGCTCGTCGGCGACGCGGTCATCATCGCCCCCGCCCATGATGCTGCGATCGATGCCGTGGCCGAGGCCACGGGCGCGACCTTCGTCGTCCGTTCGGGCGGTACGCCGCCCTGGTCGGAGGGGGCGAGGGCCGCGCGGCGGGAATGGGTCCTGTGCCTCGAGGCCGGTGACGTGCCGGCCGAGGGCTGGATCCGCACCATCGATCGGTTCATCGGCACCGCCCGGCCGGAGATGGTCCTCGGGCGGCTGCGCCGACCCCATGCGGGGTTGCCGTCGCGCCTTGCGGCACAGGGCGAGTCCGTCATCGGCGTGCGCACGCCGCGCGCCGGAGACCTCGTACGCCGGGACCGCCTCATCGCGAGCGCCGTCTTCTCGACCCGCCTGCATCCCCGGCGGGTGAACGTGCGGCTGAACCGAGGGTAATCAGACCGGGATCGAGGCGCCGCGCCGCAGGTGTTCGTCCAGGCGCGGCATGATCTCGACGAAGTTGCAGGGCCGGTGCCGATAGTCGAGTTGCGCGGCGAGGATGCCGTCCCACGCATCGCGGCACGCGCCCGGTGAACCGGGCAGGACGAACACGAAGGTGGCGTTCGCGAGCCCCGCCGTGGCTCGTGACTGCAGGGTTGACGTCCCGATCTTGTCGTAGGAGATGCGGTGGAAGACCGCCGAGAATCCGTCCATCCGCTTCTCGAACAGCGGCTCGATCGCTTCGGGTGTCACATCGCGTCCGGTGAATCCCGTGCCGCCCGTGGTGATCACCACGTCGACAGCCGGGTCCCGCGTCCAGGATTCCACCTGAGCGCGGATCGCGGCGACCTCGTCGGGGACAATGGCGCGGCCGGCGAGGCTATGCCCGGCTGCGACGAGCCGTTCGCACAGCGTGTCGCCGGAACGATCGTCCTCGGCGACACGGGTGTCCGAGACGGTCAGCACCGCGATGGAGAGCGGGATGAAGCTACGGGTCTTGTCTGCGGCGACCATGGCTGACGGCTCTCGGCTCGGCGGTACCGACCGGTTCTAGCCGCGAATGGGGCGGCAGGTCGATCCCGCCACCCCTTGGGTGCTCCACCGCTCCGGCTGACGCGCGATGGCCTCTTTCCGAAGTCGGTCGGGAGGGACGCGATGCCGCGACAGGTTGCTTTACCGGCGCTGGGTCAGTTCCGGGCCGCCCTGAAAGTGTCGCAGGACTTGGTCTGGCCGCTCTTGTAACCTGTCATGAACCACCGCATCCGCTGGTCGGACGAACCGTGCGTGAAGGAATCCGGCACGGCGTAGCCCTGGGACTGCTTCTGAAGTTTGTCGTCGCCGATGGCGCTGGCCGCCTGCATGGCTTCCTCGATGTCGCCCGGCTCCAGGGAGTTGTACTTGTCGTTCGAGTTCTTGGCCCAGACGCCCGCCAGGCAATCGGCCATCAGCTCGACGCGAACGGAGAGCTGGTTCGACTCGACCTTGCTGGATGCCGCCTGCTGGCGACCCTGGACCTTGCCCAGGATGCCGAGCTCGTCCTGGACGTGGTGGCCGACCTCATGGGCGATGACATAGGCATAGGCGAAATCGCCCTTCACCCCGAACTTCTGCTCCATCTCCTTGAAGAACGACGTGTCGAGGTAAATCTTCTTGTCGAGCGGGCAATAGAATGGCCCCATGGCCGCCTGCGCCGAGCCGCAGCCGCTGCGCGTACCGCCTTTATAGAGCACCATGCCGGTGGGGCGGTACTGCTTACCGGTCTGGTTGGGCAGAATCTCCTTCCACACATCCTCGGTGTTGCCGAGGATCGCGGCCGCGAAGCGTCCGCTTTCGTCCGTAGGTTTGGTGTTGCGCTGCGCCTGTGTCTGCGGGTCGACCCGTTCCTGGCGCGGCTGTCCGCCGCCGCTCATCTGCTCGGCGCCGCCGATCAGGATGGCGGGGTTGATGCCGGTGACCCAGCCGATGATGCAGAGGATGACGATCGTGCCGATGCCGAGCCCGCCGGCGCCGCCACCGGGAAAGCCGCCACCGCCTCCGCCGCCCTCTCCCCGGCGGTCCTCGACATTGTCCGAAGAGCGGAAATCTTCCCAGCGCATGATCTCGTCACCCTTCGTGGCGTGGACTCAACCCGAAGCCGGCCGCCCAACGCATCTCTGTCTTGAGCCTCGTGTGCCCGAACTAATCCGGCGGTGAAAGATACAGTTCCGCTTCCGCCCCGCCTTTCGCCCTACGCCTTGCCGTCCAGTGTCGCCCGCAACAGGCGGAAATCGCGCCAGGCCAAGCGCTTCTGCAGGGGCTGGCGCAGGAGATAGGCCGGGTGCAGGGTAGCCAGGGTCTTCACCTCCCGGTCGCCCACCCGATAGGGATAGAACCGTCCGCGCGCCTTCAGAATGCCGTCCTTCGTGCCGGTGATCGCCTGCGTCGCCGGACTGCCGAGGCAGACGATGACGTCCGGGTCGGCGAGTTCGATCTGGCGCTCGATGAACGGCTTGCAGATCGACACCTCCTGCGGGGTCGGATTGCGGTTTCCCGGCGGCCGCCACGGCACGATGTTGGTCACGTAGGCTTTCGTCCGGTCGAGGCCGATCGCCGCCATCATCCGGTCTAGAAGCTGGCCCGAGCGGCCCATGAACGGCTTGCCGACGCGGTCCTCGTCGGCGCCAGGGGCCTCGCCGATGAACATCAGTTTCGATGCCGGGTTGCCGTCGGCGAAGACGAGGTTCTTGGCTGTGAACTTCAGCGGGCATCCGTCGAAATCGGCGAGCAGCGCTTCCAGCTCTTCGAGGGTCCCGACATCCCTGGCCCTCGCCCTGGCATCGCCCGCGGCCTCGCCTGGCTTGGACGCCGCGGATTGCCCGTAGGTTCGTGCGGGCGATGTGGCGGGCCCCTCGCCGCGCGGCGGCAATTCACGACGGGGGGGCACGGGATCCGCCTGCGGTCGCTCCCGAGGGGCGGAGATTTGCGAGGGACGATCAAGGTGGGGCAGGTCGTGCGTCGGTAAGCCGTGCCGCGCCGGTGCCGGGCGCCAGGGTGACGCCTCCTCGACTTCGGAGAAGCGGTCGTGCGGCCGTTCGTCGAGACAGAGATCGACGCCGGCTTCCACGTGGAAGTCCAGTTCGGCGATCACGTCGCGCTGATGGTCGGGACCTTGGCTCATGGTTCTCGATGTGGATCCTGACTGGCCTGTGGACAACACTTCGCCGGACACGTTACGCGGCCATTGGTACGGCGGCGAGACGGCTCAGACCATGCTGAGACCATTGGCAGGCTTGCGTTCCCAGCTTGGAGTCGGTTGAGAGTGTTCGCAATCATAACATCGCGCACGCGCTGACCGGTCTCGATCGGTCCAGGCTGGGGCGGCAGGAGGAGTTCACAGGATGGCGTTGCCGGAACGCGAGGGTATGGATTTCGACGTGGTGATCGTCGGCGCGGGGCCCGCCGGCCTCGCCGCTGCGATCCGCCTCAAGCAGATCGCCGCCGATCTTGCCGTCGTGGTGGTGGAGAAGGGGTCCGAAGTCGGCGCGCACATCCTCTCCGGCGCGGTGATCGATCCGCTCGGGCTGGACCGCCTGCTTCCCGAGTGGCGCCAGGACGAAGCCCGGCCGCTCAAGACCGAGGTCGAGCGTGACGAGTTCCTGTTCCTCACCAAGAACAGCGGCATCTCGCTGCCGAACTTCGCCTTCCCGAAATTCATGTCGAACCACGGCAATTTCGTCGGCTCGCTCTCGAACGTGACGAAGTATCTCGGTGCCAAGGCCGAGGCGCTCGGCGTCGAGATCTATCCCGGTTTCCCGGCCTCGGAAGTGCTCTACGACGATGCCGGCACGGTCATCGGCGTGGCCACCGGCGATCTCGGCATCGGAAAATCCGGTGAGCCGCGTGACGATTACACCCGCGGCATGGAGTTGCGCGGAAAGTACACGATCTTCGGCGAGGGAGCGCGCGGCTCGCTCACCAAGACGCTGATCGACCGCTTCCAGCTCAACCGGGACAGCGACCACCAGAAATACGGATTGGGCGTCAAGGAGCTCTGGCAGCTGAAGCCCGAGACGTTCGAGCCCGGTCTCGTGCGCCATACCATGGGCTGGCCGCTCTCCAACAAGACCGGCGGCGGTTCCTGGCTCTATCATTTCGACGACCACCTGCTCTCGGTCGGCTTCGTCACGCACCTGAACTACGAGAACCCGACCCTGTCGCCGTTCGAGGAATTCCAACGTTTCAAGACCCACCCGATGATCCGCGACGTGTTCGAGGGCGCCAAGCGCATCGGCTACGGCGCACGCGCCATCATGGAGGGCGGCTGGCAATCGGTGCCGAAGCTCGTCTTCCCCGGCGGCTGCCTCGTCGGCTGCTCGGCCGGCTTCGTCAACGTGCCGCGCATCAAGGGGTCGCACAACGCCGTTCTCTCCGGCATGCAGGCGGCCGAGGCCATCGCGGCTGCCCTCACCGCCGGCCGGCAGGGCGACGAGCTCACCGATTACGAGGCCGGTTGGCGCGACAGCGACATCGGTCGCGACCTCAAGCGCGTGCGTAACGTCAAGCCGCTCTGGTCGAAATACGGCACGCTCGTGGGTGTGGGTCTGGGCGGCCTCGACATGTGGTCGCAGACGATCCTCGACGCCTCGCCCTTCGGCACGCTCAATCACGGCAAGCCGGATCACGCCGCCACGAAGCCGATCTCGGAGGTGACGCCGATCGTCTATCCGAAGCCCGACGGCAAATTGACCTTCGACCGGCTCTCCTCGGTCTATCTTTCGAACACCAATCACGAGGAGGACCAGCCGCCGCATCTCAACGTCAAGGACGCGGCGCTCCAGAAGTCCTCGGAGCACGACATCTATGGCGGCCCCTCGGCGCGGTACTGCCCGGCGGGCGTCTACGAATGGGTGCAGGAGGGCAACGGCGTCCGCTACCAGATCAACGCGCAGAACTGCGTCCACTGCAAGACCTGCGATATCAAGGACCCCAACCAGAACATCAACTGGGTGACGCCGGAGGGTCCGGGCGGGCCGAACTACCCCAACATGTGAGGACGCACCGGACCCTAAGTGCCCGCCATCCTTTCGCCTTGCGAGGATGGCGGGAAGAGTTCAGTGTCCCCGCCCGATCGGCATCGGTCCCTGACGGACGATGCGCTACAAACGCGACTGGTGCCCATGAACGGAAACGCCGCGACCCGCCGGACCCTCTCGGCTCTCGCCCTGTGCCTCGCCGCCTCAGTGGCGACGTCGGTCACGGCCCTGGCCGCCCAGCCTCGGGAATCCGCCCCGGTGACGGAATACGAGCCGGCCGAGTCGCTGGAAGGCAACTTCCTCTCCGCTTATATCGCCGGCGCCTCCAAGGACACCTCCGCCGCGGCGAGCTTCTACCGCGAGGCGGTGAAGGCCGACCCACGCAATGCCGAATTGCTCGAGCGCGCCTTCGTGTCGCTGCTCGCCGACGGCGCTCTGCCCGACGCCTTCCGTGCGGCCGAGCGCCTCACCGCCCGCGACGGATCGAACGGCCTCGCCCAGCTCAGCCTCGGAGTCCGCCAGATCAAGGCCGGCCAGTTCGCGCAGGCCCGCCAGAACTTCGCCCGCAGCGGACGGGGTGCTGCTGCCGATCTCACCAGCACCCTCCTGACCGCCTGGGCCTATGCCGGTGCCAATGACGGCAAGCGCGCCCTCGAAGTGGTGAACAAGCTGAAGGGCGAGCGCTCCTACAACACTTTCCGCGACTTCCATGCCGGGTTGATCGCCAACCTCGTCGGCGATCAGGCGGAGGCGGAGCGCCGGCTCAAGGCTGCGTACGACGCGGACCCGAACACGCTGCGCATCGTCGATGCCTATGCCCGGTTCGAAGCGCAGGCCGGTCGGACGGACCTGGCGATCCAGGCCTACACAACCTTCGATCAACTGCTGCCGCGTCACCCGATCGTGCGTGACGCCCTCGACAAGCTCAAGGCCGGCAAGCCCCTGACCCGCCTGGTCAACACGGCACAGGAAGGCGCCGGCGAGGTGCTCTACGGGCTCGGCTCGGCCGGATCGACCCAGGGCGACGAGTTGCCCGCCGTGGTCTATCTGCGCCTTGCCCTCTATCTCGCCCCCGAACACGCCCTCGCCCGCCTCACCCTCGCCGATACGCTCGACCGGATGAAGCAGACCGAGCGCGCCAACGACGCCTATGCGCAGATGCCGGCAACCTCGCCGCTGAAGCTCAACGCCGACATCCAGATCGGCCTCAATCTCGAGCAGCTCGGCAAGGGCGAGGAGGCGATCCAGCTCCTCGACGCCGCCATGAAGGAGCATCCCGACAGCATCGACGTCGTGACCGCCCTCGGCAACGTGCAGCGCTCGCGCAAGAAATACGAGGAGGCGGCGGCCACCTACAGCCGCGCCATCGAACTCATCGGCAAGCAGCCGGCCTCCAATTACTGGACGACGTTCTACTTCCGCGGCACCGCCTACGAGCGGGCCAAGCAATGGCCGAAGGCCGAGGCGGACCTGAAGAAGGCGCTGGAACTGGTTCCGCCGAACCAGCCGGCGGCGCGGGCGCAGGTGCTCAACTACCTCGCCTATTCCTGGGTCGACCAGAACATGAATATCGACGAGGCCTTCACCATGCTGAAGCAGGCCGTCGATGCGAGCCCGCGAGACGGCATGATCATCGACAGCCTCGGCTGGGCCTATTTCCGCCTCGGCCGCTACGATGATGCCGTGCGCGAGTTGGAGAAGGCCATCGAGCTCAAGCCCGGCGACCCGACCATCAACGACCATCTCGGCGATGCTTACTGGCGTTCGGGACGGCGGCTCGAAGGCAAGTTCCAGTGGCAGCACGCCAAGGACCTGAACCCGGAGCCGGACGATCTCGTCAAGATCAACGCCAAGCTCAAGGACGGCCTGCCGGAACTCGAGAAGCCCGCCGCCACCGCCGAGAATCCTCCCGAGGCGGAGAAGGTGAATCCCGATCTGCCGAAGGGCGCTCCGGCTCCGAGCGAGCCCCCTGGCGCGGCCGACAAGAAGACCGGCGGCTGAGACCCGGCTTGACGGGCGGGGGATCGCGGGGCCAGACCGGCCGCGCATTCCCGCGGTCGACAGACCCGCCCCTCTCCGACAGAGCAAGCCGTGCCCAGCCTCGTCACCCGCGCTCCGGCGAAGATCAATCTGACCCTCCACGTCCTCGGCCGTCGTGAGGGGGATGGCTATCACGAGCTAGAAAGCCTCGTGGCCTTCACCGGTTCGGGGGATACGCTGAGTCTGATGCCCGGCGGTGAGCTGACCCTCGACGTTTCAGGATCCACCGCCGGACCGGCCGGTCCCCTCGACGACAACCTCGTGATCCGCGCCGCCAGAGGGCTGGCCAAGGCGATCCCCGGTCTACGTCTCGGCCGCTTTCACCTGGTCAAGCGTCTTCCCGTGGCGGCGGGGATCGGCGGCGGTTCGTCGGATGCGGCCGCAGCCCTGCGGCTGCTGGCGCGCCTCAACGACCTTTCCCTCGATCACCCCGCTGTCGTCCAGGCCGCCCGCGCCACCGGGGCGGACGTTCCCGTCTGCCTCGATCCACGCGGCCGGATGATGCGCGGTGCCGGCGAGGATGTCGGGCCGGCGCTGGGTTTCGCGCCTTTGCCGGCCGTGCTGATTAATCCTGGCGTGCCGGTCGCCACCGCACCGGTCTTCAAGGCGCTGGGGCTGACGGTGGGACAGCGCCATGCAGGCGAGGCCCACCCGCTCCTCGCGCGAGGTCTCGGCTTCGGCGAGATCCTGGCGGCGGTGACGCCGGCTCGCAACGATCTGGAAGCGCCGGCGCTCACGGTCGCCCCCGTCATCGCCGATTCGCTCACGGCCCTGCGCGACCAGCCGGGATGCCGGCTCGCCCGCATGTCCGGCTCCGGCGCGACGGTGTTCGGCTTGTTCGCCACCCGATCCGATGCGGTTCATGCCGCGGTCGCTATCCGGTCAGCACAGCCTTCCTGGTGGGTTCGGGCAGCCTTGCTACGGTGACGGCCCACCCCGGCTCGCGAAACGAACCGGGGTGGGCGAGGCGCTGTCGGCTCAGTGAGCCCGGGCGATGCAGAAATCCACCACCTGCAGCAGGGCCAACTTCATCGGCCCGTTGGGGAACAGCGCCAGGGCATCGCGGGCGATAGCGCCGTAATGGCGCGCCCGGTCGATCGTGTCCTCCAGGGCCCGGTGTTTCCGCAGGATGGCGAGGGCCGTGTCGAGATCGGACTCTTCGACCCGACCGTCTTGGAGTGTACGACGCCAGAAGGTCCGCTCCTCTTCGCTGCCCCGCCGGAAGGCCAGGACGATCGGCAGGGTGATCTTCCCCTCGCGAAAGTCGTCGCCGACATTCTTCCCCATGGAGGCACTGGTGCCGCCGTAGTCGAGAACGTCGTCGATCAACTGGAAGGCGATCCCGAGATTCATGCCATAGGAGCGGCACGCCGCCTGCTCCGCCCTCGGGCGGTCGGCGATCACCGGGCCGACCTCGCAGGCGGCGGCAAACAATTCCGCGGTCTTGGCGCGGATGACCGCGAGGTACTCGTCCTCGGAGGTCTCGGTGTTCTTGGCGGCAGTGAGCTGCATCACCTCGCCCTCGGCGATGACGGTCGCGGCGGCCGAGAGAATATCGAGGGCGCGTAGCGAACCGACCTCCACCATCATGCGGAAGGCCTGGCCGAGGAGGAAATCACCGACGAGCACGCTCGCCTCGTTGCCCCACTTGATCCGCGCCGCGACGCGGCCGCGCCGCATATCGCTCTCGTCAACCACGTCGTCATGCAGAAGGGTCGCCGTGTGCATGAACTCGACGCTGGCGGCGAGCTTCACCGCGCCATCTCCGGCCCCGTATCCGCAGAGATCGGCGGTGGCGAGGGTGAGGATGGGGCGCAGGCGCTTGCCCCCGGAGGCGATCAGGTGATTGGCCACCTCCGGAATCATCGCGACGTCGGACCCGGTCCGCGACAGGATGGTCGCGTTCACGCGTTCCATCCCCTTGGCGACCAGGGCCACAAGATCGTTCAGGCTCGACTCCGGATCGGAGCGGCCCTCATCGAAGGAAACGACGACACCCAAACGCGATGCCTCCCGAGCTTTTTACACCGGGCAGATTCCGGCGGCGTACCCGCCGCTCGGGCCGATCCGCTCGACCGGGCAATCTCCCGTGACCAACATCCACGCGGGCACCCCTTCGCATGCGCGCCGAGGCGCTGCAACATCCCGCGTTTCTCCCTGTATACAAAGGGCGGCGGCGGGAAGCCGCCGATGAGGCGGGTGGACGCATGAGAGAGCTGATCCGGAGCAACGACATCGTCCTCATGGGCTTTGCCGAGTCGCTGCTGCAGGGGGCGGATATCCCGGTCCTGATCGCCGACACACATATGAGCCTGCTCGAAGGCTCGATCGGCGCGTTCGCCCGCCGTCTGCTCGTGCCCGACGATCATGCGTCCGATGCGCGACGTCTGCTGGAGGACGCCGGTCTGGCGCACGAACTGCGCGATGCGTGATGTGAGCATCGAGGAAGCGGTCCCCGAGGCCGTGACCGCCGATCTGTGGCTCGGCGGCCGTCTTTGCCTGTATCAGCCGCCGCGCGGGGACCATCGCGCCGGCACGGATGCCGTGCTCCTGAGCCGAATCGTGCGACCGCCACCGGGGGCGGTCGTCATCGATGTCGGCGCGGCCACCGGGGCGGTGGGGCTGGCGGTGGCCACCTACCAGGCGGCGGCGAAGGTCATCCTGGTTGAGCGTGATCCGGACCTCGTCGGCCTCGCGGCGAGGAACATCCACGGGAACGGTCTCGATGGCCGGGTCGGGGTAACCGCCGCCGACATTCTCTCGGTCGAGAGCCGGAGGGCAGCCGGCCTATCGTCGAACATGGCGGATCTGGTCCTGACCAACCCGCCCTTTTTCGAACCCCGGCGTCACAGGCCATCGCCGATCCCGGGAAAGGCCTCGGCCCATACGTTTTCCGACGGTGATCTCGAAGCCTGGATCAAAGCCTGTCTCGACCTCCTGAAGCCGGGCGGGACGCTCGGCCTCGTGCATCGCGCCGATGCCCTGCCGGATTGCCTCGCCGCCTTGCAGAGGCGCTTCGGAGGGATCGTCGCGAGGCCGGTCCAGGCTCGAATCGAGCGGCCCGCGATCCGGGTATTGATGACGGGAATCAAGGGAAGCCGCGCGCCGTTCACTCTGGCGCCCCCCCTCATCCTGCAGGAAGCCGACGGTGCGATGACACCGGAGGCGGATGCACTTCACCGCGGGCTGTCCTGGCCACCCTGATGATCTTCGCGGCGAGGAAGGACTTCCTCGCCGCGAACCGCTTGTTTCAGAGCATCTGCTCAGTAGAAACGGCGCCAGTGATGATGGCGGCGGTGCCAGTGATGGCGATGCCAGTGATGACGCCGGTGCCAATAAGGCCGGCGCCATCCATAGGCCGGACGGTGGTAGCCATAGATCGGGCGGTAGTAGCGCGGCCGCCAGTAGTGCCGGCGGTAGCCGTAATGCGGACGGTGCCAGTAATGGCGCCGGTGCCAGTGATGCCGGCGGTGCCAGTGGTGCCGACGCCAATGCGCCTTCTCCACGAGTTCCGTTCCGGCGGCTCCCGCGACGGCTGCGATGGGTAGCGGCGCCGCGCGGGCCTGGGACAGGGACCCGTAGGCCCCTCCCAGCACCCCGACCAGAACGATCATCCACGTCACGATACGCATGATGGTCAGTCTCCCTGTTTCAGCGGTCCGCATCTCGGTGGCCGTCGGCCTGCGGCCGAGTGCTGCGATACCGGACGAGTGAAACAGCGAAGCCTGTAAAATGGTTCGATCGTCTCCATTTCGTGGTGTCTGGACCGGAAGCGAGGGCCGTCCCACGCTTCCATGCCGACGACCTCCCCGTTCAACCGAGACGAGACCGATGCCTCTGGCCCTACCGCGCTTCCTTCACCCGCTCGTCCCGAAGGCATGGCGTGGCCGCAAGCCCATGGTTGCGGTCATCCGCCTCAGCGGTGTCATCGGCGCTGCGTCACCCCTGCGGTCCGGCCTCTCCATGGCGACGGTGGCGTCCAGCCTGGAAAACGGCTTCGGAATGGCGGGCGTGTCCGCAGTGGCGCTCGTCATCAACTCGCCCGGTGGCTCGCCAGCGCAATCCCACCTCATCCACCGGCGCATCCGCGCGCTCGCCGTGGAGAAGAAGCTGCCCGTCTATGCCTTTGTCGAGGATGTGGCCGCCTCCGGCGGGTACATGATCGCCTGCGCGGCTGACGAGATCATCGCCGATCCGACGTCGCTGATCGGATCGATCGGGGTGGTCTCGGCCGGTTTCGGCTTCGACAAGCTCATCGAACGGATCGGCATCGAGCGCCGTGTCCATACCCAGGGCGAGGCCAAGGCCATGCTCGATCCGTTCCGCCCTGAGAATCCCGAGGACATCGTGCGCCTCAAGGCGATCCAGGCCGACGTGCAAGATCTCTTCACCTCGCTCGTCAGCGAGCGAAGGCCCGCCGTGAGGGCGGGTGGCGAGAACCTTTTCACCGGTGCCGTCTGGACGGGGCGCCAGGCATTGCCCCTGGGGCTGGTCGATTCGTTGGGAGACGTGCGAACCACGCTGAGGGCCAGATTCGGAGACGATGTCGTCCTGAAGTTGATCGCCGAGAAGCAGGGCTCGTTCATTGGCCGGCTGCTGCGCCGGGCCGTGCCGGGCTCGACCATCACCGGACTCACCGGCAACGGTCTTGCCGCCGACGCCCTCGCCGTGATCGAGGAGCGCGCCGCCTGGGCGCGCTACGGGCTGTGAGCACTCAGCGGAGCGCGACCGTGCAGGCCGAAGGCGGTGCACCGTAGCCGGAGTAGACCACCCGGACCTTGCGGGTGCAGGTCTCGGTCGCAGCGGGGGCCGGCACGGAGGACACCTCGATCGCCGTCACGGGCGCCGGCATGGCGACGATGTCGGCCTTGTCGGTGGTCGCGAGGGCGTTCGAGGCTCCGACGACGAAGGGCGTAGCGGCCAAGGATGCTGCGAAGAGTGCGGCGAATACAGTGATCGACTTGCGCATGGTCCGACTTCCGCAATGCTCGCCGCTCTTTGCGAGCCGGCTGATCCCTTGATTTGTGCTAAGAACCAGCGACAAGCGAGACAGTTCCGGCGATAAACCCGATCGTGGCGAAAATGTGTGCCGCCGCGCACCCGCATTCGCGGAACGGCTCGGCTTGACTCCGCAAGCCCGCCTCTTAAACGCTGCCGCCCTTTCCCGCTGACCGGAAGCTTCCCCATGTCGAGCGCACAAGCCCTGCCGAGCGCTGTCGATCTCGCACCCAGGACCTCGTTCCAGGGTCTGATCCTGACGCTGCAGAATTTCTGGGCCGCGCAGGGCTGCGTGATCCTCCAGCCCTACGACATGGAAGTGGGGGCCGGCACGTTCCATCCCGCCACCACCCTGCGGGCGCTCGGCCCCAAGCCCTGGAAGGCGGCCTATGTCCAGCCCTCGCGACGCCCGAAGGACGGCCGCTACGGCGAGAACCCCAATCGGCTGCAGCACTATTACCAGTTCCAGGTGATCCTGAAGCCGAACCCGCCGAACCTGCAGGAACTCTACCTCGCTTCCCTCGACGCCATCGGCGTCGACCTCAAGCTCCACGACATCCGCTTCGTCGAGGACGATTGGGAGAGCCCGACCTTGGGGGCCTGGGGGCTCGGCTGGGAATGCTGGTGTGACGGCATGGAGGTGAGCCAGTTTACCTATTTCCAGCAGGTCGCCGGGATCGAGTGCGCGCCGGTCGCGGGCGAACTCACCTACGGTCTCGAGCGCCTCGCCATGTACGTCCAGGGCGTCGAGAACGTCTACGACCTGAACTTCAACGGCGGCACGGGCGACGACAAGGTCACCTATGGCGACGTCTTCCTCCAGGCCGAGCAGGAATATTCGCGCCACAATTTCGAGGCGGCGGACACCGCGATGCTGTTCCGCCAATTCACCGACGCGGAGAAGGCCTGCCGCACCTATCTCGATGCCGGCGCTCCGGAGGATGACGCGGGGCGGCACAGGATGGCGCAGCCGGCCTACGACCAGTGCATCAAGGCGAGCCACGTCTTCAATTTGCTCGATGCCCGCGGCGTCATCTCGGTGACCGAGCGCCAAAGCTACATCCTGCGGGTGCGGGAACTGGCCAAGGCCTGTGGCGCGGCGTGGCTGAAGACGGCGGGTGGCGGCGTGGCGTGAAAGGATAGGTAATTTATAGTGATCGGTCATTTTCTGAAAGATACCCAATCACTTCCATACCCTAGCTGACAGATCGATGGCCGCAACAGTCGCGCCAACGACATCCTGACTATCAATTCGGACGCGACCTGAACCCATGCCTGATCTCCTCCTCGAACTGCGCTCCGAAGAGATTCCCGCCCGCATGCAGCGGCGGGCCGCGGAAGACCTGCGGAAGCTCGTCACCGACGCGCTGGTGGAGCGCGGCTTCCTCTACGAGGGCGCCAAGGCCTTCTCCACGCCGCGCCGCCTCGCCTTGCACGTGGCCGGGCTGCCGCCGCGCGGGAAGGACGTGCGCGAGGAGCGCAAGGGGCCTCGCGTCGGCGCGCCGGACGGGGCGATCCAGGGATTCCTGAAGAGCGCGGGCCTGACGAGCCTCGATCAGGCGACCACCGTCACCGACCCGAAGAAGGGCGAGTTCTACGTGGCCGTGATCGAGCGTCCCGGCCGGGACACGATCGACGTGCTGGCCGAGATCCTGCCGGCGATCATCAAGAGCTTCCCCTGGCCGAAATCCATGCGCTGGGGCGCGGCCTCGGCCCAGCCGGGCTCCTTACGCTGGGTGCGCCCGCTGCAATCGATCGTGGCGACCTTCGGCCCCGAGACCGAGACACCCGAAATCGTGCCTTTCTCCGTGGACGGGATCGCGGCCGGCACCACCACCTACGGACACCGCTTCCTGGCCCCGGACGCCATCGAGGTGCGGCGGTTCGACGATTACATCCAGGCCCTCGAGCGCGCCAAGGTCGTCCTCGACCCGGAGCGGCGCAAGGACATCATCCTGCACGATGCCCGCGACCTCGCTTTCGCGCGCGGCCTCGAACTCGTGGAGGACGAGGGGCTGCTCGACGAGGTCGCCGGCCTCGTGGAATGGCCGGTGGTGCTCCTCGGGACCTTCGATCCGAGCTTCCTCGACATCCCCGCCGAGGCGATCCGCGCCACCATCCGGGCCAACCAGAAGTGCTTCGTGCTCCGCGAGTCCGGCTCCGGCACCCTGGCTCCCGCCTTCATCCTGGTCTCGAACCTCGCCGCCAGCGACGGCGGCATCGCGATCACGGGCGGCAACGAGCGCGTGGTGCGCGCCCGCCTTTCGGACGCGAAATTCTTCTGGGAGACCGACAAGGCGATCCGCCTCGAAGACCGGCTGGCGAAACTCGACAGCATCGTTTTCCACGAGAAGCTCGGGACCCAGGGCGAGCGGGTGGCGCGTATCGCGGCGCTTGCGCGCGGCATAGCACCGATCATCGGCGCTGATGTACAACTCGCCAGTCGCGGCGCTCGGCTCGCGAAAGCCGATCTCGTTACCGAGATGGTCGGCGAGTTCCCGGAACTGCAGGGGCTCATAGGGCGCAAGTATGCGACGTTGCAGGGCGAGCATCCCAGTGTCTGTGCGGCGTTGGAAGAGCACTACAAACCTGTGGGTCCGTCGGACCGCGTGCCCACCGATCCTGTTTCCGTCGCCGTCGCCTTGGCCGATAAGTTCGATACTCTTGCCGGCTTCTGGTCGATCGATGAGAAGCCCACCGGGAGCAAAGACCCCTATGCACTTCGACGGGCGGCCCTCGGCGTGGTCCGGCTCATTTTGGAGAATGGCCTGCGCCTAAAGCTCCGCGACGACGTGCTGAAGGACGCTTTCTATGTTCAGAACAAACGCCACGTCGCCGTCATATCCCTCTCCGGGGATGACGGCCGCGATATGGCCGCGCCGGACGACCACGGGAACCTAGAAGATCCTCTTCCGGGCGATCTCCTCGTTTTCTTCGCAGACCGCTTGAAAGTTTACCTCCGCGACCAGGGCGCCCGCCACGACCTGATCGACGCCGTCTTCGCCCTGCCCGGCCAGGACGACCTCCTCATGGTCGTCCGCCGCGTCGAGGCGCTTGGCCAGTTCCTCGAGACGGACGACGGCAAGAACCTGCTCGCCGGTTACAAGCGCGCGGCCAACATCCTCCGGATCGAGGAGAAGAAGGACGGGCGCTCCTACGAGGCCGAGCCCGACCGCGCCGCCATCGCGGCTTCCGGTGAGCCGGAGGAACAGGCCCTGTCCGAGGCGCTGGTGGCCGCGCGTGACGCCGCCTCCGCGGCCGTGGCGGCGGAGGATTTTTCGGGGGCCATGCGCGCGCTCTCGATCCTGCGCGCGCCGGTGGATGCCTTCTTCGAGAAGGTCATCGTCAATGCGGACGATCCGGCCTTGCGCGAGAACCGCCTCGCCCTGCTCAATGCCCTGCGGGCGGCCACCCGCGAGGTCGCCGATTTCTCGAAGATCGAGGGATAGCCCGTCGCGAGACGCAAGCGGGAGAATTCGGCAATTCAGGATCGAAGACGGGAACGGTCTAGCTCGCCCCGTCGTTGGGGCGCATGGTTTCGAAGGAGATGTCCATGCGTCAATCGATCCTCACCACCGCCGCGTTGCTGACTCTCTTCGGCGCCTCGGCGGTCCAGGCCCAGACCACCATCATCGAGCGTGAGGTGCCCGAGCGCGTCATCGTCGAGCGGCCGGAATCCGAGACCCGTACCGTCGAGACCCGTGAGACCCGAGACGGCTGTCGGGTCAAATCGGTGACCCGCGAGAATGAAGAGGGTGACCGCAAGACGGTGACCCGCGAATCCTGCGACTGAGCCGCTACTAAACCGTTCGCTGTCTCGGATAGGACAACGAACCCCCGTCCGTCGTTCCGGGTCCTGCCATGCGGCCCGGGATGACGGTATGGGAAGGCATGAGGTCGATGCCCGCGACGGCTAACTACAAGGCCTTCTCGTAGCGCCACGCTTCCATGCCGTCCTCGTAATAGTCTTCGAGGATGGCGAACCGGGCGTAGCCATGGCGCTCATAGAGGCGAATGCCGGCGCCGTTATCGGCCCTCACCTCCAGCCGCAACATCATGCAGCCATGCGCTTTTGCATCGGCCTCGGCTGCGTCCAGCATGATGCCGCCGAGCCCCTGGCCGGCGCGTCCGGGGGACACCGCGATGGAGGAGAGTCGGCAACTGCGGCTTCCCTTGCGGCGCTCCAGCGCGGCCGCCGCCACCAAGATCGAGCGGTCTTCGGCGTCAAGCGCCACCAGCAACGACATTGATGGAGAGCCGATGGCGTGGCGGATCGCCCGCCGTTCCGCCCGGTCTCCGGAAAACGCCGCGTGTTCCAGCGCGACCAGGGCATCGAGATCGCCCAACGTCGCCGGGCGGATCGTGACCGGAGCGACCGTCTGCCGTTTATGGGCTTGGACGCTCACGCTGCGGTCCAGGGATAGACCCAGGTTTCCGACAACGCTCGACCGCCGGCGCGCAGGAAGGCGCGGAGATCGGTTGACTGATCCGCCGCGTCGAGGGTGATGTCGATTGCTGCCCGCAACCCGCCAATATGAGGATTCGGGGTGATCGAAGTGGCGGTGATCCGTCCCCGCGAGGCATCGGCCACCACCTCCACCTTGCTCGGGTCGGGGAGATAATAAGGCAGTTCGCCCCCGGCGAAATCGATGAGGAAGCGGCGGCTCAGCGTCCCTTTGGCCTCCTCCCCCTTGGCGGCACCGCTGGCGCTGGTGGCGGCCAGGAAGGTATTCGCCACATACCCGCCCGGATGCAGCCTGGTGTTCGAACTCCTGGCGCGCACCCGGTACGACATGCGGACCGGTTCGCCGGCCGGATAAGGCTGCTTCGGACGCCAATAGGCGACGATGTTGTCGTTGACCTCGGTGTCGGTCGGCAGTTCCATCAGGGTCACGGCGCCCTCGCCCCAGCCGCCTTCGGGTTCGACGAAGTAGCTCGGCCTCCGTCCATAGGAAGCCTCGAGATCCTGGTAGGATTCGAAGGCGCGGTCCCGCTGCATCAGTCCGAACCCCTTCGGATCGCGATCGACGAAGGACGAGATGCGTCGCGCCTTCGGATTGTCCAGGGGGCGCCAGAGCCATTCGCCCGATCCGGCCGCGATCTGAAGACCATCGGAATCGTGGAGCTCGGGCCGGTAATCGTCGGAGTGGTGCCGGTCGTTCTCGCCGATGAAGAACATCGAGGTCAGCGGCGCGACGCCCACCGATGGGAGCGCGACCCTTGGGATCAGCGTCGAGCGAACGGCGACGCTGGTCTCGTCGCCGGGCTTGACGGTGAAGGCGAAGGCCCCGGTCACCGAGGGGCTATCGAGGAGGGCATGGACCAGCAGGGCGTCGGCGTTGGTCTCCGGCATCGTCACCCAGAATTCGCGGAAGACCGGGAATTCCTCCGGGGCGCCCTCCCCCTCCACATTGAGGGCGAGGCCCCGAGCCGAGAGGCCGTAGAGCTGATCGCGCCCGAGGAAGCGGTAATAGCTGGCGCCGAGAAACACGATGAGTTCGTCGAGCAGGTTCGGCTTGTTGAGGTAGCTGTGGAAGCGGAGGCCGGCAAAGCCGAGATCGACGGGCAGAGGCTTGTCGAGCTTCGTCCGACCCATGTCGAACAGGCTCGACTGATAGGCGATAGGAGTCGCGATTCCACGCCGCACGAGGTTCACGGTGACAGGGCGCGTGTAGAGAAAGCCGACATGGAAAAGCTGCAGCCGGAACGGGCTGTTCTCGCCGCCGAGAAAGGCCTTGTCGGGCTTGAAACGAATGTCACGCCAAGCGTCGTAATCGAGCTTTGCGATGGGAGCCGGAAGGGGCGGTACGCGGGCATCGTAGGCGACCTTGGCGAGTTCCTCGGCGCGCCGTTCCACCTCCTCGAAATCGAAGGGTTTGGGTGCGCGTCCCTCCTGCGCCGTCGACGCGGTGCCGGCGACGGACAGGGCGGCGATCCCGGTGAGAAGCGCGCGGCGGGTGGGCTCGGTCATGATCCTGCGGCTCCGGCCGGTGGTGAGGGACGATCGGGCTTCCCCGCACGGCCCCATCCAACCACCTCATCCTGGGATGCCCGTCTCGGAGGGCCTCGAAGGAGCCCTCCAGAGGCCGCCATGCGTGCTGGAGCCCTCCTTCGAGGCCTCCGCAGCACTCCGTGACCCCAGGATGAGGAAGTGGATTGGAATGGTTCGATCAGCATGAAAACCGCTTGCTCAATGACCCGTTCGCGGCCCCTTGAAAAGAGCTCGCGCGATGGAGTGAGCCTTCGCGGCCACAATGCCGGGGAACGGCGGTGTTTTTGCGGGCTCGGGACCGTTTTTCCTTGTTGCGGAGTCGCATGAGACGTATATGCGCCTTGCCCAATTTCGCACGTGCCTGTGGCCGCGTGTCGGTTGGTGGGCATCCGGCCAACTGCCGGACAGCCGCCAGGGGTCTTAAAGGATCGATGGTCGACAGGGTGGATTCCCTCCGGCCGGCATCCAGGTGGCAACACCGGACCCCGACAACAACCGGCAGCCGGAGGCGAAACCGGCGAACCCCGCTCTCCACGGGGGACGCAGCTTAAAGCAACGACGAACGGGCTTTTTTGGTCTCGTCGGCCCTCCAAAGGCCGGCACCGAAGAGGCTTGTTTCTCTTTGCCCGGCGTGCGGTGGGGATCTCCCTTCCAATCCACGGCAGCTTCCGGGTGCTGATGCGCCCGCGGTCGACGACGTGTCTCCAAAGCACGCCGCCCATCGCGTTGCATCGCCCCCCGACGCCGGACGGCTGATCGCCGTCCCGATTTCGACAGCGCGCCCCACGAACGGGCGCTCGCGAACCTGTGGGTTGGAACGACCATGACCGATCGTATCCGCGATTTTCTGCGCGCTCGCCGTGACATGGGCCAGGACGAAGGCCCGGTGATGGTGCTCGACCTCGATGTCGTGCGCGACAACTTCACGGCCTTCGCCCGCGCGCTGCCCGATACCCGCGTCTTCTACGCGGTGAAGGCGAACCCGGCTCCGGAAGTGCTGCGTCTGCTCGCCGAGATGGGCTCCTGCTTCGACACGGCCTCCGTGGTCGAGGTCGAGATGGCGCTTGCCTCCGGCGCCACGGCCGACCGGATCTCCTTCGGCAACACCATCAAGAAGGAGCGCTGCATCGGTCGCGCTCTCAAACTCGGCGTGCGCCTGTTCGCCGTCGATTGCGAGGCCGAGGTCGAGAAGATTTCCCGCGCCGCCGATGCGGTCGGTATCGAAGCCGGCGAGGTCCAGGTGTTCTGCCGCATCCTCTGCGACGGTGCAGGCGCCGAATGGCCCCTGTCGCGTAAGTTCGGCTGCGTGCCGGAGATGGCCGTCGACGTACTCGAGCATGCCTGCCGCCAGGGCCTGCACGCCTATGGCGTGTCGTTCCATGTGGGCTCGCAGCAGGGCAACATCGAAGCCTGGGACGGGGCGCTCGCCTCCGCCTCCACGATCTTCCGCGAATGCGCCGATCGCGGCATCGCCTTGTCCATGGTCAATCTCGGCGGCGGCTTTCCCACCAAGTATCTCAAGGCCGTGCCGGGGGTCGAATCCTACGGAGACGCGATCTTCCGCGCGCTCACCAAGCATTTCGGCAACCAGCTGCCCGAAACCATCATCGAGCCCGGTCGCGGCATGGTCGGCAATGCCGGCATGATCGAGGCCGAGGTGATCCTTGTCTCGAAGAAGTCCGATGCCGAGGACGAGATCCGCTGGGTCTATCTCGACATCGGCAAGTTCGGCGGGCTCGCCGAGACCATGGACGAATCGATCCGCTACGCGATCCGCACCGAACACGACGAGGATCGCATGTCTCCCTGCGTGCTCGCCGGCCCAACCTGCGATTCCGCCGATGTGCTCTACGAGAAGGTGCCCTACCCGCTCCCCGTCTCGCTTTCCATCGGCGACAAGGTGCTGATCGAAGGAGCCGGGGCCTACACCACCACCTATGCGGCGGTGGCGTTCAATGGGTTCCCGCCCCTTCAGCAATACGTCATCTGACCGCGATATCATCGTCGGCCGAACGGCTCCATGGTCGTTCGGTAGCGGACGCGGACGGTTCCGTCGCCCATCTCCGGCGCAGAACCGCCCGCCGTCACGTCAGTTGGGTTACCCGGCAGGACCTGGGAAAGGGCATGGCCTTGATCGAAATTCGCGACGAACGGCCGACCGATCTATCGGCTCGGGAGCAGCTGCTCGATACCTGCTTCGGACCGGCGCGATTCCTTAAGGCCTCCGAGCGTCTGCGCGAGGGACGCCTACCTGCCAACGGTCTGGCACTGACCGCGGAACTGAGCGGCCGAGTCGTCGGCACCGTTCGTTTGTGGCACGTGGAGGCAGGGCTCGGGCGGCCTGCCCTGCTGTTGGGGCCGCTCGCCGTCGATCCCTCGCTTCGGGGCCACGGCCTCGGCAGCACCCTGATGTGGGCCTCCATCGGCAGGGCGCGCGCCCTCGGTCACGGCGCCATCGTCCTCATGGGCGATGCGCCGTATTATGCCCGTTTTGGTTTTTCCGGTGATCTGATGACCGGGCTGTCCATGCCCGGCCCGTTCGAACGGGCACGGTTCCTCGGTCTCAATCTCCGCAAGGGCGCCCTCGACGGGGCGAGCGGCATTCTCTCCGCTTCAGGCACCCTCGAAGAGGCTGCCTGTCCGGAGAGATTGGATGCACGACGACAGGCGGCGTGAGCGCTAGATGGCGGTGGTGGTCGTCGCCTGGTCGCAACGGCGGCGGAAGGCTGCATCGTGCTGGCGGCGCACGGCGCGGATCAAGGCCGCAGCGAGGGTGATGACGCCGGGATCGCGATCGATCGGCTCTTCGGCCGGCGCGGGGGTGTTAGCGATAAACAAGGATAACATCGGAACTCCGTCATTTGGCGTTCTGGCGTTTTCCGTCCCTTCAGGTGTGTCTCTGCCGTGTTTGTTGCATCGCAATATCGGTGCGGCGCCGACCGTTCGCAACGGCATCCAACGGGAGGGCGACCCGCGTCTGAATCATGTGTCGACGTAACTTCATGTTAATGATCTTCCCGCTTGGGCCTCTCGTGGTCCACGAGGCGGTAGGCGACGACGTGGTTGACCGCACGC
Organism: Methylobacterium sp. Leaf106; assembly: GCF_001422895.1. NCBI lineage: Bacteria > Pseudomonadati > Pseudomonadota > Alphaproteobacteria > Hyphomicrobiales > Methylobacteriaceae > Methylobacterium > Methylobacterium sp. Leaf106. The sequence continues at coordinate 747,527 of NZ_LMNB01000001.1, forward strand.
CCTCGACCGGCCACTAGCCCGTCGCCTGACCGTCATTTCCGCCGACTAAGGACGTGCCTCGCTCGTGAGTTCGAGCGGGGCCGAGAAGAAGGATTGCCCGCATGACCGAAGCCGCCACCTCCTGGCCCGTCCACGGCCGCATCAGCGGTCCCATCGTGATGATCGGCTTCGGCTCGATCGGTCGCGGGACCCTTCCGCTCATCGAGCGTCATTTCGAATACGACAAGGCGCGCTTCACCGTCGTCGAGCCCTCCGATGCGCATAAGGCCCTGGCCGATCAGCATGGCCTGCGCTTCGAGCAGGTGGCGCTGACCAAGGACAATTACCGCGAGGTCCTCACGCCCCTCCTCACCGAGGGCGGCGGCCAAGGCTTCTGCGTGAACGTGTCCGTGGACACCTATTCCCGCGCCATCATGGAATTGTGCCGCGAGCTCGGCGCCTTCTACATCGACACCGTCGCCGAGCCCTGGCCCGGTTTCTACTTCGACAAGTCCAAGAGCCAGGGCGACCGCACCAACTACGCCCTGCGCCAGGATATCCTCGATGCGCGCGCCGCCAATCCCGGCGGCACCACCGCCGTCTCGTGCTGCGGCGCCAATCCCGGCATGGTCTCGTGGTTCGTCAAGCAGGGGCTTCTCAACGTCGCCTCCGATCTCGGCCTGACCACGCCCGAGCCGAAGACCCGTGACGAGTGGGCCGCCCTCATGCGCGAAGTCGGCGTGAAGGGCATCCATATCGCCGAGCGCGACACCCAGCGCGCCAAGGGCCCGAAGCCCATGGGCGTGTTCGTCAACACCTGGTCGGTGGAAGGTTTCGTCTCCGAGGGCAACCAGCCGGCCGAGCTCGGCTGGGGTACCCACGAGACCTGGCGCCCGGACAATGCCCGCGACCAGGAGAAGGGCTCGCGCTGCGCGATCTACCTGCTCCAGCCCGGCGCCGACACCCGCGTTCGCTCGTGGACCCCGACGGCCCAGAGCCAGTTCGGCTTCCTCGTGACGCATAACGAAGCCGTGTCGATCTCCGATTACTACACGGTGCTGGAGGGCGAGCGCGCCGCCTACCGCCCGACCTGTCACTACGCCTACCACCCCTGCAACGACGCCGTGCTCTCGCTCCACGAGATGTTCGGCAAGGCCGCCGAAGTGCAGGAGAAGCACCACATCCTCGACGAGAACGAGATCGTCGATGGGATCGACGAACTCGGCGTGCTCCTCTACGGCCACGAGAAGAACGCCTATTGGTTCGGCTCGCAGCTCTCCATTGAGGAGACTCGCCGCATCGCTCCCTACCAGAACGCCACCGGCCTTCAGGTGACCTCGGCCGTGCTCGCGGGCATGGTCTGGGCACTGGAGAACCCGGAAGCCGGCATCGTCGAGGCCGACGAGATGGATTTCCGCCGCTGCCTCGAAGTGCAGATGCCGTATCTCGGCCCTGTCGTCGGCGTGTACACCGACTGGACGCCGCTCACCGGCCGTCCGGGCCTGTTCCCCGAGAACATCGACGAGACCGACCCCTGGCAGTTCCGGAACGTCCTCGTTCAGAGCTGAACGGACGAACGGGGCGCGGGATCGTACTCCCCGCGCTCCGTGCCCTCTGCTTGGCGCCGAGGGTCAGGCCATGGTCGGCGAGGACCATCGCCACGTCTTTCCTCAGGCCTCGCTGTGGAGCCCGGTATCCCGCCCGAGCACGACTGCATAGCGGCTTGCTCTGCACGGATGTTGCAGGGTTCCGGCGGGATGCTACCATCCCGTATCCGATCGGGAGCCCCCGCCATGGCCGTCGCCGCGCGCCGCGATACCCGCATGACCGTCGCCGAGTTCCGCACCTGGGCCGAGCCCCGGCCCGACGAGGAACGCTGGGAACTGATCGACGGCATAGCCCTGCCGATGTCGCCGCCCTCTGCGCGCCACCAGCGCATCGTTTCCAACCTGATCCGGCGCCTCGACGAGCTCGCGGAACGCCGGGGCTGCAACGCGCTTCCCGGCCTCGGCGTGCTCAGCGCGGCGATGGACGATTTCGCGCCGATCCCCGACATCGTCGTGACCTGCGGCCCGCTGGGTCAGGACGGCTATACCAGCGACCCTTTGCTGGTGGCCGAGGTCCTGTCGCCGAGCACGATGAGTCTCGATCGTGGCCGCAAGACCGATTTCTACCGCTCTGTGCCGAGCCTGCGGACCTTCCTCATCGTTTCGCAGGACGAGGTCAGAGTCGAGGCTTGGCGCCGGACCGAGGCGGGGAGCTGGACGGTCGAGGCTCTGTACCGTGACGACAGCCTCGACCTTCCCGAACTCGGTGGCGCCGTGCCAGTCGGCACCCTCTATATCGGACTGCCCCTCTGAGCTTCCCATCGCCCTCGCCGCGTCAGGTCCCGCCCTTGCCCCACTTTGAAGATTTCTACGCCGACAAGCTGCGCGGTTCTCTGGGAGTCACCGATGCGGAATCCGTTCTCGACCTGCGCGGGACGAATCGTCCGACGGCCGAAGCATCCTTGAACGACATGCTGGAGCGCAGTCGCTTCGGCAAAGGCAAGACCGTGGCGATCCGCTTCGATCCCCCGCCGGAAGGAGGCGGAGAGACCTTGTTCCAGCCCGTTGGGCGGCTGTTGCTCGATGCGAAGCGCAAGGGGATCGTAGACAGGCTCCAGACCCTTCCGGCCGGAGACGGCCTCGGATTCTATGTGGCCCTCGCCGGGAAGACGACGCGTTCGAACGAGTAGGAGGAGCGGGTCTCGCGCCCGCAATGAAGTGAGGGCCATGCCGGAGCGGTCCGAGACCGATCGGCGTTGAGGATGGTACGGCACATTCGGCCGTCTCCGAAGCACGCCATCGTGAAGGGCACCTCGTGAATCGACTGGGCCGCAATACCATCGAGCGTCTGGCGCGCATGGGGTTCGGTGCGCGAGGCATCGTCTACTGCATCGTCGGCGGGCTGGCGCTTCTCGCGGCACTAGGCCACGGCGGTCGAGCGGGCGACAGCGAGAGTGCGATCCGCTGGGTCTTCCTCGGCCCGTTCGGGGTCATCCTCGTCGGCCTTATCGCTTTGGGTCTGTTCGGCTTCGCGACTTGGCGCCTCGTCGAATCCGTTACCGACGCCGACTGCCATGGGACTTCTGCGAAGGGGATCGTGGTTCGTCTGGCCCATTTTGGCAGTGGCATCGTCGCAGCCGGCCTCGGCATCACCGCGGCGAGCCTTGCCCTCGGCCTGGGCCGAAGCGCGGGTGGCGGCGACGGCTTGCAGGACTGGACCGCCTGGCTCCTGGCGAAGCCGTTCGGTCCCTGGCTCGTCGGCCTGATCGGCCTCGGAATCATCGGCGGCGGGATCGCCTTTCTAGTGAAGGCCTGGAAGGGCGATGTCACGGATCGACTCGCCCTTGACGAAGCCCATTGCCGATGGGTCAAGCCGCTCGGCCAGTTCGGTTATGGCGCTCGCGGGATCGCGTTCCTCATCATCGGCGGCTTCGTCATCGTCGCTGCCTGGTACCAGGCCTCCTCGGAGGTAAAGGGTCTGGCCGGCGCCTTCTCGGCCCTGCGGTCTCAACCCTATGGTGCGGCTCTCCTCGGCGTCGTTGCGGCGGGGCATCTCGCTTTCGGCGTGTTCGGTCTCATCCAGGCACGGTATCGGCACATCGACGCGCCGGACCTGGACGAAACCGACGATGCGGTCAGGAGTGCGGTGCAGTCCTTGACGTGATGGGCGGCTTCTCGGTTCGCGGATGCGTTGACAGAGAGGCATCCCGTCGCCGATACCGCGCCCGGCCCGGAGCCCATGAAGCAGCGCATCTACAAGTCGGCGGTGATGGTGGTCCACGATTGCGTGGCGACCGTCCTGGCCGTGACCCTCACCTTCGTCTTTCGGTTCAACGGTGAGTTGCTCTCCGAACGCTTGCACGCGCTCCCGATTCTTCTCCCGCCTTTCGTCGGCTTCGCCGCGCTGGTCTACAGCTGGTTCAAGCTCTACCGAACCAAGTGGCGCTTCGCCTCGCTCCCCGATCTTGCCGGGATCGTACGTGCGGCCAGCGTGCTTGCCCTGACTCTTCTCGTGGTCGATTACGTGCTCGTTTCCGCGAGCATGTACGGTTTCTACTTCTTCGGAAAGATCGCCATCGCCCTGTATTGGGTGCTGCAGATCTTCCTGTTGGGCGGCACCCGGCTTGCCTTCCGCTACCTGAAATATTCTCGCTCGCGGCAGAGCCAGGCTCGCGGCGCCACGACCCCGACGCTGCTGCTGGGACGCGGCAGGGATATCGAGCTTCTCCTTCGGGCCATCGAAGCGGGCTCGGTGCGACACCTGTCCCCCAAGGGCATCCTGTCGCCGCGCAGCAACGAGACCGGACAGATCATGCGCGGCGTCCCGGTGCTCGGTGGATTTTCGGAGCTCGAACGCGTCGTCGCGAACCTCGCCGCCGAGGGATCTCCCGTGCGCCGCCTCGTCGCCGTGCCCAACGCCCTGACGCCCGAGGCCGGCCCCGACGACCTGATCGCCCGCGCCCGGCGGCTGGGCGTCCCGCTCTCTCGGGTCACGAGTCTCGGCGAGGGGATGCGCGATGCCGAACTGGCGCCCCTGGAGATCGAGGATCTGCTCCTTCGGCCCACCGTGTCCATCGACCGGCCGCGCCTGGAACGATTCCTCAAGGGAACGCGCGTCATCGTCACCGGAGGCGGCGGCTCGATCGGCTCGGAGATCGTCGCCCGGGCCGTCGCCTTCGGCGCGGCTTCGGTCCTGGTCGTGGAAAATTCCGAGCCAGCCCTCCACGGCATCCTGAGCCAGCCAGCCATCGCGGCGGCAGATGTGACCGGCGCTCTGTGCGACATCCGCGACCGGGAGCGTCTGCAGGGCGTCTTCGCCGACTTCCGGCCGGATTACGTGTTCCACGCCGCTGCCCTGAAGCAGGTGCCGTATCTGGAGCGGGACTGGCCCGAGGGCATCAAGACCAACGTCCTCGGTTCCATCAACGTGGCGGATGCGACGGTCGCCGCCCGCGCCCGCGCCATGGTGATGATCTCCACCGACAAGGCCATCGAGCCGGTCTCCCAACTCGGCGTCACCAAGCGTCTGGCGGAGATGGTGGCTCAGGCTCTCGATGCCGAGCAGGCCGTCGCGCCGCAGGAAAATCCGACCCGGCTGATCGCGGTGCGGTTCGGCAACGTGCTGGGCTCCGTTGGGTCGGTGGTCCCGGTGTTCAAGGCGCAGATCGCGCGGGGCGGCCCGGTCACCGTCACCGATGCGGAGATGGTGCGCTATTTCATGACCGTGCGCGAGGCCGCCGACCTCGTTCTCACCGCCGCCTCCCACGGCGACCGCGAGGGACGCTGCCTCTCCCTGACCACCCCCGAATCCGACCAGCGCGCGGCGGTCTACGTGCTGAAGATGGGCCAGCCCGTGCGCATTCTCGATCTCGCCGAGCGCATGATCCGGCTCGCCGGATTCGAGCCCGGCGAGGATATCGAGGTGGTCTTCACCGGATCGCGGCCGGGAGAGCGCCTGAACGAAATCCTGTTCGCCCGCGAGGAGCCGCGTGTCGCCCTCGACGGGATCGACGGCGTCATGGCGGCCAAGCCCGTCTTCGCCGACAGGTCCGTGTTGGAAAGCTGGATCGCGGCGTTGAAGCGGGCGGTGGAGACCCATGACAGGGCCGCCGCCGACCTGGTGTTCGAGACCGCCATTCCGGATTATCGCAACCGGCCGAAATGCGTCCCCGAGCCGAAGCCGGCCCCGGTGACCGTGCCGGCTTAAGCTGCCGTATCGCCGCGGGACAGGGCGGCGAGCCCTTCGGAGGAGGTCTGAGCGGGCGTCCACCCCAGCGCCGACAGCCCGTCGGAACATGCTACGAGATCCCCCGACAGGCGCTCGAAGACCTCTCCCCGACCCGTCACCCGGCAGGCCAGGCCGAGCAGGCTCGGCGGACAGGGAACGAGGCCGGCGCGCCGGCCCAGGCCCGCCCTCAACGCTGCGATCATCTCGGGCAATCTCAGCGCGTCGGGTTCGGCCGCCACCAGGGAACGGCCGAGCGGCCCTCGGTGGCGCAAGACCGTAACGATGGCGGCCGACAGGTTTTCCACCGAAATCAGCGACCGGCGCCCCGTCAGACTCGCGAACGGCAGGGGATAGGGCGTGCGTGCGAGCCGCAGGAGTGCTGCCATGTTGCCCTTCACCCCCGCGCCGTAGACGAGGACCGGACGCAGGGCGACCCAGTCGATCCCGATCTCGGCCAGGGCTGCCTCGGCGGCGAGTTTCGAGCGGCCATAGGCATCCGTGGGATTTGGCCGATCGTTTTCAGTGATGGCTCCCGCCGCGCTGATTCCCGTCTGTGCCCTGATCGAGGAGAGAAACACGAAGCGCCCGACCCGCGCCTTGGCTGCGGCTTCGGCGAGACGTCGCGTCGCCTCGATGTTCGAAGAGCGGTAATCGTCCTCCGGCGTGCCGGACATGGCATGGGCGAGGCCAGCGGAATGAACGATGGCGTCGACGCCGGACAACGCCGCCGCCATGTTCATGGGACGGCTCAAATCGCCCACTACGGCCCCGCTGGCGCCGGGAGGCAGCTCGACCGGGCGGCGCAGAAGCACCCGTACCCGGTAGCCCTGATCGGATAGAGAGCGCAGCAGGTGGCGGCCGATGAAGCCGGTGGCACCGGTGAGCGCGATGACGTTTCCGCTCAAGGGGCTTTTCCTCTTTGCATCGTCGAGAACTGCCGCAGCACCAGGGCGACGAGGGCCGTGCCCGCGCCCATCGCAATGAGCGTGACGAGCGGGGACGGCCAAAGCAAGGTCGTCCCCGCAAGGATCGCCAGGGCGACGTCGAGCAGGAAGACCCGGGTGACGACCTCCATCACCGAGAAGCCGTTCGTGGTGGCGCGCTGGTAGAAATGGCTGCGATGCGCCTGCCAGACTGGCTCGCCCTTGGTGGCACGGCGCAGCAGCGTCAGCGTGGCATCGGCGAGGTAGTAGAATGGAAGCAGGATGGCGGCCGCCAGCCCGCCCTGCAGGCTCAACCGATACAGAAGCCACGCCACGAGAAGGCCGATGGGAAGGGAGCCGACATCGCCCAGGAACAGGCGGGCCACCGGGCGATTGAAGGGCGCGAATCCGATCAACGCACCGAGGAGGGATGCGGCGACGAGGGTCGGCAACGGCGGCAGACCGCCAACGAGTCCGAGGAGCATGAGCGCGCCGGTGACCGGCACCATGGCCGAGACCGTCATCCAGTCGAGCCCGTCCATGAAGTTCGTGAGGTTCACGAACCACACGCCGGCCAGGACCGCGAAAGCCCGTTCGGCGGCGAGCGGCACGTCCGGGAGCAGCCGGCCATCCACGGACAGGACGAGAGCTGCCACGACGAGCGTCTGGAGACCAAGCCGGAGGGAGGCCGGCAGCGGCCGGATGTCGTCCACGGCGCCGACCACGGCGAGGATCAGGGTCGCGTGAGCCAGGACCAGCGCTTCCATCGCGTCCGGCATCGGCGGCGTCAGCGACGCAAGAAGCCCGCAGGCGGCAAGGATCGCGAAGACGATGGCGATGCCCGCACCCTGGGGCGTCGGGACGCTATGGCTCGACCGAGCGATCGGACGCGCAAGGGCGTATCGCTGTAGGAGTGGTTTCAGAAGGACAATCAGCACCGCGCTGAGGCCGGCAGCCAGCGGTACGGCGACGAGCGGCGCGAAGGGCATTGTCGTGTGAGGTTCCGCTGGTGTCGACGGGTCGTGCGCACGCCGTACTTCGCCTCACCTCGGGAGAGAAGTGCCCCGTGCTCGGGACCGGCACCTCTCCCCCGCCCGTTTCGCAGACGCCCTCCCCCAAATCGGAGAGGGATATGCGGCGCTAGAATACCGTCTCACCACCCCTGACGGAGGAGCCGCCGATCCCGGCGGCGGCGTCCGCCTTCTCGGCGGCGCGCTTGTCGAGGGCGCGGCCCACCACCTTGGCGATGCCGATCATGATCGTGTCGAGGATGTAGTCCTTCGGCGTGTAGACCGCCGTGACACCCATGTTCTTGAGCACGAGTTCGTCCTCCGGCGAGATGATGCCGCCGACGACGAGGGGGACGTGGTCGAGGCCCGCCTCCCGCATCTTCGCCTTCACGTCGCGCACCAGGGGAACGTGGCTGCCGGACAGGATCGACAGGCCGACCACGTGGGCGCCGGTCTCCTTGGCTTTCGCCACGATCTCGGCCGGGGTCTGGCGGATGCCGTCATAAGTCACGTCGAACCCGACGTCGCGGGCACGAAGCGCGATCTGCTCGGCGCCGTTCGAATGGCCGTCGAGGCCGGGCTTGCCGACGACGAGCTTGGGCGTCTCGCCCAGGCGCTCGCCGAGATCGGCGATGAGGAGCTTGGCGTCCTCGGCGGCACCCGAGGAGATCGTCTCGAGGCTGACGCCGGTGGGGGCGCGGTATTCGCCGAAGACCTGGCGCAGGCGCGTGCCCCATTCGCCGGTGGTGACGCCGGCCTTCGCCGCCGCGATCGAGACCGGCATGATGTTGGCGCCCGAGCGCGCGGCGGCTTCGAGCTCGTCGAGGGCCTCCTCCACGGCCTTGCCGTCACGCTTGGCCCGCCAGTCGCGGATGCGCTGCTCGGCTTCCATCTCCACCGTCTCGGAGACCGTGAAGATGGCGCCCTCCCCGGCCGTGAGGGGTGAGGGCTCACCGGCCTGGAACTTGTTGACGCCGACGACGACCTGATCGCCCGCCTCGATGGCCGAGATGCGCTTGGCGTTGGATTCCACAAGGGCGCGCTTCAGCGCCCCGGTCTCGACCGCCGCCACCGCGCCGCCAATGCCGCCGATCTCCTTAAGCGCCGCGCGGGTCTCTTCCTTGAGGGATTCGACCTTGGCGTCGATGACCTTCGAACCGTCGAAGATGTCGTCGTATTCGAGGAGGTCCGTTTCGAAGGCGAGGATCTGCTGCATGCGCATGGACCATTGCTGGTCCCAGGGGCGCGGCAGGCCGAGAGCCTCGTTCCAGGCCGGCAGCTGCACGGCACGGGCGCGGGCGCGTTTCGACAGGGTGACGGCCAGCATCTCGATGAGGATGCGGTGGACGTTGTTCTCGGGCTGCTGCTCGGTGAGCCCGAGGCTGTTGACCTGAACGCCATAGCGAAAGATGCGCTTCTTCGGGTCGGTGATGCCGTAGCGCTCCTGGGCGATCTCGTCCCAGAGTTCCGAGAACGCCCGCATCTTGCAGATCTCGGTGACGAACCGCATGCCGGCATTCACGAAGAACGAGATGCGGCTGAACACGTCGGCGAAGCTCGCCTCGTCGAAATCGGGGTCGTCGCGCACCGTGTCGAGCACTGCGATGGCGATAGCCAGCGCGTAGGAGAGCTCCTGCACCGGCGTCGCTCCGGCCTCCTGCAGGTGGTAGGAACACACGTTCATCGGGTTCCACTTCGGCACTTCCTTGGTCGTGAACAGGATCACGTCCTTGGTCAGGCGAAGCGAAGGCGCGGGCGGGAACACATAGGTGCCGCGCGAGAGATACTCCTTGATGATGTCGTTCTGGGTCGTGCCCTGGAGGCCGGCGAAGGGCACGCCCTGCTCCTCGGCCACCGCGAGATAGAGCGACAGCAGCCACGGCGCCGTGGCGTTGATCGTCATCGATGTGTTCATTTGCGAGAGCGGGATCTGGTCGAACAACGCCCGCATGTCGCCGAGATGCGCGATCGACACGCCGACCTTGCCGACCTCGCCGCGCGCCAGTTCGTGGTCGGGATCGTAGCCGGTCTGGGTCGGCAGATCGAAGGCCACCGACAGGCCGGTCTGACCCTTGGCGAGGTTGCCTCGGTAGAGGGCGTTCGATTCCTTGGCGTTGGAATGGCCGGCATAGGTCCTGATGATCCAGGGCTTGTCGCGCTTGACCTCGGCGACGGTCGCACTCGCGCTCATTCCACTGACTCCACTCGATTCCAACGGCCGCGCCATCTCGCGCTTATTGTGCGGCACCCTATCCAAGCCTCGGGCGTCCGTCATCTGGCCGAAGGTCGGACTTCTCGGCTCATGGCTCAGAATGTTTCGAAAAATTCTAGACGCCAGGATCAAGCGAATTAAAGGACGCCGCACGACAAGGCAGATGCGAAGTCGCTCTAAAGCATTGATTTCGATGCGTAATGCGCCGAGTTTGCCAGTCTGTTGAAGCAACAATATTTTGAATACACACATTGACCCGGCCGACGGCTCCGGTGCGGAAGCGTGGTGACGAGTCATGGCCATTTAGGGGGCCTTGGAGCAGTTCAGGTTCGTCGATATAGGGTCGCTCAGAAGAATAACCGGGAGAGCCAAGATGTCGGCGAGTGCGGCCTTGAATACGACCGAGGGCAAGGACCTCTACGAGTTGGGCGAGATCCCGCCCCTCGGCCACGTTCCGGCGAAGATGTATGCCTGGGCGATCCGGCGCGAGCGTCACGGTCCGCCGGAGGAATCGATGCAGGTCGAGGTGGTGCCGACCTGGGAGATCGGCGACGACGAAGTGCTGGTCTACGTCATGGCCGCCGGTATCAACTACAACGGCGTGTGGGCCGGGCTCGGCGAGCCGATCTCCCCCTTCGACGTGCACAAGGCCGATTACCATATCGCCGGTTCGGATGCCTCGGGCATCGTCTGGGCCGTGGGCGCCAAGGTGAAGCGCTGGAAGGTCGGCGACGAGGTCATCGTCCATTGTAACCGCGACGACGGCGACGACGAGGAATGCAACGGCGGCGACCCGATGTTCTCGCCCTCGCAGCGGATCTGGGGCTACGAGACGCCGGACGGCTCGTTCGCGCAGTTCTGCAGGGTGCAGTCGCGCCAGCTGATGAAGCGGCCGCAGCACCTCACCTGGGAGGAAGGCGCCTGCTACACGCTGACCCTCGCAACCGCCTACCGCATGCTGTTCGGCCATGCTCCCCATACGGTGAAACCGGGCCAGAACGTGCTGATCTGGGGCGCCTCGGGCGGTCTCGGCGTGTTCGGCGTCCAGCTCTGCGCCGCCTCCGGTGCGAACGCCATCGCGGTGATCTCGGACGAGTCGAAGCGCGACTACGTGATGAGCCTCGGTGCCAAGGGCGTCATCAACCGCAAGGACTTCGATTGCTGGGGCCAGTTGCCGAAGGTGAACTCGCCGGAATTCCACGCCTGGACCAAGGAAGCCCGCAAGTTCGGCAAGGCGATCTGGGACATCACCGGCAAGGGCAACGACGTCGACATCGTCTTCGAGCATCCCGGCGAGGCGACCTTCCCGGTCTCGGCGCTGGTGGTGAAGCGCGGCGGCATGGTGGTGTTCTGCGCCGGCACCACCGGCTTCAACATCACCTTCGATGCCCGCTACGTCTGGATGCGCCAGAAGCGCATTCAGGGTTCGCACTTCGCCCACCTGAAGCAGGCCTCGGCCGCCAACCAGTTCGTTCTGGACCAGCGCATCGACCCGTGCATGAGCGAGGTGTTCCCGTGGGACAAGATCCCCCAGGCGCACACCAAGATGTGGAAGAACCAGCACCCGCCCGGCAACATGGCCTGCCTCGTCAACGCTCCCCGCGCCGGCCTGCGGACGCTGGAAGACGTGATCGAGGCCGGTCCCCTGAAGCGCTGAGGTCTAGAACCGTGCTCAGCGCTTGCCGCCCTCGGCGGGCAGGTGCTGGGCATAGGCCTCGCGCTCTTCGCGCTCCTTGATCAGATCGGCATAGGCCTGGCGCATTTCCGGTGACACGGAAACGCTCCGGGCCTTTTCCTTTTTGCGCTTGGGTGCTTTCTTGAACTGATTCGCGGTCTCGTTCATCGCGTCATCCCGGTCATTGATCGCGGCTACCATAAGCGGCTTCGACGACTGCGGCGAGACAGGCTTACCGCCAACCGCACGCGATGCTAAACATCGCTCTGGATTCTTTTCGGCCGACGAAAGCACCGTGTGCCCTGCCCTTCCACCTCAGGACGAGGTTCATAGCCGGGGAGACGAGCGCGGAACTCTCAACCACCCGGACTTCGAGCATCATGGAAAAGTTCACGACCCTGACCGGCGTTGCCGCGCCGATGCGCATCACCAACGTCGATACTGACCGGATCATCCCGAAGCAGTATCTCAAGACGATCAAGCGCACCGGGCTGGGCAAGGGCCTGTTCTCCGAGATGCGCTACAACGACGACGGCTCCGAGAACCCGGATTTCGTCCTCAACAAGCCGGCCTATCGCAACGCCAAGGTGTTGGTGGCCGGCGACAATTTCGGCTGCGGCTCGTCGCGGGAACACGCCCCCTGGGCGCTCGCCGATTTCGGCATCCGCTGCATCATCTCCACGAGCTTTGCCGACATCTTCTTCAACAACTGCGCCAAGAACGGCATCCTCGCCATCATCGTCTCGCCTCAGGATCTGGAGAAGCTGTTCGACGATGCCGAGCGCGGCGCCAACGCCACCCTGACGATCGATCTGGAAAGCCAGACCATCAAGGGGCCGGATGGCGGCACCCTGCATTTCGACATCGATTCCGGGCGCAAGGAGAGCCTGCTCAACGGGCTCGACGAGATCGGCCTGACCCTCAAGCGCGCGCCCAAGATCGACGCCTACGAGGAGAAGCTCGCCGCGCGCGGATTTGCCTGAGCGCCAGCATCATCACGGTTCGTTTACCATGCGCGCGGCTTAAAGGTCGGGAAACGCCGAAACCCGCCGGGAGACCGCCCATGACGTCGCGCGCGAAGCTGACCGCCCTCCTCTGCCTCGCGAGTGCGGCAGCGTCCGTACCCGCCAAGGCCGACTTCCGCTCCTGCCTCGCCTCGCTTCAGGCGGAGGCGGCCTCGCAGGGGATCTCGGCCCAGACCTTCCGCGCGGCGACCGACGGCATCGCCTTCGACGACAAGGTCATCGAACTCTCCCAGGCGCAGCCCGAATTCAAGACGCCGATCTGGGACTACATGGCTGCCCTCGTCGACGAGGAACGCGTGGACGACGGCAAGGCGGCGATGAAGCAGCACGGCCAGGCCCTCGCCAATGCCGAAGCACGCTATGGCGTCGACCGCTACACCATTGCCGCCGTCTGGGGTGTCGAATCGAACTTCGGCAAGAACCTCGGCAAGATGCCGCTGGTTCAATCCTTCGCCACCCTGATCTGCTCGAATCACCGCCGCGCGGGCTTCTTCAAGGGCGAGCTGATGGCGACCCTGAAGATCATCGAGCGCGGCGACATCGACCCGTCCCGCCTCACCGGGTCATGGGCGGGCGCCTTCGGCCAGACCCAGTTCATGCCCACCACCTACCAGCGCCTCGCCGTCGACGGCGACGGCGACGGGCGCCGCGACCTCGTGGATTCGGTGCCCGACGCGGTGGCCTCCACCGCCAACTTCCTGCGCGTGGCCAAATGGTCGAACGGCCAGCCCTGGGGCTACGAGGTTCGGGTGCCGAAAGGCTTCAATGCCGGGGCCGCCGGGCGCAAGAACAAGCACGCGGTGGCGCATTGGGCCTCCATGGGGGTCACCCGGATCGACGGACGCCCGCTTTCCGGGGACGGCCCTGCCGGCATCCTGCTCCCGGCCGGCATCAACGGTCCGGCTTTCCTGGTGACCCGGAATTTCGACGCGCTCTATTCCTACAATGCCGCTGAATCCTATGGTCTCGCCATCGCGGTGCTGTCCGACCGCCTGCGCGGTCGCTCAGGCGTCCAGGCGGGATGGCCCACCGACGATCCGCCCCTGTCGCGCGCCGAGCGACGCGATCTTCAGACCCGACTGGCGGCTCGGGGCTATGACGTGGGCGAGCCGGACGGCAAGGTCGGCGCCAAGACCCGCGACGCGATCAAGGCCATCGAGCGCGAGCTCGGCATGCCGCAGACCGGGCGGCCGGGCGGCAAGGTGCTTGAGGCTTTGCGCCGGGGATAGTGGTGCGAAGGGGTCGGGACATCCTCGTTCGATCGGCCGACCCGACCTCCGATGCGCCCTTTCCGGGACGCTGATGAAGCTGACCCCTCATCCGAGGCGGCGCCGGTCGCTGCCTCCGGGTGTGGCGCCCAAGGCTTCGGCCGGAAGGAATGTTTCCGACGACGTCTTCTCATCACTTGAACTCAAGCGGCGTGATCGCTTTTGTAAGATGACGCCGATATCTACCGTTATTTATCGAGATCGCTTCCGGAAGTAAAAACTCGATTTTCTTTGCTATGTGCCGTCATCTTACCGATGATCTTTGTTATTGTGCTTTGGCGGGACCACGTTCGGATCGAGTCATGCGGTTAATCCGCCTCTCCGAACGCAATGTCTCGCATTTCCTCATGGCCCGTGTGACGCCGCACCCTGTTCGCGGACTGGGCTGTTTGGCGTAGGATTAGGCATTATTGGACGCTCGTTGATCCTTATGTAGCTGAAACATGCACTAAGGAAAATCATGTTGTATAAAAATGTAGCAATTGCCGCCGTGCTCATTCTAGCGACGGCTTCCTCGGCCGCGGTTGCCCAGATGGCGGGGAAGCGCGGCGTTCAACAGCGTCACCAAGATATCGACGCGACTCATGCGATTGACCAGCGCTATGAGCCGTCGCGGATGTTGAGCCCTGCGCCGAAGCAAGACATGAAAATGATCCCCTTCCCCCGTGGCGGGCGGATGGAAATGATCCTCGTGCCGGCCAATCCGTCTTCGTAACTGTTGCAATCGAGGATGGGGTGGGTCGAGCATGTCTCGGGATACGAGACTGGTTTGGGATGGATGCCGATGCGGCGTCCATCCGCAAACGAAAAAGGCCGGGCAATGCCCGGCCTTTCGCAATTCTGACGGGTCGCGCCGAAGATCTTACTCGGCGGCGGTCTTTGCGGCGGACTTTGCGGCCTTCTCGGCCTTGCGGGCGTCCTTGTTGGCCTTCGAGGCATCGGCCTTGGCGGCCTTCTCGGCGGGACGGTCGGCGCGCTCGACGATACGGGCCGACTTACCGCGACGGTCGCGCAGGTAGTACAGCTTGGCGCGACGCACCTTGCCGCGACGCACGACGGCGATCGAATCGATCATCGGCGAGTAGACCGGGAAGACGCGCTCGACGCCCTCGCCGTAGGAAATCTTGCGGACGGTGAAGCTCTCGTTGAGGCCGCCACCGGAGCGCGCGATGCACACGCCTTCATAGGCCTGCACGCGGGTGCGCTCGCCTTCCTTCACCTTCACGTTCACGGTCACCGTGTCGCCGGGCTGGAAGTCGGGAATGGTCTTGCCGAGCGCAGCGATCTGCTCCTGCTCGAGCTGCTGGATGATGTTCATGGTCAAGTTCCTGCCGGTGCGCGCCCGCGATCCCAGGAGGGGAATGCGTGCGTCAGGATTTCGGCATCCTGTTTTGAGTTGCCGCGGGCCATACAGGAAGCATCGAGGCTTGTCGACATCCCACACAGCGAAAGCGCGTCTGCGGGCATGACCGCGGAGGTGTGCTGGTTGAGAAAATCCCGCGCGCGGTCCACATGAATACAGAGGCGCGGGCCATTCCCCGCGCCCTTCCCGGCCGGCCTTGAACCGGCGCAGCGGACGAGGATACATCAAAGCCATGTTCATCCAGACCGAAGCCACCCCGAACCCCGCCACCCTGAAGTTCCTTCCCGGCCGCGTGGTCCTGCCCGAATCGACTTTCGAGGCGCGCGACGTCGAATCCGCCGCGCGCTCTCCCCTGGCGCAGCGCCTATTCGACGTACCCGGAGTCGCGGGCGTGTATTTCGGCCATGACTTCATCTCGGTGACGAAGATCGAGAACGAGCATGGCTGGCCGCAGGTGAAGCCCGCGATCCTCGGTGCGATCATGGAGCACTTCCAGTCGGGCGCCCCGGTCCTGGCCGAAGGCGTCGTCCTCGGCGGCGACGATGCGGAGGAGTTCTACGACGAGGCGGACCACGACACCGTCGTCACCATCAAGGACCTCCTCGAGACTCGCGTGCGCCCGGCCGTGGCCAGCGATGGCGGCGACATCACCTTCCGCGGCTTCAAGGAGGGCGTGGTCTACCTGGAAATGAAGGGCGCCTGTTCCGGCTGCCCGTCCTCCACCGCCACCCTCCGGCACGGCGTGCAGAACCTGTTCAAGCACTTCCTCCCCGAGGTGCGCGAGGTCCAGGCGGTCTGATCGCCGTCGCAAGCGCGCAACACCCCGCGTCCTTCGTCTCTTTCGAGGCCGCCCCGCGCTGACGGGGCGGCCTTTTCCGTCGTAAACTCATGCGC
Organism: Methylobacterium sp. Leaf106; assembly: GCF_001422895.1. NCBI lineage: Bacteria > Pseudomonadati > Pseudomonadota > Alphaproteobacteria > Hyphomicrobiales > Methylobacteriaceae > Methylobacterium > Methylobacterium sp. Leaf106. The sequence continues at coordinate 763,651 of NZ_LMNB01000001.1, forward strand.
CCGACGGGCATCCCGATCTGGAGTGACGTTGCGTATCCTGGCTATCGACACGGCGCTCGACGCCTGTTCCGTCTGCATCGCGACGGATCTCTCCGACGATCTCCTCGCCGAAGAATCCATGACGCTGGCCCGTGGCCATGCCGAGGCGCTGCTTCCCATGCTCGAACGCGTGATGGCGCGGGTGGATGGTGGGTTCGAGAGCCTCGACCGGGTCGCCGTCACCGTCGGTCCCGGGAGCTATACCGGTCTGCGCGTCGGCCTGTCGGCCGCCCGGGCCGTCGGGCTCGCGGCACAGATTCCGGTGGTCGGCGTCACCACCCTCTCGGGCCTCCTGGCACCGCTCCTCGCCACGAACGGCCAGGGCCTGATCGCGGCCGCGATCGATGCCCGGCACGGCTCCGTCTATTTTCAGGCCATGAACATGGCGGAAGGCATCGTCGTGCCTCCGAGCCTGTTGCGGCTCGAGGAAGCGGCCGATCACGTCGGCCGTGATGCCGTCACCCTCGTGGGGTCCGGTGCGCACGCTCTGTCGGGCTTGCTCAGGTCCCGCGGCATCGCCGCGACGGTCAGCGATGCCGGCCCGCCGCAGATCGCCTGGATCGCCTCCCTCGGCATGCTGGCCGACCCCGCCCAAGCCCTGGCACGCCCGCTCTATCTGCGCGGACCGGATGCCACTCCCCAGGATCACGCGAGGCTGGCCCGTCGATGATTCGTCCCGTCTCTCCGCTCTGGGCTCTCGATTGGTGGCTGGCCTGGTGGGACGCCTGGGGTGGCGAGCCCTATGTCACGCCCCTGCGCGATTCCTCCTCCGCCGCCGCCCTCGCCCGCCTCCATGCCACCGCCTTCGCGCGGCCGTGGGACGCCCACGAATTCGAGCGGATGCTGTGCGAGCGCTCCACCGAGGCCCATGCCCTGTGGCGGGCCGGTTCGATCCAGGGCTTCATCCTCTCGCGCCGCGTGGCCGACGAGGCCGAGATTCTCACCGTCGTCCTGGCGCCTGCCGTGCGCGGTGGGGGACTGAGCCACAAGCTCGTGCGCGAGCATCTCGGGCATCTGGCATTGAGCGGCGTGCGCAACGTCCATCTCGAGGTCGACGAGGGCAACGCCGCCGCCCTGAAGCTCTATGCCCGTCACGGGTTCAAGCAGGTCGGCGAGCGGACGGGGTATTATGCCCGCCCCGATGGCAGCCGCGCCACCGCCTTCACCATGACGGCGTCCCTGTCGTGAGCCGCGATTCGTGATTGGCTGCGGGCGATGACGCGTCTCGGCACCGTCTTCCGGCTCCTGATCTGCGTCCTCGCCTTCGCGGTGCTGGTCGGGCCGCACCTCCTCAGCCTCAGGTTCGGGCGGGGGCGCATCGCCGCGCATACGCCGACCTACTTCCACCGGATCTTCCTGGCGCTGTTCTCGGTGAGGGTGACGCAGAGTGGCACGCCGCCGGCCCTCGGCGAGCCGGCCCTCGTCCTGTCCAACCACATCTCCTGGCTCGATATCCTCGTCCTCGGGTCGCTGCGGCCGCTCTCTTTCGTGGCGAAATCGGAGATTTCCCGCTGGCCCGTGGTGGGAACCCTGGCCCGGCTCCAGCGCACCGTCTTCATCGACCGGGCGCGCCGTGCGGCCACCGCGAGCGTCAACGCCACGGTGGCGAGCCGGTTGACCGACGGCGATCTCATCGTCCTCTTTGCCGAAGGCACCACGGGCGATGGAACGCGGCTGCTGCCGTTCCGCTCCTCCCTGGTGGGTGCCGCCCGCGCCGCCATCGATGCCGAAGGTGGCACCCGCGACAGGGTGCGGCTCCAGCCCCTCGCCCTCACCTATCCGCGCCGCAACGGCCTGCCCGTGGTCCGCTCGGAGCGGCCGGGCATCGCCTGGTACGGCGACATGGAGCTCGCGCCGCATCTCGCGGTCTTCCTCCGGGACGGTCCGATCGACGTCCACGTGGTCTGGGGCGATCCCATCGCCTTCGAGGCCGGCACCGACCGCAAGCGCGCCACCGCCATGGCCGAGGCCTCGGTGCGCAGGGCGATGCAGGCCTCGGTGACGGGACGGTGGGAGAGCGGGGCGGCGGTTCGGTCGGTTCCGCCACCTGGCACCGAGACGTTGCCTGCCTCGAATATCGCCGCCTGAAACCCTTCAGGCGCCGGTGATCGACGGTTCCATGGCCGCAAAAGCGTCGGCATCCCGAGATCGTTCGGCCAACGATGTTGATGGTCGCCATGCGTGTTTGCGGCGCAGCAAGACGTCACGGCCTTCGTCCAAGGTCAGTCTTTGTCGCGGTCGCGCGTAGAGTGTCGTGGGGAAGCGACGGGCCGGGTGAAACGTGGTAGCACCCACGACAGCAATGGGCGTCCGAGCGACGCCCGGGGTTCATACGGTGCTGGAACGGTCGCGTTGAAGAAAGCCTTCGTCAAATCCTACGGCTGCCAGATGAACGCCTACGATGCGGGCCGCATGTCGGACCTGCTCGCCAGCCAAGGCTATGCCGCCACGGAGAGCGTCGAGGAGGCGGATGTCGTTGTCCTCAACACCTGCCACATCCGCGAGAAGGCCGCCGACAAGGTCTATTCCGAACTCGGGCGCCTGCGCGTTCTGAAGACGGCCCGCGCCGAGGCCGGCCTGGACACCCGGATCGTGGTGGCCGGCTGCGTCGCGCAAGCCGAAGGCAAGGAGATCCTGGCGCGGGCGCCCTCGGTCGACGTGGTCGTCGGCCCGCAGAACTACCATCGCCTGCCCGATCTCCTCACCCGTTCCGCCTCGACGCGCGTGGTGGACACGGAGTTTCCCGTCGAGGACAAGTTCGACCATCTGCCCATCCGGCGGACGGCGGCCGTATCCTCCTTCCTCACCGTGCAGGAAGGCTGCGACAAGTTCTGCGCCTTCTGCGTCGTGCCCTATACGCGCGGGGCCGAGGTCTCGCGCTCCGTGGAGGCGATCCTGGACGAGGCGCGCAAACTCGTTCGGGGCGGCGCGCGCGAACTCACGCTGATCGGGCAGAACGTCAACGCCTATCACGGGGCCGGGGCCGACGGCGTTCCGGTGACGCTTCCCGCTCTGATGCGCGCTCTCGAGTCGATCCCCGGCCTCCTGCGCCTGCGCTATACCACGAGCCACCCCAACGATATGGCCGATGACTTGGTCCGGGCACATGGGGAGATCGCCGCTTTGATGCCCTACCTGCATCTCCCGGTGCAGTCGGGCTCCACCCGCGTACTGCAGGCGATGAACCGCAAGCATACGGGCGACGAGTATCGCCGGCTCATCGAGCGCGTGCGCCGCGTCCGGCCGGATATCGCCCTGTCCTCCGACTTCATCGTCGGGTTTCCCGGTGAGACCGACGTGGAGTTCGACGAGACGATGCGCCTCGTGGCCGAGATCGGCTTCGCGTCGGCCTATTCGTTCAAGTACAGCCCGCGCCCCGGTACGCCGGCCGCCGAGCGCGAGGACGCTGTGCCCGAGGCCGTGAAGTCCGAGCGCCTCGCAGCCCTCCAGGCCCTGCTCGATGACCAGCGCCACGCCTTCAACGCGTCCGCCGTGGGCCATGTCGTCGAGGTGCTGGTGGAGAAGGCCGGCCGCCATCCGGGGCAGGTCGCCGGCAAGACGCCGCATCTTCTGCCCGTCCAATTCGATGCTCCGGCCGCTACCATCGGTACGGTCGTGCCCGTGCGCGTGGTCCGGGCCGGGTCGAACAGCCTGTTCGGCGAAGCCGTCACCGACGAGGCGGCGGCCGCTTGAAAGCGCGCATGCCACGGAATCGCACCTCCGCCCCGGGCGACGGGCCGGCCGCGTCATGCCGTTCTCAATTCACTCGCAACACTCGCGAGACCCACAGCAAGGAGACTCTGCGTGCCGGCATCTGACGGTCTGAGTGGACGGGGGGCGCCCTTGCGGGGGCGTGGGCCAGCGGCGCGGATAGGTGAGATCGTGGAGACGGTGGACGTATCGCTGACCTTCGACGACAACCGGCTCGCGAGCCTCGTCTTCGGCCAGTACGATCAGAACGTGGCCCATATCGAGCGGCGCCTCGCCGTCACCGCCACGGCCCTGGGCAACCACCTCGTGGTGAAGGGGCCGCCGGATTCCGCCGAGAAGGCGCGCAAAGTCTTCGAGCGGCTTTATGCCCGCGTGACGGCGAGCGGCACCGCTCTGACCCTCGGCGATGTCGACGGAGCGATCCAGGAGACGACGCTCCAGGGCAACCTCTTCCCCACCGCCGAAGTGAGTGCCGAGCCGGACCGTCCGCATTTCGACCAGATCGCCACGCGCAAGCGCGGCGCCGTCCGGGCCAGGAACGCGGCGCAGGACACCTACATCAAGCTCCTGCGCAACCACGAACTCGTCTTCGCCGAAGGCCCCGCCGGCACCGGCAAGACCTGGCTCGCGGTGGGCTACGCGGTGTCCCTTCTGGAACAGGGCCATGTGGAACGGCTGATTCTGTCCCGCCCCGCCGTCGAGGCCGGTGAGCGCCTCGGTTTCCTGCCCGGCGACATGCGCGAGAAGGTCGATCCCTACCTGCGTCCGATCTACGACGCGCTCTACGACTTTATGGAGGCGCGGCACGTGGACCGGAGCCTGCAGACCGGCGTCATCGAGATCGCGCCCCTGGCCTTCATGCGCGGCCGGACCCTGACGAACGCGGTGGTCCTGCTCGACGAGGCCCAGAACACCACCTCGATGCAGATGAAGATGTTCCTCACGCGTCTCGGCGAGAACTCGCGCATGATCATCACCGGTGATCCGAGCCAGGTCGATCTCCCGCCCGGCCAGAAATCCGGCCTCGTCGAGGCCGTGAACATCCTCGACGGCGTCGAGGGGATCGGCCGGGTCACCTTCCGCGACGTCGACGTGGTGCGCCATGACCTCGTTCGCCGCATCGTGACGGCCTATGAGACCGCCGCCCATGGCGAGGGCGGCGCGGATCGCTCGCCCGCGTCCCGCCGCCGTCCCCTGGCCTGACGCCGATGCCCGAGATCGAATCCGAGATCGACGTCGCCGTCGAAGACCCGCGCTGGGAATCCGTGGTGCCGGACCTCGAAGCCTTCGTCGTCCGCGCGGTCGAGGCGGGGATCGCCATCGCCCCGGACGCGCCGGATCATCCGGTGGAGGTGAGCGTGCTCCTCACCACCGACGCCGTGGTCCAGGACCTGAACCGCACCTGGCGCGGCAAGGACAAGCCCACCAACGTCCTGTCCTTTCCTGCCCCGCCGCAACCCGCCCATGCCGGTGTCGCGGTGCCCCTCGGCGATGTCGTTCTTGCGTATGACACGATGCTGCGCGAGAGTGCCGAGCAGGAAAAACCGCTTCAAGATCACCTCGCGCACCTTCTGATCCATGGCACTCTTCATCTTCTCGGCCAGGACCACGAGACCGGCGACGCGGATGCGAACGCCATGGAGGCCTTGGAGACCGAAGCCCTGCACGGCCTCGGTATTCCCGACCCTTATGCCGACTGAGGGGCGATTCCGCCCGCAATCCCAGATCAGAGAGACATGACGAACGATCGAAGTCGCGGCGCGGCTCTGGCTGCGCCCAGTAGCAGTGACGGTGAGGCGCAGGCGCGAGAGCCCTGGTACGACCGCCTGCTGCACGCCTTCCATCTCCGGCCGCGCGATTCGTTGCGCGACGACATCGAGGATGCGCTGGCCGAACCCGATTCGGGCGAGAACGTGTTCTCCCCCCTCGAGCGGGCCATGCTCAAGAACGTCCTCGGGCTGCACAAGGTTCGGGTGGACGACGTAATGATTCCGCGTGCGGACATCGTCGCCGTCTCCATGGAGACGAGCCTCGGCGATCTGCTCAAGCTCTTCCGTACCGCCGGCCATTCGCGGCTCCCGGTCTACGGCGAGACCCTCGACGACCCGCGCGGCATGGTCCACATCCGCGACTTCGTCGATCACATCGCCGCCAAGGCCGAAGCGACCCCCCGTCGTCCGAGCGCCGCCGTCGCCAGTGCCCTCCCCGACACGTCGGGCGATGTCGTCGCCGTCGTGCCCCCGCGCCCGCGCCGGAGCACCCGCGCGTTGAAGGCGCTCAACCTCGGCAATGTCGATCTCTCGGCGACCCTGGCTTCGACCCGGATCCAGCGTCCCGTCCTGTTCGTTCCGCCGTCCATGCCCGCCATCGACCTCCTGGTGCGAATGCAGGCGACGCGCACGCATATGGCCCTGGTCATCGACGAATATGGCGGGACCGACGGGCTCATCTCCATCGAAGACCTCATCGAGATGGTGGTCGGCGATATCGAGGACGAGCACGACGTGGCCGAAGGCCATCTGGTTCAGCGCGTCGAGGGCGATGCCGACGTGTTCATCGCCGATGCCCGCGCCGGACTCGCCGAGGTATCCGAGGTGAGCGGCGTCGATCTCGTCGCCGCGGTGGGCGAGATGGCCGAGGAGATCGACACGATCGGCGGCCTCATCGTCACGCTCGCCGGACGCGTACCCTCGCGGGGCGAACTCATCACCGGGCCGGGCGACCTCGAATTCGAGGTGCTCGACGCCGACCCGCGCCGGGTGAAGCGGCTGCGGCTGCATCGCGGCCCGATGAAGATCGCTCCGCTGATACCCCTGGCCCTTCCGCCGCCGAGCAGCGGTCCGATCGCCGAAGCCTCGTAGCGCCTCGTTCCGGATCGAGCGCCCCGGATCCTGCGCCAGGCTTTCGTCTCACATCAGCTTTTCCCGAAACGTGACGGTCACGTCTCGGGCTGATGCTTCAGCCGGGATGACCCGAAGATGAGCTACGCCTTCGACGGTGCCGGGTCGCCCCAAGCGCCTCTGCGCGGAAGCGCGACGGGGCCGCTCGCTCACCTCGCGCAATGGATCATGCTCACCTCCGGCTGGCGCCGCCTGCTCGTTGCGGCCGCCGCGGGCGCCGTCGGCGCATTGGCGATGCCGCCTTTCGGTGCCTTGCCCGCCCTCGTCGTTTCGCTGAGCATCGCCGTCTGGCTGATCGACGGGGCGGCGACGGGGCGGCGGGGCAATCGCGGTGCCGTCCTCGCCTGCGCCGTCATCGGCTGGGCCTGGGGCTTCGGCTATCTCACCGCAGGCCTGTGGTGGCTCGGCTCCGCCTTCCTGGTGGAAGCCGACGAGTTCCTGTGGGCCCTGCCCCTCGGTGTCATCGGCCTGCCTGCCCTACTGGCGCTGTTCTATGCGATGGGGTTCGCGCTGGCGCGGCTCCTCTGGTCGTCTGGACTGTCGCGTATCGCCGCCCTCGCCATCGGCCTTTCCGCTTGCGAATGGCTGCGCGGCCACCTCTTCACCGGGTTTCCCTGGAACACGCTCGGCATGGCGCTCGGGCAGAACCTGTGGCTGATGCAATCCGCATCGGCAATCGGGCTCTATGGACTCACGCTTCTGGCCGTCCTGATCGGAGCCGCGCCCGCCACCCTCGCCACGGGCGAGACGGCGCGCGGGCGCTACGGTCCGGCCCTGGTCGCCTGTGCCGGACTGGCGGTGATGGCCCTCATCGGCGCCGCGCGCCTGCCCGCGACCCCTACGGCCACGGTGCCGGGGGTGCGTCTGCGGCTGGTGCAGCCGAACCTCAACCAGGACGCCAAGTTCCGGCCCGAGAACCGGGCGGACATCATCGACTGGTACATCGGCCTCAGTGATCGCGCCGCCGCCCCGGACCGGAGCGGCATCGCCGACGTCACCCATGTGATCTGGCCGGAATCGGCGTTTCCGTTCCTAATCCAGCGCGACCCGGAATCCCTGGCAAGAATCGCCGCCGCCTTTCCGGCCGGGCGGCAACTCATCACCGGCGCGGCCCGCGCCGAGGAGCCGTTGCCCAACGAGCGCCCGCGCTTCTTCAACTCTATCCTGACGATCTCGTCCGGTCCGAAGCTCGGCGACATCTACGACAAGGTTCATCTCGTCCCGTTCGGCGAGTATCTGCCGGGTCCCCTCGACGCCGCCCTGAGGGCAGTGGGCCTGCGCCAGTTCGTAGCGATCCCCGGCGGATTCACGCCCGGCAGCCGCTCCGGCCAGCGTCTCCTCGACGTGACCGGGCTTCCCCCCGTCGTCGCCACCATCTGCTACGAGGCGATCTTTCCGGGCGAGATACTGCCCGGACACGCGCCCGACGGTCCGGCGCCCGTGCCGGGGCTGATCCTGAACCTCACCAACGACGCCTGGTTCGGTGATACGCCGGGTCCGCGCCAGCACTTCGCACAGGCGCGGTTGCGGGCCGTGGAGGAAGGATTGCCCCTGGTGCGCGACGCCAATACCGGCATCTCGGCGGTGGTCGACCCGTATGGACGCATCACCGCGAGCCTGCCCGTGGGTGTCGAAGGCATCCTCGACGCGGACCTTCCCGTCCGATTGCCCGGCCGCACAGTCTACGCCGTTCTGCGTGACCTGCCCTTCACCGGGATGCTTGCCGGCCTCGGCCTCATCGCCCTCCTGGTAAGGCGCCGCATCGCGTGACCGAACCCACATTCCGAAACGCCCGCCCGGTCCTCGTCGGGCTCGGGATGATGCTGGTCGCGTTCAACATGCGCCCTGCCCTCACCAGCGTCGGCCCCCTGCTCGATTCCATCCGCGCCGAGACTGGCCTGACCGCCGCGGGGGCGGCGTTCCTGACGACCCTGCCGGTCCTGTGCCTCGGCCTCGCCTGCGTGCTCGGCCCGGTCGTGGTGCGGCGGACGGGGGCGGAGCGTGGTGTGCTGGTCGCGATCCTGGTCATCGCCCTCGGCTCGGCCCTGCGCGGGCTCGGAGGGCTCCCTCCCCTCTTTGCCGGGGCCTGTATCGCGGCCGTCGGAATCGGCCTTGCCGGCGTCCTGTTGCCCGGTTTGGTGAAGCGCGACTTCTCCGGGCAGGCCGGGTTGATGACCGGACTCTACACGATGGTCCTCTGCCTCGGCGCCGCGACGGGCGCCGGATCGGCGGTGCCCCTGGCCGATGCCTTCGGAGGCTGGACGCGGGCGATGGCGGTCTGGGCCGTGCCGGCCGTGGCGGCGGCCATCGCCTGGATCGTCTTCGTGCCGCACCGCGAGAAGGGGCCGCCGCCCGCCCGCCGCCGGCCGCTCTGGCGCGATTCCCTAGCCTGGCAGGTCACCGGGTTCATGGGCCTGCAATCGTCCCTCGCCTACATCACCTTCGGCTGGCTTCCGGTCGTGCTGCAGAGCCGTGGCCTGTCGGCGGTGGAGGCCGGATTCGTCACCTCCATCATGAGCATCGGGCAGGCGCCGAGTGCCCTCCTCGTGCCGGCTTTCGCCGCACGGCTGCGGGACCAGCGCGGTATCGCGATCGCCCTTCTGATCCTGTCGGCGGCGAGCTTCCTCGCCCTTGTCGATGGACCGGTCGCACTCGTTCTCCCGTTCGGCATCGGCCTCGGTCTCGGGATCGGCGGCTTGTTCGGCCTCGCCCTCACCATCGTGGTGTTGCGCGCCCGTGACGCCGTCGGCGCGGCCGATCTCTCGGCGATGTCCCAGGCGGTGGGCTATTCCATCGCCGCCCTCGGCCCTCTGGGATTCGGCTTGGCGCACGACCTGTTCGGCGGCTGGCGCGTCTCGGCCGGCCTGTTCTGCGCCATCGCCCTGGCGTCCGGCATCTTCGCCCTCGGCGCGGGCCGCGACCGGAAGGTCGGAGCGCCTCCCGCCGCGGAATGACCCCATAAAAAATCCCCGCGATCACGGAGATCGCGGGGAGGTCATGGCTCAGTCCTAGCGCGCTGAGCTTACTCGGCTGCGACGCGGTGGGCGTGGCTGCCGTCCGTGTAGGTCTCGGCCTGGAGACGTTTGCCCGGAGCCGCGCGGCCCGGAAGCGGCGGCAGGGCCTTGGCCTTCTCCAGATCGATGCCGGCACCTTCGGCGACGCGACGGCCGTAATCCTCGTCGGCATGCCAGAAGTGCCAGACCATCCGCAGCTGGATGGGCTCCGGGCACTGCTTCATGTCGCCGACGAGATTGGCGATCAGGTCGTCACGCTCCCAATCCTGGAAAGAACGGTAGCGGACGCCGGCCTGGGTGTAATCGTCTTCGGTACGCGAGGTCTGGTAGCGGCCGAGCTGGCCCTGGACCGGCTGGTGATAGTCCTTGGCGGGCTTCGGAGCTTCGCGCAGGCCCTCGGCCAGGGTCGAGGGCTCGTAGTTGATGTGCCGGTTCGGGCCGGTGCCGTCGACCGAATAGGTCATCTGGCCGTCACGCTGGTTCGAATAGACCTTCACGCCGGGCTGCGGCGCATTGATCGGCAGCTGCAGGTAGTTGGCGCCGACGCGGTAACGCTGGGTGTCCGAGTAGGACAGCGTCCGGCCCTGGAGCATCTTGTCGTCCGAGAAGTCGATGCCGTCCACGAGCACGCCGGTGCCGAAGGCCGACTGCTCGACTTCCGCGAAGAAGTTGTCCGGCACGCGGTCCAGCACCATGCGGCCCACGGGCAGAAGCGGGAAGTCCTCGACCGGCCAAAGCTTGGTGTCGTCGAGGGGATCGAACGACAGGTGGTCGTTCGGGCCGTCCGGCATGATTTGCACGCAGAATTCCCACTCGGGGAAGTTACCCTTGGAGATGTTGTCGTAGAGGTCGCGGGTCGCGTGACCGACATCCTTGGCCTGGATCTCGGAGGCCTGGGCCGAGGTCAGGTTGCGGATGCCCTGCTTGGGCTCCCAATGGAACTTGCAGAGCACGGCTTCGCCCTGGTCGTTGACCAGCTTGTAGGTGTTCACGCCCGAGCCCTCCATCTCGCGATAGTTGGCGGGAATGCCCCAGGGCGACTTCAGATGCGTCACCATGTGGATGGCTTCGGGATGCTGAGACACGAAGTCGAAGAAGCGCCATGGCTCCTGACGGTTCGTCACCGGGTCCGGCTTGAACGCATGGATCATGTCGGGGAACTTGATCGCGTCGCGGATGAAGAAGACCTTGAGGTTGTTACCCACGAGATCCCAATTGCCGTCGACGGTCTTGAACTTCACCGCGAAGCCGCGCGGGTCGCGCTCGGTCTCGGGGCTCTCCTTGGCGCCGGCCACGGTGGAGAAGCGCACGAACATCGGCGTCTTCACGCCGGTCTCGTTCAGCACGCGGGCACGGGTATACTTTGAAGCCGGCTCGTTGCCGATCTTGCCGTAGGCTTCGAAATAGCCATGGGCGCCGGCGCCGCGGGCATGGACGACGCGCTCGGGAATACGCTCACGGTCGAAATGAGTGATCTTCTCGATGAACTGATAGTTCTCGAGGGTCGCCGGTCCCCGCTCGCCGACCGTGCGCGTGCTCTGGTTGTCACGGACCGGATGGCCCTGGCGGGTGGTCAGTATCGGGCGTTGATCGCTCATGCGGGATTCTCTCCTAAAATGTCGGGACGATCCGGATCGGGCATGCGGCGCCGCGTCGCCATCCTGGAATCGTTCTGAGACACCCTTATGAACCGCGCAGGATCGTTTGGCTAATGCATCGTCGCAAAGGCTGCGATAGATAGAGCCTATGAACGTATCGGGTCTGTCCCTCCGGGATCTGGAATATGCCGTGGCCGTGGCCGACGAGAGCCACTTCGGCCGGGCGGCCGAACGCTGCAACGTCAGTCAGCCCACGTTGAGCGTGCAGGTGCGCAAGCTCGAAGAGGCCCTGGGCCTCGTCCTGTTCGAGCGCGGCAACCGGCGGGTCATGCTGACACCGGCGGGACAAAGCATCGTCCGGCAGGCGCGCACGGTTCTGGCGGAGGCGCAGCGGTTGCTTGCCCTGGCGAGCGAAGGGCGCGGCGCGCCGCTCACCGGCCGCCTCGTCCTCGCGGCGATCCAGACCCTCGGCCCCTACCTGTTCCCCCTCGTGCTTCGGACATTGAGGCAGGAATTTCCCGTCCTGTCCCTGGCGCTGAGCGAGGCCAGGACCGCGGAGATCCTGGAAGGCCTGCGTGACGGGCGGATCGATGCCGCGTTGATCTCCCTGCCGGTACCGACCTCCGGTCTCACCGTCTCGCCTCTGTTCATCGAGCCGTTCCTGCTGGCCTGCCCCGCCGACCATGCCCTCGCCCAGGGGGGAGCGTTGCGGGCGACGGATATCGCCGGGCCGGACCTGCTTCTCCTCGACGAAGGCAACTGCCTGCGCGATCAGGCGGTCGCCGCGTGCGGCGCTGGCTCGGCGGCGGGCCGCCACGCCACCTCTCTCGAGACCCTGCGCTCGATGGTGGCCGCCGGCGCAGGCTACACCCTCCTCCCCGCCCTCGCCGTGCCGGCCGGGGCCGATGCCAGCGGCCTCACCGTGACGCGCAGCTTCGATGTGGATGGACCGGGCCGCACCATCGCGCTCGCCTGGCGGTCCAGCGATCCCCGCGCCGCCGGCCTGTCGCATCTGGCGGGCTTCTTCAGGGCGCATGCCCCCGCCGGGACCGCGGCGTTTCGCGACGATGCCGGGGCGAACCGTGACAGTGGCGCCGATCCGGTGTAACGGCGGGCACTTCCCAACTATCGGTTTCCCGTGCTCAGCCCGCGCTCCCTCGGCCTCTGGACGGCGCTCGTCGCCGCCTCGGCCGCCATCGCCTACGGCCTCACGCTGGCACAGTTCCCGGCGGCGCTCCTCCTGGGGCCGATGCTCGTGGCCATCGCCTTCGGGGTCGGCGGGGCGAGCCTGTCACTGGCGCGGCCCGGGTTCCAGGCGGCGCAGGCCATCATCGGCTGCCTCGTCGCCAAGGCGGTCACCGCCGATATCGTCGGGACGCTCCTCGATGACGGATTGCTGATCCTCGCCGTGGTGCTCGTCACCGTGATGGCCGGCGCCCTCGTGGGCTGGGCATTGACCCGCCTGCGGATCCTTCCCGGCAGCACCGCCGCCTGGGGCTCCTCCCCCGGTGGGGCCGCCGCCATGACGGCCATGGCCGAGGAATACGGCGCGGACCCGCGCCTCGTCGCCTTCATGCAATACGTCCGCGTCGCCGCCGTCGTCCTCTCGGCCTCCGTGGTCGCCCGCATCCTCACCGATACGTCGACCACCGCGAAGGCCGCGTCCCTGGCCGATACCGGCATCCTGCCCGTTCTCGCCACTCTCGCGGTCGCCGGGATCGGCGTCGCGCTGGCCCGGCTCCTGCGCCTGCCGGCGAGCGCCCTCGTCGGGCCGATGATCCTGGGCGCCGTCCTCCATGCCACGGGCCTCGTCTCGATGGCCCTGCCCGAACCGCTCCTCGACCTCGCCTATGCCTGTATCGGCTGGTATGTCGGTCTGCGCTTCACGGCGCAGACCTTGCGCGAGACATTCGCCGCCCTGCCGGGCATCCTCGTCGCCACCTTCGCCGTCATCGCCCTGTGCGGCGGCTGGGCCTACGGCCTTACCTTCCTGCTGCCGGTGGACTTCCTCACGGCGTTTCTCGCCACCAGTCCGGGCGGGCTCGATTCCGTGGCAATCATCGCGGTGGGCTCCAAGGCCGACGTGTCCTTCGTCCTGGCCGTGCAGACCCTGCGCCTGTTCGTGGTGCTCCTCACCGGCCCCCTTCTCGCGAAATGGATCGCCCGCGGCGCTCCCGCGGACCGCTGACCCCATGCACGCGCTCTATCTCGCCTTCCTCAATTCCTGGCGCGGCCTCGTCTTCGGCGCCCGGACCGAACGGGCCCTGCGCCTTGAACTCGTTCTGCTGGTGATCGGAATTCCCGCCGCGTTGGTGATGGGGGCGACGCTCTGGGTTCGCGTGGCGCTGCTGGCGAGCCTGCTCGTGATGCTGGCGGCGGAGTTTCTGAATACGGCGATCGAGAAGCTCTGCGACCACCTCCACCCCGATCGCCATGTCAGGATCGGCGTCGTGAAGGACCTCGCCTCCGCGGGCGCCTTCATGGCGCAGGCTCTGGTGGCCCTGGTGTGGCTGGCGGCCGCCATCGACAGGTTGTTCTAAAACCGTCCCTCCCTCGCCATCTCCGCGACGGGTGGCGCCTTGTCCCACCGGGCCGGGGGATCGCCCCTCGCTTCTTCCGTCCCACGGGCGTATCCCGAGGCTCATCCGAAACCGATTCCAGACCTGCGACGGAGCACGCGTCTCCTTGACCGACTACATCCGCATGATCCTCACCGCCCGCGTCTACGACGTCGCCATCGAGAGCCCGCTCGATCCCATGCCGCGCATGTCTGCGCGTCTGGGGCGCCCGGTCCTGCTCAAGCGCGAGGACCTGCAGCCGGTGTTCTCGTTCAAGCTACGCGGCGCCTACAACAAGATGTCGGGCCTCTCGTCCGAGGTGCTGGCGCGCGGGGTCGTCTGCGCCTCGGCCGGGAACCATGCCCAGGGCGTTGCTCTCGCGGCGGCTCGGCTCACTGTGCGTGCCGTCATCGTGATGCCGCGCACGACCCCCGTCATCAAGGTCGATGCCTGCCGCGCGCGCGGGGCCGAGGTCGTGCTGTTCGGCGATACGTTCGACGAGGCGCTCGGCCATGCCCGCCAGTTGGAAGGCGAGCAGGGGCTCACCTTCCTCCACCCGTTCGACGATCCCGATGTGATCGCCGGCCAGGGCACCATCGGCATGGAGATTCTGACCCAGCATTCCGGGCCGATCGAGGCGATCTTCGTGCCGGTCGGCGGCGGCGGTCTCGCCGCCGGCATCGCCACCTTCGTGAAGTACCTGCGGCCCGAGACCAAGGTCATCGGCGTCGAGCCGGACGATGCCGCCTGCATGGCGGCGGCCCTGGCCGCCGACGAGCGTGTCGTGCTGCCGACTGTGGGATTGTTCGCCGACGGCGTCGCCGTGCGCCAGGCCGGTGAGGAGACCTTCCGCCTCTGCCGCGAGCATCTCGACGGGGTCATCACCGTGGATACCGACGCCATGTGCGCGGCGGTCAAGGACATCTTCGACGATACCCGCGCGGTCTCCGAGCCCTCCGGCGCGCTGGCTCTGGCCGGTGCGAAGGTCTACGCGGCGCGCGAGGGCGGCTCGGCCGGGACGCTGGTGGCGATCTCGTCGGGAGCCAACCTCAACTTCGATCGTCTGCGCCACATCGCCGAGCGTGCCGAGATCGGCGAGCAGCGCGAGGCGCTCCTCGGCGTTACGATCCCCGAGCGCGCGGGCGCCTATCGCGCGTTCATCCGCCATCTCGGCCCGCGTGCGATCACCGAGTTCAACTACCGCTACGCGCCCTCCGCCGAGGCGCAGATCTTCGTGGGCATCAACCTGCCCGGCGGGATCCCGGAAAAGCGCGACCTCATCGCCGGCCTTCGGGCCGACGGCTACAGCGTGGTCGATCTCAGCGACAACGAGATGGCCAAGGTTCACATCCGCTACATGGTCGGCGGCCGTTCGGCCGAACTCGCCGACGAGCGCATCTACCGGTTCCAGTTTCCGGAGCGGCCGGGCGCCCTCCTGCGATTCCTCGACGGCCTTGCGGACGGGTTCAACATCACCCTGTTCCACTACCGTAACCACGGCGCCGATTACGGCCGCGTGCTCGCCGGGATCAGCGTGCCCGCCGAAGAGCGCCAGCGTTTCGACGCCGCCCTGGACGCTTTGGGATACCCATGCGTCGATGAGACGGACAATCTCGCGTACCGCCTGTTTCTGGCGACAGGAGAGGTCGCCCGGCCGGAAATCGCTGCCTCCGAGGCCGCTTCCGCCCATTGAGCATTGTCGGTGATGCTCGTCCCGGCCTTCCCTCATGGAGGCCGGGCAATGCCGAAACAGCATTTTTCGAGCATGAAAAGTACGCAGCCCCGCCCCCGAGGAACGTTTTCTAAATTTGTCATAGGATAATTTGCACCCCAGTTTCTCGGGGGCTTCCGTTCGTATGTCTATCGTCAGCAGTCTCAATGTCCGCCTGCCCGTCATCATCGTAGGGTTGGCGATGGTCAGCACCGCCGTCATGGGCAGCCTGAGCTGGTACTCAGCCAAGTCCGGCTTGATCTCCGCCGTGCAGGAACGACTGGAATTCGCCGCCACGGCCCGCAAGACCGGCCTGGAACTGATCGCCGATCGGGCTCGCGGCGATCTGGCGGCCACCGCCGGCAACAATCAGGTTTCGAGCAATGTCGGCGATCTGGTCGAGTCCCTCGATCCGGCGAAGGCCGATTATGCCGGCCTCGTGCAGGCCTTCACCAGCCCGACGACCGCGCAGGAACGCATGGCGGTCGAGGGCACCGGCACCATGTATGGCCGTCGCCACGCCAAGGTGCAGGAAGTGGCCCGCAAGCTCGTGGAGCGTCCCGGCTATGCCGACCTTCTCTTCGTCGATGAGGAAGGGCGCATCGTCTACACCACCACGAAGGGCGCGGATTTCACCCACAACCTGTCGGAGCCGGAGCTTCAGAAGACCGGTCTCGCCACACTCATCGAGCGCCTGAAGGCCGCCGAGCCCGATACGGTCCTGACCCAGGATTTCGCCGCCTATCCCGCCGATTCCGGTCCCTCCGCCTTCCTGGGCCGTGGCATCTACCGTCGCGCCAACGTCGCCATGGGAACCGGCCAGGCCGCCTCGCGGATCGGATTCCTCGTGCTGCGCGTGACGCCCGCCCTCTTCGACGCCTCGCTGTCCGAACGGAACGGCCTGGGCGATACGGGACAGGTCATGGCAGTCGGTTCCGATGGGCTACTGCGCGGTAATCCGCCCCTGAACTCCGCCGTGAAAGCGGGCATGCCCGTCTCGACGACGGGCCTTGATGCCGAGAACCTGAAATCCGGCAAGCCCTTCGTCTACGGCAGCGGCGACAAAGCTCGCCTGGCCGCCACCGCCTCGATCTCGATGCTGGGTTCGCCCTGGACGATCGTCGCCGAGCAGGCCCAGAGCGAGGCGCTGCATTCCGTGAGCAGCCTGACGAAATCGCTGCTCATGTCGGCTATCGCGGTTCTCGCAGCCACCGCCCTTATCGGCCTGCTCTTCGCCCGCAGCATCGTCCGGCCCCTCGGTGCCCTGGCTCGTGCCCTCCAGGCCTTGGCCCGCCGCGAGATCCTCGAAGAGGTTCCCGGCAGCCGTCGTGCCGACGAGATCGGCGACATCGCCCGCGCCGTCGTCACCATCCGCGACATTTCGCTGGAAGATGCGGCTCAGCAGCTTCGCACCACCGAGGCCTCCCGCATGCGCGCGGAGATCGAGCGCCGCGCCCTGCTCAACGAACTCGCCGACAATTTCGAGCGCTCCGTCGGCCGCATCGTCGATGGCGTGTCGTCCGCCTCGGCGAGCCTGCACGATGCGTCGAACAGCATGACCACAACGGTGGACGGCACGGTCAGCCGTTCGACGTCTGTCGCCGCCACCGCCCACCAGACCGCCGGCAACGTCAACGCGGTGGCCGCCGCCGCCGAGGAGCTCGGCGCGACGGTGCAGGAGATCGGACGTCAGGTCGAGCAGGCCGCCGACATGTCCCGCTCCGCCGTCGAGGAAGCGAGCCGTACCGCGGACACCATGCGCACGCTGTCGGTCGCCGCGACGCGCATCGGTGACGTGGTCGGCATGGTCCAGCAGATCGCATCGCAGACCAACCTGCTGGCCCTCAACGCGACCATCGAAGCCGCGCGTGCGGGCGAAGCCGGACGCGGGTTCGCCGTCGTAGCGGCCGAGGTGAAGAGCCTCGCCGAGCAGACCTCCCGCGCCACGGCCGAAATCCACCAGCAGGTGGAGGCGATCCAGGGCGCGACCAACGGCGCGTCGGGCGCGATCCAGGGCATCGTTTCGCGGATCGAGAGCATGAGCATGGTCACCAGCAGCATCGCCGCGGCCGTGGAGGAGCAGAGCCTGACGACGCAGGAGATCGTCCGCAACATGGGGCAGGCTTCGGCCGGTACCGGCGCCATGACCACGGATATCGAGGAGGTCGCCCGCTCGGCGGCCGAGGCCGGCACCTCCGCCGGCCGGGTCCTGACGGCCTCGGAAGATCTGTCGACCCAGTCCGACAGCCTGCGTTCGGAAGTCGGTCAATTCCTCGCGACGGTGCGGGCCGCCTGACCCGTCATGGGCCTCCCGCGTCGCCCGAGGGTTGACGCGGGAGGCCCGGCACGTCCAAAGCCGGCGCCATTCCTGGAGGCCAGCCGATGCCGCCGTTGCTCGCCCTGCCCTTTCCCGCCATCGATCCGGTGGCGGTGGCGATCGGCCCGATCACGATCAAGTGGTACGCCCTGTCCTACATCGCCGGCCTCGTCGGCGGTTGGTTCTATGCCCGCCGGCTGGTGGCGGCGGACCGGTTCTGGGGTGTCGTGCGGCGGCCGAGCCTCAACGACGTCGACGACCTCATCGTCTGGGTCGCCCTCGGCGTCGTCCTCGGCGGCCGCATCGGCTACGTCCTGTTCTACAATTTGCCGCTCTATCTCGACGATCCCCTCGAGATCCTGGCGATCCGCAACGGCGGCATGTCCTTCCACGGCGGCTTTCTCGGTGCCGTCCTGGCCATGGTGCTGTTCGCCCGCTCGCGAAAACTGTCTCCCTATACCCTTCTCGATCTCGCCGCCGTCGTCGTTCCCATCGGCCTGTTCTTCGGTCGCATCGCCAATTTCGTGAACGGCGAGCTGTGGGGGCGGATCGCCCCGGATTTCGCCTACGCGGTGGTGTTTCCCTCGGGTGGCCCGCTGGCGCGGCACCCGAGCCAGCTCTACGAGGCGGCCACGGAGGGGGCTCTCCTGTTCGTGGTGATGGCCATCGCCGTCCGCGCCTTCGGCTTCCGCAAGCCGGGCCTCCTCGGCGGACTCTTCGTCCTCGGCTACGCGCTCGCTCGCACGTTCTGCGAGTTTTTTCGTGAACCCGACCGGCAGCTTGGATACCTCTTCGGTACCGGGGACTGGCGCTATGGCGGCATCACCATGGGGATGCTGCTCTGCGTGCCGATGGCCCTGATCGGCATCGCCTATATCGTCCTCGCCGCCCGCGGCGTGACGCAGCCGCGCCCTGAACAGGCGGAGACCGTACGGGCCGACGCAGCGTGACCACGCCGCTCTTCGCCGAGATCCGCGACGAGATCGTCGAGACCGGCCCCATCGGCATCGCCCGTTACATGGCGCTCTGCCTCGGACATCCGGTCCACGGCTATTACCGCAGCCGCGATCCCCTCGGCGCCCGTGGCGATTTCGTCACCGCGCCCGAGATCAGCCAGATGTTCGGCGAGCTGATCGGTATCTGGATCGCCCTGACATGGGCTGCCATGGGCGGACCGAGCCACCTCGTCCTGGCGGAACTCGGCCCCGGTCGCGGCACGCTGATGGCCGACGCCCTGCGGGCCCTGAACCGCGCGGCGCCTGATTGGAAGCCCGCCATCCACCTCGTCGAGACCAGCCCCGTTCTTCGGGCGGCGCAGGCGTCCCGCCTCGGAGCCGTTTCACCCACGTGGCACGATGGCATCGAGACCCTGCCCGATGGGCCGATGATCGTCATCGCCAACGAGTTCTTCGACGCCCTCCCCGTTCGCCAGTTCCTGAGGACGGAGCGCGGCTGGTGCGAACGCCTCGTCGGCCTCTCTCCGGATGGCGGCCGTCTCGCCTTCGGTCTCGCAGCGGAGCCCGACCGGGAAATCGCGGTCCAGGCGCCGGTCGGGGCGCTGATGACCGTTCCGGGAGCGGCCCTCGACATCGTGCGGAGCTTGAGCCGCCGGATCGTCGCTCAGGGCGGCGCGCTCCTGGCCATCGATTACGGCCATGTGCGGCCTGGATTCGGCGATACCCTCCAGGCGGTATCGGCCCATCGCTTCACCGATCCCCTGCTGGCTCCCGGCGAGGCGGATCTGACGACCCATGTCGATTTCGCCGCCCTCGGGAGGGCTGCGATCGGCGAGGGAGCCCGAGTCGATGGACCCCTGGACCAGCGGGGGTTCCTTCTGAACCTCGGCCTGCGTGAGCGCGCGGATCGCCTGAAGGGCATGGCGAGCCAAGCGCAGGCCGAAGCGGTCGACGCCGCCTTCCATCGCCTGACCGCGTCTGAGAAAAGAGGAATGGGCAGCCTGTTCCAGGCCATCGGGATCGCCGATCCAAGACTGGCCGCTCTCAGCGGTTTCGCCTCGGCCTAAGACCGCGGTCATCATGGCGTAGCCGCCGGGATCGAGGCGCCGAACAGGGCGCCCGGGTAGATCGCGCGCCCTGTCCCACAAGGCTGTTCAAGGTACGCAGTCGATCGGCGGGAGGTCGAGGTGGTCATCGTGCCTAACCGTCCCGCTCGAACGGCTTCGCTCTATCGCGCCGAACCTCCTCCGGCCCGTATTGCCGAACGCTCGCGATGGCATTTGTCCGACAGGGAATTTGCCGTGATGACGCCTGACGCATAAGAACATTCGCCACGAGTCTCCGTGTGGCGACGAAGCGAGGGCCAAGCGCATGAAGGTTGTCGATCTCGACCGGGAGACGATCAAGCGGGGACTCGACGATCGCTCGATCCTGCTCATCGACGTGCGGGAGCCTCACGAATACGCGGCCGGGCACATTCCGGGTTCCGTCACCCACCCTCTGTCCACCTTCGACACGCGCGCCCTGTCGGCGCTGATCGCCGAGGACGGTCGTCGCCCGGTCTTCTCCTGCGCGGCCGGTGTCCGTTCGGTCCACGCCCTGGCCGCCGCTCAATCCGCCGGGATCCCGGTGGAGGAGCATTATGTCGGTGGGTTCAAGGACTGGTATCTGGCCGGGGAAACGGTCGAATCCTGAACATTCCACGTCTCAATCCCATAGCTCCACGGGCTATGTGCGGCAGCGCACGACATCACGGGAACGGTGCCTTTAGCTCGCAGGGCGCAGGGAAAAGCAACATGATCAAGCGTCCGCTCTCCGGATGGTCGTCCGCGATCCTCCTGTCCGCCGTATTTCTGGCCTTCGCCTCTCCGGTTTCCGCCCAGGCCCCCGGTGGTCCGCCTCCGAAGGTGACCACGGCCAAGCCGGTTGTGCGCGAGATCGTCGAGACCGATATCTATACGGGCCGGTTCGATCCCGTTGAGATCGTCGATGTCCGGGCGCGGGTCACGGGCTATCTCGAGAAGGTTAATTTCGTGGACGGCGCCACGGTGAAGAAGGGCGACCTGCTCTTCGTGATCGACCGTCGCCCCTACAAGGCGGCCCTCGATCAGGCCAAGGCCGCCCTCACCTCCGCTCAGGCCGGACTGACCTTTTCCCAGACCGACCTCGAACGCGCTCAGACCCTGAGCCGTTCCGGCAACATCTCCGAGCAGGTGACGGACCAGCGCCGGCAGGCATCGCAGACGGCGCAGGCCAATGTCGACAGCGCTGATGCGCAGTTGCGCCAGGCACAGCTCAATTACGACTTCACCGAAGTCCGCGCGCCGATCTCGGGCCGTATCAGCCAGCGCCTCGTCACCGAGGGCAACATCGTCATCACCGATCAGACCCAGCTGACCACGATCGTCTCCCTCGACCCGATCTACTTCGGCTTCACCGTGGATGAGCGCTCCTTTCTGAAATATCAGGGCAGCCTCGGCATCGGCATGGGGCAGACCCAGAAGGGCAAGGGCGTTCCGATCCTGATCGCCCTGACCAACGAGACCAAGCCGACCCGCAAGGGCACCCTCGACTTCGTGGACAACCGCGTTGACAACGCCACCGGTACGGTGCTGCTGCGCGCCACCGTCGAGAACCCGGACGGCTTCATCAAGCCGGGCCTGTTCGGCATCGTCTCGCTGCCGGCGACGAAGCCCTTCCAGGGTATCCTCCTGCCCGACGAGGCCATCTCCGCGAACCAGGACAAGCGCATCGTCTACATCGTCGCCGACGATGGCTCGGTGAGCACCCGCGACGTGAAGCTCGGGCCGAAGGTCGATGGTTACCGCGTGATCCGCGAAGGACTGAAGGGTGACGAGAACGTCGTCGTCAACGGCCTGTCCCGCGTCCGCCCGGGCGCCAAGGTGACGGCAGAGGCGAGCACGCTGCCGCCGAGCCGCAGCTGACGCGCAACCCATTCTAGACCGGACCCGCCGGTTTCCGCCTTCCGTTTCAGGGGCGTGACATCCGGTGGGTTCGTGACGGCGAACGAAGAAACATTCCCGCAAAGGTGGCCCAGGGCGCCTTTGTGGCGAGAGGTTTGACCGATGCGCTTTGCCCACTTCTTCGTCGATCGGCCGATCTTCGCGTCGGTGACGTCGATCATCTTCCTGATCCTCGGCTACGTCTCCTACGAGTCGCTGCCCGTCGCGCAATATCCGGAGATCGTTCCGCCGACCGTCGTCGTGCGCGCCTCCTATCCGGGCGCCAATGCCGAGACGGTGGCGGCAACGATCGCGACGCCGATCGAGCAGGAGGTGAACGGCGTCGACAACATGCTCTACATGACGTCGTTGTCGACCAACGACGGCAACATGCAGCTGACCGTCACCTTCAAGGTCGGCACCAACCTCGATATCGCCAACGTGCTGGTGCAGAATCGTCTTTCGGTGGCGCAGCCGCGCCTGCCGCCCGACGTGCGCAACCTCGGCGTCACCGTCCGCAAGTCGTCGCCCGATCTGATGATGGTCGTGCACCTGCTGTCCCCGGACAACACCTACGACCAGAACTATCTCTCGAACTATATCTACCTGCGTATCCGCGACGAGCTGCTGCGCCTCGATGGCGTCGGCGACATCACGGTGTTCGGCGGCAGCGAATACGCGCTCCGCATCTGGCTCGATCCGAACAAGCTGTCCGCCTACGGACTCTCGACCACCGACGTGATCTCGGCCCTCCAGGAGCAGAACGTCCAGGTCGCCTCGGGCGCCCTCGGCGCCCCGCCTGCGCCGAAGGACAATGCCTTCCAGCTCGTCGTCCAGTCGCAGGGTCGCTTCCAGACCCCGGAAGAGTTCACCGAGGTCATCGTCAAGGCCAGCGACGGCCGCCTCGTGCGCGTGAAGGACATTGCCCGCACCGAAATGGGCCAGAAGGACTACACCACGCAGTCCTTCCTGAACGGGACCCCCGCCGTCGGCGTCGGCGTGTTCCAGCGTCCGGGCACCAACGCCCTCGAAGCCGCCACGCAGGTGCGGGCGACGATGGAGACGATCAAGAAAAGCTTCCCGCCGGGGGTCCAGTACAGGATCGCCTACAACCCCACCGAGTTCATCGAGGAATCGGTCCACGAGGTCTATAAGACCCTGTTCGAAGCCGTGGCCCTCGTGGTCATCGTGGTCATCGTCTTCCTGCAGAGCTGGCGCACGGCGCTGATCCCGGTGATCGCGATCCCGGTCTCGCTGATCGGCACCTTCGCGGCCATGCAGGCCTTCGGCTTCTCCATCAACAATCTCACCCTGTTCGGGCTCGTCCTCGCCATCGGCATCGTCGTCGACGACGCGATCGTGGTGGTGGAGAATGTCGAGCGGAACATGGCCGAGGGGCTGTCGCCCGGAGACGCGGCGCACAAGACCATGGACGAGGTGGGCGGCGCGGTGCTCGCCATCGCCCTCGTCCTGTCGGCGGTGTTCATCCCCACCGCCTTCATCCCCGGCATTTCGGGGCAGTTCTACAAGCAGTTCGCGCTCACCATCGCGGCCTCGACCATCATCTCGATGTTCAACTCGCTGACGCTGTCACCGGCGCTCTGCAAGCTGCTGCTCAAGCCCCACCACGAACACGCCAAGCCGAAGTTCTTCCTGACGCGGTTCGTCGCCTGGCTCGCCGACTTGTTCAATCGGGGCTTCGACAAGCTGTCGCATGGCTACGCCGCCACGATCCAATTCCTGACCGGCCGCACGATCGGCCTGCTCGGTATGATGGTGGTCTATGCCGCGATCATCGCCGGCACGCTGCATGTGGCCACGACGACGCCCACGGGCTTCATCCCGCAGCAGGACCAGGGTTACCTCATCGGCGTCGTCCAGCTGCCGGCGGGCTCGGCCCTGGAGCGCACCACCGCCGTGGTGAGGCGGGCCGCCGACATGGCCTTGAAGGTCGACGGCGTCAGCGATGCCGTCATCATCTCGGGCTTCGACGGGGCGACCTTCACCAACACCACCAACGGCGCCGTGATGTTCCTGGTCCTGAAGGGGGCAAAGGAGCGCGCGACGACGGGCAGAACGGCGGCTGCGATCACCGGCGACGTGTTCAAGGCCACCGCCTCGATCCAAGAGGCCCGCGTCCTGTTCATCCCACCACCACCGGTCCGCGGCCTCGGCACCGGCGGTGGCTTCAAGATGCAGATCGAGAACCGCCAGAGCTCCGCCATCGCTCCGCTGCTGGCCGCCACGAACGAGATCCTCGGTCAGGCGAACCAGAGCAGCGACGTCCAGCGGGTGTTCACGACCTTCGGCAACGACACGCCTCAGCTCTTCATCGACATCGATCGCACGATGGCGCGGATGCTGAACGTGCCGCTGGCTTCGGTCTTCGCCACCCTGCAGACCAATCTCGGCGGCGCCTACATCAACGACTTCAACACGTTCGGCCGCATCTACCAGGTGCGCGCGCAGGCCGATGCCGCCTTCCGCCTGGAGAAGCGCGATATCGAGCAGCTCAAGGTCCGTTCCTCCACCGGCGCTCTGGTGCCCATGGGGACACTGGCCTCGATCCGCGAGATCAGCGGGCCGCAGATCGTGCAGCGGTTCAACCTGTTCTATTCGGTGCCGATCCAGGGCGATGCCAAGCCCGGCGTGTCGACCGGCCAGGCGCTCGCGGCGATGGAGAAGATCGCCCAGTCCCTGCCGGAGGGCTACGCCTACGATTGGACCGAGATCGCCTTCCAGCAGAAGGCGACGGGCAACACTGCGATCTACGTCTTCGGTCTCGGCGTGCTCCTCGTCTTCCTGGTGCTGGCGGCGCAGTACGAATCCTGGGCGCTGCCGCTGGCGATCATCCTCGTCGTCCCGACGGGCGTGCTCTCGGCCCTGGGCGCGGTCCAGTTCAGGGGGCAGGACAACAACATCCTGACCCAGATCGGACTGATCGTGCTCATCGGTCTGGCGGCGAAGAACGCGATCCTGATCGTGGAGTTCGCTCACCAGCTGGAAGAGACGGAGAGGAAGGGTCCGGTCGCCGCCGCTGTGGAAGCCTGTCGCCTGCGCCTGCGCCCCATCCTGATGACGGCCTTCGCCTTCATCCTCGGTACGGTGCCCCTCGTCATCGCCACGGGCCCGGGCGCCGAGATGCGTCAGGCTCTGGGCACCGCGGTCTGTTTCGGCATGATCGGCGCGACCTTCTTCGGCCTGTTCCTGACCCCGGTCTTCTACGTGGCGATCCGAAACGTCCTGATCTGGTTCGCCAAGAAGCGCGGCAAGGATCCGCATGGCGGCACACCCGACAAGCACGATCCCCACGCGACGCCGACGCATGCGTGACGACGACAGGCTCCGGCGCGAGATGTCCGCGCCGGAGCCACGGAAAAGGGGTTGCACATGGGGGACCGTGAAGCTAAGACCCCTCAGCCCTTCATGGGGCGTCGAAGCGTAGCGCGGCCCGGTCAGCGCATCGGTCTCAGGACCGGTAACCGGAGCGGCATCCTACGTGATCGACGAGTTCAGAGCGGTTCTTGACGGAGTATAGCGCAGCCCGGTAGCGCACCTGTCTGGGGGACAGGGGGTCGCAGGTTCAAGTCCTGCTACTCCGACCATTAAAACGCGGTGACATCGGCATATCAGCAGATGTCCTCCGCTCTGACGTTCAAGGCCGGGGCGCGCTGTCCCCGGCCTTTTTCGTTTTTCCGGGCTGACCTCGGTGCAGTCGGCGACCGTCCCGCTCTGAGGCGTGCGTCAGGCCGCCGTCCTGCTGAAGGTCGCGCCGATGGTCTCGTCGCTCCGCCAGACGACGCGGCAGACCTCGATGCCTTCGATACACGCTGAATGCAGGATGAAGGTGTCGGGGACCAGGGCTGTTTCCGGAAGGATGAGCCGAACGCCGGAGGCGGAGATGTCGTAGACGATGCAGGGAAGCGTCGTGTGTTCGTCTATGGCGATGAGGCCGGCCTCGTCCTTACGCCGCCGCTCATCGATCCGACGTTCATTCATGACCACCTCGCATCTTCCGTTATCCCGAGAATGGTCAGGGGTCTGCGAAAGAACCGGGAGTGAGATCCGTCAAATGCAACGGATCGGGCTTCGAATCGGCATATCCGCGGTTTCAGAAGAAGATCGGCCGCGCTGCCGCGTGATGTTCCGCCAGGATCGAATCCGTGGCCGGATCGATCTCCATGAGCACCGCGTCGTAGCCCCAGAGATCGGCCAGATGCTGCAGGACGTGGCGGGCATCCTCCGCCTGAAGCGTGATCCGGTTCAGCGCCTTGTGGTGGACGATAAGGCGGCGATCGCCTTCCAGATCGACGTCGACCACCTCGATATCGGGATCGAGCCAGGCGACGTCGTACTGCCTCGCGAATGAGCGGCGCAGCTTCCGATAGCCGCGCTCGTCATGGATCGCCTCTACGCGCAATTCCGCCTCGTCGGGATTGTCCACCACGTGGAAGAGCCGCATGTCGCGCATGAGCTTGGGGCTGAGGAACTGGGCGATGAAGCTCTCGTCGCGGTAGTTCGCCCAGATGTCGCGCAGGGTCGCCATGGCGTCGCCCGTGCCGGCGATCTCCGGGAACCACGCGCGATCCTCCTGCGTCGGCTGCTCCACGATGCGGGCGATGTCCTGCATCATGGCGAAGCCGATGGCATAGGGATTGTGCCCGCCATAGCCGCGCTCGTTGTAGTTCGGCTGGCGAACGACATTGGTGTGCGACTGCAGGAATTCGAGATAGGCCGCCTCGCCGATCAGCCCCTTCTCCGAGAGCGAGTTCATGATCCGGTAGTGGCAATAGGTGGCGCAGCCCTCGTTCATCACCTTGGTCTGGCGCTGGGGATAGAAATACTGCGCCACGAGGCGGACGATCCGCAGGATCTCGCGCTGCCACGGACGCAGGCGCGGGGCTGCCTTTTCGAGGAAGTAGAGCAGGTTCTCCTGGGGCAGTTCGAGCAGGGCTTTGCGCCGCTCCAGGGCGGCGTCCGGCCGGAGACCCGCGCTCTTCTGCGGCAGGGTGCGCCACAGGTCGTTGTAGATCTGCTCGCCATGCTCGGCCCGCTCGCGTTCGCGCCGCTGCTCCGAGGCGAGGTCCGGCCGCTTCTTGCGCGGATAGCGGTGGACGCCCTGACTCATCAGGGCGTGGGCGGCGTCGAGCACCTGCTCCACCGCCTGATGACCGTAGCGTTCCTCGCAGCGGGTGATGAACCCCTTGGCGAAATCGAGGTAATCGAGGATGCCCTCGGCATCGGTCCATTGCTTGAACAGGTAGTTGTTCTTGAAGAAATGGTTGTGACCGAAGGCGGCGTGCGCGATCACCAGGGTCTGCATCGTCGCCGTGTTCTCCTCCATGATGTAGGAGATGCACGGGTCCGAGTTGATGACGATCTCGTAGGCGAGGCCCATCATGCCGCGGCGATAGCCGGCCTCGTGCTGCGCGAAGTGCTTGCCGAACGACCAGTGCTTGTAGAACAGCGGCATGCCGATGGAGGCATAGGCGTCGAGCATCTGCTCCGCCGTGATGATCTCGATCTGGTTCGGATACCAGGACAGGCCGAGTTCCTCGCCGGCGATCTTTTCGCAGGCATCGTGGATGCGGCGGATCGTGTCGAAATCCCAGTCGTTGCCGGAAAACAGAGGTGTCTGGCCGCCCGATATCGTCGGCGATGCGGGGAAATGGAGGTTCGTGACCATCGTCGTCCTTCTCTCCGAGCGTTGCGGCTCTCCTCCCCTCCCCCTCGCGCGTGGGAGGAAGGGTTCACCTCATCGTGCCAACTCGTCCCAAAACCGGCTCCCCGGCTTCGGGCCTATGCCCGAGCGTCACGCCCCCGCTTCGGCGCGCGCGTCCTTGCGCCCGAACAATTCGCGGAAGACCGGGTAGATGTCGCGCCGATGGTTGACCTTGCGCATGGCGATGGCGCCGCCGGATTTGGCCAGAGCCTCGTAGGTGCGCCACAGGGTGGTGCGGTGCTCGACGAAGCCGGCGCGGGGGCCGTTCTCGTCGCCGACTTCGAGATAGGCGAAGTGCTGGCAGGCGGGCAGGATATGGGCGCGCAGGAGCTCGGTGGAGGTCGGGCCGTCGCTCGATACGTTGTCCCCGTCCGAGGCCTGGGCCGCGTAGATGTTCCAGTCGTTGGGGTCGTAGCGCTCGGTGATGACGCGCTTCATCTCCACCAGCGCTGACGAGACCAGGGTGCCGCCGGTCTCGCGCGAGCCGAAGAACGTCTCCTCGTCCACCTCCGTCGCCTTGTCGGTGTGGCGGATGAAGACGATCTCTACGTGCCGGTAGCGCCGCGTCAGGAAGATGTGGAGCAGGATGTAGAAGCGCTTGGCGAGATCCTTCATGTGCTCGGTCATCGAGCCCGACACATCCATGAGGCAGAACATCACGGCCTGGGCGATGGGGCGCGGATAGGGCTCGAAGCGGCGATAGCGCAGGTCGATCGGATCGACATAGGGGATACGCTTGGTGCGTTCCCGCAAGGCCTCCAGGGCGAGCCTCATGTCGGGGAGCCGGGGGTCGCTGCCGTCGGCCTCGGCGATGCGGCCTTCGAGCTCCGCGATCTCCTCCGGCTTCGGGCGCTTGAGCGCGATGCGCCGCGACATGGAATTGCGCAGGGTGCGGGTGAGCGCGAGGTTGGCGGGCGAGCCGGACACTGTGTAGCCGGCGCGCCGCAGGCCTTCGGTCTCCACGATCGAGAGGCGGCGCTTGGCCAGATCCGGCAGTTCGAGGTCTTCGAGGAACAGTTCGAGGAACTCGTCCCGCGTCAGCACGAAGTGGAACGCATCCTCGCTGTTCTCGGAGCCCTCCCCGCCCTGGCCGGAGCCCTTGGCCCCGCCGCCGCCCTGCGGGCGCTCGATGCGGTCCCCTTCCACATAGGTCTTGTTGCCGGGCAGGATGTAGTCCTGCAGGCCGGTGCCAGATTGGCGGCTGAAGCGGGGCTCGCGCACGCCGTCTCCGGGAACCGTGACGCGCCCGTCCTTGCCGAGGTCCTTGATGTCCTTCTCGCGAGCGGATTCGCGCACGGCGCGCTGGGCCATGTCCTTGACCCGGCGCAGGAAGCGCTGGCGATTTGGAAGGCTCTTGCCTCCGGGATTCAACCGACGGTCAACGATGTGCATCCGGTGCTTTCGTCCTCGCCCTCAAGACCCTGGCCCCTGAGACCCTGGCAGGTTCGACGGTCGTGTCCGGCAGGCACCGCGATGCCCGCCGGCCCTAAGCAGGTTTCGCAGAAGTGGCCCCGGTTCTGCGATCAAAACCTGCGACACATCAAAGAGCTGAGCAGTGCGAAGCGTTGGCTTGCCAACGCGAACCTGCTTAGCCCGCGACAGGACGTGTCGCCGTCCTAACCCGCCTGCTTCACCCTCATGTACCATTCCACCAGACGGCGAACCTGCCGCTCGGTATAGCCTCGCGCGATCATGCGATCGACGAACTCACCGTGCTTCTTCTCCGTCTCGCCGTCCTTCTTGGAACCAAAGGAGATGACCGGAAGCAGTTCCTCCACTTGGCTGAACATCCGCCGCTCGATCACCTCGCGTAGCTTCTCGTAGGAGGTCCAGGACGGGTTGCGCCCGCCATGCTGAGCCCGCGAGCGAAGGGCGAACTTGACGACCTCGTTGCGGAAATCCTTCGGGTTGGCGATGCCGGCCGGCTTCTCGATCTTGGTGAGCTCTTGGTTCAGGAGTTCACGGTTGAGGAGCTGCCCGGTCTCGGAATCCTTGAAGTCCTGATCCTCGATCCAGGCATCGGCGTAGTCGATGTAACGGTCGAACAGGTTCTGGCCGTAATCGTGATAGGATTCGAGATAGGCTTTCTGGATTTCATGGCCGATGAACTCGGCATAGCGCGGCGCGAGTTCGGTCTTGATGAACTCGAGATAGCGCTTCTCGGTCTCCGGCGGCAGCTGCTCGCGGCGCAGGGACTGTTCCAACGTGTACATGAGATGGACGGGGTCGGCCGAGACTTCCGTCGTGTCGTGGTTGAACGTGGCCGCCATCACCTTGAAGGCAAAGCGGGTGGAGATGCCGTCCATCCCCTCGTCGACGCCGGCCGCATCCTTGTACTCCTGCATGGAACGAGCGCGGGGATCGACCTCGCGTAGGGATTCGCCGTCATAGACGCGCATCTTCGAGAACGCGTTGGAATTGGCGTGCTCGCGCAGGCGGGAGAGCACCGAGAACCGGGCCAGCATTTCCAGCGTGCCGGGGGCGCAGGCCGCGTCCGCAAGTTCGGAGCCCGAGACCAGCTTCTCGTAGATCCGCTGCTCTTCGGTCACCCGCAGACAGTAGGGCACCTTGATGACGTAGATACGGTCGATGAAGGCTTCGTTGTTCTTGTTGGTCTTGAAGGTCTGCCACTCGGACTCGTTCGAGTGCGCCAGAATGATGCCGGTGAACGGGATCGCACCGATATTCTCGGTCCCGACGTAATTGCCCTCCTGCGTCGCCGTGAGCAGCGGGTGCAGCATCTTGATCGGCGCCTTGAACATCTCGACGAATTCGAGGACGCCCTGGTTCGCCCGGTTGAGGCCACCGGAATAGGAGTAGGCGTCCGGGTCCGCCTGGGACAGGGTCTCGAGACGGCGGATGTCCACCTTGCCGACGAGGGACGAGATGTCCTGGTTGTTCTCGTCGCCGGGCTCGGTCTTGGCGATGCCGATCTGGCGCAGGCGCGAGGGCCGTACCTTGATCACCTTGAACTGCGAGATGTCACCATTGAACTCGTCGAGGCGCTTCAAGGCCCAGGGGCTCATCAGGCCGGTGAGGCGACGGCGCGGAATGCCGTAGCGCTCCTGGATCTCGGCGCCCATCACCTCGGGGTCGAACAGGCCCAGCGGGCTCTCGAAGACCGGCGAGACCTCGTTGCCGGCCTTCAGGACGTAGATGGGGTGGACCTCCATCAGGGCCTTGAGGCGTTCGGCGAGGGACGACTTGCCGCCGCCGACGGGGCCGAGGAGGTAGAGGATCTGCTTGCGCTCCTCCAAGCCCTGCGCCGCGTGGCGGAAGAACGAGACGATCCGTTCGATCGTCTCCTCCATGCCGTAGAACTCGGAGAAGGCGGGATAGACCCGGATCGTCCGGTTCATGAACACCCGGCCGAGACGGGCGTCCTTGGCTGTGTCCACGAATTCCGGCTTGCCGATCGCGTCGAGGATACGCTCGGCCGCGGTGGCGTACATGAGGGGCTCGTCCCGGCACGCCTCCATGAACTCGGAAAGGCTCATCTCCGTATCGCGGCGGGCCTCGTAACCGCGGGCAAAGCTCTGGAACAGGTCGTTCGTCGATGGCATTGGCATCCCGATCCCTTCACGACTGACGCAGCTTCATCCTGTCTCGGCTCGGATGCAACTGACAGGCCCAGTTTTGTCGCAGTGCGGTCGCGACGGCAATCGAGCGTGGGAAGCTTGCCACAGTACGGTGCCCGGCGGTGAGAATCGCAGCCGCCGGACCCGTGATGTCGAAGGGGCTCAGGGCCGGATCACAGGTCCGTGGCACTCTTCTTCGTGTCGTCCCCGCCCTTCACGGCCGAGCCGCCGACGGTGATGGTGATGGTCTGGGTGCTGGTTTTCCCGTCGGCTTTCTTGACCTCGACCACGACCTCGTCCGTGCCGGTGAAGCCGTCCTTGCTCTGATAGAAGACGCCCGTCGCGGCGGTCTTCTTGTTGGGGCATTTATGGCTCGACGGGGTGGTGACGCTGCCGGTCTTGGTGATGAGCGAGCCGTTCTTGGGCGAGGTGCTGATGCGGATCTCCGGCATCGAGCCCGGCTTGCAATCGTCCTTCAGGTTCGAGGCGATGAGGATGCGGACGCTCTTTCCGGGGGCCGCGGTCTCGGTGCGGGTCGCCGTATCCTGGGCCATGGCCGGGGCGCTGGCGAGCGCGAGAAAAAGGCCTGCTGCGAGAAAGGCATTCGATTTGGCGGCGTACATCGGGCGGTCTCCGGTGATGCCTGGCGACCTTATGGGCTGACGTGTGTGTGACCGCCGTGGCCCGCTGCATGTGGGATGGGGGGAGCCCGCCGTCGAGGGTATCGCGGCGTTTCCTTCGACACCCGAGCCGCGCGATCGTCCTATCAGGAGCGGATTGCGAGATCCGACGGGTCGCTCAGGGTCTGCAACGCATCGCGGCATGCATGGAGGTCGTCGAGGACGGCCTGCAGGGTCAGCCGGTCGTCACCGAGCCGGTCGTCTTCGCTTGCCGCGCCGGGAGCGACCTCTTCGTCGGCCTCGTATTCCCCGGTGTCCAGATCCCGCTGGGTTGGGGCCGCCACTTCGGCCTCGCCGCGCCCCACCGACTGGACGAAGCGGATGCCGTTTTCCTTCAGAACGCGCTGAGCACCGCGAATGGTGTAGCCCTGCTCATGGAGCAGGCGTCGGATGCCCCTGATCAGGTCTACGTCTTCCGGCCGGTAATAGCGCCGACCACCCGCGCGCTTCACCGGCCTGACCTGGGCAAACTTCGTCTCCCAGAACCGGAGAACGTGCTGCGGCACGTCGAGCTCGTCGGCCACTTCGCTGATCGTGCGAAATGCCCCGGGGCGTTTTTCCATCGTGTCGCGATTGTCCACGGAGCCGGGACCACTCCCCTCGAAGGAGCCGTCCCCGTTCCGCGCCCTATCGGCAGGAACCTTGACTGCCAGCGACATGGAAGACCTCAATCGTCGTCTTGTTCCGCGACGCCGTTGACGCCGTTGATCCGGGACTTGAGCACGTTGGACGGTTTGAACACCATGACCTGGCGCGGCTCGATGGCCACTTCGACGCCGGTCTTGGGGTTGCGGCCCACGCGCCGGCCCTTGCCGCGAACGACGAAGGACCCGAACGACGACAGCTTCACCGTTTCACCTGACGCGAGGCAAGTGCAGATCTCGGACAGCACGGTTTCGACGAGCGCTGCCGATTCCGTCCGCGACAGCCCGACCTGCTGATAGACGGCCTCGCTCAGATCGGCGCGTGTGACCGTCTTCCCTGCCATGCGTCATTCCCCAAAACGAATCGTATTTTCCGACGTATCTCTATGATCGGACACGCTAATCTGCGTTAAGCCGCAGGTCAACAGGACTTGATGGTCAAGCCTCGGCAGTGTGCTCGACCCCGGGCTCGCCTCACCAGCGGATCAGGGCGGCACCCCAGGTGAAACCGCCGCCGATGGCCTCGATCATGACGAGGTCGCGGCGCTTGATCCGACCGTCCTTGCGGGCCGCATCGAGGGCGAGCGGGATGGACGCCGCCGAGGTGTTGCCATGCCGGTCGACGGTGAGGACGACCTTGCTGCGGTCTATACCGAGCTTGTCGGCGGAGGCCTCGATGATGCGACGGTTCGCCTGATGCGGCACGAACCATGTCAGGTCGTCGGCGCTCGTCCCCGTGGCCGCGAAAGCGTCGGCGATCACATCCGTCACCGAGCCCAC
Source organism: Methylobacterium sp. Leaf106 (assembly GCF_001422895.1). NCBI lineage: Bacteria > Pseudomonadati > Pseudomonadota > Alphaproteobacteria > Hyphomicrobiales > Methylobacteriaceae > Methylobacterium > Methylobacterium sp. Leaf106. The sequence continues at coordinate 796,822 of NZ_LMNB01000001.1, forward strand.
GGCGAAGCGGAAGACCTCCTTGCCCTCCATCCGCAGATGACCGGTCGTGCCGGTGGAGCCGGGTCCGCCATCGACGTAGAGCTTCTCGCGGTGCCGTCCGTCGGACCGCAGATGGCTGGTGAGCACGCCGCGATCCTCGTTCGTCCCTTCCCCGTCCTGGGCCTCGAGGACGATCGCCCCGGCGCCGTCGCCGAACAGCACGCAGGTCGTGCGGTCCTCCCAGTCGAGAATGCGCGAGAACGTCTCGGCGCCGACCACGAGGGCGCGCCGCACGCTTCCGCTCGCGATGAACTTGTCGGCGGTGGAGACGCCGTAGACGAAGCCCGCGCAGACCGCCTGAATATCGAAGGCGAAGCCGGAGCGGATGCCCAGCCCCGCCTGGATCTGGGTCGCCACCGACGGGAAGGTATGATCCGGCGTCGAGGTGGCGCAGAGGACGAGGTCGATATCCTCCGGCCCGAGCCCCGCATCGTCCAGGGCGGCCTTGGCGGCCGCGATCCCCAAGGTCGACGTAGTCTCGCCGGCACCCGCGAGGTAGCGCTGGCGGATGCCCGTGCGCTGTACGATCCATTCGTCGGACGTGTCGACGGTCTTCGTCAACTCGTCGTTCGTCACGAGACGTGCGGGCAGGGCCGAGCCCGTTCCCACCACTACGGAGCGTGTAACCGCCATGTCAGATCCGATCCGGCATCGACCACCTCATGCGGAGGTGGCCATGGGCGTGAGTTCGAGCATGTCGCGAATGGTCCGCATCAGGTCGTGCCGCGCCATATCGTGTGCGAGATCGACGGCGGACGCGAAGCCATGGGCGTCTTCCGAGCCATGGCTCTTGATGACGATGCCCTCGAGGCCGAGGAACACGCCGCCATTGGCCCGGCTCGGGTTCATTTTGTCGCGCAACGCCTTGAAGGCCTGCCGGGCGAAGAAGTAGCCGATCTTGGCCGAGAGGGTCCGGCTCATGGCCGCGCGCAGGTAGCTGCCGATCTGCTTGGCCGTGCCTTCCGCGGTCTTCAGCGCGATATTGCCGGTGAAGCCTTCGGTGACCACCACGTCCACGGTGCCCTTGCCGAGGTCGTTGCCTTCCACGAAGCCGTGATAGGTCAGGTTCGGTAGATCGCTTTCGCGCAGGCGCCGGGCGGCTTCCTTCACCGCCTCGTTGCCCTTCATCTCCTCGGTCCCGACATTGAGCAGGCCCACCGTCGGCTTATCCAGATCGAACACGATCCTGGCCATGGCGGCGCCCATCAGCGCCATCTCCACGAGATGCTCCGCGTCCGTGCCGATGGTGGCGCCCACATCCAGGACGACGCTCTCGCCGCGCACGGTGGGCCAGAGGCAGGCGATGGCAGGGCGCTCGATGCCGGCCAAGGTCTTCAGGCAGATCTTCGACATCGCCATGAGTGCGCCGGTATTGCCGGCGGAGACGGCCGCATCGGCTTCCCCGTCCTTGACCGCCTGGATCGCGCGCCACATCGAGGACTTGCCGCGCCCCGAGCGCACGGCCTGACTCGGCTTCTCGTCCATGGAGATCGCCACGGAGGTGTGCCTGATCTCCACCGCCCCCTTCAGGCGCGGCTCGGCCGCCACCAGCGGGGCGAGGATGGCCTCGTCCCCGAACATCAGGAACGTCATCTCGGGATGGCGCTCGCGCGCGATGGCGGCGCCCGGCACCACGGTCGTGGGACCGTGATCGCCGCCCATGGCGTCGAGCGAGATGCACACTCTTTGGGACATGAGGTTCGGCCGGAGGCCTCTTTCAGGATGGACAGACCCTTCTCGAGCGAAGGATCGACGGAACGCCCTTCGGCGAGACGGGATCGACGAGAGGCCTGAACCCGCATGGGCGGACCCTTCCTCGGCGCGGCGGAAAATAGCGGTTCGAGCCCGGCGGGCAAACGAAATCTCAGCTTTTGCGGAATCCGCGGTTCGCCCCCGGCTCCGTCACCCAGCAAATCCGTCGCCGGCGCCGGGATTCACGCGTCGTCCTGCTTCAGCGCCTTGAGGATGGCCAGCGGCGATTCCCGCTCCTCGGCCACCGGCTCGAAGGCGATGCCGGGCTTGCGCGGATAAGGGTCGAGGCCGAGCGCCAGGAATTCGGCGGTGACCTGTCCGAGGTCGATCGTACCGTTGACGATCGGATCCGGGATGTCGGTCTCCTCGTCGCCGGCCTCCTTCTCCGGCTCGCGATCGCTGAACACGATCTCGACGGGCTCGGAAATCTCCGCCTCGAACGGCTCCAGGCTGATCGTGCAGACCTGCGTGACGACGGCCGAGACCGTGCCGGTGATGACGAGATGCGCGGACGTCCCGCTCCATTGCAGTTGGCCGACGAGGTCGCGGACGGCCGGGATTCGGAAATCCGCCGCCAGGGCCGCCTCCTCCTCCGGTGTCGCCTTGATGACGATTCCGGCCCTGTCTCTGGGCAGGCGGTCGACCCGGAAGGGCCGCGACAAGGGCGCGGCCGCCGACTTTGCCGTCATGTCAGATATCTCCCGATTGGTTGAGGTTCAGCGGGGATGGGAAGCCCGGCCCGTGCGATATGAGGTGATCGAGGTCGCGTCCATCGAGCAGGTCGACGCTGCTCAGCACGTAGCGCGCGAGGCCGGCACCGGCCTCCGGCGTCTCGGTACCGATGACGTTGCGCGCCAGGGCGGCCTTCAGGCCGTCCTCGTCCCTCGCATCCAGGGCGCCATCGTAACCCGCCGCACGACCGTAGAAGGCCGCACCCAGTTTCTTCATGCGCTTGGGCACGCCGAAATCGCCGACACCGAGTTCGCGCAGCGAGGAATCCAGCTGCAGGAAGACCGCGTTGACCAGATCCTGGGCGATGTCCGCCGCGGGCTGCGGCAACTGGTTCATCCGCCGCAGGACCAGGATGACGTGGAGCGTCAGGCATTCGAAACGGCCCTCCACGGTGTCGGGGACGCCGAGATGGGTATAGAGGGCCGGCTCCCGCGAGGCTTCGTTGATCCGCAGATGCAACGCCTCGACGACGCTGGCGCGCGCGGAGCTTCGCTTGAAGAATCGCGAAATCATGCCGTCCACCGGAGGCGGGAGGGGTGTGGCCGAGCTTGCCTTGTCAAAACCATAACCTCGCGGTACGGCAACCGACAGCCAGGGCGCAAGCTCCACCGGAACGTCCAGGTGGAGATCGGCACCGAGCTATGACGTTCAAACGTCGTGTTGTCTCAACGGATCAAGGGTGGCTGATGTCGCGCCGTTTCGTCTCGTCGATCAGCCGTCTCGCCGTCATCGGCCTTGTCGGCGTGGGAATCTCCGGCTGCATCGGTGAGGATCTCCGGCACGGATACCAGATCGATCAAGCCGCCCTCGCCACGGTGAAGCCGGGCATGAGCGCGGAGCAGGTCCTCCAGATCCTCGGCTCTCCGTCCACGGTCTCCACCGTCGGCAACAAGACGTGGTATTACATCACCCAGAACTCGCGCCGCACGGTGCTGTTCCTCGGGGAGCAGGTGGAGGACCAGAAGGTCACCACCATCTATTTCAACGCCGGCTTCAAGGTGGAGCGTATCGCCCTCTACGGCCTGCAGGACGGCAAGGTGTTCGACTTCATCGAGCGCACCACGCCGACCAGCGGCGCGGATCGCGCCTTCCTCGGCCAGCTGTTCCGCGGCCTCACCAAGTACGAGCCGTTCGGCAGCGGCTCGGGCACGAGCATCGTGCCGGGTGCCAAGAATGGCCTCTGACAAGCGCGGCCTTTCGCGCCGCCATTCGCGGGAAACGAAAAAGCCGCGCGCCCCATGGGACGCGCGGCTTTTTCATATCTCTTGCGACGGTGGAACGACGAAGGCCTACGCGGCCGCCTTGCGGGCGATGGCGGCGAGCGCCTCTCGCGGGTCGATGCGACCGTCATAGAGCGCCCGCCCGGTGATCGCGCCGGCCAGCATCGCGCAATCCGGCTCCAGCAGACGATGGACGTCCTCGATGGAGGCCAAGCCGCCCGAGGCGATGACCGGGATCGTCACGGCCTCGGCGAGGGCGAGGGTCATCTCGATGTTGAGCCCCTTGAGGATGCCGTCGCGGGCGATGTCGGTGTAGATGATCGCGGCCACGCCCGCGTCCTCGAACCGGCGCCCCAATTCCTCGGCCGTGGTGCTGGAGGTCTTGGCCCAGCCTTCCACCGCCACGCGACCGTCCTTGGCATCGACGCCGACGGCGATCTTGCCCGGATACAGGCGGGCCGCCTCGCGTACGAAGGCCGGATCACGCACGGCGGCCGTGCCGATGATGACCCGGCTCACGCCCTTCTCGATCCAGGCCTCGACGGTGCGCATCTCGCGGATGCCGCCACCGAGTTGAACCGGAAGGTTGGTGCGGGCGAGGATGGCATCGACGGCGGACGCGTTCATCGGCGCGCCAGCGAAGGCGCCGTCGAGATCGACCACGTGTAGCCAGGAGAAGCCCTGCTCCTCGAACACGCTCGCCTGGGCGGCCGGATCGTCGCTGAAGACGATGGCCTGCGCCATGTCCCCCTGGACGAGGCGAACGCAACGCCCTTCCTTGAGATCGATCGCCGGAAACAGGATCACTGTGGATGTCGCTTTCTGAATGTCGATGAGCCGATGGGCCGTTACGGGCGCCAACGCAGGAAGTTCGCGAGCAGTGCCAGACCGAGATGCTGGCTCTTCTCAGGGTGGAACTGGGTGCCGGCGACGTTGTCCCGGGCCACGAGGGCGGTGACCGGTCCGCCATACTCGCTCTCCGCGACCACATCCGTCCGGTCCGTCGGGTCGAGGGCGTAGCTGTGCACGAAATAGGCGTGCAGCCCATCCTCCCCCGTGGGGATGCCGTCGAGGAGCGCGTGCGGGCGCTCGGGCCGCAGGGTGTTCCACCCCATATGCGGGATCTTGAGGGCGGGATCGGACGGGCGGATCGGGCGGACGTCGCCGGCGATCCAGCCGAGCCCCGGCGTGATCTCGTATTCGAGACCCCGGCTTGCGAGGAGCTGCATGCCGACGCAGATGCCCAGGAACGGGCGGCCCCGGTCATGCGCCGCATGCGTCATCGCCTCGACCATGCCGTCGACGGAATCGAGGCCCTTGCGGCAATCGGCATAGGCACCGACACCGGGGAGAACCACGCGGTCGGCGGACGACACCGTGTCGGGATCGCTGGTGACGACGATGCGGGTCGCGCCAAGTCCTGCCTCGCGGGCGGCGCGCTCGAACGCCTTGGCGGCCGAATGCAGGTTGCCCGACCCGTAATCGATGATCGCGACGGTCTCGGACATCATGACCGACGGGGCTCGGCGAAGGGGAACATACCGAGGGCGGTATCGACCGGACGCAGAGATCCCGCCGGATAGGCGCTCGGACCCGAGCGGACCACGGGGGGAGCCGTCAGCCAGCGGTTCACGGCCTTGATCTCGGCCTCTTCTACGGAATGAGCGACCACGGCATCGCGGGCGGGACGACCACGCCTGGCATAGGTCCAGCGGCGTAGGCTGGACGCCTCCATCCCCACGAGGAGGAGGAGCAGGACGGTGATCAGGAAGCCCGCGAAGGTGCCGAGCCCCAGGAAACGGCCGGCGAAACCGGCTGCCCCGAGCAGGGCCAGCACACCGAGACCGGCCAGCCAGAGCCGATGGAAGAAGAACCACAGCGGACCGAACACGAACGCCCGCAGCGAGAAGCCGTCCGGAACCAGGACGGCACTCTCGACGCCGTGGGATTCGCCGGCGATGGTGTCCGATGGCAGATGGAACGTGTAGGTGCGCATGCGTGTGTCCGCCTCTTCCCGCCCGTGAAAGCCCTACAGAGAACCCTTCGTCGAGGGGATGCGACCTTCCTCACGCGGATCGACCGCAACGGCTTTCCGCAAGGCGCGGGCCAAGCCCTTGAAGCAGCTCTCCGCGATATGGTGAGCGTTGTCACCGTACAAGGTCTCGACGTGCAGGGTGATCCCAGCATTCATGGCGAAGGCCTGGAACCACTCGCGCACCAGCTCGGTGTCGAACTGCCCGATCTTCTCCGCCTTGAAGGCGGTGCGGAAGACGAGAAACGGCCGCCCGGAAATGTCGATGGAGACCCGCGTCAGCGCTTCGTCCATGGGCAGGTGGATGTCCGCGTAGCGGGCGATGCCCCGCTTGTCGCCCAGTGCCTGGGCAAAGGCCTGACCGAGGGCGATTCCGGTATCCTCGACGGTGTGGTGGTGATCCACGTGGAGGTCGCCGGTGACCTTGGCCTCCACGTCGAACAGCCCGTGCCGGGCGAAGAGCTCCAGCATATGGTCGAAGAACCCGACCCCCGTCGAAATCGACGCCTTGCCGGTTCCATCGAGGCCGATGGACACGTGGACGTCGGTCTCCGCCGTGCGGCGGCTGATGCTCGCGGAACGCATCGTCGAAGGGTCGCTCATGGTTTGACCGTCACGTGAAGGGCCGTCTTCTGAAGCATCGGCGTGGATGATCGATGCAACGTCTCGGCTCGATGCCGAACGCATACACCGGATCATCGATCCGGATGGGATATCGGGATCAACGCTCTAGAGGCAAATGCCTTCTCGTGGGAAGGCCTTGCCATCGAATGCCTGCATGGTCAGGCGGCGAGGACCCGGCCCGCCACCGCGTCGAGCTTGGCCAGCAGCTCGGGATCGCGGTGGGACGGAGCCGTCATGATCGCGCCGTCGAGGGCGCGATGCGAGCCCGCGGGGCATTCCTCCCGCTCCGTGGGGAAATCGCGGGCGATCCGCGAGACGAGGCGGGCGGCCTTGTCCGCATTCGCGCGGGCGACGGCGACGACGGAGGCCACGTCCACATCGGCATGGCCCGGATGCCAGCAATCGAAATCCGTCACCATGGCGATGGTGGCGAAGGTGATCTCCGCCTCACGGGCGAGCTTGGCCTCCGGCATGTTGGTCATGCCGATCACGTCGTAGCCCAGACCCTTGTAGGTGCGGGACTCGGCGAAGGACGAGAATTGCGGGCCTTCCATGCAGACATAAGTGCCGCCGCTATGGATCGGCAGATCCTCGGCCGCTGCCGCTGCGGCGATGCGAGCCTGGAGGGCCGGCCCGACGGGGTGGGCGAAGGGCACGTGGGCGACGCAGCCATTTCCGAAGAACGAGGATTCCCGGCCATGGGTGCGGTCGACGAACTGGTCGACAAGGACGAACAGGCCCGGATGCAGCTCGCTCCTGAACGACCCACAGGCCGAGATCGACACGAGGTCGGTAACGCCGGCCCGTTTCATGACGTCGATATTGGCGCGGTAGTTGATGCCGGACGGAGAAAGACGGTGGCCGCGTCCGTGACGGGCGAGGAAGACCACCTTGGTCGCGCCGATCCGGCCGATCCGCAGCGAATCGGAGGGCTCCCCCCAGGGAGAACGGATCGCCTCCTCGCGAATGTCTTCGAGGCCCGGCAGATCGTAGACACCGGATCCGCCCATCACGCCGAGCACTGCTGCGGTCATGCCGAATCTCCTGTCGTCGTCGCGATGGCGCGTCGGGCGCGCCGCCATGGTGGAAACGAAAACGGGCCCGCGACAGCGAGCCCGTTCGTCGTGATCCGCCTTTAAGGGGCTCAGCTCGTCTTGTGAAGCTCCGGCTGCAGGCCGTGAGCTTCGCCGCCCACATCCGCCCAGACCTTCTTCTTCACGTAGTAGAGAAGGCCCGACAGGACGAGCAGGAACAGGATGACGCGGAAGCCCAGGGCCTTGCGGGCCTCCATGTGCGGCTCGGCCGCCCAGGACATGAACGCCGCCACGTCGTGCGAGTATTGCTCCACCGTCTCGGGAACGACGGGGTTGCCGTCGGCGCCCTTGGCATAGGTCACCTGGCCGTCGCTCAGGGGCTTGGCCATCGCGATGAGGTGGCCGGGATAGTACTTGTTGTAGTTCGTGCCCGCCGGGACATCCATTCCCTTCGGGGCGTCCTCGTAGCCGTTCAGGAGAGCATGGATGTAATCCACGCCCTGTTCCGAATAGCCGATGAAGGGCATCGCATCGAAGATGAAGTAGGGGAAGCCGCGCTCGTAGGTGCGGGCCTTGGCCAGCACCGAGAAGTCGGGCGGGGCCTTGCCGCCATTGGCGGCGGCGGCGGCTTTCTCGTTCGGGAAGGGCGACGGGAAGGCGTCGGCCGGGCGGCCGGGCCGCTCGAACATGTCGCCGGAATCGTTCGGCCCGTCCTTGATCTTGTACTCGGCCGAAAGAGCCTTGACCTGACCCGCCGTGAAGCCCGGCCCGCCCTTCTCGGCGAGGTTGCGGAACTTCACGAGGTTCATGCTGTGGCAGTTGGAGCAGACCTCCCGATAGATCTGAAAGCCGCGCTGCAGCTGGGCCTCGTCGAACTTGCCGAACACGCCGGCGAAGCTCCACTTCTCGCGGGGCGGGTTCGGGGTCGAGTGACTGTCCTCGGCGCCGGCCGAAGCCGAGCCGAGAAGGATCGCGATGAGCGTGGCGGCGAGGACGCGCGATGTGTTCATGCTGTTCACGATCCGCACCTCAACCCTTCGACGATGGCGCGGCGGCCGCACCGGCTGGCATACCCGAACCGCCATATTGCGGATGAGGTCCGGTCACGCTCTCCAGGATCGATCCCGGCATGGCCTTCGGCGTCTCGAACAGCCCCACCAGCGGCATCACGATGAGGAAATGCGCGAAGTAGTAGGCAGTGCAGATCCGCGAGGCGAGGACGTAGCCGCCTTCCGGTGGCTTGGCGCCGAGCCATCCGAGAATCACGCAGACGGCCACGAACAGCCAGAAGAACTGGCGGTAGATCGGGCGGTAGTTGGCCGAGCGGACCCGCGACGTGTCGAGCCAGGGCGCGAAGGCCAGGATGATCACGGCGCTGAACATCAGGATGACGCCGCCGAGCTTGTCCGGCACCGCGCGGAGGATCGCGTAGAACGGCAGGAAGTACCATTCCGGCACGATGTGGGCGGGTGTCACCGAGGCGTTGGCGGGGACGTAATTGTCCGCGTGACCCAGGTAGTTCGGCTGGTAGAAGATCCAGTAGGCGAAGAACACGAAGAACACGACGACGGCGAAGACGTCCTTGATCGTCGCGTAGGGCGTGAACGGCACCGCGTCCTTGCCGCTCTTGATCGGGATGCCGGTCGGGTTGTTCTGACCGGTGACGTGCAGTGCCCAGACGTGGAGGACCACGACGCCGAGGATCATGAAGGGCAGCAGGTAGTGAAGCGAGAAGAAGCGGTTGATCGTCGGGTTGCCGACGGAATAGCCGCCCCAGAGCAGGCTCTGGATCGTGTCGCCGACGATCGGGATCGCGGCCAGGATGTTGGTGATGACGGTGGCGCCCCAGAAGCTCATCTGGCCCCACGGCAGGGTGTAGCCGAGGAAGGCGGTGGCCATCATCAGAAGGTAGATGATGACGCCCAGGATGTAGAGCACCTCGCGCGGGGCCTTGTACGACCCGTAATAGAGCGCGCGGAAGATGTGGACGTAGACCGCCACGAAGAACATCGAGGCGCCGTTGGCGTGCATGTAGCGCAGCAACCAGCCGTAATTCACGTCGCGCATGATGTGCTCGACGGAGTTGAAGGCGTTGCCGGCGGAGGGATCGTAATGCATCGCCAGCCAGATGCCGGTGACGATCTGCGACATCAGCATCGCCATCAGGATGGCGCCGAAGGTCCAGAAATAGTTGAGGTTCCGAGGGACCGGGAAGGCGATGAACGACGAATGGACCAGCCCGACGATGGGCAGCCGCGATTCGAACCACTTGGCGATCCGACTCTTGGGGACGTAGGTGGCGTGACCGCTCATGTGGTTACCCGCTTCGAAGTCTGTTTCGCTCTGATCCGTCGCGTGCCCTCGCGCGTCGGACCCCCTCCCTCACCGCCCATGGGCGATGGTCCCGAGATCAGGCGACGGCCTTACCGCCGTCTTCACCGATCCGGATCTTGGTGTCGTTCAGGAACGCGTAGGGGGGAACCGGCAGGTTGGTCGGCGCCGGTCCACGGCGCACGCGGCCGGACGTGTCGTAGAGCGAGCCGTGGCAGGGGCAGGACCAGCCTTCGTACTGGCCCTGATGCCCGATCGGGACGCAGCCGAGATGGGTGCAGTTGCCGTAGACCACGAGCCATTTGGCGTGGCCTTCCTTGACGCGAGCGGAATCGGGCTGAGGGTCGATGAGCTCGCTGAGTTTCACGGCCTCGGATTCCTTGATCTCCTTCTCGGAACGGTTCCGCACGAAGATCAGCTTGCCGCGCCAGAACACGTTGACGATCTGGCCCTCCTGGATCGGCGTGAGATCCACTTCGAGGGGGGCGCCGGCCGCGATCACTTCCGCGTCGGGCGCCATCGACGCCACGAAGGGCCAGGCCAACGCACCGGCGCCCACGGCGAGGCCCGCACCAGTCGCCAGGAACAGGAAGTCGCGGCGGGAGCCGTCGGGACCTGATATGGGAGGGGTGTTCGCCAAGATGGACACTCCGGTCAGGATGGCGCCGGCTCGGGCCGCCCGCAGATCGAGGACGCGCCGCTTCCGTTCGCCGACAATTAGAGGCGCTCGAAAGAAGCACGCAGCGCAGACGCAGACACGATTGTACCGGGCGGTGCAATGCGACCGGGCGTCACCCGAGACGAGCCTTCTGAGGCACGTTTGTCTGGCACGCCAGATGCGAATTTGTCCAGAGTAGGTCCGTGACGGGACGCGGCATTCGTCACGGGCGCACAATGACGCTGCCACTGAGGGAGAGCCAGCGCCGCACCAGCATCACGGCGACCACGGCCAGACCGGCGCAGAAGCCCATCCAGATCCCCGAGCCGCCGTATCCGAGCCCCCAGGCGGCGAGAATGCCGGCCGGAATGCCGACGATCCAGTAGCCGAACAGGGCGATGGCCATGGGAATGCGCGTGTCCTGCATCCCCCGCAGGGCGCCGAGCGCCACCGACTGGATACCGTCCGCCATGGCGAAGAGTGCGGCAAAGCCAATGAAGGTGATCGCATAGGGGATCACTTCGGCATTGCCGGGAGCCTCCAGATCGAGGAACAGCCCGATCAGCGGGCGCGGCAGGGTCACCTGCGCGAGGGCGCATGCGCTCATGAAGCCGAAGCCCAGGAGGATCGCGATGGTGCCGGCCCGGCGCATGGCCATGCGATCCCCCGCCCCGCAGGCGCGGCCGACCCTCACCGTGGCCGCCTGACCGATGCCGTTGGGCACCATGAAGCAGATCGCGGCGATCTGGATCGTCACCGCATGGGCCGCAAGCGGCGCCGTACCGAACAGGCCCATGCCGAGGACGGCGGCCTCGAACAGGCTCGCCTCGGCCAGACCCGTCGCCGCCATGGGCAGGCCGAGTCGGAACATGGTGGCGAGGCGCGCGGCATTGGGGCGCCAGACACCGAGGAAGAGCCGTCGCCGGCGAAGGGACGGCGCCAGCATCATCACGCCGACGAGGGCGGCTAGGGACAGAAACGCGGCCAGCGTCGTGGCGAGGCCGACACCGACCATGCCGAGGCCGAGCAGCCCCGGCCCCTCGAAGGCGAGCCAGATCGCGAGCCCGACATTCACCGGCAGCGCCGCGATGCTGATGGCGAGGGGCCAGCCTGGCCGCTCCAGGGCGGAGAGGCTGGCGCGCAGGGCCATGAACGCCAAAGCGGGCCACATCGACCATTGCAGGGCGCGCATGTAGAGGCCGGCATCCTCGGCGAGCTTCGGCTGCTGTCCCATTGCGAGAAGCAGGGGCTCGGTGTGCCAGAGCGCCAGCATCACCGGGACGATCGCGATGGTGACGGCCCATAGCCCGGCCCCCACGATGCGGCGCACGTCGTCATCAGCGGAATCGCCACGGCCTACCGCGCCCGCGATCAGGGGGGAGACCGCCGAGGCGAGGCCGATCCCGCAGATGAACAGGATGAAGTAGAGGCTCGTCGCCAGGGCCCCGGCCGCCAGCGGCTCCGCCCCGAGACGCCCGAGCAGAACCACATCGGCCGTGACGAGGCCGTGCTGCGCGAGATTGGTCAGGATCAGCGGGGCGGCCAGAACCAGCGTCGCCCGCAGCTCCGTGAGCCACGGACCGCGCGAGGGCCGCCGCCGCTCAGCTGCCCCAGCCGAAACGTCGAGGGCGATCATTCCGCTGCGTCCTCGTAGACGGTCGGCGTGACGTCACCGAGAAAGCCGCCGGACTGGCGCTCCCACAGGCGCGCATAGAGCCCACCGGTGCGGATCAGTTCCGCATGGGTCCCCTCCTCCACGATACGCCCGGCATCGATCACGATCAGCCGGTCGAGGGCTGCGATGGTGGAGAGCCGGTGCGCGATGGCGAGCACGGTCTTGCCCTGCATGAGGGTGTCGAGACTGTCCTGGATCGCCGCCTCGACCTGGCTGTCGAGGGCCGAGGTGGCCTCGTCGAGGATCAGGATCGGCGCGTTCTTCAGGATGACGCGCGCGATGGCGATGCGCTGGCGCTGGCCGCCGGAGAGCTTCACGCCCCGCTCGCCGACCTGGGCGTCGTAGCCTGTTCGTCCCTTGTTATCGACGAGGCCGGCAATGAACCCGTCAGCCTCCGCCAGACGCGCCGCCCGCTGGATCTCCTCCAGAGTCGCGTCCGGTCTGCCATAGGCGATGTTGTCGCGGATCGACCGGTGCAAGAGGGAGGTGTCCTGCGTCACCATGGCGATCGCTCCGCGCAGCGATTCCTGCGTGACGCCGGCGATGTCCTGGCCGTCGATGAGGATCCGGCCGTTCTGGATGTCGTGCAGCCGAAGCAGAAGCGCGGTCAGCGTGGTCTTGCCCGCGCCGCTGATTCCGACGAGGCCGACCTTCTCACCCGGGTGGATATGCAGGCTGAAATCCTGGATGACGGACGGTGTGCCGTCGCCGTAGCGGAAGCCGACCCGATCGAAACGGATGTCGCCGCCGCTCACTGCGAGGGTCCGGGCGTCGGGCCGGTCGACGATCCCGTGAGGCCGCGAGATCGTCTGCATGCTCTCTTGGATCACGCCGACATTCTCGAAAATGCCGCGCACCGTCTGCATGACCCAGCCGGACATCGCCATCAGGCGCAGGACGAGGGCCAGACCCGCCGCCGCCTCGCCGGTGGTCATGCCGCCCCGCCGCCACAGGACGAAGCAGGCCGTGGCGGTGGCGACGATGAGCGTGCTGTTGAGCAGGCCCAGCAGCGTCGTGGTGGTGGTGACGAGCCGGAACTGGTGGAGATGGGCGACCGTATGCACGTCGATGGCGTCGCGCACGGCCGCGCGCTCCTCGCGGTCGCGGGCGAAGAGCTTCACCGTGAGGATGTTGGTATAGCTGTCGACGATCCGACCGATGAGGAGGGAGCGCGTATCGGCCGTCACGAGGGAGCGCGCACGGGCACGGGGCACGAACCACCAAGTCAGCACCGAATAGGCCGCGACCCAGACGACCACCGGCAGGGCCATCCAGAGGGAGATGGAGCCGAACAGGCCCACCGCCGTGACGGCGTAGATCGCCACGTAGAGCAGCGTATCGATGAAGACCACGGCCAGCTCGCGCACGGCCGGGCCGACCTGGACGACCCGGTTGGCGAGCCGGCCGGCGAAATCCGCCTGGAAATACGAGAGCGAGTGACCGAGGGTGTAGAGATGCGTGCGCCAGCGGACTTGGTTGGTCGCCTGCGGCACGAGGAGCTGGTTCGACATCACCTCGTGCAGCCAGACCGTGAAGGGTCGCACCACGAGAAGCAGCATCGCCGCGAGGCCGATCTTGAAGCCGTGCTCCTCCAGTACCGTCGCGCGGTCGGCTGTGTTCAGGAGATCGATGAACCAGCCCATGAGCAGGTAGAGCGACGCTTCCACCGTTCCGGCCGCGATGGCCACGAGGAAGAGCAGCACCAGGGCGACCCGCATCGGCTTCAGGTAGAAGGCAGCGAAGCCCGTCACCGTCTTGGGAGGCATCCGGCCGTCTTCGAAGGACGCGAACGGGTCGATGCGGCGCTCGAGCCAATCGAGAAACATAATCTGGTCCGGTGTTGGAGACTTGCCTGAGGTAGTGGGCCTTGACGACGTGCCAACCGCGAGGCGATGCCGCAGACGCAATGCAGCCGCCCGGTCCGATGCTCCGTCTCGCCCTCTACCAGCCCGACATTCCCCAGAATACGGGGACGATCCTGCGGATGGCAGCGTGCCTCGACGTGGCCGTCGACATCATCGAGCCGGCAGGGTTCGATGTGTCCGACCGGCATCTGCGCCGTTCGGGCCTCGATTATCTCGACCATGTGGCGATCACGAGGCATCGCTCCTGGGCAACCTTCTCGCAGTGGCGGGAAAAGACCGGCACGAGGCTCGTCCTCGCCACGACCGCCGGCGCCCTCCCCTACACCGCCTTCGCCTTCCTCCCCGGCGACTGCATCCTGCTGGGTCGGGAATCGGCGGGCGTCCCCGCATCCGTCCACGAGGCGGCCGATGCCCGGATCGTCATTCGCATCCGCGAGGGCATGCGCTCGCTCAACATCGCCGTGGCGGCGGCGATGATCCTCGGCGAGGGGCTGAGACAGATCGGGTCGAGCGCGTGACAAGATTTTGAACGGTGTGCAGTTCAGCACTTGAACGGCGTGCAAATATCGGCGAGACCATGAGTGTGAACAGCGTTCAAACGCCGGAGGCACACCATGCTCAAGTTGTTTCGGCTCCTCGCCCGCGGCGCCGCCGCCCGGGCCGAGGAAGAGGTGATCGATCGCCACGCCCTGCTCATCCTCGATCAGCAGATCCGGGAGACGCGGGTCTCCCTGGAGCGCAGCCGCCAGGCCCTCGCCGCCGCAATGGCGGGTGACAAGGCGGAAGGCCGGCGTTTCGCCGAGGTGGAAGCCCGCGCGGCAGATCTCGAAGAGCGCGCCCTGGCGGCCTTGGCGGCGGGACGCGAGGAGCTGGCGGCCGAGGCGGCTGAGGCCATCGCGGAGCTCGAAGCCGAACGCGACGCCATCGGTGAGGCACGCCTGAGATTCGCCCGCGAGGTCGCCCGCATCCGCTCCGTCGTCGCCGACGCCACCCGCCGGCAGAGCGAGCTCGAACGCGGACGCCGCATCGCCGCCGCAGCGGAGGCGGCACGGCGCCTCGGCGTTCAGGCCAACCCGGGCGAGCGGGCGACACTCAAGGAAGCCGAGGCGACCTTGAGCCGACTGCGCGCCCTCCAGACCGAGGCCGCCGACACGGAAGCGGCGCTCGCCGAGACCGAGCCGGGCCTTTCCATCGCCGAACGGCTCGAGCGCGAGGGTTTCGGCGCCAGCACCCGCCCGAGCGGCGGCGCCGTCCTCGACCGCCTCCGGCGCAAGGTCGAGGCGCGCGCTGCATGAAGGTTGGTGTGACGCGGACTCGATGAGTCTGGGCCGGTCATGGGAGCATCAAGACATGGGGAACACCATTCTCCCACCCGCCACCTCATCCTGAGGCGCCGGAGCGCAGCGGAGGCCTCGAAGGAGCCCTCCAGCAAGCTCGCTCTAACTGGAGGCCTCCTTCGAGGCTGCTTCGCAGCACCTCAGGATGAGGTCGAGGTGAGGAATAACCTTCAGAACCACCAAATCCGGGGCGATCGACCTTCAAAAATATCGCCGATGACTTGAACAGAACTCACGCAACTCAACTCTCTCACATCGAGGATTACGACCATGAACAACGAGACCACTCAGCATTCCGGCGCCTGGGTCACCTTCACCTACGCGTCCTTCATCGGCTCGGCGGCGATGGTCGGGCTCGGCATCCTGTTCATGCCCATGGATATCTGGATCAAGGGCTACCTCGCCATGGGCACGATCATGCTGGTCCAGTCCTGCATCACCGCCACCAAGACCATCCGCGACGTCCATGAGGGCCGCCGCATGGTCAACCGGATCGAGGACGCCAAGACCGAGCGGCTGCTGATGTCGGTGGGCAAAGATTGAGCGTACCTCGATTGACGATGGACGGGAGGGATGGGACATCCCTCCCCCATGACGATGTCCGACACGACCCCGCCACCGCCCCCGGCCGCCGAACTCGCCCTCCTGAAGGATGAGGTCACCACCTGGTTCGCGAGCCTGCGCGACCGGATCGTGGCGGAACTGGAGGCGATCGAGGCGGAGGCCCAAGGGCCGTTCCATCCCGATGCCCCGGCCGAGGCTGGACGCTTCGTGAAGACCCCCTGGCAGCGCACCGACCATAGCGGCACGCCCGGCGGCGGCGGCACCATGGCGATGCTGCATGGCCGCGTGTTCGAGAAAGCCGGTGTCCACGTCTCGCAGGTCTTCGGCGAGTTCGCCCCGGAGTTCCGTGCGCAGATGCCGGGCGCGGCGGAGGATCCGCGATTCTACGCCACTGGCATCTCGCTCATCGTCCATCCCTGGAATCCGAACGTGCCGACCGTGCACATGAACACCCGCTTCGTCTCCACGACGAAGACTTGGTTCGGCGGCGGTGCCGACCTGACCCCCGTCCTCGACCGGCGCCGGAGCCAGGACGATCCCGACACGCTGCGATTTCACGCGGCGATGAAGGCGGCCTGCGACGCCCATGCGCCGGCGGCGGATTACGAGCGCTACAAGGCTTGGTGCGAGGAATACTTCTTCCTCAAGCACCGCAACGAGCCCCGCGGCATCGGCGGCATCTTCTACGATTATCACTGGACCGGCGATCCGAAGGCCGATCTCGCCTTCACCAAGGATGTCGGCCTCGCCTTCCTCGACGCCTATCCGGCCATCGTGCGCGCGAATCTCGCGAGCGCCTGGACCGAAGCCGACCGGCTCGAGCAGCAGGTGCGGCGCGGGCGCTACGTCGAGTTCAACCTGCTCTACGACCGGGGCACCATCTTCGGCCTGAAGACCGGCGGCAACGTCGCCTCGATCCTGTCCTCGCTGCCGCCCACCGTGCGCTGGCCGTGAGCGACGACCTACCGACCCGCTACGCGCCGCAGCAGGATGCGGCGCTGAAAGCCATCGCCGAATGGCGCAAGGCCGGTGGCCCGCAGGTGTTCCGCCTGTTCGGCTATGCCGGCACCGGCAAGACCACCCTGGCGCGCCGCATCGCCGACGATGTGGAGGGCACGGTCGTCTTCGGCGCCTTCACGGGCAAGGCCGCCTCGGTGATGCGGTCGAAGGGCTGCCACGATGCCGCGACGATCCACAGCCTGATCTATCGCAGCAAGGAGACGGAGGAGGGAGGACCGGCCTTCACCCTCAACCGCACCGGGCCGGTCTCGAAGGCGGAGCTCGTCGTCATCGACGAGTGCTCCATGGTCGATTCGGATCTCGGCAACGACCTGCTCTCCTTCGACAAGCCGGTCCTCGTTCTCGGCGACCCCGCCCAATTGCCGCCGGTGCGCGGCGGCGGCTTCTTCACCGAGGCCGAGCCCGACGTGATGTTGACCGATGTCCACCGGCAGGCCGCCGACGACCCGATCGTGCGTATGGCCATGACGATCCGTGAGGGCGGCCGGCTCAGCATCGGCGAGTATGGCGAGAGCCGCGTCGTCTCACGCCGCTCCCTCGATCCGTCGAGCGTGCTGGAATGTGACCAGGTCCTCGTCGGCATGAACAAGACGCGGCGCCTCTACAACAACCGCCTGCGGGAACTCGCGGGCCATACCGACCCGATGCCTGCGGTGGGCGAGAAGCTGGTCTGTCTGCGCAACGACCGGACGAAGGGGCTGCTCAACGGCTCGACCTGGACGGTCCATGCCCTGCGAGCGGCGCCCCGCGCCGATACGGTCCGCCTCGATGTCGTACCCGACGACGACCCGGCCCTGAGGCGGCGGCCCATCGACATTAAGGTCCTGCGGGCGGTGATGTCGGGCTCCGAGGAGGAGATCCCGGCCTTCCTCAAGCGCGAGACCGACGAGTTCACCTATGGCTACGCGCTGACTGTCCATAAGGCGCAGGGCTCGCAATGGGACAACGTCGTCCTGTTCGACGAATCTTTCGCCTTCCGCGAGCACCGGGCCCGCTGGCTCTATACCGGGCTGACCCGCGCCGCCCGCGCCATCACCGTGGTGGTGTAGCCCCGCGTCTGCTTGCGAAAGGAGTGGCATCCGGGCGACCCGCCACCCACCTGAGCGCCAGACAATCTTTGGAGAGACGCCTTGTCCCACGACCGATCCGGCCCGCCGCAAATGCACGCCACTACGATCCTGATGGTCCGCAAGGGCGGCAAGGTGGTCATCGGCGGCGACGGGCAGGTCAGCCTCGGCCAGACCATCGTGAAGGGCAACGCCCGCAAGGTGCGCCGCCTCGCCAAGGGCGCCGTCATCGGCGGATTCGCCGGGGCGACGGCCGATGCCTTCACCCTGTTCGAGCGGCTTGAAGCCAAGCTCGATCAGTATCCGGGGCAGCTGACCCGCGCCTGCGTCGAGCTCACCAAGGATTGGCGCACCGACCGCTACCTGCGCCGCCTCGAAGCGATGATGCTGGTGGCGGACAAGGATGTCAGCCTGCTTCTTTCCGGCGCCGGTGACGTGCTCGAGCCGGAAGGCGGCGTCATGGCGATCGGATCGGGGGGGAATTACGCCTTGGCCGCGGCCCGCGCACTCGAGGATGGTGAGCACGACGCGGAGGCGATCGTCCGTAAGGCACTGGGCATCGCGGCGGAAATCTGCGTCTACACGAACGGCAATCTCGTCATCGAGCAGCTCGAAATTTCTGCATCTTAATGCCGGATTGATGGCCGGATTAACTCAACCTTGTCGATATTCCCCTAGCGCTGAGACCTGACTTCCTTCAGATCTGGTCGACGGCAATGCGCATCAGGGCAAAACTTCTCGCTTTCGTAGGGATCTGCTCAATGGTGACGCTCGTCGTTGCCACGATCAGCATCCTGTCGCTGCAAACGTTCAACACCGCCCTGACGGATGCGAAACTCGCGTCCCAGCGGGCGCTCGACGCGGCCAACCTCAACCAGATCGTGACCAGTGTCGTCGTCGAGTCTCGCGGCATCTATGCTGCCAAGGACACTCAGGACGCCAAGAAATACGAAGTTCGCCTCAAGAAGAACCTCGACGCCATGAATGCCTTGCTCAAAAGCTGGGCCCCGCGCGTGCCGGCGAGCGAACGTGCGGCCTTCGACAAGATTCTGGCCGATGCTGCGAGCTTCACGATCCTGCGCAACGAGTTGGGGCGGCTCGGCACCGAAGTTTCGCCGAAGGCCGCGGCCGATCAGGGCTTCAACGAGGCCAATCGGGCCAACCGCCAGGCCTTCCAGGACAGCATCGACAGACTCGTTGGCACTGCTGCCGCGGAGGTCGAGGCGATCGATCGATCGACCGACTCCCTCTATGCGGAGCGTTTCCAGCTCCTGCTGTTCCTGGCCGTGGGCGGTACCCTCGGCGGCCTGCTGATCGGCGGCTTCGTGGGCAATCGCGAGATCGCCCGTCCCCTGGCCGGCGTCTCCCAGGCGATCCGCCGACTGTCCGAAGGGGACCTGGCCTTGCCGGCGATGAAACCCCGGCGCGACGAGATCGGCGAGATCTGGACCAGCATGCAGGTCTTCTCGGCGACGATGAAAGAGGCGGCGGACCTGCGCGCCAGCCAGGACCAAGCCGCCGGTATCGCGTCCCAGCGTCGCCGTGGCGAGAGAAACGAACTCGCGGATCGCTTCCAGGGCAGCGTCGGAAACTTGGTCGAGACCCTGGCCGGTTCGGCCGCCGAAATGGAGCTCACCGCCCGCTCGATGGCGGCCAATGCCGACCAGACCAACCGTCAATCCACCGCCGTGATGAACGCCGCCAACGAGACCGCCATGAATGTTCAGGCCGTCGCAGCGGCCACCGAGGAACTCGCCGCCACCGCCAACGAGATCGGCGCCCAGGTGTCCCAGACATCCGCCGCCGCCGCCGGCGCGGTGGACAGCGCGCGCCGGACTACGGAGCGTGTCCGGGTCCTCGCCGACAGCGCATCCCGCATCGGCGACGTGGTCGCCCTGATCTCGACCATCGCCAGCCAGACCAACCTGCTCGCCCTCAACGCCACCATCGAGGCGGCCCGCGCGGGCGAGGCCGGTCGCGGCTTCGCGGTGGTCGCGGCCGAGGTGAAGGGGCTCGCCGCCCAGACCGCGAAGGCGACGGACGAGATCACCGCGCAGATCGCGACGATCCAGGAGGCCACCCGCGATACGGTGAGCGCCATCGAAGAGATCGGCTCCACCATCGGCAGCGTCCATACCATCGCGATGGGCGTCGCGGCGGCGGTGGAACAGCAACAGGTGGCGACGCAGGAGATCGCCCGCAGCGTCAACGATGCCGCGCGCGGGACCCAGGCCGTCACCGAAACCATCGCGGATGTTCAGGTCGCGGCGGTTCAGACCGGAGCCGGCGCATCACAGGTGCTGGCCGCCGCCGAGCATCTGACGCGCCAGTCCCTCAGCCTCGGACACGAGGTCGATGGCTTCGTCCGCGGCATTCGGGCCGCCTGAGCGCCGTCCCGATGCATCTGGAAAGGAAGGCCGCCGACGCTTAAATCGAGACTGTGCACGATCTCGATCCCATGCCGACCCGCCCACATGGTTCCGCCTTCGGCTCGCCCCATTCGCGTTCCGGCGGGTGGCGCATCCGTACGGATCGAAAGCGCGCCCTCCCCTCTTCTCGGGCAGCGCAGCTGCCGCATCCGACCGGAGCGTGATGACAACCTTCTCCCCCCGCGAAATCGTCTCCGAGCTCGATCGGTTCATCGTCGGCCAGCACGAGGCCAAGCGCGCTGTCGCCATCGCCCTGCGCAACCGCTGGCGCCGGCAGCAGCTCGTCGGTCCCCTGCGGGAGGAGGTGGCGCCCAAGAACATTCTCATGATCGGCCCCACGGGCTGCGGGAAGACCGAGATCGCCCGCCGGCTGGCCAAGCTCGCCGGCGCGCCGTTCCTCAAGATCGAGGCGACGAAGTTCACGGAGGTCGGCTATGTCGGCCGCGACGTCGAGCAGATCGTGCGCGACCTCGTGGAGGTGGGCATCGGCCTCAAGCGCGAGGAGAAGCGACGCTCGGTCCAGGCGAAGGCCGAGGCGGCGGCGGAGTCGCGTATCCTCGATGCCCTGGTCGGGCCGACATCCGGCCAGGCCACCCGCGACAGTTTCCGCAAGAAGCTGAGGGCCAGCGAACTCGACGACAAGGAGGTCGAGATCGAGCTGTCGGGCGGATCGCCCTCCGGCCTGCCGATGTTCGAGATCCCGGGGATGCCTGGCGCGTCCATGGGGGCGGTCAATCTCGGCGACATGCTCGGCAAGGCGCTCGGCGGCCAGAAGGGCAAGCCGAAGCGGATGACGGTGCGCGAGGCCTACGCCCCCCTCCTCGCCGAGGAATCCGACAAGCTGGTGGATACGGAATCCCTCACACAGGAGGCGATCCGCGAGGTCGAGAACAACGGCATCGTCTTCCTCGACGAGATCGACAAGATCTGCGCCAAGGAAGGCCGCTCATCGGCCGACGTGTCCCGCGAGGGCGTGCAACGCGATCTGCTGCCCCTGATCGAGGGAACCACGGTGGCGACGAAGCACGGTCCGGTGAAGACCGACCATATCCTGTTCATCGCCAGCGGCGCCTTCCACGTCTCTAAACCGTCCGATCTCCTGCCGGAACTGCAGGGCCGCCTGCCGATCCGGGTCGAGTTGCAACCCCTCACCGTGGAGGATTTCAAGCAGATCCTCACCACCACCGAGGCGAGCCTGCTGAAACAGACCGTGGCGCTGATGGCGACGGAAGGCGTGACCCTCGATTTCACCGACGATGCCGTGGACGCGCTCGCGCGGGTCGCCGTCGAGGTGAACAATTCGGTGGAGAATATCGGCGCGCGCCGGCTCCAGACCGTGCTGGAGCGGGTGATCGACGACATCTCCTTCACCGCCACCGACCGGTCGGGAGAGACCGTCGCGATCGACGCCGCCTATGTCCGCGAACGGGTGGAGAGCCTCGCCGCGAACGCGGATCTCAGCCGGTTCATCCTGTAGTCTGAGGCTGCGTCCGTCCGTCAGACCGACCAGACTTGGCCGGGTCGCAGCGGAATGAAGCGGGCCGGGTCGATCCCTTCCGCTTCGCAGGCCGCCAGCAGCGCCTCCACCGGCTCCTCGATTCCCTCGTCGGTGAGGCGGAACGTGCCCCAATGGTGGCCGAGCATCTGGTCCGCCCCGAGCAGTCCGGCCGCCACGACGGCGTCGGCCGGGTTCATGTGCTGGCCCTTCATGAACCAGCGCGGCTCGTAGGCCCCGATCGGCAGGGTAGCGAGGCGCGGGGGACCGAAGCGGTCGCGGGCATCGCGGAAGATCGCGCCATCGGCGAGACCGGTATCCCCGGAATGGTAGATGACGCCGGACGGGCTGGTCAGGACGTAGGAGCACCATAGCGCCATGCGCTTGTCGTTCAGGCCCCTGGCCGACCAGTGATTGGCGGGGGTCATGTGTAACGTGAGCCCGCCGCCGAGATCGACGGACTGGCCCCAGTCGCATGTCTCCACATGCATCGTATCGTCGAAGGACCGCAGGATGCTGTCGTTGCCCAGCGGCGCCACGATCAGGGGCTGATGCCGTTGCCAGAGCCGGGCCACCGTCGGTCCGTCGAGATGGTCGTAATGGTTGTGGGTGATCAGCACGACGTCGATGGGCGGAAGCGCATCGAAGGCGATGCCCGGCGGATTGACCCGTTTCGGACCCGCCACGGAGAGGGGGCTGGCGCGCTGGGCGTAGACTGGGTCGACGAGGATGTTGCGGCGGCCGACCTGGAACAGGTAGCTCGCATGGCCGATGAACGACACGCGTAAGCCCTCCACCCGTTCCGGCGGCGTATCGTCGAAGGGGCTCGGAAACGAAGCCGGCCAAGCGACCCCGGCCCGCTCCCGCTTCCAGCGCAGGATGTCTCCCAGCACCTTGTCCGCCGGCTGATCGACGCCGTGGAACTGCAGCCCGTCGAAATGATCGGTCACCAGGCCGCTGTAATACGGGTTACGGCCCTTGCTGCGCCGGTGCGCCGCGTAGCCGACGCCGCCGAGCGTCATGACGGTGAGCGCGGAGAGGGTCGCGAGAAGGCTTTGCCGTTTCATCGTTCCGAGATGGCGGTGGCCGCCGCGCAATCAAGACGCCCTCCGTCAGGCTTCGCAGTCCTTGGGCATCACGGCCACCAGCTCTCCGGCGAGGGCGCGGATCTTCCGATGGGCTTCGACCTCGACTTCCTCGCGGGTCTTGTTCTCGGTCGGAATGGCGACGACGCCGGTGATCCGCCCATGCGCACCGATGAGCGTGAAGTTGAATCGCCCCATGCGACTGCGGCGAACGACGAAATGCGGCAACGGTCTCGCTCCTTCCCGAAAGCATCGGTCTGAAGGGACGAGCTACGGGGCGGAGAGCCGAAAAGTTTCAGGACCGCCAGCGCAATTCCTGCTGCACCAGCGGATTGCGGAAGGACCGCGCCTCGCGGGCCGCCTGGAGGGCTTCGCGCTTGAGGCGGAAATACCATTGCGACGGCAGATCGCTCTGGCCGAACAGCACCATCGTCGGCTTGCGGTCGAGACCGGCCTGGGCGTGCTGGAGCACCTGCTGGTCCTGGGTCAGGAACTGCCGCATCAGCGGGCGCGCCAGGGGCTTCAGCAGGTTGAGGACCGGCATGTTCCAGTAGAGAGCGTTCGTCAGCATGGTACGGTTGTGGGTGAGCGGTGTCGCGAACGTGTAGTTCGCCACGCGCTTCGGCCCGGCCTCGATCCGCTCTAGCCGCACGCCGGGCAGGCGGAACTCGATCTCCACCTCCGGTACGCCGCCGAGCAGCTTGTAGACCGGCGAACTGGTCGTGGTGGCATGGCTCGACATGGTGAAGCCGTGCGGCGTCGGCGTGAAGGTCTTCACCTTCTCCCGAAGCTCTTTCGACGGGCGGAACCACCAGGAATCGTGGACGAAGGCCACGTGGCCGGGGTCGACGAGGCTCAATGTGGTGAGGTCGAACGAGGCCTCCACCACGAGTTCGACCACCAGGGAGCCCGCCGCCTCGAACCCGAGTTCCGGCAGGGGCGGCAGGTCGCCGCCCGGCGGCCCGAGATAGGGGTTCACCCAGACGAAGCCGGCGCTCTCGCGAATGGGAAAGCGCTGGACCGTGATCCGGGTGAAATCCGCCGCATCCGCCGAGGACAGGGTGGGCACGTCGCGGCAGCGCCCGTCGGTGCCGAAGCGCCAACCATGGAAGGGACAGGTCACGGCGTCGCCATCGAAGCGTCCCTTCGACAGGGCCATGCCCCGGTGAGGGCAGCGGTCGCGCATGGCGAAGGCGGCTCCGGCCTTGTCGCGGCCGAGGACGATCTGCTCGCCATTGAGTTCGACCGCACGCAGGCTGCCGGGTTTCAGCGTGTCGGCGCGGCCGACGCAGTAGAACGCGTCAGGCAGGGGCTGGCGCATGGCGTCCGGGTCGAGGGCCGCTTCGTCGGTCGCCGGGTTCTTTGCCGTATCGGCCTTCGCCTGGGGCGGCGGGGATGAGAGCATGATGGGCCGCGATTGTCCTGAGGCGAACGCGTCTCCGGCGATGCCCCGGCCGGTCGGGCGCAGGACGATACGTGGCGGAGGGCGCCTCGTCTTACGCCTCGGCGACGGCGGTGGCCACAAGTGTAAGGGACCAGTCGAATTATACCAATCGGCACGGGTGAGGACTGACGGGTTTGCGCGGTCGGGAGCGATGTGATTCGCTTTGGCAAGCCGGAGGTTTGCCTGATCCTCCCCCGGTTTCGCGAACACCTCTGATACGCTCCTTGCGGGCGGGGAAGGTGTTTGATGKCCAAGACGAGACGCGAGTTTGCTTCGCTGCACCTTTGGTGTCACGCCAGAGTTCAAACGCGAGGCGGTGGCCCTGCTGGAAAGCAGCGGCCGGCCGCAGATGCAGATCGCGGCCGAACTCGGGATCCAACCCTCGATGCTGAGGCAGTGGCGCTCGGCACTGATGGGAGGCTCCCCACCACCGCGGACAGCGGGATTGCCAGGAACCGCGCCGATGAGCCCGGTGTCATCGCGGTCCGATCAGGCGGCCGAGATTGCCCGTCTGCGGCGTGAACTCGACCGG